>NZ_CP025096.1:3892500-4505292 GCF_002831565.1 Spirosoma pollinicola | reverse complement strand
CGCTGGAAGTGGTTTCGGTGTTGATGCCCGGCTACCCCTGCTGCTCATCGTCGGGCGAGGTGGTGGCGCTCAATGCTCAGTCGGGCAATGAGGTGTGGCGGCACCGGGTCATTGCCGAAGAAGCAAAGGAGACAGGTAAAAAGAAAGATGGTACACCGGCCTACGGCCCAGCCGGTGGCATTGTGTGGTGCAGCCCAACCGTCGATACCAAACGTGGGTTGCTGTATATCGGTACCGGCGAAAACTACACTCATCCCGTTACGAACACGAGCGATGCCATTCAGGCGCTGAATCTAAAAACGGGTAAACTGGCCTGGAATTTTCAGGCAACCCAGAATGATGCGTGGAACATGGGCTGTCCCGGCGGCCCCAATTGCCCAGACAAACCGGGCAACGACCTTGATTTTGGTATGGCCCCTATTCTGGTGAAACAGCCAAATGGCAACGACATGCTGGTTGTTGGCCAGAAGTCGGCAATGGTGTATGGCCTGTCGCCCGATGATGGCAAACTGATCTGGAAAACGGCTGTTGGTCTGGGCAGTGCGCTGGGCGGTATTCACTGGGGCATGGCCACCGACGGCAAATATGTGTATGCAGCCAACGCCGACAATAAATATGCGCTATTCGGCAAGACGGACTCCCTTCATCGCCCGGCACCGGGCATTTATGCCCTTGAGGTTGCTACAGGCAAGCTGGTCTGGAAAACGGCCAGTCCGCCTTGTGGCGACAAAAAAGGCTGTATTGAAGCCAACTCAGCCGCCCCAACCGTGATTCCGGGCGTTGTGTTTGCCGGGGCGCTCGATGGACATATTCGGGCTTATTCGAGCATTGATGGTAAAATCATTTGGGATTATGATACAGTACATGCCTATGAAACGGTAAACGGCGTTCAGGGCAAAGGCGGCTCGCTGGATGGCCCCTCGCCGGTTGTGGCCGATGGTATGCTGTTTGTCAATTCCGGTTATGGGCTATTTGGCGAACTGCCGGGAAATGTGCTGCTGGCTTTTGAGGTCGAGAAGTAGTGCCGACCGCCCCGGTCGGGCGATATATAAAGATTGACTTGTCGCACCCAACCGAGACGGTCGGTACTACAAAACGGGTTACTTTTACGGGATGATAACCCCTCAGCAACAAGCAAACGTCCTGACAAGCCTAGGCATTGCGGCCTTAAATCCAATGCAGGAAGCCGCCCAAAAAGCCATTCTGCAAGACAATGATGCCTTTTTGATCGCCCCCACGGGTTCCGGCAAAACCATTGGCTTTCTGCTTCCGATTCTTAGCCTGCTCAAACCCGGCCAAACAAGCGTACAATGCCTTATTCTGGCCCCTTCCCGCGAACTGGCCATCCAGATTGAACAGGTCTGGAAGAAAATGGCGACGGGCTACAAAGTTAATGTGTGCTACGGCGGGCATCCGGTAGAGACTGAAATCAAAAACCTGAGCAATCCGCCCGCCGTTCTGATCGGAACACCCGGTCGTATTGCCGACCATATTACCCGCCGAAGTTTCTCGTTGACGGGTATTCATACGCTGGTGCTGGACGAATTCGACAAGTCGCTGGCACTGGGGTTCCACGACGAAATGGACTTCATTGTCGGGGGGCTGCGTAACCTTAAAAAACGTGTGCTGGTTTCGGCCACATCAGGCATCAGCATACCCGATTTTATCCGACTCAAATCACCTATTAAGCTATCATTCGAGGCTCCGGCTGATGAACAGACCGGCTTAACCACAAAAGTAGTTTACTCCCAATCGAAAGATAAAATCGACACGCTGTTTGATTTACTGTGTACGCTCGATTCCGAATCTGCCCTGATTTTCTGTAATCATCGGGATGCTTCCGAACGCACCAGCGAACTGCTGGCCGAACGGGGCATTCATTCGCTTGTCTATCATGGCGGCATGGAACAGGCCGACCGCGAACGGGCTCTTATCCAGTTCCGAAATGGCAGCACCCGCTACCTCGTCACGACGGATTTGGCCGCGCGGGGGCTGGATATCCCCGAAATGAAATACGTGATCCATTATCACCTGCCCTTGCAGGAACACGAATTCACGCACCGCAACGGCCGCACCGCCCGGATGCACGCATCGGGGACAGCCTATGTGATTCTATCGTCGGACGAGCAACCGCCGAATTATCTGGACGACTCACTCGAAGAATTTCATTTGCCAACAAAAAAACAGCCCTTGCCCAACCCGCCCGATTTTGTAACGCTGTATGTGAGTGGTGGCAAGAAAAACAAGCTCAACAAAGTTGACATCGTTGGTTTTTTCTCGCAAAAAGGCGGCCTTGAAAAAGGCGATCTTGGCCGAATCGACGTACAGGATTTCATTTCGTTTGCAGCAGTAAAACACGAGAAAGTACCCGCGCTATTGGCAAAAATCAGCCAGGAAAAGATGAAGGGCAAGAAGTATAAAATTGAGGTAGCGCGGTAAAGCAAGGTAGTTTACATACAGTTCAGAACGTGATACTACGAAACCTCCTAGTAACCAAATTGTACTTCTGGTTTGTACGTTCATAAATGATCACACAACATCCTGATGTGCGTCACCAAATGCGTGAAACATCCGATTTTACTTGCAGGAAATTCAAACTGATTACTTTTGTAAAAAAAGAGATACATGAAAAAGGCAACGCGGATGGACGAGATTGATGCGGCCGTTAATAAGTTGGAACCTGTGACGCCGAACGACGAATTCTACGTCGATTTCAAGAACCTCAGAGGAGACTTTCAGGAGCGTGATGTTATGCGCATTCTGAACGTAACAAAACCCGATGGTCACTACCGCTTCAATTATCAACCTAATCGTTCAAACAAAACATTACTCTTTCTGGCAGGTATGCGCGGTTCCGGCAAAACATCCGAACTAGCTAAATACGCCCAGTTATTGCACTCTCCCGACTGCTTTTTTGTCGTCACCTGCAACGTCGATGAAGAATTGGACATGGATAATGTTCAGTATATGGACATTCTTGTTTTTCAGTTAGAGAAATTACTTCAAAAAGCCGCCGAAGTAGATTTAAGCGTAAGCGACGACATACTTGAAAGCATGAACCAATGGTTTCAGGAACGCGTAAACGAGATTAACCGTAGCCTGAAAGCCGAAGGAAATGCCGAACTGGAAGTCGATAATGACAGCCCGTTCTCGGTTGCAGGTCTACTGGGTAAATTATTGGGTGTTACGACCAAACTCAAACTTGGCCTTTCTGGCAGCTACGAACGGGCCGTCGCTATTCGCACCACTATTAAAAACCGTTTTCCAGACTTTTCCATCAAATTCAATACGTTCATTGAACAAACCAACGAACAATTAAGACGAGAAGGGAAAGGCCAGGAAGTGCTGTTTATTGTCGACGGGCTCGAAAAGACAATGAGTGCGACAACCCGACGGGCCATTATCATGGATGAGTCAAATCGTATCCGGCAAATTAAAGCCAATACGATTTTTACCCTACCCATTGAGCTAATGAAGGAGGAGCAGCACATTCGTAATTTTAGTGAGATCATCACCTTCCCCTTCATCAAAATTATTGACCGTGATGGCAGTATCGTTCATGAAGCTATTGAGCGGTTTGAAGAGTTCGTCTGTAAACGGGTAGCTGTAGAGTTATTCGACTCTCCCAAAACCATTCATTTGGCCATTCACTATAGTGGAGGATCGCCCCGACAACTGCTTCGGATCATCGAACAGGCAGGTTGGCAGGCCGATACGAATGTTGGACAGATTACAAATGAGAATATGCAGCGGGCCATCGACAAACTCGGCAACGCTACCGCCCGCTATCTCGAACCAGCTGACTTTTCCATCCTGAAAACGCTCAAAACCGATTTGGATGCAGGAAACCCAATTGGCTTCGACAGTTCTAGTCAAAATCTTCTGGAAAAAGAAATCATTTTTGAATACAACGATGGCACCTATAAGCGGGTGAATCCCCTGTTGGAAGTGTCTAGATTATACCAGCACCGCGTTGTTGGAGAAGCCTGATGGAATCACAATTCGATGATGAACTCCTGCAATTAAAAAATGCACTGCGCCAGCAGACATTCCGGTTTATTCTAATCGGGCACAACCGGTATAGCCTGTATAAAGACATTGCCGATTGGCTCCGCACTACGTTTCCTGATCGCCCACCGGTTGAATTACGCCTGGCCGATAAAGATTATCGCCACATCAACGATGAGCTATTGGCCGTAAAAAAAGGCATCGTACTCATTCCTGACTTTGGCTGGCTTTTCCGGGAAGGTAACGAGTCTATTTGCGTGGCCTTCAACCAACGCCGGGATGCCTTTGCCCGCCTTGACATCGCACTGATCTGCTTCATAGAACCAAGTCAATATATACAGGTGCCGAAGAAAGTACCCGACTGGTGGTCCCTGCGCTCCCTTGAATTAGACTTTTATAGGGAAGCGCCCGACAGGGCTACTGATTTTATAAGCCCAGAATCAGAATCTTCATCTTTAGGAGGCCAGACGAGAGAAGAAAAACAAGCCGAAATTCAACGACTCCTCCGGCAAGTTACCACAACTGAACCCGACAATCAGCTACTTCTAGCTTCACTTTACTCTCAATTGGCAACGTTGTCTTTTGTGCTCTCTGACTACGAAGAAGCATATACCTATTTGCAAAAAACATTGATGATTATGCAGCAGATAGGTGACCGGCAGGGGGAAGGAAGGGCCCTGAATAACATCAGCCAGATTTATCGAGCCCGAGGAGACAATGAGCAGGCCTTGCAGTATTTACAACAGAGCCTGGCGATTCAACAGGAAATAGGTGACCGACGTGGTGAAGGAGCGACGCTGAATAACATCAGCCAGATTTATCGAGCCCGAGGAGACAATGAGCAGGCCTTGCAATATTTACAGCAGAGCTTGGCGATCCGACAGGAAATAGGTGACCGACGTGGTGAAGGAACGTCGCTGAATAACATCAGCCAGATTTATCGAGCCCGAGGAGACAATGAGCAGGCCTTGCAGTATTTACAACAGAGCCTGGCGATTCAACAGGAAATAGGTGACCGACAGGGTGAAGGAGCGACGCTGAATAATATGGGTGCCATTTATTTTAATGTTGATCAAAACATTGATAAAGCTTTCCCCTTACTGCTACGTGCTTTCAATATATTCGTCGAGATTGGTTCACCTAATGCTGAAATAACCAGAGGTTATCTTGATAGAACTCAAGAGCAAATCGGCGAAGAAAAATTCAATCAGATCGTTCAGTCAATACAAAACAATTCGGAAAACTCAGTAGACTAAGCCTATACAGAACTGGTCAAATCCGTTTGCACATAACTGGCGACAAATGGCTACTTTAAGCCCTCGAAGCCCACCAGACCCATGTATGCGCTACACCCGAATGCCGATTGAAATCGAATCGCCGGAAGAAATTGGCTATTCAACTATTCAGTATAATCTGGCTGAAAGCTCCGTTCGCGATAGTAAATTAAACGAACTCAACCTTAATCTGGGTGAGTTGCTTTTGTGTTACGGGCACCATCGGGGCCACCCGGACTTACTTGACTGCATTGCCAGCGAGAGCGCCGTGTTGACGCCCGCCGATGTGCTGGTTTGCAGCGGTGCGGCTACGGCACTGTTTATCATTGCCACAACCCTGCTCAGTGAAAACGACCATATGGTTGTTGTACGGCCCAATTACGCGACCAACCTCGAAACGCCACGGGCCATCAACTGCGAAATGAGCCTGATTGACTTGACGTTCGAGGAACAGTTTGTTCTGAATGTCGACCAGGTTCGGCAGGCTATCCGGCCCAACACGCGGCTCATCAGCATCACCAACCCGCACAATCCAACGGGCACGATTGTCCCGGAAACGACCCTGAATGAACTGGTAGCTCTGGCTGAAGCGCACAACTGCTACCTGCTGGTAGACGAAACGTACCGCTACCTGAATTTTCAGACACCGCGTATCCCCTATCTGGCCGAAAAAAGCAGGAACGTAATTTCGGTGAGTTCGCTGTCGAAAGCGTTTGGCGTGCCGGGCATTCGCATCGGCTGGATCATCTGCCTCGATACGTCGCTCATGCACCGGTTTCTGGCCGCAAAGGAGCAGATCATGATTACAAACTCGGTGGTGGATGAACAGATTGCGGTACATATTTTACAAAATCAGGCCAGCCGACTTGCCGAAGCACACAGGCATATTCGAACGAACTTTGCGATTACCAAGCAATTCTTCGCGCAAACGCGCTACCTCGACTGGGTAGAACCCACAGCGGGCGTCGTTTGCTTCCCGCGTCTGAAAGCCGGTTACACCCTTGATACCGACACCTTTTACCCCTCTCTTTTTGCTACTTACCAAACTATTGTCGGACCGGGGCACTGGTTCGAGCAAGACAAAATATACATGCGCATCGGCTTCGGCTACCCCGGACCGGATGAACTGACCACGGGTCTGCTAAACATTGAACGCTGCCTGAAAGAGCATATAACGGAGTAAAGCAACTCCTTTTTTGTGTATTATTACCTCTCACTCAACTTGTTGCCGAAAATCAGCCTGACAACTCAGCAGGTCATTATTTTTCGGCAATAAAAAGTAGATATAGTACAATACAACCAAAATATCACGGAGCCAGGGTAATTTCCCTAAGAGGAAATAAAAAAGCCTCTGTGAACCTCATTTTTCTCAGCGTATCTCTGTGTAATAACCGTGCATCTCTGTGACATAACTTTATAAACGAATGGATTTTTCGAAGTACAAAAAAAGTACCGCGTCCGTATGGGCCGGAGAAACCGACCCGTTACCCAACGGTGCCGTTACAACCCCCATTGTCAAGAGCGTTGCCTTTGCCTATCACGACCTCGATGAGTGGCATAATGTGGCAACCGGCAAGGCTGAAGGCTACATCTATAGCCGCAACACCAACCCTACTGTTCACGTACTCGAAGAAAAAATCCGGATTCTGGAAGGAGCCGAAGCGGCTACGTCCTTTGCTACCGGCATGGGCGCTATCAGCAACACCTTATTTGCCCTGCTTGGACCCGGCAAACGAGTGGTTTCCATCAAAGATACATACGGCGGTGCCAGTCGGCTCTTTCTTGACTTCCTCCCCCGTTATCAGGTAAACGTTACCCTCTGCGGTACTACGGACTTTGACGAAATAGAAGCCGAAGTAGCCAAAGGCTGCGACGTTCTTTACCTCGAAACGCCCACCAACCCGACACTCAAAGTCGTCGATATAGCCCGACTGGCAGCGGCCGCTAAAAAAGTGGGGGCCGTTACGGTAGTCGACAACACCTTTGCCACACCCATCAACCAGAACCCGCTGGCACTGGGGGCTGACCTGGTTGTCCATAGCGCCACCAAGTTTCTGGGCGGCCATTCCGATGCGATGGGTGGCGTATTGTGTGGCACTAAAGAACTCGTTGAGAAAGTGTTCCAGTTTCGGGAAATTAACGGGGCGAGCCTACAGGCCGATGCCGCTTACATGATCGCCAGAGGCATGAAAACGCTGGAACTGCGCATTGAGCGGCAAAATGCTTCAGCCCTCACCATAGCCCGTTATTTGAAAGCGCATCCAAAGGTTAGTGACGTATTTTATCCGGGTCTCGAGACGCACCCCGGCCATGACGTTGCCAAAAAACAGATGTCGGGGTTTGGCGGTATCATGAGTTTTTCGCTGGTTGGCAGCTACGACAACGTGAAGAAGTTTCTGCCAAAACTCCAGTTTGTACATCTGGCCGCCAGTCTCGGCTCGGTGAGTACGCTGGCTGGCCCACCAAGAACCACCAGCCACGTTGAGCTGACGGAAGAGCAACGCAAACTCCTTGGCATACCCGAAAGCCTGATTCGGTACTCTGTTGGTATTGAGAACGTAAGCGATCTGCTTACTGATCTGGAGAGTGCACTGGCTACTCTGTAATCTATTTGTACGAGACAGCATCCTTCCGCCATGCCCAACTTCTATAAGTTACTCACTAGTTACCTGCTGACGGGATTACTATCGTTTTCCAGCTTTGCTCAAGTCGGTTCTGCGCCCGGAACGAACATTCTACTGACCCGAATGGACAAAACTGCCGATGGGCTGACCCAAAAAGTCATTGACTGGCGACGCGATATTCACCAGAATCCCGAACTGGGCAATCGTGAGTTTCGCACGGCTGCTAAAATAGCTGCTCACTTGCAGGCACTAGGCATAGACGTACAAACCGGCGTGGGAAAAACGGGTGTAGTCGGTTTACTCGTTGGTGGCAAGCGCGGCCCGGTTGTGGCTCTACGGGCCGATATGGACGCCTTGCCCGTAACTGAACGGGTCGATTTGCCCTTCAAGTCAACGGTCACGACCGAGTATAACGGCAAAAAAACGGGCGTCATGCACGCCTGCGGCCACGATTCGCATGTGGCTATGCTCATGGGTGCAGCCGAAGTGCTGGCATCCGTTCGAAGCGAGTTGCGCGGAACCGTCAAGTTTATTTTCCAGCCCTGTGAGGAAGGACCGCCAACTGGTGAAGAAGGGGGAGCCAAGCTCATGGTGAAAGAAGGCGTTCTGGATAATCCAAAAGTTGATGTAATTTTCGGCCAGCACATTGCTTCGGGTAACGACGTAGGCACATTCACCTATCGTCCCGGTAGTGTCAGTGCCGAGAATGACATCTTTCGCATAACTATCTACGGCAAGCAAACGCACGGTGCCGCGCCCTGGTCTGGCGTTGATCCGATTGTAACGGGTGCCCAGATCATCATGGGTTTGCAAACGATCATCAGCCGGAACATGCCCCTCACCGAACATGCCGCCGTATTGACCATTGGGGCCTTTCATGCCGGTAACCGGGAGAACATCATTCCCGAAGAAGCCACCATGATCGGCACCATCCGCACGCTCGACACCACCATGCGAAATACCCTTTACAAGCGGATAAAAGAGGTCGTAACGAGCGTTGCCAAAAGTGCGGGCGCTACGGCCGATGTATCGATCAATATGGAAGATGCGATGCTGGTCAACAACAAAGAGCTGACCGCAAAGATGGTACCTACGTTACAATCATTGGCGGGTATGACCAATGTGCTGTTAGTCCCCTCGGGCATGGGTTCGGAAGATTTTGCGTATTTCGCACAGAAAGTGCCCGGTTTCTTTTTCAGTACGGGTGCCCGACCGAAAGACAAAAAGCCGAACGAAATCCCACACCATACCCCCGATTTTCAAATTGATGAAAGTAGCTTCACTAATGGCGTAAAAGCTCTCTGCCACCTGACGGTGAACTACATGGATCAGAAAAAGTAGCGCGGCCGTAAGGCCGTATAGCCTATATCTTTAAAACCTCTCTACAATGAACTTAACCCTCCCTAAAATCACCTCCTTACTACTAGGCTTATTACTGCTCATCAACAGCCTGAGCGTTGCCCAACCTGTTACAACTGGACAAAAAGATATAGCTACGCAACGGCTAAATCAGGAACTGGAACGCATCGCGGCACTGGCGAAAGGTCAAGTGGGCATTTGTGCCCTGCACCTCGAATCAGGGAAACAGGTGAGTTTGAACCTACAGGAACGATTCCCAATGGCGAGTACGGTAAAGGTCGCCATTGCCGTACAACTGTTCACGCTGATCGAGCAGGGCAAATTGTCGCTGATGACGATGGTCGATTTACAACCGTCCGATTTGCACCCCGGCAGCGGCACGCTGGATGTTCTCTTCGCCAAACCCGGCGTTCAACTGTCTGTCCAGAACCTGCTGGAATTGATGATGGTCATTAGCGATAACTCGGCAACGGATATTCTCCTTCGGTTGGTGGGGGGTACACAGGCCGTTCAGAACCGGTTGAAGACGCTGGGCATTCAGGGTATGTCTGTCGACCGAACCATTATCCAATTAATTGCCGACCTCGAAGGTATCACGCTACCGCCTTCCAGCCAGTGGACGCTCGGTTTTTACGCAAAACTGGATAGCACTACTACGCCGGAAACAAGACGGGCTGCAGCTGCCAGACTCAAAATAGACCCGCGTGACACCTCAACCCCCGATGCGATGGTCAATCTATTAACCCAAATCTACCGCGGTACGGCCCTCAAACCCGAAAGTCGGGCGCTGTTGCTAGGCGTTATGGAGCGTTGCCGGGGTGGAGCCGCCCGACTCAAAGGCTATCTACCGCCTAATACAGTCATTGCCCATAAAACGGGGTCGTTGGACGGCAGTGCTACAGACGATGTTGGCATCATTACCTTACCGGGCGATGCGGGTCATATTGCCATTGCCGTTTTTGTCGGCGACTCGCCCATGCCCCTTGCCGAACGGGAGCAAACAATAGCACACGCAGCTCGCTCAATCTACGATTACTTTTTGTACCAGCCTGCGGTGGTGTCGAATACGGTCAAATAATTCGGTTAATTAGGAATCGAGGAAAGCTTTCTAAAATAAACCTCACTGAAGGATTTTTAACCACAGAGGCACAGAGAACACAGAGGTTAAATGGGCGAGCTTTTATCCCATTTAACCTCTGTGTTCTCTGTGCCTCTGTGGTTAAAAATCCTTTAATGAGGTTTAAGAACCCGACACCACGGAAAAGCTTACTAAAACAAGCTCAAAAAATACGATCAATCAATACGATCGGTAGGCCATTTCGTACATCGACTTTTCGTATGGGCCGAGGAATATCCGAGCATAGATTCGAATAATAGCCAGCCCATCAATAATGAAACTTAGCGATGTAAAAAGCGCAAGAATCGCCTGGTTCTCGTGGATATGACTAAACATCAAATCCTCGCCAATAAACGTGGGCGTAATTGGAAACCCAGATACGCCCAAACAGGCGAGCAGGAATACAAATGCCAGTTTCGGGTGCTTTTTTGAATAGCCATGAAACTGTTGCAGGTTTATACTCTTCTCAATAAATTTCAGGCGGCTCAGGCAAACAAACCCGGTAACACCCGCCACAAAAACACCACTTAAATACAGTAGGCCCTGTGAGTAATTGAACGTCTCATTAAACGAAATTGCCAACACCACGAAAAAGTGATTCATGATCGTTAATAGCCAGGCTACACGCGCTCGTTTGCGCTTTGTAAATGATTTCATAACCAAAACCAGCGCCGTAAACGAAAAAGTAACAGGCAAATAAGCGGATATTGATTCTGGAATAATTTCCCGATTGTACAGGCAGAATAAGCCAATTAAATAAAACGGCACAAACACGAATAATAACCTATTCAACGTAAAGAAATTTAACCGATTGCCCAGCCATTTTACGGGGTTCCATAAATACCGATACATCATCGAATCCAAGTTCCATTCCTTAATACCCAGCATATAAAATGTGTAGGCAAGTTTTTTAGGAATAAAATCCTCCACCGACCGCTGTGTCTTATAAAACGTGTAGAACTGCTCCCGAATCAGGTAGCTCACGACCGATGGTGAAACCAGCAATTGATAGGTTCTCAGGAAGGCATTACCGGCAAAGTGGAACAGCGCAAGGCTTTCCAGACCAGCCGCTACTTCAATAAACATCAGCCCAATCTGGGCAATGGAAGCATAGGCAATTTGTGCTTTGATAGACGATTGCACTCTGGCAATTCCCGACGCGACAATGGTTGTCGTTAGCCCTATGACAGCAATCAGAATACGAACGGAAGTTTGCTGCTCCCAGAAAGGGAAGGTCCTGAGTAACAGAAAAACACCCAGATGAACCGCCAGTGACCCATAAAATATAGCGCTGGATGGGGTTGGCCCTTCCATAGCTCTGGGTAGCCAGGACGAAAAAGGTAATTGAGCCGATTTTGCCGATGCCGAGGCCAGAATCATCAGTGAGATAAATACGCCAATGAGACTGTGGGTCTGCAAATGTTCATGTACCCGCGCATAATCACCAAGCTCAATAAACGTAACATTTTCGTGCCACAGGTGATGACTCATCCACATAGCCAGTAATAAACCAACATCACCAATTCGGTATACAGAGAATACTTTTACTGCATTTTTTACTGGTAGATATTTATTCCGATAAAACGCAATCAGCAGAAATGAAGATATACCCAGTATTTCCCAACCAATGAAAAGTGTTTCAAAATTGCCGGAGAAAATAGTGATGTTATACCCCATGTAAAAAAATAGGATCGTCGTAAAAAACCGTTTGTAGCCATCCTCTCTATGTAGATAATAGCGACTATAAACGGTCACTAAAAATGTAAGAATAGAGCCAACTAATAGGTAAACTGCCGTAATTCCATCAAAATAGAAGTCGATTAAAAACTCATAATCAGCCGCGTGCAGCAAAACAATATCTTTAAGGTTCAACTCTGGATGTCCATTAAATAGCCAGTCAGCGATAAAGCCAATGGCGAGGATAAAATGTAACCCAACAAAACCAAAACACGTCCAGGAAATGAGTATTTCCTTTTTTTCGGGAATTAGCAGAATAACTAAAAATCCAAGTATTGGTAGTAAAATAAAAAACTGAAGAAGGAATGCCATGTGTTGATCCTAAGAGAGTATATAAATTGGAAGGTCTTCCTGGTGCGTTTCGATCAAAGGTGTAATGTTTGATACCGTATCGACGTGATGAATCGCGGAATGGTATTCTGTAAACTCGCCCTCTTTAAACACATAAATTTTTTGTGTGTCAGGATCGATAACCACTAAATGAACCCACTCATTGATAAACCATTCATAGGTGGCATATAATCGTTTGATAACATCCAGAACAAGGCCGGGAAACTGCTCAATAACAAACAACATGCGCACAGGATCATGTACTTCAATCATTTGGCTCGGTAATCCCGGTCGCAAATCGCCGTCCATTCCGTTGGCTACGCCAATGAGGCCCATCACATTGTGCGGCAGTTTCGTACCCGCGCCTAACTGCTGGTTATCTACGCGCGAAAAGAAATACTCAAGGTTTATACCGCCACAAACGGGAGCCGCAGCTTTAAGAATGTTGAATAGATAGATTCCATCCGGGTCGACCCGATAATCGTACGAATTCAGGAATGACCGCCTGTCCAGAAATAACCCTTTCGATAACGACCGACGGCCCACAATGGTCAGCGCATTAGTGGCGTGATTGAGTTCAGGGCGAGGTTCGAATAAGGAAACCGACCGCTCCCGGACTTTATTGTGGATTTGTTTTGGACTTAGTTTACTATTGATCGACTCGAACCGTCTCGACCGCTCTTTTGCATTGGAGTCCAGCGCAGTTGTAAAGGTCTCTTTGTTTTTCTGATGCTTTTCCAGGTTCTCCGGCGACAGTGAAGCCTCATCAAAAAAAGCAATATCATCGCGGGTGGTGTCGTGCAGTGCGCCGATAAACTGGGTTGTGTCCGGAATCATTAGCCCTCTTTCGCCAAGAATTGCTCTTACTTTCGGGTGGTTGGCCATGTACGACAGGGATCGCGCATTTACCGACCCGGCCCGGCCCGAACAGGCACCACAATCATAGGCCGCGTAGTGTGGGTTGTTGATACTGCTTGCGCCGTGCCCAACGACATAAATAATCGTGGCAAAGTCGTCAACCAGCCCGATACTCTTCAATAGACCTTCTACACGAGCCGCCATTTCGTCGATGGTGTACCCAATTTGCAGCCCATTTTCGATATCCTCTACGTGTTGATTTTCAATCGTAAGCGTAGATAAATGGTCCATGTGCTTAAACGACGAAGCAGCCGCCGGACTCATGGTTGGTTTAAAAATATTCAGTATCAAACGAAAAGCCGACCAGAAACCCAGTGTTTGAGAGATCAGCCAACCGCTATGAAACGAATGAGCATGCTTGTTAAAGTGAAAGTCCTGCTGACGTTTATTGGTAACCCCAGTCTCCTTTATTAAATGCTTGGGCGAGATAGGAACAGGGCAAATCTTGGTGTAATATTTCCCGTCTTCGGGCTGAAAGAAGCAGTCAACGCCAAAAAAACCCGGCGTACCAAAGGTTGCGCAGGCAGGGTCAAACTCCTCCAGGTAACGCCGAAATGAACACTCCCGGTCATCAATGCAGAACATAGCCTGAAAACTCTTGTCGGCGATACGTATCTCATTATGTACTTCCAGTTCAAGTCCGGCAATGACTTGATCGTAATAACTCCACTCAAATGCGTCCTGCCAGATGGTACGCACTTCACTTTGTTCGGTATCAGGCGTGTCGGCAAAAAGGGCTACGGGTCTGTGTTTCAACCAGCTCCCCAGAGGAGTCCACTTGTTCTTGTGATGATACTCAAGCGCGTCGATTTCCAGCAGAAGTTCGAATACAATCAGATCATGCAGGGATATTTTGCGGGCATCGAGCAGGGTTTCGGGCAACTCCTCAACCACACTTACCAGACCGGACCAGCCCGAATGGGCAAATTGCTGATCGAACAGGTAATGTTCGTACAGCGACTCATCGCCAATCAGCCTGTCGAGTAAGTCTTTAATACCGCAACTCGTATTTAGAAAAAGGTCTTTAACCTGGCTGGTCCTGAAAACACTGGTGAAGCTGTTCGTTTCCAATTCACGCATGGACGACAGGAAATCTTTATCACGAATCGGGAAGTTCCAGATCGAAATGCCCTGATCGAGGTAACTGCACAGGATTCGGAAAAGAATGGGGTGAACCAGAGAATCCAGATCGACATAGTACTCTTTCTTCCAGTTAGCCCGAAGCGAACCCACGCGCGGCTGGTGAGCCAATGGATAAGGCTTGTTCAGCATAATTTCTGTCCACTCATGCGCTCGTTTTTCGCCCTTGTGCTGGACTATAATGCGCTGAAGAACGTCCGCCCGTATACGTTTTGACACATATAGTGATCGAAATTCATCGATGGAAAGCGAAACTTTATAACCAAATATTTCAGAAGCTTTTTGTAGGGCTTTGGTAAACGTTAACTCCTGAAAAGAGTGCAAGGTATTATGGTGAACAAAGTCTTTTAAAGGGGCCTGAGCGGGCAAGAAATGCTTCAACTCATGAAGCACGTTATGTTCATCAAATAAAGAGTTGGGCATATTCATAGCGAAAGCAACGGTGTGTTTATAAAAAGGCAGTAAACATCCTACCTATATTGATGACGGAACGTGTATTCTACAACTTCTGAACAGGAAAACAACAGCGGTAATCGCTGGCTCAATCACCAACATCGCTTATAAGAAAACAATCAACCCCTGGCCTACTAACAGGTAAAAGCCTGAACAACGTAAGCTTTTCAGGTGTCGTCTGGGATATCAAGTGCTGTTCTATCTACTTTAATGTTGTTTAAGTTAAGTTCAGGCAGAAGCACGAGCCAAACTTTTTCATACCATTTTAATGCATTTCTAAGATTTCTCCGAAACAGTCAATTTAATCTCAGTAAAAGCAAATTGCCTCTAATCTATTTTTAATACTTTTAACAATAAATTAATCCTTATAAAATCGTTAATTCTGCGCTAAAAAGTGACATAAACAGGTGAATATACTTATAAATATATTAGAATAATTACGCAAAAAACAGGCATATTTATGAGTATAGTATGAGCAGATAGTTGCAGTCATTTTCAAAACCAACTTACTACTAGATAAGTCTGCGCTAGACACTGAAAGGGCATCTATCGTATTATTTCCATAAATTCGAGTGAAGAATTAGTCGCGTTATGAACATTCTGATTATTGAAGATGAAGTCAAGACAGTACAGAGCATCAAACAAGGCCTTGAAGAACACCACTGGGAAGTTGATGTAGCTTATGATGGGACGATGGGTTTCCAATTGGCAACCCGCTCAACCTATGCCCTCATTATCTCAGATATTATCTTGCCGGGGATAAATGGCCTTGAACTTTGTCGAAAGCTGCGGGCAGCCAATATACTCACGCCAATTCTGATGCTGACCGCCCTCGGGACTACCGACGACAAAATTATGGGGCTGGACGCAGGGGCAGATGATTACCTGGTTAAACCGTTTGAATTTCGCGAACTGATGGCGCGGGTCAGGGCGTTAACTAGGCGCAATAGCGGGACAGTTCAAACTGGCAACCTCTTGAGAATTGCCGATCTGGAATTAAATCCGGACACTAAAAAAGTAATACGTGCCGGTAAAGAAATATCCCTGACAGCCAAAGAATTTCAACTGCTGGAGTACTTTCTACGCCATCAGGGCCGGGTAATTTCCAAAGTCGAACTGGCCGAGCGATTCTGGGATTTGACGTTCGATACCGGCACCAATATTATTGAAGTCTATATCAATTTCCTTCGCAAAAAGATAGACAAAGACTTCGAACCCAAGTTACTACATACGCAAATTGGCATGGGATACGTCGTAAAGCTGTTGTCATAATGCTGAATATTCGTACCCGGCTCACCTACCAATTCGTTCTTATTGTAACGCTTATCCTGCTTTTCTTCTCGCTTGGCGTTTATTTTTTTAGTAAGCTTTACCTCGAAAAACGATTCTTCAAGCGCCTTCAGGACCGCGCGATTACAACTACCACCCTCCTTTTTGATTTACAGCAAACGGATAGTACCGTTCTGCGACTTATCGACGCGGCCGGAAAAGTCCCTCTGCTTAATGAGAACATTTCGGTTTATAATGAAAAAACCGGGGCGGTATTATTTTCAACTAACCCGGCAAATGCCCACTTCCACGAGCAATTTATTCCGCAACTCGACTCGACCTCCCAGATTCTGTACCTGCATCAGCAGGAGTACCAGATCGTAGCCATTCACCTGACGGGCGGACAGGGCAAAAACTGGGTAATTGTTAGTGGCATTGACCAAACCAGTAAAGAAGCACTTGACGACTTGAGGAAGATCCTGATGGTTATGATTCTGTCGGCCATCCTGTTGCTTGGTATTTCGGGCTGGTTTTTTGCCGACCGGGCCCTGGCTCCCATGTCGGGTATTATCCGGCAGGTCAATACTTTTTTTCCGGAGAATGTAGAAAAACGGGTTGAGCACCCAAATCGTTCTGACGAAATTGGCCTGCTGGTAGCCACCTTCAACCGGTTGCTCGACAGAATAGAACAGGCGCTGAAAACACAAAAAATGTTCATTGCGAATGTGTCGCATGAATTAAAAAATCCACTCACAAAAATCAACGCGCAGATTGATGTCGCGCTCATTCAGCAGCGAAATCCAGAGGTATATGAACGAACGCTTCATTCGTTGCAGGAAGACACCCGAAACCTGATACAACTCACAAACACCTTGCTGGAATTGGCCAACACATCAATTCAGGGCAATAATATGCCCTTTGAGCCAGTTCGAATGGATGAGCTTTTATGGGAAACAAAAACCCAGTTGCAGGCCTGGAATGAAGACTACCGAATCCAGCTTACATTTACTGATTTTCCGGACGATGAAGAAGCTTTGATCATGAACGGAAACAGAGCGTCGCTGCTGGTATTGCTCATGAACCTCGTCGATAACGCCTGTAAATTTTCGCCCGCAAAAACGGCTATCGTTAATTTTCAATCAAGTAGAGGCACGATAACCGTTACGATTTTTAACGAAGGCCCGCCCATACCAAAGGCCGACATACCTCACATTTTTCAACCGTTCTTCCGTAGCAATTCAACGGCCCAGTCGAGCAATGGGCATGGTGTTGGGCTCGCTATCGTTTCGCAGGTTACGCAGATTCACCAAGGCCATATTGCGGTAAGTTCATCCCTCAACGGCACGACTTTCACCCTGACTTTTTCGACGGCCAGCCCATTTTAAGGTAAATTTAAGGTCAGCTTAAGTCCGGCTTAAGTTCGATGTTGTTGCTTTGTACCACTACCTCTCGAAACAGGAAAATGGAAGCAGAAGCAACAAGCAATCAACAGGGCGTGCTGAACATGACCATCGGGGCACTTGTCGGCATCCTGGCTTTACTGGCCTATTTATTTCTTGGCTCCCGCAACGAAACCCTGGAAGTTCAGAAACAGCTAACGACCAAAGTAGAGCAATTTGCGTCCACTCAACTAAAGCTCGATTCCATTTCAACGGTCCTGGACCAGAAAATAGTTGAAGTTCGTCAACTCGGTGGCAGTCTTACCGAGCTGGAACGCATAAAACGGCAGCTAGAGACCGACAAGAAAAAACTAAAGTACGACCTTAGTTTTTCGATTCAGCAGTACGATTTAAAGATCAGGGACTACAAAAATTTTCTGGTCGTAAACGAGGGTGATATCCGTAAGCTGAAGGCCGAAAATGGCACATTACTAAGCCGAAATCGAGCCCTTGAAGAGGAAAAACAGAGCATTATCAGCGAAAACGAAGGGTTAAAGCAGGATAAGGCAACCCTTGTAAAAACGGTGGTTGATTACTCCGTTCAGAACGCTGACCTAAAAAATAAAGTGACGCTGGCCTCGGCCATAAAAGCCGTTAATATGGACATTTTGGCGGTAGCGTCCAATGGAAAAGAACGCCGGGGCGGTACCTATAAAGCATCGCGCATCGACCGCCTGAAAATTTCGTTTACGCTGTTATCAAATCCACTGGCCCTGAAGAACGATAAAGACATATACATACGTATTCTGGACGCTAACGGAGCGGTGATCAGTGAAAGCGGCACGAGCGGAGTTGTGGGGTACGAGGGGCGCGAGATTGGCTACAGCATCCACCAGACAGTGGCTTTTGACAATAGTGACCAACGGGTAGATATCTTCTATCGCCGGGATTCTCCCTATAAGCCGGGTGTCTACACCGTTGAATTATACGCGGAAGGCTTCAGGATCGGCGATGGTCGTTTCGACGTGAAGTAATGCAGCCTTCATTGGCGTTCATATTCGCTATTTAACGGACAAAACGATGGCAACTTTTTATACATTCATACGCATTTTGTCGGCAGTAGTCCAGCTTTTACTGAAAACGGTACTGGGCCTGGGCAACCTGCTTTTCAGTCGATACCGGCGGTTCCCACTTGCGTATACAACACTTGGTTATCTGTTTGTTACTATGGCATTTTGCTACTACCCAATGGTTAACCATTGGCTTACCGGCTTTGTCATGATGAGTTTACCACTAGCTATGGCCTGTGGATTGGTTGCCTGCATCTATTTGCTTTACAAGAAACAAAAGACGGTGGCAACAGCCGGTCTGATCTGGATATTATGCTCGTTTATGGTTGTAAAAAGGCTGTGGGGTATACCCGCCGGCGACCTGAATTTAAGTCAGGTGAACACCCTGAAAGTGCTGAGCTTTAACAGCGAAACATTTCCAACAGGGCCAACAGCTACTGGATTCGACGCATCGGCGTTGAAAGCCGATATTGCCTGTTTTCAGGAATATTCCCCCAATGCACAAATCGAGAACCAATACCTGGCTAAAGTTGAAAAGCTGACGTGTTTTGACAAAGACCGGGAAATAGGGCTGGCTTTATTTTCCAATTACCCGATACTGAATCAATATGGCCGTATCTGGAACCGAACGCAGGGGCCTGACATCAATGGGTTCCTCTGCGCCGATATTGCCTATGGAACCGACACCATTCGGGTTGTTAACGTGCATTTGTGGTCGATGGGTGTTCGCACAAATCAGGCCATGGAGGCTTTTCGGGCGGGTAAATCAGGCCAATTTATACGAGAGGTTTTTGATACGTTTTGCCGGTTAAAAGAAGGTTTTGAGCATAGAAACGAGCAACTCCGGGAGGTAGAATCGTATGTTGTGGGCAGTCGATATCCCGTTATTATTTGTGGCGATTTAAACGAAACACCCATTGGCTATTCCTACGGAAAGCTGGCCCAAAACTTCACCAATGCATTTGAAGAGGCTGGGCAGGGACTTGGATTTACGCTGAATCGCCACCCTTATTGTGTGCGCATAGACCAGCAGTTCGTTAGCCATGACTGGCATATTAAAACGTGCCAGACTCTATCTGGCATTTCCTTCTCCGATCATTTTCCTGTACTGGCTCAGTATGTCCTCAAAAAGGCGTTGACAATGTCGACTGACAAGCTTGTTCATCGTACCCCTCAGCCATTCGATACGGCCAAGCTGGTAGCAACAAAAAAATAAGCAACTTACTGCGAATGGCTATTCGTGAAAACAGCAGCCATCAAAAAATAAGCCTCCTCCTATCAATGGATGAGGCTTATTTTTTGCGGTCAACTAAGTAAGATTCCCATTCTCTTTAATTGAATTTTAATCTTATACGACTGATTTACAGAATAATTCTAAATTTCAAAAAATACCACACTATCTACAACTTTGAGTAAAACTACCCACACCAGTCAATATAATATACGAATTAGGTTTTGGTAAACCGCTACGAATCAATTCATTGCCGTTTGCCACACATTTGTGGCATGGTTTTCACAGTATCCAGTCATCATTACAGTAATCCGCACGCTCTGATAATTATACTGCCAGTGGCACGCAACGGATGAAGAAAAATTAATACTAATCTAACGTAAACCTAAGCAAGCCCTTTTTCCTTTGTGGCTGTCTGACAGTTAATAACAGAACTGGCAAACCATCATTTTAACTACAGGCAAACAAGATTACATGACTCACATTTTCATCTGGATTATCACGTTTGTATCCATCGCGGGTGTCATCATCCGACCCTTCAACATCCCTGAGGCCGTTTGGGCTGTTTCCGGGGCGCTTTTACTCCTGATCTTTCAGTTATTATCCGTTTCCGAAGGCGTTTCGGGTATCGCTAAGGGGCTGGACGTGTACCTGTTTCTAACGGGCATGATGCTGCTGGCCGAAACCGCCCGAGAAGAAGGCCTGTTCGATTGGCTGGCGGCTCATGCCACCAAACGCGCCGAAGGATCAGCCAGCCGACTATTTCTGCTGATTTATCTGGTGGGTGTCGTCGTCACTACGTTTTTATCCAACGATGCCACGGCTGTTGTGCTTACGCCGGCCGTGGCTGCCGCCGTCAACGCTGCAAAGGTGAAAAATCCATTGCCTTACCTGTTTATCTGTGCCTTCATTGCCAATGCCGCATCGTTTGTGCTGCCCATTTCCAACCCGGCTAACCTGGTTATTTATGGGAGCCACATGCCCCCCCTGCTGGCCTGGCTAGCTCAATATACCCTGCCTTCGCTGGTGTCGATTGGTGTTACGTATGCAGTGCTTCGTTTTACCCAGCGAGAGGCACTAACCGAATCCGTTGAAACAGCCATTGCCATTCCAGCGCTGTCTCCCGGTGGGCGTCTGGCCATTCTCGGTATTGCCGCTACGGCAGTTGTTCTACTGGTTTCCTCCGCGCTGGACAGGCCGCTGGGTTTGCCGACCGCTATCACGGGTATCCTCACAACGGTTCTTGTCCTGATTCGGGCGAGACTAAATCCGCTTGTCGTCATCAAAGAGGTTTCCTGGTCTGTACTTCCGTTGGTTGCAGGGTTGTTTGTGCTTGTAGAAGCGCTCGTCAAAACCGGCCTTATTCAGCAACTGACAACGCTGCTACACGACAGCACAACCCGTTCAATAGCGATGACAACCTGGGTAAGTGGGATTGGCGTTGCGCTAACCTGCAACCTGGTCAATAACCTACCCGCCGGGCTAATAGCAGGTACGGTGGTGCAGGTCAGTCAGGTACCGGACGTAATCAAAAGCGCCATCCTGATTGGTATCGATCTGGGGCCGAACTTGTCGGTAACGGGGTCGCTGGCGACTATACTCTGGCTGGTCGCTTTACGTAGGGAAGGGCAGCAGGTTAGCGCCTGGGCATTTCTCAAGCTCGGCATTCCGGTCATGCTAACCGCGCTTCTATTTACACTGGGCACCGTATGGCTGTATTATCGACTGGCATAGCTTTCCCCGATTGGGTACATACATCCAGTTACCTGCGTTAGTCTTCTACTCATTTACGCAAAAATGATCGACACCCCCGCTAAACCCCCAAAACACACAGCCAGCAAAATCAGTCTTCGCGCGCTGGATGCGGCCAACTTTTTTCTGGCCGATGTTCGCGATGGGCTGGGTCCGTACCTGGCTATTTATCTGCTCACCACATTGCATTGGGACGCCCAAACAATTGGTATTGCTATGTCGGTGATGGGTATTGCAACCGTAGTGGCCCAGACGCCCGCTGGTGCTCTTGTCGACCGTACACGCCGAAAACGCATCCTGTCTGTTGTGGCATCGCTGTTAATTGCTACGGCAGCTCTGCTTACCATCACCTGGCCTCGGTATGGGGTCATTTTGGGCGGTCAGGCCATGATGGGGGTAGCTGCGGCCTGGTTTGCTCCCGCCATTGCCGCATTGACCCTCGGGCTGGTTGGCCCAAAAGCACTCGACGGACGGGTGGGTCGAAACGAAACATTCAATCACGCGGGGAATGTATTTGCTGCGGTGATGGCTGGCCTGATTGGTTATTACCTCCGAACGGAAGGGATATTTGTGTTGCTGGCCGTCATGTCGCTGCTCAGTAGCGTGGCCGTCTGGCGCATCCGTGAAACCGACATCGACCATGAACTGGCGCGGGGAAAGGGGCCGAAAGACGAGCCGGAAAATCCGGAAGGGAAGCCAACCGGTATCCGGGCCGTACTGGGCAACCGATCCATTCTGTTTTTCGCGCTGGCTTGTGTACTTTTTCATTTCGCCAATGCCGCCATGTTGCCCCTGTTAGGGCAGCGTTTGGCTAAAGGCATCAACGCCGGGGCTTCATCGGCCTACATGTCGGCCTGCATTATTGTCGCGCAACTGGTTATGATTCCTGTCAGTCACCTCACAGGAAAGTTGGCTCCCAAAGGGCGTAAGCGGTTGCTGCTCATCGGCTTTGCTGTGCTCCCCATCCGGGGTTTGCTCTACACCCTCACTAATGATCCTGTTTTGCTCGTCGCTATTCAGATTCTGGATGGCGTTGGCGCGGGCCTGTTCGGGGTTCTTTCCATTCTGATCGTCTCAGATTTAACCAGCGGTAGTGGGCTATTCAATACCACGCAGGGTGCAATTGCTACGGCTGTTGGCTTAGGCTCCTCGCTCAGCAACGTCTTTGCCGGTGCTTTACTCCAGCGAACCAGTTACAACGTCGCCTTCCTGACACTAGCTGCCCTGGCTCTTGTAGCTCTTGCCGTTCTGTGGTTTTTTGTACCGGAAACGAGTCCGCAAGCGAAAAAGGATACCTAGTAAAGACCCTAATGAATAGTCCATGCCAAGGCCGATTCCGGAAATCGGCAACATCAGCAGCCGGTATCGTTTTCCTACTGGCACCCGCCACTTCGTTAACGGCTGAAACAGTCATGACGCGTTGACCGGACTGTCGAAACTGTTGACGGCCCGGCAATGCTGGTTTTTAAAAAGGGAGATAAAAGCAGCTATCGTTTAAGGTCGGCTGCCACAAATTCTGTGGGCGTTTGTTGATATACCTCTTTAAACGCAGTGGCAAAGTTTGTGGGATGCTCAAACCCAACGAGATAAGCCGTTTCTGAAACCGGATGCCCAATTTTAAGCAGGTCGCAGGCACGCCGAAGCCGGTAGGTGCGAATTAGGCGGGCGGGGCTTACCCCTACCAGCGAATGAAGCTTGCGTGTCAGGGTTCGTACGCTCATGGCCATATCGTCGGCCAGCGCTTCGGCCCTATAAGCAGATTCGTCCAGATGTGTTTCGATACATCTGTAGAGTTTGTTCATAAACACGGTTTGAGGGGTAACCGGTTTATCTGCTTCCGGCACGGTAAGCGTTGGTTGCGGGTCCGGTTTGGTGAGAGATCGCAGATAATAATCCCGTATTTTCTGCTGCCGACTAACCATATTCCGGAGTCGCAATGTCAGCTCTGTCATATCGAACGGCTTTGTCAGGTAATCATCGGCCCCTTCCAACAGGCCCTCCCGACGGTGTTGAACACCGGAACGGGCTGTAAGCAAAAGCACGGCAATATGATTGGTGTCGGGGCTATTTTTCAACTGATGAGTTAATTGATAGCCATCCATCTCAGGCATCATCACATCCGACACCACAATGTCGGGCAATTCACGCTGTGCCAGTTCCAGCCCTTGCCGACCATTGGCAGCGGTCAGTATCCGGTACTGACCCGAAAGTGATTCGGCGATGAAGGTGATCAGTTCCGAATTATCTTCGACCAACAGAATAAGCGGACGGTCAGATTCTTCCAGATTGGTAGTTAGCGGATGGTCTTCCACCCAGAGAGGAACCGTTGGCCGGGGCTGTATCCGTATCCCGTAGGTGGCGGATTTAACTACTTTCTGGATAGGCAGCTCGACCGTAAAAATGGTACCACGGCCCGGCTGACTTTCGACGGAGAGATGCCCCCCTAGCCGACGCGTCAGTTCATACGCTAGCGAGAGGCCAATTCCCGACCCTTCGTAGGCTCGGGTCAGGGAAGCATCTACCTGATAGAACCGATCAAATATTCGACTTATGTGTTCCGGTGGAATACCCACTCCCGTGTCGGCGACCGTCAGGACCAACTGCTTTTGGCCCACCACGCAAACCACGGCGACTTTACCGCCGGCGGCCGTAAACTTGATGGCGTTCGACATAAGGTTGGCGAGAATCTTTTGCCATTTATCGACATCAAAATTGATCTCCTGATGCTGAAGGTTACTGGAAAACGTCAGGGAAAGTTGTTTCTGATCGGCCATTGCGCCGAAGGAGTTGACAACATCGTCCAGAAAAGTGATAACATCCCCGCTCGACTCGAGCAGTGGCAGACTATCGGCTTCCAGTTTGGCCAGGTCAAGGAGTTGATTAATTAAGTTAAGTAATTGATTTGCATTCCGCTGGATGGTAAGCAGGCTCCGGCGTAGTGCCTCGTCCTGTCGGGGATTCTGCAACAGGTTATCAACGGGAGCCAGAATGAGCGAGAGCGGAGTCCGGAATTCATGCGTGATGTTATCGAAAAATCGGGCCTTTAACTCGGCAACGGCCTTTGCATGAATCGACTCGCGCAACTGTCCCACATGGCGGGCCGTTTTATCAATGGTCAGTTCCAGATCCTTGAAATCAATAGGCTTCATGACAAAATCGAAAGCACCCCGGTTCATAGCAGTGCGTACATTGGCCAGATCGCCATAGGCCGATACCATCAACGCCCGGCTGGTGGGTGCTACTTGCGGGAGCTGGCTAAGTAAAGTCAAGCCGTCTATGTCGGGCATATTGATGTCAAGCAGCAATACATCCACCTCCGGTCCAGTTTTTAAAATAGCCAGCGCTGCCTGACCACTGGTTGCAAAGCTGAATACATAGTCGCCAGCCTGTATTTTGCGCCGGAAACGTTGTTGCATAAGTGGTTGTAAACTGACTTCGTCGTCCACTACCAGTATCTTGGTGCTCATGGAGAAAGGTGGGAAAACAACAATAGACTCGTTGCATACTGAGGTAGCTTCTGCGTCAAAAAGCTGAAATCAATTCATCAACCACGATTATGCTGTTCATGGCCTGGCCGATCCAACTCTAACCCATGCTTTCCGTGGAAAAGAAACGGCTT
Source organism: Spirosoma pollinicola (assembly GCF_002831565.1). Classification (NCBI taxonomy): domain Bacteria; kingdom Pseudomonadati; phylum Bacteroidota; class Cytophagia; order Cytophagales; family Cytophagaceae; genus Spirosoma; species Spirosoma pollinicola. Next base: position 4,480,012 of record NZ_CP025096.1, on the reverse strand, counting down.
TAACTAGCAGTTACAGAGCTAATTAACTAATTCATTTTCAAATTAATGCCTAAAGCCTTCACTATTCTTACCTATTGGTAGGCGAAGCACGCTATATCTATTAAATGGAAGCAGACAGGGCATGTTGATGGATGCCCAAATGGTATTGGTCGAAAACTCGGCTACAGAATTAGTTTCAGTATAAACGTTGCGCCCTCACCCTGCTGCGACTGCACCGTCATTTCGCCCCCATGTCCGTTGGTAATAATATCATAACTCAACGATAAGCCAAGCCCCGTGCCTTCGCCGGTGGGCTTGGTCGTAAAAAAGGGCTGAAAGATCTTCTCTTTTATCGCGTCGGGAATGCCCGTTCCATTGTCACAAATCCGAAGTTCGACTGCTCGGCGGTCAGATTGATGACGAAGCAGGGCTGTGCTGACCGTAACAGTCGGCTGGTAATCCATTGAAGCTGTTTTCTGCTTCTGGCCCACGGCATAAAAAGCATTGTTAAACAGGTTAAGCAATACGCGGCTGATGTCCTGCGGCACCACCGGGACTAAAGGCAGACTGGGGTCAAAGTTAGTTTCCAGCGTGCAGGCAAATTGAACCCGGGCCGGCAGTCCATGGTCCGGCGATGCGCCAAAGTGGGTCATCCCCTGATAAGCCAGCCGCAGGTATTCCTCACAGAGGGCATTAAGATTAGTGGGCTCCCGCTCTCCGGTGCTGATGCGGGCGTGTTCGAGCATCCCCCTGACAATGTTGCTGGCCCGTTGCCCGTTTTGAGCGATACGTTGCAGATTTTCCTCCAGATCGTCGGCAATGTAGTTTGCTTCGTCCAGGTCACCTTTTGATAAGGCTTCTCGTTGTTCGTGCATCAACTCGACCGACACTTCGGCGAAGTTGTTGACGAAGTTGAGCGGGTTCTGAATCTCGTGGGCAATACCGGCAGTGAGCTCGGCCATTGAGGCCATCTTTACCCGGTGAATGTGGCGCTGCTCCAGAAGCTTTTGACGAAACCGATACAGGACAAAAAAGTAGATGCACACACCAACGAAAACAAGCGCATACAGAAAGAGCAGAGGAATAAACCACCACTTGTGCCAGACGGCTCCTTCGATAACGAAAGCAAATTCGTCGGCCGTGGCATTCGGTGACGCAGGTTTGACAAGAAACGTGTAGTCGCCACCATCCAGGTGAGCATACAGTGCCTGCGAGCAATTGGTGCAGGTGATCCAGGCATAATCAAGTCCCTTCAGCTTATACTGAACTGTTTTCTGCGATGCATTATGCTCATCGGCAAAGCTAAACAGTAGATAATTCTGATTGTTGGCCAGCCGGATGGGTTGTTTTTGGGATAAGCTTATGGTAGTGAAGGCCGAATCTTTCTGATTATTTCCGGCCTTCACCGCCACAATCCGGGTCGATGGAAGGCTACGCTGCCCCCACGCAACCTGCCACCAAAGCGCAGCAATGAGCAGAAAAAGGGCAGGTTTCATGGATCAGTGCGGCTTGTTGACGTTTCTACATATGCACTCAGCCAGAACGCGTAGGCGAAGCCGATGTACATGCCGATGGTGATGATCGACCAGAAAATATAGTACTGCAAATAAAGTGTTTGCGAATAGCCGGCAAGGGGCTCTCGGAACAGATCGAATGCACCAACCAGATTATAGGTCACAACACCGACGCTTATCCAGAACATAGGCTGCCTGGCCAACGGTATGTGAATATCGGTTTGCAATACCTGGCTCAGGTAATACAATCCGATGGTCAGTATGTAGGCCTTGGCTACCGCGTTACTGAAGCCATTATTAGTCAGTCCCGAAATAAAAAAAGCATCGAGGGTGATAAATGGCACCAGTAACAGACCAAGCCACAAAAAGACTATCCGGACTTTTCTACGACGGATGAGCAACGAAAAGATAGTGGCCATCATCAGCACATCGGCAATTGAAAACAGATACAGAAAGGTTAGAGTGGCTGTCAAATCAAACAACAACAACAGCAAATCCAGAAGCAGAACAATCGACAACCCAAGCAGCAAAATAGACCCTGTCCGGGAAAGATATTTACTATAGTAAGCGCCAACCCCAACAGGAATCACAACGATGTAGGTAGCTACATACACGAGAAACATCGCTATATCGACCAGCTTCATCACACGTCAGATTTATTTGTTTATCGCCCGAAAGGCGGGGTGCTTGGCTTGGGTCCACTATAACCCGGCTCATCATCGAAAGTGGAGAACTGCTTTACCGAAGGCGTTTGACCATCGGCGTGTAAACCCCTGAAAATAAGGTGAAAACAATTGCGGTTGAACGGGCTATTCGAGTTTTCAACACGTTCCATAAAGCCAAAGCGAATGGACAGCAGGGGGCAGTGTTCCTTATCCAAATCGCTTAATGCCTTTAGCAAAGGATCAAATTGCATATAGGCCCCCGTGATAAAATTATCCTCGCCATGAATGGACCGGAATGACTGCTCGAACTGGTTCAGCAAGGCCAACTGTGACTTCTTGGAAGGGGTTAGGTTTAAGCTGGTGAACTGTTTTGTAGACATCACTGATGGTGTCAAATGCAATTTCTCGCCATCGTCGGAACCATCTAAAAAGACTCCTCGCATAACCAGTACGATTTGGTTGGTATCAGGCGTAAGTCCGTAAAAAATACCTAAATGGGTAAGTTTGGGCTGGCCTGTCGGCAAAGGTTCATCCCTCAACGCGTTAATACTTTCTACCAACGTAGTAATGGGCAGCGGTGCAATGGTAAACGAAATAGCTTTTTGGGGGGCCATTTCGTTTACTACTGGCTGTTCGGGAGCAGGGGCAGCGGGCATCCTGACGTTGTCAATGCGCTGCTTTTCACTGGCGAACGCAGTTTCCAAATTAGTGAAGCGGGGGCTGCCATCCACTGGAACATCAAAGATGCCCACCTTGGTATCTAAGATTACTTTGAGATCCTTCGAGAAAGTAAAGTTCATTTTTGTCTGGCTAAAAAGGTTTAAAAATTCACAAGTCTATTCTTCATCGGGTACATACCGGGAGTGCGTTGAGTATCTATTCATTTACGTACCCCCTGCTTCAGACAAATTTCGCCGTTACCATCCGAAAAGACGTTTGATTTTCAGTCATAAGGCTTTGCTTTTTAGCCAATTGACTATGAAAACCGTACAGATGGTTCTTTACTTAGTTGATCCGTTTGCGCTCATCGTCGGAGCCGGTTATTCGCGTCGTGTTCACCTTCACTTTCTGATTGCCAAACGAGCGGGTGTAGGTCAACCGTAGCAAGCGTGTATGATTACCCCGACCACCAGCGGTAGCCGAATAGCCCTGCGAAGGATTACTCACTTCATAAGCTAAAAAACTGCTCCAGAGCAGATCCTCGCCCGCCAGCCGCAACGAGCCTTTATTGCCCGGAAGCTGCTTTTTTACCGCTATATTCAGGACTCCGAACGGACGGCGGTGCATCACGCCAATCAGGCTGCGACTTTGGTAAAAGCCAGATACCTCAGCCGCAAAATTGTGGGGCAATGTAAACGTCTGGCTATGTGTCAGGCGAAATGCATGCTGGTGTTGCTGTTGGGTAATTCCCTCCTGGGTGAACTGCGTAGCCTGACGATAGCCCAACAAACTAGTCTGCATTTGCCACCAGGGCGTCAGAACGAGCGGGAAACTAAACGTAAGTGACAGATTGTCGGCCTGATCCAGATTCTCCGGCCGGGTTACCTGACGGTTCTCGGCGGGAATAACCGTCAGATTAAATGAAATGGCGTTTATGATGCGGGTATATCCCAGCGTAAGCAAAAAATTCTTTTTGAACTGATAGGTGCCCTGGATGACCTTCGAAAGCCCCGGCAACAGTCGTTCATTGCCACCGCCGGAGTTGCTGGGGTCAGCATAATATAAATAGGGTGCCAGTTGCAGAAACGTTGGACGGCTAATGCGCTGACTATACGACAGTTGTATACTGCTGGCTGGATTCAGCGTATGAACCCAGAACACCGTAGGGAACCAGTTTCCGTAGTTGCGGTACACCAGCGGTTTCCCATCGATGGTGCGCAAATCAGTTTGAGTATGCTCGTAGCGAAGCCCGGCCTGTAGGCGATTTTTGGCTGTCACCTGCCCGCCAAGGTTGATGTATCCGGCCCAGATGGTCTCGTTCATCTGCACATTCTGACTCAACGTAGAGTCAACGATCCAGTTGTCGTTCTGCTGTCGTTCGAATCGAATGTTGTTATTGAAGTGAGCAAACGTGCTTTTGGCTCCCGTTTCCAGCTTGATCGTTTTGTTCAGGTTTTGACTGTAATCCAGTTTGGCAACCCACAGCCGGATAGGCGTCTGTTTTGAATTCCGGACAAATTCCCGCTCAAGTCTATTCTCCTGTTTATAATCGGTGTCGAACTGATAGCGGTGCGGATTATTGTTCCAGTAATGGATGTAGTCTACATCCACGCTGATGGCCCCTTTGGGAAGTGTATGACGCAGATTCACGTTGCCCGTATACGTCCAGGTGTCGTTCAGTTCGTCGTCCCGAACGTTCACCTCGGTCAGAGGAAGCCCAAGCCGGGTGGTTTTGGCGTAGTTGAACGCGATCTGATTCGATTGGTAGTTCTGAAGAGTGGCCAGGCTGCTGAAGGTCGTTCGGGGGTTCAGGCTCCATTCGAGGCCAGCCTGCCCATTATGAACCCAGTCGCGTTGATTCCGGGTAATAGTCCCCTCCGTATAGGTCGGAACAGGTTGGGTCAGTGTCCGGCTGAAGGTGTACAGTCGAATCAGGTGGTTCATTTGCCCGGAGTAATCGGCAAACAGGCTTACTTTCTCCGTTTTACGGTTGATGTTGCCCGATACGCCCGCCCGCTCCCAGCGGCCATACCCGAAATTAGTCGTCCACGATCCGTTTGTACCCAGACTGGTATTGCGCCTGGTAACAATATTGATCAGGCCGGCATTGCCTTCAGCGTCATACTGAGCCGGGGGCGTGGTAATCAGTTCAATTTTTTCAATGTTACCCGCATTCATTCCGCCCAACATAGGCAGTAAACTCGTTAGCGGTATGCGCGAAAGCTTGCCGTTGAGCATGACCATCACGCCCTGTTTCCCATTCATGGCCAGCACACTATTATTCCGGTCGACTGTAACGCCAGGAGAGCGTTCCAGAATATCGAGAACTGTACTTCCAGCAGCCATAATGCTGCTCTGCACATTGATAACCATGCGGTCGATCTGCTGCTCGAACAAAGGTTTCTGCGCCGAGACAGCCACCTCTTTCAGTTCCTGAGTGGTCTCATTTAGTAGCAGAGCAGGCACGACCACCGGAGAATCAATCACGGTAATAACGGCGCTTTTGGTGGGCTGGAACCCCACCATCGTTACGCTGATCCGGTATTGGCCGGGCTTTACCTGCTCAAACAGGAATTGACCTTCAGCCGAGGCAAGATTACCTTTTACCAGGCTGGAATCGCGGGCGTTGATCAACGCAATACTGGCAAAAGGAAGGGGCTTGTTCGCCCTGTCGAGCAGGGAGCCGCGAACCGTTGTCTGGGCCAGTACAGGGCTGATGAGTGCAGTGGACAGAAGATAGATGAGTACCGTTTTCATGGCCGGAATATATTGAGGATGAAATCATTACGACCTGACATAAGGTCCTAACAAAGGTCCATCACCAACTCCGGATCGCCTTTTGGTTTTCAGCCACAAGCGTGTGCATTTGTGCCATAGCCCCTCTGCTGATCAGCCAAATGTGTATGCTTTCCGGACAATCAGGAGATGACCGAAAAGCACACACATTTGGCCTGAATCAAGTCGACTAAGCCGCCAAATACCGGGAACATTGCTAAAGAAAACGGATCGCCGTTTCAGCAAACACTAAAAACATAAAGCCATGAAAACCACTTTTTTTTCCCTGAAAGCCCTGTTGAAAAGCGTATTGATCGTAGGACTGGCTACTCCAGCCTTCAGCCAGGAGACTGGCCATTTTACTCGGGCTAACACTGTACACGGGGGGTATTGGAACCTGAAAACAAATACTGACATCCATGGAACCCTGGTTCGCTTTTATAACTCGGATAGTCAACTGGTGTATCAGGAATCCATGCCCAACAGGTTTATCAAATTATCACCTAAAAACATCCGCCGACTTGACGAGGCTCTGAACAGATTGACAGCGAACCAGTTGGTAGCGACTACTGTACGTACCGCCAGTTTACCCTACGTCGAACAGGAACGTCCGGTTTCGAGAAGGGCCGAAACGCCGACCAGTCTTAATCCGGCAGAATTGGCGTTTGGGGTGCAACTCTATACGCCGGCAGGCAAACCAGCGGTTCATGTGGTGCTTGCCAATCCAACGCTTGATCGGTTAACCATTACTGTTTTGTCTGCGGAGAAAACCGTTGTCTACGAACATGTAACGCATTTAAGCGCCAGTCGGCATCATCTTAACTTTGGCGAAATGCCTCCCGGCACTTATCAAATTCGGGTGAAGAGTTCGACTCAGGAGTACCAACAGCCAGTAACCCTTGTCTATGGTCAGCGTGACGCTGTTGTCCAGATTAACCGACCGGATTCAGCTCCGACGCTGGCAATCAGCCATAAATAAAAACGTAACCAGGATGAATGCTTGTAAAGAAAAAAGTCGGTCCCTGACAGGAACCGACTTTTTTCTTTACAAGCATTAAACGACTTCATTTTACTAGTTAAGGGTTTTTCTAAACCTTCTTTCGCTACTGTAGATCGTTGACTACAGAAGGGTCATTTTGTCTACTTTACTTGTTTGGCGGAGTAGTGCCGGACGACGACGAGCTGCCCTGGCTGCTGCTACCGCTGCCACTTTTCGCCTTACGACCACTGCGGCCCTGGGATGATCCCTGGCCCGATGTCGTACCATCGCTGGTAGTCGTTCCACTTGTAGATCCGTCACTCATCGTACCACTGCTGGACGAGTTCGTTCCCATGCTGGAACGGCGGCTCGATTTGTTCCGGTTCATCTTACCCGAACCCGATGTACTCGACCCATCCGTTGAGTTAGTACCCATCGTGGACCCATTGGTTGTACCACTGGTAGTTGAGGAGCCATTCTGATTGGCAGAACCGTTGGTTCCGTTACCAGTGCCACTGGTGCTACCTGAATTAGTTGTTTGTGCCTGAGCACTGAAAGACGCTACTGCCAGCAGCATGGCTCCCATTAAAATGATCTTTTTCATAACATTACATGTAGTTGTTAAGCAACCGTCTTGTTGATTGATAGAATAACTCTACATGCAGAAACCTCGCTGGATTTTTCCTAATTAATGAGCAAGTGGTCTATTGTTCATTTATTGATATAACAACAGGGTTTTCAGGCACAAATGCGAACCCGTGTCAGGCGGATGCCGGGTTGGTTGAATTGTCGCTGCATTTCAGCGTACACCCAATCAATGGCCTCGTCCGGATCGTTCGCGGCAACCGATAAGTCTCCGTTTTGCTGAAGATTATGATTCATCTCATCGAGTACGTCGAACACGACCCGGATTAACTGCTTCTTTTTGGTAGCCATAACATCTAAATGAAAAACAGGTGGGGTACCCAGTCAAGACCACGGTCGCATATCCGCTAACCGGTTGCACGACTATAGCCTTGACTGGACTAGAGCTTTACCCTTTTTGTTAGTTATGGGCTAAAAATAACAGCTTTATATTACAGATGTATTATACATAGCAAAATAATATTATACAGATTTATTTCTGTTGTGATAAAAATGTAATCAGCGAGGCAAACTCATCATACGACAAGGCACTGGCTAAGCCCGTCGGCATCATGGACGATTCCATTTCCTTTCGACTCAGCAAGTCAGCTTTTTTGATGGTATACACTTGCCCCCCAATGTCCCGCAGAACCAATCGGGTAGCAGACTCCTCCGTAATAAATCCCGTATAGTTCTTATTCCCTTTTGCGGTAATCGACACGGTGGCGAATCCCTGTGATATGGATGCGTTTGGTTTTAAAATGGACTCCGCAATCTGTTCCCGATTCATAATTGAGCCAATCTGCCCCATAAAAGGGCCTTTCATTGGTTCGTTTCTGGAGAGGCTATGGCAGGCCACGCAGCCTTGTTGTGCAAACAAGGTTTTACCCAGGGCTGCATCGCCCGGTAGTTTTGCCATAGCCAGCATCACATCTTCGATCGACGCTTCGCCAACCTGCCCCTTTTTACTGCGAATTTTGTCCAGGTCGATTTTATTTTCCTGCTGAATGGCCACCGGCTCCTCCACCCCAAACTCAGCAATATCCAGACGTAATCGACTGTTGAGGTCGACAAAAAACTGTTTATCACTGGTCTGCTGCCATTCGGCAACCAACATTTTTTTGATAGTGGGGGATGAATCCCAAACGACCGATTTATAATAGGGACCATGCGTATCCGGGCGGGTGCTCCACCACCAGGAAGCATCATACGGGGCTTCCTGTTTATATAAGCGCCCCAGCGTAGTCAGGATCTGGCTTTTAATAGCCCCGTCTTTGGCCTGCTGGTACGCACTAATTAACCCATCTACTGCTTCCGGCGTAGGCATATACCGCAAAGCCCATAGCGCCAGGGTAGCATTTGGGGAGTTGATTGCCTGCACGCAGGCCGTAACAGCGTTCAGCTTCACCAGCGAGCGAACCGCCAGATGGGCCGGAACGAGGGAGGCATTGGGCGTGGCATGCGGGCCTTCGCTGTCTTTACCCGGCGCAACAAACGAATTAGGCACATTGACTTTCAGTAATGTAGTTGCCGCGTCGGCTCGCTCCAGGCGACCCAGACCAATCAAAGCAGCGATCTGTACCCGCTCCGAAGGATCGTTCACTCCCTGTACGAAAGGCTCCATTTGCACGTTTTTGATGAACGGCTTTCGGTCGGCCAGTGCCCGGAGAGCGAACTCCCTGACGGATGCATCCTGAGTGAGGCTGGCCAGTTTGTCAATCCCTTTTTCTCCGCTGGCCTGGGCGTAGGTGAAGATACCCGCCACCCGGTTAGCTAACGGCAGATTCTGATTTGAAGCCACTTTCCAGGCGACTTTTGCCGCTTGCTTTTCCGGACGGGTCAGCAGTTCCTGAGAAGCATATAACCGCGCCACCGCACTCGTCGAGGTAAGCAATGTGCCCAGCTTTTTTACCGAGGCTTTTTTAAGATTCGGGAAAGGCTGGTAGGTCCAGTTTTGCGGCACCGCCCGCACGACGTAGCCCTTGTCAGGATTTCCCGAATAACCCGCCCCATTCCAGGCTGACAGATACAGTCGGCCCGAGCCATCCACGTCTACATCGGTAATCTGGGGTAGTTTGATAAAGGCTTCTTCCTGTTGAGTGAACGAGCCTTTGTCGGGCGTGACCCGGTGAATGTATAGCTGATTGCGACCCCAATCGGCCATCATGGGCACCTTATTGTACTTTTGCGGCCAGGTAGGTTCATCCAAAAACAAAGCACCCGTACCTGACCCGCCACCAACATCGACCAGAGCGGGAATGATCTCGTCGGTAAAATGCTTGAACAACATTGGATAGCCGTACTCGCCCGATTGAAGCTGATGGCTGAAACGAATATTCCAGCCTCCTCCATCATTGGTGTTGTCCCGCGTGAAGATATTCATGTACGGGTCAATCGCTACGTCGTAGATGTTACGCGTGCCGTGGGAGAATATTTCCATTTCGGTCCCATCCGGCCTTACCCGGACAATCCCTCCGCCCAGCATGGTTAGCTTTTTCCCCGAGCGGTCTACCGCATCATGGAAACCAAAGTCGCCCACGGCAATGTATATCCAGCCGTCGATCCCCATTCGGATACCATTGGTTGCATGATCCACTCCCCGCTCCTGAATAAATTTGGCGTTACTAATATGCTCGACCAGCGGTTTGGACGGACCATCTGCCTGTCCATCCCAATCCTTGTCCTCAAATACCACCAGATTCATTCCCGTAGCCTTCCCGGTTTCGGGCGAGAAAACGGCGTGCAACACAAACAACTGGTTGCCCAGGGCAATGATACCCCTTGGGTTATTTACGCTGGCAAACGTTGTATGCAGGTCTACTTTCCCGTCGTTATTCTGGTCCACCAGCCGCACAATGCTACCCATGTTCGGTTTTTTACCCAGCGACCCCTGCTTATCGACCCCAACAAATACCTCGCCGGTTGGAGCTACGGCCAGACACGCCGGACTGGGAGTCAGATCAGGGCCGGTGAAAGGCGTTACCTGTAAATCAGCCGGATAATCCGGTACCTGGGAAACCGCCGTGACAACGGCCTGTTTCTTGCTCTGCCCCAAGTCCTGATTTGTGCCAAAGCTCAGCAGAAAGGCGGAAAAGAAGCTTAACGAAATCTTGTACATGCGTTGCGATTGATTAATAATCGTGGATGATTGATGCCTGCATAACTAAAGCACTCTATAGCACTGGTTTTAATCAGTCCCGACAGTATATCTTGTTAGTAAGGATTGCAGCTCCGGTAAGCATGACACAAAAGCGAGTAAATCTATCGGACTTTATCCGTACCGGGTTGTACTGCCCGTAGGCTTTTGCTTAACTTTAGCCTCGTACAAGTAATTTATCACCCATGATCCACCTGTTACGGCTGTTGCCGGGATTAGTTGTCTATATGTTGCTTAGCCAGACAGTTCTCCAGGCACAGAACCATCACTTGACTTACATAGAAAGTCAGCAGGATTTCCCGAACCCCGAACGGGGATTTTATATCCCGATCAGTACGTCTTCCGCTCGATTCGTACCCCTCGATTCGGCTAAACTGGCACTGTATCGAACCCAGTCCCAGCGCGTTTCCAAGGCCACTTATTCGATTAACTGTTCTCTAGTGTATCGGAGCTATCGACTGGAAACCTTTAAAAGCAGCCCACTGAGCGAGGATTTCCTTAAAAAAGTAAGCAATGACTTTGCTATCGCCAAAAAGGCGGGCGTTAAGCTCATTCTCCGGTTTGCCTATACGGAACAGGCGACAACGGGTACCTGTCCGGATCAATACAAAATTTGTCCACCTTATGGCGATGCCCCTAAAGCAATCGTGCTGACGCATATCAGCCAGTTAAGCCCCCTGCTTCATGAACATGCCGCTGTTATTGCCGTGCTGCAAATGGGGTTTATTGGCATTTGGGGCGAAAATTACTTCACTGATTATTTTGGCGATGCGTCGACCAATAGTCTTGGCGTGGTACCCGACAGCAGTTGGCGGGATCGTAATCAGGTATTGGCCGCTCTGCTGAAAGCCTTGCCTAAAGACCGCATGGTGCAGGTTCGCACCCCACAGATCAAGCAGCGGTTTGCGTATGGACCCAAAGCACCAATTACATCGGCCGCCATGAACTCCGGGGATGGATACACCACTTCCGACCTCGCTCGAATCGGCTTTCATAACGACTGCTTTTTAGCCAGTGCAGATGATTACGGCACCTTTTATGATGTCGGCAACTCCTCGACAAAGCGCGGCCCGGCCACGATTCCCCTACGTCGGTATATGGCGCAGGATAGTCGGTATACGGCGGTGGGGGGCGAAACCTGTGACGATGCGTTCAGTCCGCAAAATGACTGTGCCCCTCTGGGTCGTGCCGAGGAGGAAATGGCCCTGATGCACTACAGCTACCTGAATGCCAGCTACAATAACGAGGTAAACAATGACTGGCAAACGCAGGGATGTATGGACAATATCCGTCGTCGGCTGGGTTACCGATTCGTACTACGGTCAGCGACAATTCCTGACCATGTTAAGGCAGGCCAGCGACTACAGATTGACCTGATTCTGCAAAATGTAGGCTATAGCGCCCCTTACAATCCCAGGCCTTTTCAACTCATCCTGCGAAATACGGATAATGGTGCCATTCATAGCATTACACTAAAAACGGATGTCCGACGGTTATCTCCCGGCTCTCATCAGCTACGCCATACGCTTCAGCTTCCGGCTGCCCTTAAAGCAGGTCGCTACGAACTACTGTTGAACCTGCCTGACGGGTATAGTTCACTCGCCCAAAATCCGAACTATAGTATCAGGCTGGCCAATACGGACCTTTGGGAAGATCGCACAGGGTACAATAACCTGAAGCATACTCTTATTGTCGGGCCATAAACATCGACAGGATAAGCACTGATAAAAAAAGCCCGAATCATTTCCGATCCGGGCTTTTTGCTGGACAATTAACTGGATTATCTGGATCTGATCAGCTTCACCTGCTGTTGCTGCGTCGCGGTACTCACCTTTAAGAGCAATAAATCCTGTCCATTGCCCATCGGCACGCGCACCCGTTCCAGCGTACCGGCCTGCTCAATACGCTGTTCGTGCAACGACCGCCCCTGCAAGTCCAACAGCCGCAGCGTAACTGACTGACCAGCGGCCCCGCTGATCTCCATTTCTGCTTGAGAACCGACCACAGGATTGCCCAGCACCCGTAGCTGAAGCGTGGGCAGCAACTCGTCAACTGCTGCCACTCGTCCGGAAGTTCCTTCAGGAGAACTGCCATAGACCAGCACCCCCTTCAGATAGACGCCGACATGTGAGTTTAGCCCCACTGTGCCGTAGTTGGCCGCGTAGGAGTAGTCATTCCGCTGATCCAGTAAGCCATTGTCCGAACGCATCAGCCGGAAATCAATTGCACCCAAACTGCTCATTGGGGCCAGTGTCGCATTGCTTACGGGCTTGAGTTCTACATAGCTGTCAGCACCCGGTACTGCCTGAGCTAACGGAACCACCCGAGCCTGCACGTTAGCAGCCCCGATATCGGCATAGTCCACATGGACCTGGGCCAGTTGACCATTGTCGGACGTGAACCAGTAACGAATGCTCAAATCCTGCACCGGAATTGGTGTATTGCCCTCGTTACGCAGATCGATCCGGGTAGTAATCTGCGAAGCCGACGGGCTGTTCCTGGCCGCTGAATAGGCCCGCACGATAGTCTGCGGTGTAGCTAGTGACGGTTCCTGCCCCCAAAGAAGCATCCCGTTCAGGTAGGCCGTGATGCGGCTGTTTGGCGTATAGGCGGCATAATTAGCCGCGTAAGAATAATCATCCGACTCATTGAAGTTTGAGCGGTCAGCCTTCTGAATACCAGTCTCGATTGGTCCTGAATTGCCATTGGCCGGTAGGCTGCCAGTGCCTTTGAAGCTATACTCGACATAGCCGAAAGCACCCTGTCGGGGCTGGTCCAGCGCCACATACCTCATCTGCACAAGTCCTGGTTGAGAATAATAGACCGCCAGATTGGTTGGTGGTGAACTGCCTTCGGAGGTAAACCAATAGCGAAGCGTAAGCTGGCTGTACAGAATTGGCGTAGTTCCCTCATTTCTGAGCTGAAGGTAAGGTCGGATGATTTGATTGGTTCGGTTACCATAGTCAGCGTCCCGATAAGCGACGCTTAGAGCCGGGAGTGCGCTGCCGGACGAAACAGTACCACTTACAGCGACCGGATAAACCCCATGAGCAGCATGATAATACGTGTCCTGCGAAATCACCCCCGAGACTGGCCCAACCACCGCACCTGTCAACCGCACATCGATCTGTGTACTGGCAAAGGTCAGGCTGGGATTGATCACCAGACTTGAGCCAAAGGGATTAGTCCCCGTGCGAATCTCGAATCCAGTTGGAGCAGAAACATATACGGACAATCCTCCCCGATTGGTCACGGTATACGATTGCACTGTGGAGGGCTGACCAACTGTGGTCGTAAACGGATTCAGTGTGGTTGGGCTTACGGTCTCGGATTGACCCAGGGCCGTACCGCTGACGGCTACGGTGGTTACAGCCGAACCACTGCTATTTGTAACAACGCCTGTTAATGTACCGGGAGAGGAGGAAAGTAGAATTACCGAAATTTGAGTAGATAAAATGGTACCATTCGTCGCGGGAATAGTTAGACTGGGACCGGTGTTTCCCTGAGCGCTAAGGAGGAAAAAAGGCGGGGCGGTTATGACCAGATCTGCCGTTAAGCCAGTGGCTGACACGGTATACGTTGCTGGATACTGGCCTTCATATTCGCTGTAATTCAGAATGGTCAGCGAAGCGGGTGAAACGGTGATCGTTGGGACTGCGCCTACACTTCCTACAGGCCTGGGGTTTGCCACAGCCATCTTTGTTATAAGAATGGCCGTGAACCACACCCAAAAACGGATCGTTGCAAGTAAAGATTGATTCATGCGTCAAGGTCGATTTAGAAGTTGAGATGACAGCATAAAGTATAATAAAATAAGCATATAACCATACTTTCGAATAAAGTGAGCATACGGGGCTATACGCCTGAACATAAAAAGCTTACGGTTGTAAAAAGCCTATTGACGATTAATTGAGTTTAGTTCAAAACAACAATACATGGCAGACGAGCATAACCACGAGCACGACCACGACGATGACGTCGAACTAATCGAAGAAGAAACCATACCCGCAGCAGATCTTGCTCCGACTAAGACCGGCCCTGTACAAACGTTACGCACCTACGCTCCCGTTATTATCAGCCTGCTGGGGTTGCTGGCAGGTATCGTTCTGGATAAGTACGCAGGTTGGTTCAAAGACCCGGTTCGTCTTATCTGGTATGTTGCCGCTTACCTTCCTGTTGGCTGGCCAGTAGTAAACCGAGCCTGGAAAGGCATTGCGAGTGGTAATGTATTCACTGAATTCTTTCTGATGGGCGTGGCTACATTGGGCGCTTTCGGTATTCGCGAATATCCGGAAGGGGTAGCCGTCATGCTGTTCTATACCATCGGCGAGTTGTTTCAGGATGCGGCCGTTCTTCGGGCGCGTCGGTCCATTAAGGCCCTGCTGGATGTTCGTCCTGATGAAGTGACCGTGCTTCAACAGGGCAGGCCCCAGACGGTGAAGGCCGCCACGGTGGCGGTTGGGGCTGTGGTTCAGGTGAAGCCGGGCGAGAAAGTAGGGCTCGACGGAACAATGCGCTCCGATCAGGGCACGTTCGACACAGCGGCTTTAACGGGCGAAAGTGTACCCCGCACAATTGCAAAAGGCGAAGCGGTTCTGGCGGGCATGATCAATAGGCAGTCTCTGGTGGAAATGGATGTAACTACCCCCTACCAGGATTCCAAACTGTCGCGTATTCTCAAACTCGTGCAGCAGGCAACGGGCCGTAAAGCACAGACGCAGGAGTTCATAGCCCGCTTCGCAAAAATCTATACGCCAGCTATTTGCGGCCTGGCCTTACTCATCACCATTGCCCCCTATTTTTTCTTATCCCATGATCAGGGGAACGGATACGTCTTTCGGGACTGGCTGTATCGGGGCCTGGTATTTCTGGTTATCGGTTGCCCTTGTGCGCTCGTCATCTCCATTCCGCTTGGGTATTTTGGTGGAATCGGCGCGGGATCAAAGCAGGGTATTTTGTTTAAAGGCTCGGTGTTTCTGGACCTGATGACCCAGCTTAAAACCGTTGTCATGGACAAGACAGGTACGCTGACAAAAGGTGTCTTTGCCGTTCAGGAAGTGAAACCGGTGGGCATAAATGCGCAGGAACTGGCCCGACTGACAGCGGCCCTGGAAAGTAAATCGACCCACCCTGTAGCCACGGCCATACTGGACTATGCCCGTGGCAAGGACGGAGGGAAAGGGTATGAATCGATTTCCGTCGAAGGCGTGGAAGAAATTCCCGGTCATGGCCTGAAAGGGCTGGTCGATGGCAAACAGATGCTGGCAGGCAATGCCAAACTGCTGCAAAAATTCGGCATCCCGTTCGATGAAGCCCTGACCCAAATTCCCTTCACAATTGTCATGACCGCTCTCGACGGAGCCTTTTCGGGCTATTTCACCATCGCCGATGAACTAAAAGCTGACGCAGCCGAAGCGGTAAAACGGCTGAAAGCAGACGGAATCTATACGGTCATGCTGTCGGGCGACAAGTCGGCCGTAGTCGAAGCGGTGGCGAAACAGGTTGGTGTTGACGAGTGGTACGGTGATTTGCTGCCCGAAGACAAAGTAGCTCAGGTTGAGCGACTCAAATCTGATCTGTCAGTTAATCCGAAGTCGAAACTAGCCTTTGTCGGCGACGGTGTCAATGATGCCCCTGTGGTAGCCCTGGCAGATGTGGGGATAGCCATGGGGGGCCTGGGGTCTGACGCAACCATTGAGACGGCGGACGTGATCATTCAGAATGATGAACCGGCCAAAATTGCTATGGCTGTTGCCATTGGGCGGGCAACCCGCCGGATTGTCTGGCAGAACATCACTCTGTCTCTGGTTGTCAAAGGCATTGTGCTGGTATTGGGAGCGGGTGGCCTTGCTACGATGTGGGAAGCGGTTTTTGCCGATGTTGGCGTGGCAATGCTGGCGATTCTAAACGCCGTTCGGGTTCAGAATCTGAAGTTTTAGGGGTCTATTTTATCCGGCAAACGTTTGGGATAACCCCAGGCCGATACCCATATGTAGCCAGTGTAGACTCTATATCAATCAATTAGCAAAAGAAAATTGATCGAACTTTGGCTAAACGAGAATCTTTAGTCAGTGGGTGTGCCTGCTAATTGTTGGCGCCACTTACGGATGGATAAAACCCGATAACTTTTCCATTTTGCACAACGATCGATGCACCATCTACCTGTGCGTTCGATGAGCCATCTACCTGCACATCCGAAAACTTCCATTTAACCTTACCGGTTATGGGATCCAGCGCGTAGAAGTTTTTATCCCAGCTACCCACATATAGAAGCCCATTCGCCAGAACAGGGCTGGAACTCACGAACTAGCCCACAGAAAATTCCCACTTTTTTTCTGCCAGATAGGCGGCATTAAGCGCATAAACTCGTTTATCGTCATTGCCGATGTAAACAAACCCATTTGCAACGACCGGACTTGAAAAATAATCGTCATTGGCGCCGTACTCCCCTTTTTTCTGACCGCTCAACAAGTCCACAGCATATACTTTATGATCGCGGCTACGGCTCCCTACATATACCAGTCCGTTTGGTGCCACAAATGGACTGGAATCAACTTTTCCTCCTGCCGGAAAGGCCCAGACCTTATCGCCGGTTCCCGAGTTGAATGCATATAAATTTTGATCAGCGCTACCAACATAAACAATGCCGAGCGCTGCAGAAACAGCGGGTGACGACCAGATTGTATTGCCCGTCTTTACACTCCATATTTTAGTGCCTGCCTTCGCGTCAAGTGCATAAAATGAATAGTCATAACTACCGAAGAAAACTTTCCCGTCGTATAGCAAAGGACTGGACTTTATCTCCCCACCCGTTGCATATTCCCACTTTTTCAGGCCGGTGTCGGCATCCAGGGCATACATCTTCTTATCTGTACTACCTACGTAGAGCAATCCTTCGGCTACTATCGGGCTTGAGTATCTATTCCCGTAACCATCGGCGACCCCAGTTGAGAATGCCCATTTCTGCGTACCCGTATTGGCATCCAGGGCAAAAACTTTACCCGCCTGATTGACGACATAGAGTACCCCATCAACGAAAAAAGGACTGGCATTTATCGGCTGCCCGGTGTAGAATTCCCATACTTTTTCGCCCGTATTGGCATCCAGCGCATAGACTTTGCTGTTCGAAGAGGCACAATACACGATAGGCCCTTTCAGATTAAAGATAAAGGGAGCAACTTTCCACTCCGAGCAACTGGTCAATAGAAAGACCAAGCCAAGGAGTAACGTAAAATCACAAAGATATTTTCGCATGGCGTCAATGTAGTTTTGGTGATTCAATCATTCTCTCCGACCCGGAGCTTTCAGTATATCAGTGCTTCATGATGGCCCTTTTACTTGTTCTGTAAGCCAGTAGTGGATGGATAAAAGCCAATAACTTTCCCTCCCAGCACAACCATTGCCGCACCATCTACCTGCACGTTAGGCGCACCATCTTCTACGTCGTTGAATTTCCATTTGACCGTCCCCGTCACCGGATCCAGCGCATAGAAATTTCTATCCCAATTTCCTATATACAGCAGTCCATTTGCCAGAACAGGGCTAGCACTGACGTCTGCACCCACTAAAAATTCCCACTTTTTATCTTTCATATTAACCGCATCAAGCGCATATACGTGTCTGTCATCATTGCCCGAATACAGAATTCCGTTCGCGACTATTGGACTTGAATAGAATTCGGCGTTAGCCCTATATACCCCATCTATTTTGCCATTATACATATTCAAGGCATATACATTGTGGTCACGACTACCGATGTATACCTTATTATTCAACGCCACAAAGGGACTTGAATCAACTGTCCAATCTGTTTCAAAAACCCAGACTGGATCACCAGTGTTCATATTGAAAGCGTATACCTTATGGTCGGCACTGCCAACGTACACTAATCCGGGGCCTTCTGAAAAATCTGGTGAAGACCAGATCGTGCTGCCCGTTTCAACGCGCCAAACTTCTTTACCATTTTGCGCATTGAGTGCATAAAACGAGTGATCGTAACTGCCGAAGTAAATTTTACCATCAAATAGGGCCGGATTAGACCTGATCTGTGCGCCCGTTCCAAATTCCCATTTTTTTAGGCCGGTCTTGACATCTATAGCATACATTTTTTGGTCAAGACTTCCCACATATAACACTCCTCCGGCTACCAGCGGGCTGCAATAGCTATTTCCGCCCGTAGCGAAAATCCATTTCTGCGTACCCGTTTTAGCATCCAGTGCATAGACATTACCATCATGATTGACGACGTAAAGTACCCCATCTGCGAAAGAAGTGCTCGCCGTTATCGGACTACTGGAAACGAACTGCCACTCTTTTTCACCTGTATTGGCATTCAGAGCATAGACTTTCCCATTCGTTGCCCCAATATATACGATAGGGTAAGCAATGTCGAAAGGGGAAACCTTCCACTCCGAACAACTGATTACTAGAAAGGCTAAACCAAGTACCAGAATGAGACTATAAAGCTGTTTTGACATGGTGTGGATGTATCTTTTTCGATCTTGAGTTGAGTCAACAAATTTGGTGTGAGTTGTAAAATGAGCAGGCATACCATTAGTTATTGAGAGGTAGTCAAAAATCTTGACCGATCTTCGGTCGTCATACCGGGAATTAACTTCCCGTTCTGTTTGATCAGTTTTTGATAAAGAGCCTGATACAATAGCCTTGAGTTGATAATGGGTATATCCTCCGTGAAAGACCCCGACTCGTTGTCTACATCATAAAGGATATAAGCCGGTTTAGCTGCCGGTGCGGCATTCCATAACCAGATCGTTTTTTCAGAACCCTGCGTAATCACATATTGACTGAACCGTGTCGTGTCACTTATCGAAAAGGCAACCGGGCTACCTTCATCCCGTTGGCGTTTTGGTTCATCAGAGGTTATGGTGGTTGCGTTTTTTCTACTTTGTACTGCCAGAAAATTTGGCTTTACCATGTGGTCCTGCTTCCAGTCCCAAAGCTTGACGGTACGGTCATAACTTCCGCTGTATATATAGCGGCTGTTGTCATAGAACCCGGCGGCAAAAACGGACTTATTGTGCCCCCGTAATTCACGGCACATCCGGCTGTTGCGTAAATCCCAGACCCTTACCGTATTATCCTGACTGGCGCTCAGAACATAATCAGCCGTATCGGATGCAAAAGCCACACTGTTCACCGCGCCCTGATGCCCCGAAAGGGAGTGAATGAGTAGCCCTTTCGCCCAATCCCACACCTTGACCATTTTATCGTCTCCCCCACTGATGATGTATTTTCCATCCGGCGAAAAGGCCACGCAGCGTACGGCGCCGAGATGGCCCTCCAGCGTGGCGAGTACATTTCCGCTATGCCAATCCCAAACCCGAACAACTTCATCATTTCCGGCTGTACCAATGCAATTGCCGTCCGGCGAAAAACAGACCTGTATAACATCGCCATACTGTAGTAAGGTATTACCATTTTGTAGGGATAGTTTTTTTTCGAGGGTTCCGGTCGTTAAATCCCAAACGCATACCGTTTTATCTTCCCCACTGCTCACAGCATGGCTTTTGTCTTCGGCTATGGCAACGCTCAGAACAGCACCCTCATGCCCGGCCAGAATTAGTTGCGTTTCCAGTGTACTGCTTCGTATATGGATGCTCCCCCTGGTGTCGCCACTAGCGATAACGCTCCCATCAGCAGATGTTGCCAGACTTAGCACAGCCCCTTTCTGCCCGGCGGCAATTGCGGTTGGTTGGTCAACTCCCTGATCTGGCGTTTTGGTCAGATCCCATATCGTTAACGAGTCTGAATACTGGCCAATGACCAGAAATTGCCCATTTTTCGACAGCACAACGCTGCTGACATCATCCGATCTTTTCTCGAATTTTTTGAGGTAGAAGGACGCTGGATGCGTTGTCGATACGATTGAGTGAAGCGTCTCTGTGGCATAACTATACTGGAAATAAGATGTATCGCAGGCTCTCTTTATGAGTTGTAACGCCAGGGTTGGCTCATCGTCTTTCACCTGCAAAGCGAGTGTTCTTAGACGGGACGCTTCTGTAATCCGAGCCAAATTATCGGCACGTTGAGCGGCAAGAACAGCTCGTTGGGCCGCCCTCAAAGCTTCTTCATTGGCTACCTTTGCCGCTACAACTGCCCGTTGTGCTTCATTTCTCTCATACTCTGCCTGTCTTTTTGATATAATTGCTGCTTTACTAGCGTTCAATGCCTTTTTTCTTTCCAGGTTGGCTTCGGCGCTTGCCTGTTCAGCTTTCGTTTTTAAGTCAATAATCTTTTGATAAACACTATCTATCCGATTATCGACAAGGGTCGAACTCTCGTCATCACAATTCCTGGCGGCTATTCGGGCAGAATTTAACTTGTTCAAGGCACCCTTGAAATTTTTGGCCGCTTCGAAATTTTCAGCCTGCTTCAACAACCGCGTCAATAAAACACATGGAGGCTTATCACTAGCTTTTTGTTGAGCTTGAACAGAAAAACAGTGAACTGGTAAAAAGAGGAGAAGTAAGATTGACGCCTTCATCAGTTAGTTTTTTTAGAAGCGTTTCCGGGAATACTTTTGCTCAGCGTTAATGCCTTGGTGCTAAGTTGGGGTTCATTATTTGGTAGCAGTAACCGGGCTCGTTTGATATTTGTACTTGCTTCGCCAAAGTCCTTACTCTTTATATATGTCTCTGCATCAATCAGGAGAAGGTTAGCTTTCTCCCGGTTAGCCTCGTTCAAATTCCGCTGAGACTGGAAATAAAAAATCCCGCTCACTATGCCCAGACCAGACACAACAGCAACAAAACCGATCAGCATCCGGGCTTGCCGCTTCAACTTGTTATTTGTTGTTCGGAGTGCATCTTCTTCCCGTGTGTTCTCGGTCCGGCTTTGCTCAATGTAGTTGACCACGGCTGGTTCCAGCACCAGCTTTTGCCCGAACTGGTCATAAAGAGCAACCTGTTGCGTATTTAGTAATCCTCCCTGCCGGGTATACAATTCATAGTTGACTTTAAAACTCTGGATCAGGTTGTTCAGGAGCCGCTGTTCTGCCGTTCGTTTCTGGTCGATAATACCCGCCAGCGAGTCGTGAGCTAACTCCAGAAAACTATCATCCCGACGAATAAGCCGCGCTTTTTCCAAGTCGAGCAGGCAGTTGCTGAGTCGTTGCCCTGTCAGGTCGGGTACTTCAATCTTGCTCACCAAAAGCTGATCGTTGACTAGTTTGTAGGCCATAGGCTGTTTTGTCCCCTCAGCGGTAACAAAGTAGTCCAGCACTTTCATGATGGCATCGTCCGGCAAACTGAGCCTTGTCTGGATGTCGTGTTCCTGTTCGTTCAGGTAGCGGTTCAGGACATTACTCACATCGCCGGTTTGCTGTAACGTTGCTTCGGTGATCCGCACCGGTTTATCAGCCAGTGGCAACCGCCCCTCCCGCTGGGCATGTTCCTGAGCTTCGCGCCAGAGCCGGTCCATATACACCTGGAGGTAGGCCAGTTGGCTTGTGGCTTGCCCCCGCAGCAGGTTTTTAGTAATTGCTTCTGTTACGGTGGGCTCACTCGTGATGGTATACCGCTCAAACGTTTTCTCAACCACCTGCTGAATCGTGCCCGCAGTCATCGGCTCCACCCGAAGTCGAAAGTCAAACAGTGTGGGCACAATTCGCTCATATTCATAGAGTTGACCAATAAACTCCTCCCGCATGATGAGCAGAATTTTACAGGGAACTTCCGAGCGAATCAGTAAGGCGTGTAACGACTCAAAAAACTGTTCCTGTTCTTTTTTGGCGTTTACAACCGACTCACCATCGTCGAAAGCAGAGTTTTTTACGGTAAACAGCTCTTCAAACTGGTCAAAGATGAGATAGACAGGTCGTAAATAATGGCGAAAAATCGAATTAACCAGTGTAGGTAAATCATTGGCAGTTGCCGGGCGAACCAACGCTTTACTTAGCGCATCCAGAGTCGACTCATTTATGTTGTCACCCCGCCGGAAGAAGAACGGAAACCAGTCCGGGCCATCGAAACGCTGGGACAATCCGCATTGAACCAGACTGGTTTTTCCCGTTCCCGATAACCCATAAACCAGCACCAGTGAAGTAGCATGTACGTGCTGGTAAAGCGCTTTGCTTTCCTTTGCCCGGCCAAAAAACACGGCTTTGTCGGCCAGCGTATAGGCATCCAGAAATTTGAAGGGGCTTTTCATGCACGTGCCGACGTTTGAGGTTCTTTTAATCCGAAGTAAGCATCCAACTGTTTTTTCATTTCGAAATACAGCAGATTGCGCTGTTGCTCCTCATCCGTAGCTATAGTAGGGTCCACTTCGCACAGCGTTAGGCGGGGCCCATCGTAGCGAAGCAGGTGTTCATATACCAACTCTTCCCCATTTCTTCGGATAACCTGCCAGGCAAACAGATTCGATAGTGTCGCTTTTTCCTGAAAGGTATTTTCGTCGATCAAGAAAGGCGACAAATTCAGATATTCGCTGGGGCTCCCGGTCTTTTTTTGCAGTAATACCGACGTATTGTCCAGGAAATAATCGGAGGTTGTATTGCGAAGAATAGGATCAAGGTAGGTCTGCCAATACTGGTAGATTCGGTGCGTGTAGCGGGGCTGGGTAGCTACTCTGTTTTTAACAATCGAAATGTTCTTGACCGAAATCAGCTTATACTGTGTCAGGAACGCCACGTTTTTCAGAAGTTCAGATAAATGCTTTTCGGCAAGCTGACAGCCGCCATTCGCTTCTGATTCCGACATTCGCTCAATTCCAGCTTGTAAGCCATCAAAATAGACGCCGGATTTGGCAATTTGAGCGAATAGACTTTCATTACTCATTAGCTCCGTCACAAACAGGGTATTTTGGTGCTCCCTAAGTTTATCTGCCAGTTGACTGGCTAATTCATATTTCGGGCGCTGGCCGTAACCGGAAAGGCCGGCCGACCCAACCGTTGAGGAATCCATTATCGGGGAGCTGCTCAGACTGTTCCACCATTCAGCCTGTAGAATACCCATCATAATGTTAATGATCGTCTGATAGGTTCGTAACAACTGCCAGAGTCGATCGCGGCCTGCCTGATTGTAAAACTTCATTTCCTCACCATCGCTCCGGCCCCGGATGGCCCGAAGTTTGCGAAGCTGAACGCTGATAGGGTGCGGAAAACTCTTTAGCAAGTCATCATCGTAAGGTGAAAAATCGTTGAGCATGCCCTGTTCATTGTCCCAGATTTCCTGTATTCTGGGGTTGAATTTGCGCAGCGTGACAATGAGGCTTCTGAACAACTCACGGTTAGGTTCATACGCAACCGCCGTTTGGGGCGACAGCTCCCGGCTCAACGTCCAGTTTAGTGAATTTTCAGAATCGCCGGACGACGGATAAATACCCCAGACACGGTCATCATCGACCGACAGATCGACGGCTCCTCGTCCAGCACCTTTGTCAACGAGTATCTCCGAACCGGCCACCTGTGTCTGAGCGGCTCCCAGAGCCGTATCGAACGCTCGTTCCAGCGAGCTGTTATAGAGAAACAATTGCCGGAAAAATGTAATGCCAAAATCTTTAGCGGCCCCATCGCCCACCGTTGCCGAGGTGGCAACGATGACCGGTGCCGGTCTATTTTGTTTCTCAAAGGCCGACATGATCAGCTTAACCTGCCCAACTGTAGAGCATCCGTTCAGCACCACCAGTTTCAGGCTGGCGCATTGACTGAGCAGACTGGACAACCCGCTGGCGTTCGTTGTTTCGTTTTCGGTAATCAATCGATCGCCAGCCGCATGGCCACTGTAGGAAAACATCACTAGTGAATCCCTATCTTCGGGCGTTGTGAGCAGAGCCACCAGCCGGTCGCGGGTAGCAAACGATTCGCGGACAATCCGAAAGGGCTGAATGGCCGATCGACTTTGCAGGTACTGATGCACCTGATCATCTTCCTCACGCAGGCCCGGCAGCGGATGCTCCGGATTATTGGCATAGGCAATAACGACTAATGGTTGTGCCATGAGTTGAGGGTTGGTAGTTTATTTGACAACAGGAACGTCCAGATAGCGCAGGGTTGCACCGCCCTCATTACGAGCCTCCAGACTCACGGTATTGCGGGAAGTAGACTGTGTAAGTGTATAGCTAAAAAAATAGCCCGTAGGGCACGACTCATCTTTAGCAATGGCAAACGATGTCGTCTGTTCACGAATAGATTGTTCTTCCCCATTCAGGGTCAACCGTATACCCTCGGCCGATTTCAGGTTTTTGATACAGGCTTTTATGGTGAAGTTCGATGCATTGGCCAGTGTATCTGTAAAGGCAAAAATTTCTGGTGGCCTGGGGAAAAGTACTGCGGTATTCAAGTGTTGACAAACGCAGGCTGTATCAGCACTTCTGGCAACCTTATTATGCCGGGCAAGGCTACCAATTCCTTTAAAAATACGACCCTGCGCATGACAAAAAATGGGCAGTATAATTAGCATAAAGAGTATATATTTTTTCATCAGATCAGATGCTTAAAATTTATAGGCAACACCAACACAGCACTTGTTACCGGTTAACCCAAATCTGGTTGGTTTGAGCTTAAATTTTGACTGAATCAGTGATATAGTAACATTAGCTAATACAGTTGCTACTGAAACAGCCACTATACGATAGAATTGCTGCTGACGATGTTGAATATTATCCATCTCCGCATCCAGATTCTCTTTAGCCGAAATGTTAATTGGTGCGTTATAACTATTGTAAGTCCGGATCGCCTTACCAATACTTAACCCTTCCCAGGCGCTGTAGCCAACCAAACCGGCACTAGCCGTCCACCGCCCCAAGTCGAAATATTGCTTTCTGGTAAGGCCTTGATTTTCGCCAATTTTAACAATAAAAAATATGCCAATATCTTCATCAAATTTTTGGCGATCAGCAACGGGATTCCAGAATATAGTTTTCTTCCTTCCGTCTGTTAATGTCATGCCAACATCACCGTAAACAGAGTTAAGTTTAACTAATTGGCCATTTGCTCTTCTTATAATTACTCCCAGTGAATCTTTTGGCGCAATATTACCCAGTTGGTAACGAAAAACAATCTGCTTTTTGGCTGTATCTGTTTTTACATCCTTGACTTTTAGATAGATAGATCGGTTTTGTGCTAGAGCACTGCTGGCCGAAATGAGAACAAAAAAAATAATTGCTTTCATTTTTTTATTGATTTATCAGCACAAGTTAAGAGTAGATTCGGCATTCTTCAATTGCAATTCTAACTGAATTTTATTACCAAACTTCAGAAAAGTATGTAGCAATAGAAGCAGGTTATGTCAATTATATCTTGGTTAAAGTTCAACGCGCTATAAACTCGATTTTCTCTATAAAGCTATTAAGTAGTATGGAGTTGAATTTACTTAATTTAAAAAATTAATTTCACCCAAAACACTTATACAACCCGATGCCACGAATCAATACAATGCATGTACATATAAGGGAAATAACCTTGTTTAATTAAAGCTCCGAAAATCATTTTTAAGCGTTTTATAATGAAAATTTTCTTGACTTTATTTTGATTATACTAAATTACCCTGTACAAGCGTATGACCGAGTCCGGCCAGGTTAAAAAAGTAAAAACTATAATTTCGGCAGAAGAAACACAGAAATTTTCGTCGAGATGCGCAAGAATGCGAATAAATAGATTTTGAGAAAAATTTATCCAGATACTCCGCGAATGGGCCACTTCCAGCGAAACACATAACTCCGAATCAGTTGTGTATCAAAAGTCTGGTTGTTTTCAAAAAATCGCTTCTTAAATCAGGCCAATTTGTTTCGTATTTCGGCCACATGTATGTTTTTTTCTACAAAAGCGTATTAAGCTCATTTAAAAAGCTATTTTAGTATCGCTTATACATACATTTACGTATCCTCTTTACCTGAACTTGCTGTACTACCTTAAATGACAACCACCATTCTTGTCGTCGATGATGAAGAAGATTTACAGCCTCTATTCCTGGGTAAATTTCGAACCAAAATTCAGCAGAACGTGTATGCGTTTCGCTTCGCGACCAACGGGCTGGAGGCCCTGAAAAAAATTCGGCAGGAGCCCGACATCGATATAGTGCTGCTGGACATTAACATGCCGGAATTGGATGGTTTGACTGTTCTCGCCCAACTACCCGCACTAAATCCGTTACTGGGCACAGTGATTATATCGGCTTACGACGATATGGAAAACATTCGCGTGGCGATGAACCGGGGCGCTTTTGATTTTATCTGTAAACCGATTGATTTCTCGGATCTGGAGGTAACCATCGAAAAAACGGTACAACACATCAGGCAGATGCGGGAAACCAACCAGTTGAAAGTCGTCGATGCCCTGAAAACCCGCTTTTTCGACAACATCACGCATGAGTTACGTACACCACTCACGCTGATTCTCTCGCCGGTGGAGCAGTTGATACAGCGATACCGCGAGCCTTTTGACTTACAGGAAGGATTACGCAGTATTGAACGACACGGGCAGCTGCTGTTGCAGCTGATCAATCAGTTGCTGGATTTGGCTAAGCTGGAATCAGGGCATCTAACCCTCGTACAATCAGCCGCTAACCTGGGGGATTTTATAGGACAGGTTGTTCGTGCCTTCGAGCCAATTGCGCAACAGAAACAGTTGCGCTTGTCCTACGAGTGTCAGTTAACATCCCTGTTTTATTTTGATCCCAATAAAGTAGAGCGAATTATCCATAATTTACTTTCCAATGCCCTGAAGTTTACGAAGGAGGGCTCCATACACGTTCGCCTTGCCAGCCATAAGGATCGTATACAGCTGACCGTACTGGATACAGGTATCGGTATTGCCCCCGAAAAACTGACATACGTATTCAACCGGTTCTATCAGGTGGAGTCATCGACTTATGTGTCTACTCCTGGAACGGGCATTGGCCTCTCGCTGGTGAAAGAACTGGCCGAACTCATGGGCGGGAGTGTAAGCGTATATAGTGTTCCGTATGGCATGGATCAACCCTCGGGTACAACGTTTCTGGTTGACCTGCCCCTTTCCCCTGTCTTAAATCATGAAGTTGAAACGACACAGCCAGCCCCTGCCCTGCCGGTAGAGAGTTCGTTCGGTTCGCCCGTTACTCACCCCTCATCCGAAAAGGACAAGCCGTTGATTCTGGTTGTGGAGGACAATCAGGAATTGTGCACCTTTATATCTGTTGAACTCGCCCAAAGCTATCGGATAATAACGGCCAACGACGGTATTGAAGGCTGGGAAATAGCCCGCAATGAACTCCCGGATGTTATCCTTACCGATATCATGATGCCCGGACTGGATGGCTACGAACTGACCCGTCGACTTAAAATAAACCCGGAGACCGATCATATTGCCGTGCTGATGTTAACCGCGAAAGTATCGCAGCCGAGCCGTATTGATGGGTTTCAGCATGGAGCAGATGACTATATTACCAAGCCTTTTCATATTGACGAACTCAAATTACGGCTCCACAACCTGCTTGACAGGCAACGAAAGTTACGGGAACACTATTACAATCAACTCACCCATTCAGAAAACACAGTAGCGACGGAAGCGCAAAAAGACAGCTTTATTCATACATTGAATAAGTTCATTGAAGCGCGACTTGACGATAGAGCTTTCGGGGTCGATGAACTGGCCAGCGAAATTGGTATGAGCCGCCGAACGCTGCATCGAAAGTTAACCACTCTTGTCAATATGCCCGCCACTGTTTTTATTCGGCAGTATCGGCTGAAACGAGCGGTGCAACTTATGCGCCAGGGCAACAACGTGTCTGAAGCAGCTTATATGGTTGGCTATGAAAGCCCCGCCTATTTTAGTACGGTTTTCAAAGATTTTTTCGAGAAAACCCCGTCAGAGTATATGACTAAACAGTACTGAATTGGGCCTGCCCCAAAGTCATATCAACTTGGCCGATTGTCGAAAAAGTATCTTTGATCAGTAGCTTACTTTTACATCAGTAGTCCGCATAGATCATCCAGCACGTTCATAAACCTCTTTCCATGAGCCATATAACTACCGAATCAAGCCCGTCAGGAAACAACCCTTCGCTTTATGCCCTGGTAATAGGTGTAGGGGCCTATGAACGAGTCAGGCCATTGAGAGGGCCTGCCAACGATGCCCGGGCCGTTGCCCGTTACCTGCAAAATTTACCCGACTTTACCCTCAATCTACGGTTGCTTACCGATAACGAAGCGTCAAAGGCGGCTCTGATCGATGGGTTCCGGACACATCTTGCCCAGGCCGGGCCAGCCGATACGATCCTGTTTTATTTTGCCGGGCATGGGGCGCAGGAAGAAGCCGACCGGTCTATATGGACTACAGAAACGGATGGTAAACTTGAGTGCCTGGTTTGCCATGATGCACAAACAACAAAGCCCTGGGAGTTTTTACTGACCGACAAAGAACTTCGCTACCTGATTGCTCCCCTGAGCGCTACGGGTGCGCATGTCGTAACCCTGTTTGATTGCTGCCATTCCGGCGACAATACCCGGGCCGCCGATCTACTGACCGAAGCAATGGCCGGGCAGGATGTTCGCGAAAGACGCTTATCGCAGTCGGCGCCCTGCCGACCGTACGAGGCTTTTTTCTTCCACAATGTCCTGTCTGCCGAACAGATCAACGAACAGGGTCTGGAAGTGGCCATGCCCCAGGGCGACCATGTCCAGATGGCCGCCTGTGAGTCTGACGAAAGTGCGGTAGAAGTAAATGGAGACGGTATTTTCACGAAGAATCTGTTAACCGTGCTCAATGCCGCTCATGGTGATGTGTCGTACCGGGACCTGCACAACCGGGTACGCCAGTACATGCGGTTTAGTTTCGACCAACAACCACGTGTATACGTAGTTGGCAGTGAACATGACCTGCTACTGAACCGGGGATTTCTAAATCGCCCCCTCGACCCTGATACGCTCAGGGTTTCGGCGACATACAATACAGAGAAAGGCTGGTTGCTTGATGTTGGCGCAATTCATGGCGTCAGCGATACCGATCAACTCATACAAATACAGGATTCGACCGGCAGCGAAAGCTTCCCGGCTCAGATAAACAAGATCGGGTCAGACTATACGGTTCTCGATCTGACCGATGACGTTCAGTCCCGGTTAGACAAAACGCAGGTTTACCAGGCAACAATTCAGGGGTTGATGATGCAGGCCATCCGATTGCATTTGATCAATCATGGTGGCCCATCGGCTGATATCGCCGACTTGTTGACTCGTCCGGCGGAGACC
Organism: Spirosoma pollinicola; assembly: GCF_002831565.1. Taxonomy (NCBI): domain Bacteria; kingdom Pseudomonadati; phylum Bacteroidota; class Cytophagia; order Cytophagales; family Cytophagaceae; genus Spirosoma; species Spirosoma pollinicola. The sequence continues at coordinate 4,450,477 of NZ_CP025096.1, read as the reverse complement.
ACTGGCCAGTCACTCACCGACGGGGTTGTCATTCCGGAGGAAGTCGAAACGAATGCCGACTATACACTTCACTGTCGTTATGGGCTTTACTACCTCACTCACCCCGAGAATGATAACCAGCCGCTGGTTAGAGCGCTTCCCGCCGATGAGCCTCAGGTAGTAACCCGGCTCACCAACTATTTACGACACATTGCCCAGTGGGAATACCTGAGGAATCTACGTAACCCTGCCGCAACGGCACCCTTGCTGACGGTTGAACTAGCCCGGCAGGGAGAACAACCGCTTACACTAACGGAGGCTCACCCGGCCCCTATTCCGGTTTCGTTCGTTCAGGCGGCTGGTCAGTGGACGAGTACGCTGACGGTAAACCTGACAAACCCCACCGACCGGCCCCTGTATTGTACGGTTTTATACCTGTCAAGGGATTTTATGGCTTATCCCGGCTTTTTGCCCATCAACTGCCGCCTTGAACCGGGACAACGGGTTTCGCTGGGTCTTGCCGACAAAAAATCACCCACCGGCCGAATGGACAGCATTCGTCTACGGCTGGAAGAGGTCATTCGTCAATATAACTGGCCGTCGTCTACAGAATATTTTAAACTACTGATTACAACAGACCCTTTATCCGAAAAAACACTGGCGTTTTTCACTCTTGAGGCACTGGAATCTCCCGTTGTGCTGTCGGATTTACAAAAAAACAAGGCGAATCGGGGCGGTGTTGATACAGACACCGACGAGACAGAACCGCTTCCTGAGTGGAGCAGCCAGACACTCACGCTGCAATTAATTAATCCATTAGTTAACACAGTAAGCACGGAGGAGCTGAACCAGATGCTGACCCTGCCGGGTGATGCTGCACGGGATAATCAATTAGCTGATTTCGCGCTGGGATTGTATTTCGAAACCAATACCGACGCGAGTCTGAACCCTACGCTGAAACTCCGACCTGACCTTCGGGTTCTGGGCATTACCGATGAACAGCGGGGACTTTTTGCTGATTTGTCGCTTGCCCTCGCCAACAAGGTGGCCCGCCAGCTTCAAAACCGACAGTACCGGCAGAATCTGGTGCGGTATCCCGATCGCATACGCATCGTTGCGGAAGGTGATTCCTGGTTTCAGTACCCGTTCCTGTTGCGCGACGTGATCGATTATCTGTCGGGTGTGTATTCGGTATTCAGCGTAGCAGCTGCTGGTGCAACGTTGGAGGACTACCTAAAAAACAGTGAGTTTCTGGAAGCTATTGCCCAGGTTAAGCCCGATTTTTTCCTGCTCAGTGGCGGGGGCAATGATTTACTTGGCACCTATTTTACCAGTTTTATCCGCAGTGAGCCTATAGTCGGTATGGATGGGCCTAAGCGTTACCTGACAGATGCCTTCTGGACGAGTTTAACGGGAGTGAAAGACCGATATACGCGTATTTTGAGGCTGGTAGAACAGGGCTATCCGACGGTACAGGTAGTCGTTCACGGGTACGATTATGTTATTCCCGCCGGACAGGATAACCGCCCCGGAAAGATGATCTGGATGGGCGATGTGCTGACTAAAAATAGCATTACCGATTCCGATGAACGCGATGCCATTGTTTGGTTTATTGTGGATACATTCAACGAACAGCTTCGTCAGTTAGCCGAAACCTATTCGAACGTGACGTATCTGGATTTGCGCGGTACTGTCCGAAAAACTGCGCAACCGGCCGATTACTGGTACGACGAGATTCATCCAAACGACAAAGGTTTCCTGAGTGTATCGTCAAAATATGTATCACTCATCACCCGCCTGAAAAACGAGCTTGTAGCCCCTGTCTGACCCTTGTCCCCACCCGACCGTCTATGTCCATTACCGCCGTTACCCCAACCCGCTGGGCAGATGATTTTCTAGCAGGCAAGCGCCTGATGGGCGACCCTCTGGCTGATCAGGTAATTGATACGCTGCTGGCGACGAACCAGAAAGGCGAGATCGATCAGATTTTTCAGATGCTCGTCCGCAATCGACAGTTTCCGAATCCGGCATTCGATGCTCTGCCTAAGGCCGTCAAAGAGGTCGTGGAAGGGTATTTTGTGAAGACCCGCCAGTTACCAGCCTTTGCCGAACCCTTCAAACTGATGATTGCGGCCGAAGTGTTTCGGCAACATGGACCTAAAATACTGCTCATCCTGCTTTGCAAATCCCTACCCCTCTGCTACACCTGCTGGCGCGGGGCGAAGGTGCTCTACCAAACCGGTCGGCTGCGGGTTCATGACGGCTCGTTGAACGCGTTTAGCCGAAGGCTCATGGAAACAGCTCAGTTCGTTGTCGATATACTCACCAAAGACAACTTCGAGCAGGACGGCACGGCCATCGTAGCGGCTCAGAAAGTACGGCTCATGCATGCGGTTATCCGCCATTTTGCCCTGGAGCGGAACTGGGACACCCAGACCTACGGTATACCCATAAACCAGGAAGACCTGATTGGCACATTACTCTCGTTCGGCGTCGTTATTATCAGGGGCCTTGAGCAACTGGGGGTTACCTTAACGCCCGAAGAACGGGAAGCGTACCTGCATCTCTGGCATGTGGTCGGCACGATGATGGGCATCGACGCCGACTTGCTGTCGGAAGATGAAACGACTTGCCAGAGCCTGATGGACGCTATTCTGGCACACCAGTCGGGGCCGTCGGTAGAGGGCACCGAACTGACCGAAGCCTGCATCGATCTGATGAACGAGCGAATGATCATTGGCCCACTCAAGCGTTTATCGCCCTATTTTGTCCGTTTTTTTATTGGCGACAAGTATGCCGACATGCTCCAGGTGGCATCGCCCGAAGTCGATGATTCATTCATTATGGAGTCGGTACAATGGTTCGATAAAAACATTCGGGGTCTCGACAACCAGCATGTGCTTATGGCTGCTCTGGGCAGAGCGTTTAGTCATGGCATGATTAACCAGTTTCTGGCCTACAGCAATGCGGCCAAAAGTGAACAGTTTTACCTGCCTTCAGCTCTGACCGACGACTGGGATTCGATTCAGCCCGATTTTAGAATTCCGAAACTCGACCGTATCAACGATGTTATTTTTTACCTCGATAAACTGTCGCGGCTTTTTCGGGCGCAAAACAATCCCATTGGGCTTTTTACGGCCGTTTACCGGGCTGTTACGCAACGGGTAGCTGATGGACTAAAACAGGGAATTTTTGAGAGTCCTGTTGATATGGAACGCCTGGATGTGGGATTTGGCAACCGCTATTTCGACGCCATTAACTGCTACTTCGACGGCAAACCGGCAACTGCTCCCTGGCAGTTGTCCTTTGATGCTTCCCGCCGGAACCTGATAACGAACCAGCATATTTTTGCCGCAGCGAATGCCCACATCACCTTCGACCTGCCCATTGTGCTGACGGAGGTTTTCGGTGATAAAGATCTGGCGCTCATCACCCGCGACTTCGACAGGATGAACGGCCTCTTCGATGACATGTACGGTCAGATGAACGATAACGTGGGGCGGATTTTTCGCCCACTCGGCCGAACGCTGAGCCTGATCGACACTCGATTTAAGGCAATGGAGCGCTCGATCATGGTAAAAAACCGGGCAAAATCCTGGCGCGACTGTCTGGCATTACAGGCAGTAACCAACGAGACTCACCGACAGGAGTTAATTGCCAGTCTTGAAGCCCGGTCGGTAGCCTCTGGCACAAAAGTTATAGACCTGCCCCTCCCCTTTCGTCTACTGATTTCGCTGATCGCCCGAAACGAATTTGGTACCCCCGCGCAGAAAATAGACGTGATGCTGCGGAGCAGTCTGCTACCCCTGGTTAGCTAAACAACCCCAGCAAAGGCCTGCCAACGAATTGGTTACTGATATTAACTTGAAAAATGTTCTATGCTGACTACTATTCGGTTACTTGGGTTCATTATCAGTTACCTGCTCTGCCTGCAGGGGCAAGGCCAGACTGTCTTCCTTCGCGATCCGGCCCATGCCTATGATCTGTTCAAAAACAGTTCGATGCTGGAGGTCCAGCCCGGCCGGGTTTCTATTGATTCGTTACTGCAAAATCGTAGTCACTATCTGTTTACACCCACACAAAACCAGAAAATACACCCTGATGACTATCAAAGGGCCTACTGGTTTCGCGTCGATCTGACGAATCAGGTGTCTGACGCTTTCTTTCTGCATTTTGTCTATTCCGGTACGGAGCGGATCGATGTTTTTGAAGTAGCCAACAACCAAATCGTTAACCGGCAACAGTTTGGTCGGCTCGTCACCGAGTCGCGTGAGCTTTTCCGATTCAGTAAACTGATCTATCCATTGCATGTACCAAAAGGACAGACGCATACGCTCTACATTTACATGCAGGGCATTTATACGACTGCCTTGTATGTAAACGCCCGGTCGGCAATTAACCTGCTCGGGGCTGTTCATACCGATGATCTTTTTTATGGATTGTACTATGGGCTTATCCTTATCATTGTTGTTTACAGTCTGTTGCTGTTCGTCCGGCTTGGTGATCGGGACACCCTCCTGTATGCCATCTGGGTATTGAGCGTTGGGGCGCAACTGGCATTATACAGGGGGTTTACGGCTGAGTTTTTGTGGGCAAACAATCCCATATTTGAACGTTACGGAAATTTGCTGGAAGGCCTGACGGGCTTTATGCATGTCCTCTTTACAATTTACTTCCTTCGATTACGTCAACAGGCCAGCTATTTTTACAGGGTAGGTCTGGTGGCCATTGCCGCCTATGTGCTGGGTACAATTCTCTTTGTCATCACTGCCTATTGGGGCAACGGCACCGGCAGAACCATTGACGTTATTCCGCTGATTGCCCTGGCAGAAGGCGTATACAGTATTGTGACTGCCTTCGTCATCTACCGACAGGGCTTCAAGCCCGCTCTGTTCTACTTTGTTGGGAATCTGGTATTTTTCGCGTCAATTTTTATTTTTCTGTTGTACGCATACGGGAAGTTACCCTATCTATTCTGGACGTACAACAGCATTCATATTGGTTCAGGTTTTGAAATTATTCTGTTCACCCTTGCGCTTTCGTATAAGGTAAATCTGCTGAAGGAAAAACAGGACGAGGCTATAAAGGAACAACTCCGGCTTTCGGAAGATAACCGACAGTTGGTCGAAACCCAGAATCAGGTTCTCGAACAACAGGTTGAGATTCGTACCCGTGAACTTCATAGCCAGAAAGAAACCTTAAAAGCGACCCTGACAACGCTACAGACTACCCAGGACCAACTCATCCAGAAAGAAAAAATGGCCTCTCTGGGTGAGTTAACCGCAGGCATCGCTCATGAAATACGAAATCCGTTAAACTTCGTCAACAACTTCTCGGAAGTGAGTACCGAATTAGTCGATGAGTTGAAAGAGAATGTCCTGGCCGGACATACCGACGAGCTGGTTGGTATTGCCGATGAGCTTAGTCAGAATTTGCAGAAGATTACCCAGCATGGAAAACGGGCGGAGGCTATCCTCAAGGCAATGCTTGAACATGCCCGCACTACGTCAGGCGAACGCCAGTTGACCGACCTCAATGCCCTGGCGAAGGAATACCTTCAACTAGCTTACCAGAATCTGCACACAAAAGACAGCACATTCCAGGCAACCCTGCAAACCGACCTCGACCCGAAATTACCCCCCCAGTGGGTAGTACCTCAGGAATTAAGCCGGGTACTGATCAATTTGTATAACAACGCCTTTTACGCCGTACGGGAGCGCCAGCGAAAAGCGGAAGAAGGGTATGAACCGGTGATTCTTTTACGTACCAGTTTTAGCAATGGACAGGCAGAACTTCGTATCTGCGATAATGGTACGGGTATCCCTGAAAGCATCAGGAAGAAGGTTTTTCAACCATTTTTCACGACCAAGCCAACCGGTCAGGGAACCGGTCTAGGCTTGAGTTTAAGTTATGACGTTATCACAAAAGGGCATGGCGGAGTAATGAGTGTGGAGAGTCAGTTTGGGGAAGGATCAGAGTTCCTTATTCAACTGCCTCCATTTGCCGGTTAGTGCAGGATTTTTCTTCTCGGGGTTAGGGTAGCAACCGAAAATACGGGGCAAAATGGCCGATATCCTAAAGCATCTGTCCTAAAGGCGGAAGTCTGCAAAGGCCGGTTCATCTACTTTTGTTTTGTTGATTTCTTCCTGTTAAACTTCTCCTCATACCCTACGATTATGCTAGTACATGACCCTATACAATTTGTTCAGGACCTGGAATTTGAGGATGCAAAAAAAGCATTCCCAAGCGAACGAGGCTGGCAGGCACCCGACATGACCGAAGGTGTCGAACAGTCGTTCATGAACGCCAAATCGCTGGTATCGTTCGTCTCTGATATAAATGGACAGCGACGCAGCGACGTACTCAATTCAGTCCTGCTGGCCCAGTTGGCCGCCAACAAAAAATTCCCGGACGAAAATCAACTGGTCGATTGGTACAAAGAGTTTGTGCGGGTACTGAATAACCTGGGATGGGCCATTGAAGCGGCTGAATTCGCCAGTTTCGAATCGAGTGGCACGGTCTTCGAGGCCGAGAATGCCATTATCAGTATTCTGACGGCAGCCTTCGGCGGATCATTTATGGTGGTCATTACCAAAACGCTGGAGGCACTCAAAGGACTCAGCGACAGTAACGGCAAAATAAGTGCCTTTGAGAAAAATACGCACTCGCAATCCAAAGGCGCTTTCCAGATCGGTCTGGCCCGGGAAGAGAACGGTACTGTTATACTGCAAATGGGTACGTTTTTGCTTACCTCGTCAAACGAGATCAGGAAAATATTATTCTTCAAATCTACCAAAGACAAAACCAAGCTGAACTATTGCTCAAGAACCGGGACGCTGAATGAAGACGTATATGCCCGAATCCGAACGCAGATTCAGGACAAACTTGGGGGTAGAATCTCTGATTTTATTGCTGAAATTGATCTGTAAGCCCACCCGTCTCACCTAATAATGTCAGCCCAATCCTTCCTTTTTATGGTTTTCTCAAATTTACCAGCTCTGGAAAAGCGCTTTCGCCTTACCGGTAACGGGAGCGAGTACACCCTTCGTCCTATCGCCGTGCCGGTTCCCAACGAGTCACTAACCCTCAATGGGCTGCTCTGTACGCCCGCCCATCGGTCCGGATACTACCATGATACTGTCTACACAAAAGAACGTATCGTGTTGCATTTCACGGCTGGTGGCCTGAGTGGTGACATGAGCACGCTCACTCGTCAGGATTACCACGTGTCGGTGCCCTTTGTGATTGCCCGCGACGGCACCATCTATCAGTTATTTTCGGCCAAATTCTGGTCAGGAAACCTGGGGGGCGACGCCCTTGGCAACGCAGCCAATAATCAGGACAAGCGCACCATTGGTATCGAGATTTCCAATTACGGGCCATTGACTCCCAAGCCAGATGGGCTTCAAACGATTTATGGGGATACCTACTGCACCCTGACCCAACCGGACGCGTTTCAGAAAATCCCTGCCCCCTTCCGGGGTCAGTCGAACTACGCTACGTTTACCGATGAACAGTACGACAGCCTGATTGTGCTGCTCCGCTACCTGACAACGCAGTATGGCATTCCCCGACAATTTATCCCCGAACCAAAACGCTACCTCACAACGCCTGATGTTCTGACCTTCAAGGGTATTGTATCGCACATTAACTATCGCGCCAGTGGCAAGTGGGACCTTGGGCCAGCGTTTAACTGGTCGCGGGTACTGACCGGCGTAAAGGCTGCAGCCTTTACGCCAAAGCAAAGCCGGGACTTCGAGTTGATCGAGGGGCCGGTGCTGACATCCGAAGAGGCCATGATTCCACTGCTGCCCCAGGCCAGATCGGCGGCTTGGGAAGACGAACCTTACAACGATACAGAAGTAAGGCCAGTTGACGTTCCTGAAGCCGTCAGCGAATCGACTCAGTCCGGTGTGATCATTAATATCAACAAGTAAGTATCCCGGCAATATGGCGGTGTTTTCGGCAATTGGCTTAAGAAGCAATATGATGATGCGCCATTCTAAGTAATTTCTAATATCATCTTAAGCCTATTTTAAGTAGGCCCGGCGTTCTTTGGTTTACGTCGGGCCTGGTCCAAGCAACAAAAGTAGCCTGATAACTGTCTTACAGAATTGCTGGTTAGCAACGCCTGTTTATCCTGTCTACTTATGAATGTTGTAAAAAACCAATTCGATATAACCAGACGAACGCTTGGCGTTACGTTTAGCGCTGATCAAAAAGCCCATGTGACGATATGGGCTCCCCAAACCAAACACGTGGCGCTCGCCATCAATGACGAGTCTGTATACCTCCCGTTAACGGCCGACAATTCAGGCTACTGGCACCTTGACACCGACCAACTGAAGCCCGGTGATACCTACGCGTTTATACTTGATGATGATAAGAAATATGCCGATCCGGCATCGCTGACCCAACCACAGGGTGTAAACGGCTCCTCTCAGGCAGTGGACACAAGCAAATTCTACTGGGAAGACTCCTGCTGGGTCAACCCACCCCTGGATGAGTACACTCTTTTTGAACTCAATATACAAACGTTCAGCCTCGAAGGAACAGTTGATGCCGTCATCAAGAAGTTGGGAAAATTGAAAAAACTGGGCATCAATGCCCTGCTTATAAAGCAAATTTCATCCTCTCCTGAGTCAACTTCCGACTTTTTCCCATATGCTCTACAAGCTGGCTTTGGTGGCCCTTATCAATTGCATCACCTGATAAATATCTGTCACTTTGACGGTATCGCCGTCGTTCTGGATGTGAACTACACCGAGATGGGCAAGCAGAATGACTACGCAACATGCCGCCATGCAGACGACAGGGAAGCAGACCGGGATGAGTCGAATTTCGCCCACGATGCTCATCGGGAAGCCAAACGTCGACACATTATTGACAATGCCCTGATGTGGTTTCGGGATTTCCACGTCGATGTTCTCCGGCTAAACGCAGTGCATACCTTGCCCGACTCTGACCAAATCCTGAACGATATCAGAACCTATACGAACCAATTGACAGCAGTAACTGGCATCCATCATTGCCTGCTGGTCGACGACGAACGGGCGAACAAGTCGCTTACCGGAGAAACGGCTATTGAGCAGGAAAGAAAAATCGACCCCAATTCAATTACCGATCAATACAATGGCTACTGTTCTGATTACCAGGCCAGTAAACTCCCAATCAAAACATACCGGGAGGATTATCTATACGACGAGCATTTCTCATCAACACTGCGCGAGTTAGTTGGTCGATAATCTGGATCCAATAAATCGGAGGTGAGTTTCTAAGGAGTTTCTAAGGTTTGCTTAAGCCTACTCTAAGTCGTTGACGCGTCTTTTGTTAGTCGACACTGGGCGTTCAGTAGCGCATCAACACTATGAACACATTTAATTCTTCGTTTAAACGATTACTTATTGTTTCCTATCGCTTACCGTTCTCGATTCAGCAAACATCTGAAGGACCATCACTCCTCCAGAATTCGGGTGGGCTGGTTTCGGCGGTGCTGTCGATGGCGGAACAGATGGGTCAGAATCAGGGTAACGCTGCGGCAAAAATCCATTGGATTGGTCATGGTGATTCAGCCCTTCAGGCGCTTGGGCCGGATGCGCTGGAAAATGAGACCTTCGTAGCCCATCCGGTTTACCTGGACGAAGCGGTTAACAAAGGGTTTTACGAAGGGTTCAGCAACGATTTGATATGGCCTTTATTCCATTACTTCCCTTCCTATGCATCGTTTAAAGAACACGATTTTGACTGTTACCAACAGGCAAATACTCGATTCCTGGAAGAATTAACCGCACTGATCGAGCCCGGCGATCTAGTCTGGATTCACGATTTCCAATTAATGTTACTGCCGGATCTGGTACGACAGGCAATACCATCAGCCTCCATAGGCTACTTCTTTCATATTCCGTTTCCGAACTACGAGATCATTAAACTACTGCCCCGAACCTGGCGGCAGGCGCTTATCAAGGGCCTATTGGGTGCTGATGTTGTTGGTTTTCATACGACCGATTACGTCCAGCATTTCCTGCAGAGTGTTTCCGAGGTACTAACCCTTCCCATAATTGATCACCGAATTGTACTTCCCGACCGGTCGGTCGTTGTCAAGGATTTCCCAATCAGCGTCGATTTCAATAAGTTTAATATAAGCGGACAGGACACGGAAGTGTTTGCTACCCAGCAGCATTACAAAAATTTACTTCGGCACAACAAGATAATCTTTTCGGTGGATCGGCTCGATTACACGAAAGGCATTACCTCCCGATTATTGGGTTACGAACGGTTCCTGATTCAGAACCCGGATTGGCATGACGAGGTAACTTTTGTCATGACAGTAGTTCCATCGCGCGATAAAATCGGGCAGTATCAGGAACTCAAGCGGGAAATTGAAGAAACGGTTGGGCGTATCAACGGGCTGTTTGGTACCATTGGCTGGCGCCCCATCGTGTATTCGTACCGGTCACTGACCTTCACGGAGTTGATGGCCCTGTACACAGCCTGCGACATTGCCCTGATCACACCCATTCGCGATGGCATGAATCTGGTTTGCAAGGAATTTGTTGCAAGTCGATGGGATCACAAAGGCGTACTGATTCTAAGTGAATTAGCCGGAGCCGCGCAGGAATTACCGGATGCCATCATCATTAATCCAACCGATACTCAGGAGGTGGCAGATGCCATCAAACAGGCTCTAGTCATGCCATTGGTCGAACAGGCGGAACGATTGGTGCACATGCGAAAGCATCTGCAAAACCATAACGTTTTCCGGTGGAGCCATGATTTCCTTTCAGCTTTTAACACAATGATCAGCAAACCAACCGATTTAGAAACCGACCTGCCCATTCAGCCATTTGTTTCCACGTTTAGCGAAGCCCGTAAGCGCCTGCTCCTGCTGGATTTCGATGGAACCCTCGCTCCCATCGTCAACGACCCGGCCGATGCCCGGCTGTCTGAGTCCTTAAAAACCATACTCGAACACCTGGCCCAGAGCAGCGATGTAGTGGTTATTAGTGGTCGTAACCGGTCGTTTCTGGAGAAGATATTTACAAATATTCCCGTTCATCTGGTAGCCGAACATGGAGCCTTCCTGAAAAAACCGGATCACCCCTGGGAACGACTCGATTTATCGAGTGACGATTGGGTTGAACCCGTTCGCTTAACCATGAATCAATTTGTTGATCGTTTCCCCGGATCATTCGTTGAGGGCAAAGAAACGGCGATAGCCTGGCACTACCGTAAAGTAGAAAACGACGATGTAGAAGGTCATGCCATTGACCTGGCCACACAGCTACGACGCGTCTCATCGTCTACCCAACTGACTGTTATTCAGGGCAATAAAGTTGTAGAAGTTAAGCCTGCTCAACACAGCAAAGGCACGGTAGCCATGACACTCGTGGACCAGAAACACTATGACTTTATTGTCAGCATTGGCGACGATACCACCGATGAGGATATGTTTCGTCAGTTGCCAAATTGGGCTTACACAATGAAAGTAGGGCCGGGAATATCGTTTGCACGCTATCGTCTAGCCCGGCAACAGGACGTAGAAACGCTGCTGCAACGAATAAATGACGTCCTGATAGAAGCCTGATTCCTGCGTGTTATAGCCAGCGTTTGATAACAGGGGTGTTTATCGTGACCGTTCGGGCCGACGTTATGAAAAACTCGTATGCATGCTTGTACCTGAAAAGTATATAAGAGTGATAAGGAACCTTGAAATTTGATTAGAGCCGAAAACAATTGCGCGGTTCTGTACAACGAAGTGGTACTCCGTTGTACGAAATCGTCAACCAACTGAAATTAGCTCTATCGCAACATTGATGAGAGCCGAAAACAATAGGCGCACGAATCGCGTAATAACCTGTGAATCTGGTTCGTTCTTCACCGTAAAACGAGCAGCTTGTTGCTGAACAAACTACCCTTAGCGTAATTCAACATGAAACTCCTTGTCATTGAAGACGAACCCAAAACGTTGCAGGCGATCCAGCAGGGGCTCGAAGAAAGCCAGTTTGAGGTCGACATTGCCTACGACGGGTTAATTGCCAAACGACTGGCCCTGAAAAATAACTATGCCGCCATCATTACCGACCTGATTCTGCCCGGCTTAAATGGCTATGAACTCTGTCGGCAGCTACGGGCTGAGGGGCTAACTACCCCCATTCTGATGCTGACCGCACTGGGTGAAACAGAGGATAAGATTTCTGGCTTCGACGCCGGAGCCGACCAGTACCTGACCAAACCCTTCCAGTTTGCCGAACTGCTGGCCCGCATACGTGCCTTGACCAAGCGGGGTACGCAGGTATCGTTGACCGCCCAAACGTTACGATACGGCGGAATAGAAATGAACCTGGATGCCAAGACAGTTACGCGCGACGAGCAACCAATTGAACTGACCGCACGCGAATTTGCGCTACTGGAATTTCTCATGCGTAATCAGGGACGGGTCTTATCGAAACCTTCAATTGCCGAACACGTCTGGGATATAAATTTCGATACAGGCACCAATGTTGTGGAAGTTTACATTAACTACCTGCGTAAAAAGATTGACCGGAATTTCCCGAAAAAGCTGATTCACACGCACTTCGGTATGGGATATATGTTAAAAGAAGAATGACAATTCGCAACCGGCTAACCTTACGCTTTACCGGACTGGTATCCAGTATTTTACTACTGGCCTTTGTGAGCATCTATGCCTTTTGCTGGTACTTTATTTCGTCTGATTTTTACCGGCGACTCGACCGAAAGGCTTACACAATGGGTGATATGCTCATTCGGCACCGGCTGGATACCGAGCTGATTCACCAACTGGGCCGTATACGGAAAGATCAGTTACCCAGCCAGAAAATCATAGTGTTCGATGGCCGGGATTCAGTCATCTTTATTACCAACGAAGACCTGCGCCTAACCATACCAAAAGCCCTGCTAGCCGATATTCGACAGGCTAAACAGAAAGATTTTCAACAGAATGGGTACTATGTATCGGGGGCTCGATTCATGACTGCGTCGGGTCAGTTTGTGGTGATAGCCAGTGCCGTAAACGTCTACGGCGATGAGTTTTTACGACGGCTTTTATGGGCATTAGCGGCCTTATTCTGCCTGATTGCGGGGATTACGGCCTTCTCAGGCTGGTTTTTTGCCGGAGATGCCCTGCAGCCAATGCAGCAGATCGACAGAATAGTAAGTGACATCTTTCCCCGTAATCGGGATGAGCGATTGGCGATTGAGGGCGATGCGGATGAAATCAGTCGTTTATCGGCTACGATTAACCGCTTGCTGGACCGGGTGGCCGAGTCATTTCGGATGCAGCGGATGTTTGTGGCGAATGTCTCACACGAGCTGAAAAACCCACTAACGCAAATTAGCTCACAACTGGAAGTCAGCCTGTTAAATCAACGAACACCGGAGGCTTACCGGCAAACGATTCAATCGGTACTCGACGATGTGAGCGAACTGGCAACACTCACCAAAGAATTACTGAAACTCTCGCAGGTCAATCAGGAGGATGCCATCGGACTGCTAACCGATACCGTACGAATGGACGAGATTGTTTGGGATATTCGGGATGAGGTGACAGCCGTTAATTCACGGTATCAGGTAAACATAGAACTTGGCGCCTTGCCCGATGATCCTGACCAACTGGCTGTGCAGGGGAATAAAACCTTACTGGCAACGGCGTTGAAAAACCTGACGGAAAATGCCTGCAAATTTTCCGATGATGGGCAGGCACTGATTCACATTAGTTTTGATCCAAGCAAGTTGACAATCAGCATTCAGAATACAGGGCATTCCATCCCATCGGCCGACCTGCCTTATATTTTTGAGCCTTTCTACCGAAGCCGCCAAACCGCCGATGTACGCGGCTATGGCGTTGGCCTTTCGCTCGTGGAGCGAATCATTCGCCTGCATCAGGGCAAAATCCAGGTTACGTCAATGGCTGGCAAACCAACTATTTTTAGCATCGAATTACCTCGGTAAACCCGCCAATTCTAAGGGATTTCTAAGGAGTTTATCAGTGAATTTTAAGTCGCATCCGGCAATTTTGGCCAGCGGAAAAGCCGTCCGTATGCCTAAACATGACCCGAAGATGACCGATAAAAACGCAACTCTTTCCTACTCTCCTTTCAATCCGGCAAACCCACCGAATACCCGCCCTAAATCAAAATACCCGTACGAACAAGAATCGCGTAAACCAGACTGGTTACTCCTGTTAATCAGCGCCATAGTTCTTCTAACCCTATTAATTGCCTGGTTAGCCGGTATTCCCGGCTCATTCTACCAATAGCTTGATACGCTTGCTTTTCGTACGGCTCTGAAGCCACTTTTCAATGCGCTGTCGTTCAGCTTTGGTATGCTTCCGGGAAAACCGGGCGTACACGAGCATCACCGTATCGGGCCGGGTGCTGTTCCGGTTCATCACCAGCGACTGTGCAGCGGTAAAGGTTTGCACATCGGGCATGAGCGTTTTGAGTTCATTTCGCAGATCTGCTACCGATAAATGCGTCGATTGGGTCAGGTCGATGTACCGGCGCAGTGAGTCGATAATGTGGTCTTTGCGGGCAATGGATGACTGACTGTATTTAATGACCTGGTCGGTTACCGTATTCTTAAGTGCATCGACGTCGATTTCGGCATCCTTAAAATTGCCTTGCTTGACGATGAGTTGGGCATCGTCCATTCCGTAAGGTGGCATTTTAGCCCGCAGCAGATTGATCGAGTCCTTTACCAAGGGCTCGCCAACCAGCGAAAGCTCCAGTGTACTTTGATGTCGATTGTACCGGGCAGTGTAACTGACAAGTTGCCTGTTGTCGAACTTGAATTCATTCGTAATAAATCGTTTTGCATTCTGCTCGAAAATGGTTTTACGAACAATCTGATACCCAAGATAACTGCTCGGCACCACTACAATCAGCACCGCAACCCAGATCGTGTTCCGCACCCGCCGTTCGACTTCAGGCGTGGGGTATTGTTTCTGATGATACCCAAGGAACCGGACAATCAGAAAGGTGGCTAAACTGATACAGACGCTATTGATAAGGAACAGATAAAATGCACCGGCAAAATAATACAGGTTACCCGATGCCAGCCCATAACCCGCCGTGCAGATGGGCGGCATCAGCGCCGTAGCGATGGCTACTCCCGGCACAACATTGGTAATTTTATCCCGTCGTGACCCGGCCACAATACCCGCCAAGCCACCAAAAAAGGCAATGAACGCATCCCAGACGGTGGGCGACGTCCGGGCCAGCAATTCCGACTGAGCAATATGAAGCGGGCTGATTAAAAAATAAATGGTAGAGGTAAGCAGACTGATAAAAACGGCGATACTCAGGTTTTTCAGTGCCTGTTGAATCATTGTCAGGTCATTGATGCCAATACCCAGCCCGACTCCCATAATTGGTCCCATTAATGGCGAGATCAGCATGGCGCCGATGATGACGGCCGTTGAGTTAACATTAAGACCAATGGAAGCAATAAAAATGGCAAAAATGAGCGTCCAAAGATTAATACCCCGAAAGTCGATCCCCCGACGAAGCGACTCAATTACATCCGCTTCGTCCTGTTTATCCTCATCCAGGCTAAACCGTTCCCGCAGGAACCCGCCGATGCGGCTTAACGTATCCGACTTTTTAGTTTGGGGTGTATTTTGGTCGTTGAGAGTCATTATTTATACATTCGGTTACTCGTTACTAATACTAAACAAAACGCGGTTTTAATGGAAAGTTAATGTAAACTTGCTCAATTCCGCTACTCGCTTATGGATCTATTTACCCTCATTACCCTACTTATCGTTGCTTCGGCCGCGTTTGCCTACCTGAACACAAAACTGCTCAAGCTCCCCGATGCAATTGGCATTATGGTTTGTTCAGTGGGCTTCTCAGTCCTGTTGATTGGCTTAAACTCGGTCTACCCGGATCAGTTGGCGTTTGTTCGTCAGACTGTTGCCGAAATTGACTTTGAGAAAGCGCTTTTCGATGTGATGTTGAGTTTCCTGCTGTTTGCGGGCGCTTTTCATACCGATTCGGCCAAACTCCGGGTCGAACGACGCTCTGTTATGCTGTTTGCATTTGTTGGCGTTTTACTAAGTACGGCCCTGGTTGGAACAGGGCTCTACTTCCTAACCAGGCACCTCACGCTGCCTTTTTCATACCCACTTTGCCTGCTGTTTGGCGCGTTAATTTCGCCTACCGATCCAATTGCTGTGTTAGGAATCTTATCCAAGTTCAAACTACCAGACAATGTTAAGCTCAATATTGTTGGCGAATCACTCTTTAATGATGGCGTAGGGGTTGTTGTGTTTGCGTCTATTTACCGAATTGTCATCAACGGAGCAGACAGTATCAGCGCCGGTGAGATCGCCTTGTTATTTCTCGAAGAAGCCGGAGGAGGTGTTCTGTTTGGCATTGCGCTGGGATACAGCATGTTCTGGGTCTTGCGGTCGATCAACCACTATCAAACCGAAGTTATTGTAACACTTGCCGGTGTGATGGGCGGGTATCTGCTGGCACAGAAACTACATATTTCGGGGCCGTTGGCTATGGTTGTCGCGGGCCTGTTGGTGGGCGGTCATCACCGTCGTCAGGATGCCATGAGCGAACTCACAGAAGAATATGTCGACAAGTTCTGGGAGCTTGTCGATGGGATTCTGAACGCATTGCTTTTTGTATTAATTGGCGTTGAACTGCTACTGGTCGACTTTCAAATTACGCAATGGTCCATTTACTTGCTGGTCGTGCTCTTGGTCCTGGTATCCCGGTATCTGGCAATTCTCATCCCCTTTACCCTGGCTCGACGCTGGCTGGACCTCGACAAAAATGCGCCAATCATGCTGACCTGGGGCGGCTTGCGGGGTGGCCTTTCTATTGCAATGGCGTTGTCTATCGACGGTTCCTTACCTCAGAAGGACTTCATCGTGACCATTACGTACGCAGTTGTCCTGTTCTCCGTAATCGGGCAGGGCTTGACGATGGAGCGACTCATTCGGCGATTATACCCGTCCGACGAAGCGGATTAGAACACATGCATACGCGCTCCTAGTCAGCTTCAATTTCTTTCTCTTTTGGCTCATTACTAAGCGGTTGCGCCATAGTTTCGCGGACAAATCCGGCTTTAAGATGCTCATAGAACGAAACCGGATCAATCAGCGACGCGGCTCCCTGCGCCATCAGACCACCCAGCAGTAATTGAAAAATGGCCGAATGCCGGTCGGTCATTTCCAGTACCAGAATAGCCGCCGTAAACGGGGAACGAACAACGCCAGTCAGGAAACTCACCATACTCACCAGAATGACCAGATTCGTATCGCTTGGCGTTACCTGGATCAACCGGGCCAGTCCATCGCCGAGGATAGCCCCGGCACTTAATGACGTGGCAAATATACCACCTGCGGCTCCACTGCTGTAACTCAGCGCCATACCCGCAAATCGTACCGGAAAAAGGTACCAGGCCGTGAGGTGATCGTTCTGAAACAAAAGCCGGTTAATAATGGGTTTGCCTGTACCCACAGCATCGGTCCCAATCAGGTAAGCCAGCCCGGCCAGTACAAGCCCGCAAGCCGCTACCCAGGCCGCCTGCTCGCCCACCGTGCGAAACCGACGACGGAAGTCATTTACCCATAATAACGCTTTGGCAAATACAGCTCCTGCCAAACCGGCAACCATAGCTACCAGCACAATAACGCCCAGAAACCAGCCTGTCGAAACCGTAACTTTGGGAAAGCCCAGGTATAAATAAGGCCCCTGTATAGCCTGCGCGGTCATACCGGCAATGATAACCGCAGTAAAAACAGCGGTGCGAAAGCGGGTGATATGCGTTTGGGTGAGTTCCTCGACCACAAAGACAATACCGCCCAGCGGAGTATTGAACGCAGCCGCCAAACCAGCCGCTCCACCCGTAACGAGTGCAATCTGTCGGGATAGCTGCGGCCAGCCAGCCGGTTGCAACCGATTGATAGCCCTGAAAATAGCCGCCGAAATCTGGATGGTCGGCCCTTCCCGTCCAATAACCCCGCCCCCGATCAGCAAGACAACACTACTAAGGACCTTCACAATGGCTACCCGCATACTCAGCAGGTAGGCCGTACGGCCATGCGTGGTTGGGTTCGAGAGTTCAATCCCAGCCATAACCTGCGGTATGCCGCTACCTCGTGCTGCCGGTGCCAGTTTTGCCACCACAAACCAGGCAGCCAGAAAGGCAACAGGCGTCGTAATAAAGGTGAGAATTGGATGGTCCTGAATCCAGGTGAAACTGGTTTTCTCAGCCCAGACAAACAGTTCTTCGTAGCCAACGGCGACAAGTCCGGTTAGCAGGGAAGCTACCCAGAACGGCAGACTCTGGAGAATAATTCGGCGAACACGCTCGGTATATAATCGCTTGATAATGTGCTGATCGAGCCAGGCCAGCACCTGTGCATATCGGGAAGGTCTATTCGCCATGCAGTAAAAAATTTGAGTCGGATGCGTATTGATAACGCCAGCCATAGGCAGATGATTAGGCGCAACCGAAAGTCTAAGCAAATTCTAAGTACTCTTTAATTCCGTTATAACCGGTAGTGATAACCTTTGTATCGAGATTGTTTAGGGTTTTGTTTCCAAACGAGTTTTTGTCATCCCGACGAAGGAGGGATCTTCGGGGAAATGAAAAACTCTACCTTCTCCGAAGTTCCCTCCTTCGTCGGGATGACAAAAACTCGATATTAAGCGAGAATATTGTAAAAGAAATAAAATCATAGACAGCCTCAACATTACATAATACATCAACAAGGCATTATCTATATAAAGAACAAATCACAGATAAATACACAAGCACCTTTCATGTCCACCTGAACCTCCCAGATTTGCATTATTTTTTTCATAGTTGAATATGCCCAATCGAATCGGTACTGAAGCGTTGATCTCCGGTACCGATTTTGTGTTCAGCTACATCGTGTGTGGCGTGTACTTATATGAAACAGGATATGTCAAACGAAATATTGTGTTTTTGCGGGTTGCATACCCTCTGATTAAGTTTCTCTAATGAAATTCTAATAATTTTTTAAGCTGCTCTTTACTTGGTCAATCGTATTTGCCAGTGTGATAAAGGCAACTATCTCCTATTCGGATAGAAGCCTGACTAAAAAATCATCCCGCTACCAGACCCAAGTTTATCTATGCGCGCTTACTCAGGTATACCTGCCCTACTCTGTACACTTATATTAGCATCCTGCTCAGTCCGAAGCGAGAAAAAACAGGAATCGGCCCCAACGCTTCCGGTAATTCAATTGACTAACCAGGACGCAACACTCGACCACGATTACGCCAGTAATCTGGAAGCCGTGCAGAATGTGGAAGTCCGGGCCAGAGTAGCGGGCTATCTGGATAAAATCCTGGTCGATGAAGGCAAGTCCGTCAAGCAGGGCCAGCTTCTTTTTCAACTCAACCCAACAGAATATCAGGTTGAAGTAGACAGGGCACAGTCTAGTCTGGAAAGCTCACTGGCCGATGAACAATCGGCCGAGGTAGAAATGGGTCGGGTGAAACTGTTAGTCGATAAAAATGTCATTTCACCCTCTGAACTGAAGCTCGCCAAAGCAAAAAAGGAAACGGCCAGGGCGGCTGTCAACGGTGCCCGGGCGGCCTTAAGTAAAGCCCGATTTCATGTCTCGCTAACCAGCATCCGCGCACCCTTCGATGGGGTAATTAACCGGATTCCCTTCAAACGGGGCAGCCTGATTGAAGAAGGTGCGCTGCTCACGTCCATCTCCGACCTTCGGGAGATGTATGCGTACTTTAACGTATCGGAGAAAGAGTATCTGTCATTCATCAAAAAACGGCTCGACCCCGAAAAAACGACCGTTCGTGAAGTCGATCTGCTTCTGGCCGATGATTCACCATACCCCTACAAGGGGAAAATCGAAACGGCCGAAACCGAGTTTGAGGACAATTCAGGTACCATTGCCTTTCGGGCTACCTTCCCCAACCCCAAGCGCCTGCTCCGGCACGGAGCTACAGGCAAAGTCCGCCTGACAACCGACGTGGACGATGCCGTTTTGGTGCCTCAGCGAGCCGTCTTCGAGGTGCAGGACAAAAACTTCGTGTATGTCGTTGATGGCACCAATAAAGTCAGAACCCGAAGTTTTATCCCCAGCAGCCGGGTCGACCAGTTCTACATCGTTCAATCGGGCCTCAAGCCCGGCGACCGCATCGTGTATGAGGGTATTCAGGGCTTGAAAGAGGGCATGAGCATTGTCCCTAAACCACTTCCTGCCAAAAGTTTACAGGCGTTATATGCCTCGGCCCGCGACTAGACAGCCGACTGAATACCCACTAATCCGTCATACCTATGTTTTCTATATTCGTTAAAAGGCCTTTGCTCTCAACCGCCATCTCGGTGCTCATTGTGCTGATGGGTGTGTTGGCCTTGACAGGTCTGCCCGTTACGCAATTTCCTGACATCGTGCCCCCATCCGTCACGGTAACCACCCGATACACCGGCGCCAGTGCCGATGTGTGCGTCAAAGCCGTGGTAACTCCCCTTGAACGCGCTATTAACGGGGTGCCGAATATGTCGTACATGACGTCGATGTCGGGGAATGACGGCACCTCGCTCATTACCATTTTCTTCAAAGTCGGTACGGACCCCGATCTGGCAGCTGTTAACGTGCAAAACCGCGTGACGACCGTTATGGACGAACTGCCCGAAGAAGTGATCAAGGCCGGGGTCGTGACCGAAAAAGAGGTGAACAGTATGTTGCTGTACCTCAACATTGTTAGTGACGATCCGAAAGTGGATGAAAAATTCATCTACAATTTCGCCGATATCAACGTGCTGGCCGAACTTAAGCGGATCGACGGAGTCGGTTTTGCGGCCATCATGGGCAGTCGCGACTACTCCATGCGGGTATGGCTCAAGCCCGACCGCATGACGGCCTACGACATATCGCCCGACGAAGTGATTGCCGGTATTCGTAAGCAGAATGTAGAAGCGGCTCCCGGCAAAGCGGGCGAAAGTGCCGACCAGGACCCGCAAACGCTCCAATACGTACTCCGGTATACCGGTAAGTTTTTCGAACCGGCCCAGTACGAAAACCTCATCCTGCGCACCAACGCCGACGGCTCACCCCTGCGCCTGAAAGATATTGCCGATGTTGAATTTGGCTCGCAGGATTACGGCGTACTCTCCAAAAACGACGGACGGCCCTCGGCGGCCATCATGCTTAAACAGCGGCCCGGCTCCAACGCCAGCGACGTTATCGCGAACGTAAAAACACGAATGGCGGAGTTGAAAGAAAGCTCGTTTCCATCGGGTATGACCTACAATTATGCCTACGATGTATCGCGTTTTCTGGACGCATCCATTCATGAAGTGATTCGCACACTCATCGAAGCCTTTGTGCTGGTGTTCATTATCGTGTTCCTGTTTTTGCAGGACTGGCGTTCCACGCTGATTTGCGCTCTGGCCGTGCCGGTGGCGTTGATAGGCACGTTTGCCTTCATGAGCCTGATTGGTTTCTCCATCAATTTGCTTACCCTCTTCGCGCTGGTACTGGCTATCGGGATTGTGGTCGATAACGCCATTGTGGTGGTTGAGGCTGTTCACGCCAAAATGGAGGAACTCCATTTGACACCCCGAGCCGCCACGTTTTCGGCGATGAGTGATATTGCCGGGGCTATCGTAGCCATCACGCTGGTGATGTCGGCAGTGTTCATTCCGGTGGCCTTTATGTCGGGGCCGGTGGGCATTTTCTATCGGCAATTCTCGCTCACGCTGGCCATTGCCATTGTTATTTCCGGTGTCAATGCCCTCACGCTTACCCCGGCTCTCTGTGCCATTCTGCTTCGGCCCGTACACGGTGAAAAGACGGGAGTGCTGGGTCGCTTCTTTACCAAATTCAACCGGGGTTATGAGTCGCTGGCGGGCAAGTATCAGGGCCTGATCAGTCGGATAGCAAACCGTGGCGTTATTACGTGGGGGCTGCTCTTGTTGTTCATTGTGGCTACCTGGGGCATCAGCACCATTCTGCCGGGCGGTTTCATCCCTACCGAAGATCAGGGCATGATTTACGTCAATGTGACCACCCCGCCGGGGGCTACCGTCGACAGGACCGAGAAGGTGATGGATGCCATCGAAGCGATAGCGTCCCAACAGGAATCGGTCGAAAACGTATCGACGCTGGCGGGCTATAGCCTGCTGACCGACGGCGCGGGGGCATCCTATGGCATGGGGATGATTAACCTGAAGCACTGGGACGAACGTAACCTGTCGATGCAGGAGCTGATTGCGACCCTCGAAGAAAAAACGAAAGGCATCACCGACGCGACTATTCAGTTTTTCCCGCCACCCACCGTTCCGGGCTTCGGTAATTCGAGTGGTTTTGAATTGCGAATGCTGGACAGGGGTCGCAGTGGAGACCTGACCCAAACGGCCAAAGCAGCGCAGGGTTTTATCGAGGCACTGAAAAAACGGCCCGAAATCAGTGATGCGTTTACCAGCTTCGACCCTAATTTTCCCCAGTATCTGCTGCATGTCGATCAGGAAAAAGCCTCCCAGAAAGGCGTGTCAATCGACAATGCCATGAGTACACTCCAAACGATGATGGGCAGTTTCTATGCCTCTAACTTTATCCGGTTTGGCCAAATGTACAAGGTGATGGTACAGGCCGCCCCGAGTTACCGAACCAAGCCCGAAGATGTGCTGAACATGCGCGTAAAAAACGACCAGGGCGAAATGGTCCCCTACGCCAACTTTGTCAGACTGGAGCGCGTCTATGGTCCCGAACAGCTTACCCGCTACAACATGTACACCTCGGCGATGATCAATGGCGATGCCGCACCGGGCTACAGTAGCGGTGATGCAATCCGGGCCGTTCAGGAAGTAGCGGCTCAGGAACTGCCCAAAGGATTCGCTTACGAATGGTCGGGGATGTCGCGGGAGGAGGTTGAGTCCGGTAATCAGGCGATTTACATTTTCGCGATCTGTCTGGTGTTCGTTTATATACTCCTCATGGCCCAATATGAGAGTGTGTTTTTGCCACTCTCTGTACTACTATCGCTGCCAACGGGCATATTCGGCTCATTTTTCTTTCTGCAACTGATGGGCCTGCAAAACAACATCTATGCGCAGGTAGCCCTCGTTATGCTCATCGGACTACTGGGCAAAAATGCCATTCTGATTGTCGAGTTTGCCAACCAGCGCCAAAAGGAAGGGTTACCGATTTTGCAGGCAGCGGTAGAAGGGGCTGTTTCCCGGCTACGCCCGATTTTGATGACCTCCTTCGCCTTCATCGCGGGTCTGGTTCCCCTTTGTATGGCCACGGGTGCCGGTGCATTGGGCAACCGATCCATTGGAACGGCAGCGGCTGGCGGTATGCTGACGGGTACGCTGTTCGGGCTGATAATCGTACCCGGCCTGTACGTCTTCTTCGCCAAACTCGCCGAACGCTTTCAACCCAAACACCCAACCGACGACGAACCGCAGGGCCATCCTGCGCAGACGCCCGAGCTCAATAGTATATCCACCAAAACACATATAAATGGAACGGCCATCCCGAATTAATTCACCGCGCAACCGGAGCAATACAATTATAATCAAGCCCTTACACCAGATACTAGCCCAGGGCAGTATTGCCTGTCTGCTGTTTCTGAGCAGTTGTCAATTACCCAATACGGTAATAAAATCGTCAACCCGGCCCGTACCTGTTACCTTCAGGGGTCAATCGGATTCGGCGGGTATTGCCGGTCAGAACTGGCGGACGTTCTTTGCCGATCCTCAACTGACGCAACTCATCGACACCGCTCTGGCGGGTAATCTGGATTTACGGGTTGCGACACAACGGATCGAAATGGCGCGGGCTTCCTTCAATTACAGCCAGGGATTTCTGGCTCCCCAGGTTAACGCGGTGGCATCGGCGGGAGTCGATCGGTACGGACGTTACACGATGACAGGTGTTGGAAATTACGACACGAACTTATCCGACAATGTTCAGGGAAATCAGCTTACCCCCACCCCCACCCCCGACTATTTTCTGGGTGCCCGCAGCACATGGGAAGTCGATATTTGGGGGAAGCTCCGCAACCGAAAAAAAGCAGCTTATATACGGCTTCTGGCTTCCGAAAAAGGGCGTCACGCGGTCATAACGGGCCTGGTGGCTGAAATTGCGCGGCATTATTACGCCCTGCTGGCGTTGGATGGCGAGCTGGAAATTCTCCAAAAAAATATTGACTATCAACAGAACGCGCTGACTCTGGTCCGCATACAAAAAGAAGCGGGCCGGGTAACGGAACTGGCCGTTCAGCAATTCTCTGCCCAGCTTCTCAATACCCGAAGTCGGCAGGGACAGGTTCAGCAGCAGATTGTCGAGAACGAGAATCAGTTGAACCGATTACTGGGACGCTATCCGCAACCCATTGCCCGTGGCAATTCCCTTCAGGCTCGTGAACTTCCCGGTCAGGCGTTAACGGGTATCCCGGCACAGATGCTGATTCGCCGACCCGACATTAGACAAGCGGAACTCGATCTTCAGGCCGCCAATATTGACATCGACGTGGCCCGTGCGGAATTTCTGCCCAGCCTGAACCTGACGGCTTACGTAGGCTTGAACGCGTTCCGAACGGCGGTACTCTTCAATCCGATGTCCATTGCTGCGGGTTTGCTGGGCAGTTTATCGGCACCAATCCTGAACCGACGCTTTGTCAAAGCCAACTACCAGCAATCGGTGGCGCAGAGTCGGGAATCGCTGTTTCGCTATCAACAAACCATTCTAACGGGTTTCAGCGAGGTTTCGACCCAACTGAAGGGCGTTGAGAATTACCGGACAGTAGCCGAACTCCAGGCACAGGAAGTAGCCGTTCTGGAGCAGGCCGTCTCGACATCAAACGACTTGTTTCGGAGTGGGTACGCGTCGTATCTGGAAGTAATTACCGCCCAACGGAGCGTGCTGGAAGCGGAACTAGCCCTTATTACAACCAAGCAGTCTCAATTTCTGGCCCTGACGGATCTGTACCGGGCGTTGGGTGGCGGCTGGGAGTAGCGTTGACAATATTCGGCAAACAAGCGGCAATTCAGGTAATGCTTATTGATCCGTTCGGAAAGGAGATGCGGGTAGCCCCTCTTTGTTAGATAGATTGGGGTTGACGGGATTATCAGCCCAGGCATAACGCACATAGTGGGGATTGGCGACCTCGTCACTCCACACAATCAGGCGGTTACCATCAATTTTCGCTTTCGCCCAAACGAATTTCTTGTCAGGGCCTGCAATGGCAAATTCACCGAGGTCGTCACCGTCGCTGGCAATCAACCCACTGCCGACATTGGTGAAACTGACCACTATTTTGTTACCGTCAATTCTGGCTGACTGATAGGTGGGGCCAGAATAAACCAGGTTTTCGTGATAGGCTGTTTTCAGCGCAGCCAGAGCCAGTCGTTCGCCCACGTCTTTCTTATTGTAGGGATGAATATCATTCCATTCACCCAGGTCAATGGCCACCGCCATTGCCGTGTTGGGTACCGATAGAGCCTTAAGCTGTGCTTCCCTCAAAATGGCCCAGCTACTCTCGGCTGGTTGATAGTTATACTCCATAAAGCCGGGAAGCTGCACATACAGAAATGGGAGTTCACCCTGCTTCCAGAGACGTCGCCAATCACGAATCAAGGCGGGCAGCAGGGTTGTATATTCCTGCGGCTTACCCGCATTGCTCTCACCCTGATACCAGCAAAAACCGGTGATGGCGTAATTTATTTCCGGGGCTACCATCGCATTGTATAAGGCTGCTGGCTGATTCTGGGCATTGAATCCCCCGGCTGGACTGCCCCCGGCTGGATTGCCCCCGGCTGGATTGCCCCCGGCGATTGGCCGGTAAGCCGTACCCACCTTATACTGCCAGGTTCCCTTTAGATCAACCGTGTCGGCACCAGCGAAAATACAGTACGGTTTGCCGGGTACAAAGCCGCCTTTACCAGCGTTGTTGGTTACCCGCACCACAAGTATGTTTTTGCCCGCTTTCAGAACATCGGCCGGAACCGGATACCGACGCTGGGGATACATGTACGTGGTTTTGCCAACCGACTTGCCGTTGATGTAAAGTTCATCGGCGTCAACGATTCGACCCAGAAAGACTCTGGCGGGTTTACCTGTCATCGAAGCCGGTATGTCGATTTCCCGTCGGTACCACACCACGCCATTCAGCTCTTTAATACCCTGATCCTCCCAATAGCCCGGAACGTTAATTGGCCGCCAGCCTTTCGGTGCATACGATAAATCATACCATTTTGTCGAACCGGTCACCCCTAAATCGACGGGTGGCGCTGGTCTGTTGACCGTTGCAGGTTGTCTTCGGCTAATGCTGTTGATGTAGGTCGTGTCTTTGTTCTTGTCAATGGTTGCTTTCAGGTCCGAAAAATCCTTTAACCCTTCTTCGCTCGTCCAGGCTTCGATGGGTGTACCCCCTACACTCGCGTTGATAATACCGATTGGTACATGGTACTTTTCATACAGTTTTTTAGCGAAGAAATACCCCACTGCCGAAAACGGTCTGACGTCCTCCCCGACGGCGGCTTTCCACTGACCAGCCGGAAGGTCACTTTGGGGTGCCTGCAGATTCGTCAGGGTTGGAATCCAGAACTGTCGTATTTGTGGGTAATTGGCCTCCTTAATTTCCCGGGCATAGGTTACGTCATGGATGTTCAACTGGTGGACCATGTTACTTTGCCCACTACAAAACCAGACATCGCCAATCAGGATATTGGTCAGTTCGAGTTTTGAGTTTCCGGCGATTTCCATCGTAAACGGGCCTCCCGGCGGCATGGACGGTAACGTAAGCTGCCATTGCCCGGCTGCCCCGGTTACCGTTTTGACGGTCTTATTTTTGAAACGTACAGTAATTCGCTCACCGGGTGTTGCCCATCCCCATACCTTCAGGGGTTTATCCCGCTGCAGTACCATGCCATCACTGATTAATCTGGGCAAACGAAGCTGCGCCTGTGCTGCTACCGTTCTTATCAGAAGTAAACTAATGAGGCACAGCCTGCCTGCGGATATCATATTGAGTTTCATTTATCTTTTTCCGATTACCCGTTCGATGGCCTGCGGTAGAAGCACTGACGCGGTTTTTACGCGTTCACTTTCGCCGGTTTCTACACAGGATCAACGCATAAGTATGTAATGATAGCGCCTTCGTAATTCTTCAGAAATTCACGACGTTTTCGTACGCTTTCTTTGGCTTGCCGTTCTGATCGAATAGTAAGGGGTAGTCTTTCCGACCGGGAACGGGAAAGTTATCGAGCCAGGAATATTTGTCGCTGAGGTTCCAGAATGTAACGCCGGTGATCTTGTCGCGGTGCTTCCGAAACACCTCGAACAGCATTTTGTAATGGGCGGCCTGCTTATCATTCATTTCTGGTGTGAACTCGCTTTTATCGGTATCCCGATGAGCCCGGCGCTCGTGTTCTTTGGG
Source organism: Spirosoma pollinicola (assembly GCF_002831565.1). Classification (NCBI taxonomy): domain Bacteria; kingdom Pseudomonadati; phylum Bacteroidota; class Cytophagia; order Cytophagales; family Cytophagaceae; genus Spirosoma; species Spirosoma pollinicola. The sequence goes on along the minus strand of NZ_CP025096.1, from coordinate 4,423,079 downwards.
GTATACCGAAACATCTACTTCCGTAAACTGGATCTTAAGGCCCAGGCTGGCAAATTTGTTGATGGATTCTTCAAGCTCCTGCGCGGTCGGTTCGTAGATTGACCAGTGCGCCTGTAAACCCACACCATCAATGGGTACTCCCTTATAGATCAGTTTCTTCACCAGCTGATAAATCCGTTCCCGCTTCGATGGATTTTCGGTATTGTAATCATTGTAGAACAACTGCACGGAGGGGTCGGCTTCGTGGGCATATTGAAACGCCTTCTCGATATAATCTTCGCCAATGATCTCGTAAAATTTCGATTTCCGGTAGATACCGTTACCGGTATCGGGAACCGCTTCATTTACGACATCCCAGGCGTAAACTTTCCCTTGATACCGATCCATTACATCGGTGATGTGACGTTTCAGGCGGGCCAGCAGCACCTCCCGACTCACGTTTTTACCCGTTGAGTCGGTGAAGAACCACGTGGGTGTTTGATTATGCCAGCAGAGCGTATGACCCCGAAGTTTAATATTATTTTGCTGGGCGAACGCAGCGATGGCGTCGGCATCTTTCCAGTTGTAACGGTTCTCCTCGGGGTGAATTGGCCCCATTTTCATGGCATTTTCGGGCGTCATACTGTTGAACTGGGCTTTGATCAGTTCAGCATCCGGACCGGGCTGCACCATGCGCGGATTGACGGCCACGCCAATGGGAAAGTAGTTTTTGTAATAGTCTTTCAGCCCTTTTTCGGGTGCCACAAAAGCGACTGTCAGAACAATCAGGGCGTATGCGGGAAGTTTATGCATAACAAGATCAGATTTAGAGGCTTATTAGTTGTAGGCTTCGACCGGCCGAATCGTACCATCTGGATTATAGGTCAACTCCGCTACTTTCACATTCCGGAGGTGGGTCTTTCCGGAAAGTTGTGTGTCATGATAGAACAAATACCACTTTGAGCCCACCTGGACAATGGAATGGTGATTGGTCCAGCCGAGTACGGGTTTCAGCACGACGCCCTGGTACGTAAAAGGCCCGTAGGGATTATCGCCGATCGCGTAGCAAAGATTATGCGTATCGCCGGTAGAATACGAGAAGTAGTACTTCCCCTTGTATTTATGCAGCCAGGCCGCTTCAAAAAAGCGCTTATCGTTGTCCTTTTCCAGAAATGGTTTCCCGTTTTTATCCAAAATCTGCACGTCCCGAACCGGCTCAGCGAAGGATTTCATATCGGCACTTAATCGCGCAATGCGGGGCAGGTAAGCGACTTCGTCTTTTTGCTTTAATGCCCCTTTCGGATTGTACTTGTTGTTATCCCACCGTTGCAACTGACCACCCCAAATACCCCCAAAGTAGAGATACGCTTTGCCATCACTATCCTGAAAGACGGTGGGGTCAATACTGTAGCTACCTTTAATTGGCTCCGGTTCGGCTTTAAATGGGCCCGTTGGACTTTTGCTGGTTGCGACACCGATGCGGAAAATATCCTCTTTGTCTTTGACCGGAAAATAGAGGTAATATATACCGTTTTTGACCGTAGCATCGGGCGCCCATAACTGCCGGCCAGCCCAGGGGATGTCTTTAATATCAAGCGCGACACCGTTGTCTTTTACAGGGCCACCGATCTTATCCATCGACAGAACGTGGTAGTCGCGCATGGCAAAGTGGCCTCCCTCATCATCCTCTTTAACATCTTTGGCATCAATGTCATGCGAGGGGTAGATGTAAATTTTGCCGTTAAAGACATGGGCAGAGGGGTCAGCCGTATACATGTGCGATACCAGGGGCTGGGAAACCGGAGTTTTACCCGCGCTGGTTTGGCCGAGGGCGGTCAGTGAGAAACTGGTTAGAGCAACCAGGGTAAGAATTGTAAATACGCGTTGCATAAGTAATTGATTTATTGGCGAACAAGTCTCTTTAAAAATTTTATTTCTTCAACGCAATCACCTTCTCAAAAGCGGGCTTCGGCTGGTTGTTTCGGTCAAATAATAACGGGTAACTGGTCCGCCCGCGAATGGGCCAGTTGTTTAGCCAGCTGTTGGCATCGTTCACACCCCAGAACGTGACGCGGGTAACCTTGTCTTTGTGCTTGAGAAACAACTTGAACAGGGCTTCGTAATCAGCGGCCAGTTGTTGCTGAACGGAGTCTGGCAGGGCGGTAGGATACGGATTCGATTGTTCATTGGCGACCATGCGCTGCCCCACATCGGCCCCCTGAAAATTGCGGGGTAGCACCTCAATGTCCAGTTCCGTGAACATGACTTTCACCCCCAAAGCGGCATACTGGATGATGCTTTCTTCAATGTCCTGCAGCGGTATTTTGCCCACGTGCCAATGTCCCTGAATGCCGACACCGTCGATACGTACCCCGGCAGCTTTGATCTTTTTTACGAGTTCAATACAGCCCGCCCGTTTTTTGGGCTGTTCGTTGTTGTAGTCATTGTAATACAGCTCCGTTTTGGGCGACGCCTGCTGCGCCAGACGGAAGGCTTCTGTCACAAAATCCTCGCCGAGGTATTGCAAAAATACCGATTTCCGCATGGTGCCGTCTTCGTTGAGCGCTTCGTTCACTACATCCCACGAATACACCTTGCCACTATAATGCCCCGCCACCGTTTTGATGTGGTCGGCAAAAAACGTGCGAATCGAATCCTGACTCTTGATGCCGCGAATGAACGGAGGTAACTGACTGTGCCAGATCAGGGTATGCCCGTTGATTTTGATATTGTGCTTCCTGCCGAAGTCGATCAGCTTGTCGCCCATCGTAAAATCGTAGGTGTCCCACCCGGGATGAATCAGCGCCGACTTCATGATATTCTCCGGCGTGGCCATGTTGAACTGACGCGCAATGAAGGCCGTCATCTGCGGGTCGCGCTCGTCGATCTGGGCGTTATTTAGGGCGGTACCGATACCAAAATCTTTTTTAAATGTGTCTTTTAGCGATGGGATTTGCTGGGCGAACGTGGTATTTAGCAGCGTCAGGTTGGCCAATACCAGTACGACCGAACTGATGGCTAAGGCGTATTTTTTCAGGAGCATAAAATGTATTATTACTGAGTTGAGTCTGGATTTATTGACGAGTTTTAGTTATGATGGTTTGGTTTTTGTCATCCCGAAGAATGAGGGATCTTCGGTAGCAAGCATTTTTCAGCATTTACCGAAGATCCCTCATTCTTCGGGATGACAAAAACACCGGAGAACAAACCACTCATTCGTTACTTGAACAATACCTGCGAAAACTGCATGATATCGTGCCGCCAAACCGGCCACGAATGCCCGCCAGCGTATTCGCTGTAGCTGTACTTGATGCCCATCTCATCGAACTTCTTCATCATAATCTGGCAGTTCTGATAGGCAATATCTTCCTTACCGCCCATCGAAATCCACAGGTGTTGAAGGTTGCCGTTAATGGTGGTTGCATTGGTTTTCATAAATTCATACTGCGGATCGGTCAGCGTTGGATTGTTGGCGAACCAGCCCGAGCTGAACACACCCAGACTTGAGAACATGCCGGTATTTTTGATGCCCGCATACAAGGTCTGCAACCCACCCAAAGACAAACCGGCCAGAGCCCGATTCTTCGCATCGGGCTCTACCCGAAAATTGCTTTCCACAAAGGGAATTGCGCCTAGTTTCAATTCATTCTCAAACGCTTTCAGTACATTTTCGTTGAAACCGGCCATACCACCCGTCATGCCTACGTTGCCATCCAGCATAGCAATTACCATCGGCTTGGCTTTGCCCTCGGCGATCAGGTTATCCAGAATCATATCCGTTTTTCCCTGCGTAGCCCAGCCGCGCTGATCTTCGCCCCCGCCGTGCAACAGATAGAGTACCGGGTACTTGTCCGTCGATTTGTCGTAGCCGGGTGGCGTGTAGACGTACATTTCGCGCCAGCTATTCATCGCTTTCGAGAGGTAACGTTTGATGCGAATGTCGCCGTGGGGTACGTCCTTCATGGCATAATAACCACCGTCTTTGTCGGGAATCTCGATGCCGCTAGCCATGCGGCTCATGCCGTAGAACGATTCGCTGGCTGGGTCGGCGGTAGCTACGCCGTCAATTAATAACGAGTAATAATGAAACCCCCGGCTGATGGAATCGGTGGTGGCGGTCCAGAAGCCGCTGGTGTCTTTCACCATGTCGTATTTCTTTCCCAAATCCACCTGCACTTTCTGCGCATCGGGCGCTTTCACGCGGAAAACGACGCGGTTGTCGGGCAAAATCTGCGGGTATTTGCCATTGCGGATATTGGTACTCGCAGGTGTGCCCAGCACGCTATATTTGGTCAACGACGCCACATCGACCGGCTTGAACAAAAACTGCGAGAACATGTACAGGCCGTTTTTCCAGACCTTGAAATCATGCCCTCCCGGCTCCACATAATACACGTGGGGTACGCCGTTCTGATACAGATAATCGTGGGTACGTTTGCTGAACGAGATCAGGCCATCGGCGTCTCCGCACGAAATCCAGAGCAGTTTCAATTGCTTTTTGGCGGCATCAGGATTCGGCACCAACTCTTCGGGCCGTTTGGTATTGGGGGCCGATGAAAAGCCACCCACCCAGGCGAACTTGTCCAGGTTACCCAGTCCGAAATTCAGTGACTGCCCGCCACCCATCGACAGCCCGGCAATGGCGCGATGCTCGCGGTCAGTCAGGGTTGGATACTTCTTTTCGATGAAGGGAATCAGGTCGGTAAGCAGGTCTTTCTCGAAGGTGGCGAAGGCTTCCACTTTGTCTTTATCGAAAATGTTGCCCACCGCCCGGTCGTCTTTCATGGCGCGGCCATTGGGCATAACCACGATCATGGGTTGCAGCTTGTTTTCGGCATATAGATTGTCCAGAATCACTTGCGGGTTGCCGCCTTTGAGCCATTCTTTTTCATCACCCCCAATGCCGTGAAGCAAATACAGCACCGGGTATTTCGTCTTTTTGTTGAAACCCGGCGGGGTGTACACCAACGCTTTACGGGACGTACCCACGGTCTTCGATGGATAGCTAATCGAATCGAGTTTACCCGTGGCAATGCCCGAACGTACCAGATCGAAGCCTTTTGGGGCTTCTTTTTCAATAGACTGCGAAAAGACCGCAGAGCCAAGCAGTAGACTAAGGCCCAAGCCCAGGAATGCAGCCCTTTTATGTATGTTCATTTTCATAACCTCTATTTAAACAGTAGTGGAGCCATCTCGTGCAAGCTGCGACGCCAGGTCTGAAATTCGTGACCCGTTTTATCGGATACATAAGACACCGCATTATATCCAGCCCCTTTCAGATCGGCCACTGCCTTCGTTACGCCATCGGGTTTTTCTTTACTGCCGCAACTAATGAAAATAAGCTTTGCTTTTGGCTTGCCGTTGACATCGTCCGGATTGTAAAGGCCACCGCTCAGCAGACCGTAATATCCGAAAACCTCCGGCTTATTGAGGGTAATCGCTTTGGTTTCCATACCCCCCATCGACAGCCCCGCCATTGCCCGGTTGTCCCGATTGGCGAGGGTGCGAAAATTGGCATCTACATAGGGAATCAATTCTTCAGTCAGTACGGTCTGGAAAGGTTCGATTTTAAAATCCCGTATTTTCCCCCATTTCACTTCGTTGGTCATGCCGTAGGTCATCACAATGATGAATGGCTTTGTCTTATTGTCGGCAATAAGGTTATCCATGATCAGGTTGGCGTGTCCCTGATTGCTCCAGGCCGTTTCATCTTCGCCCCAGCCGTGTTGCAGGTACAGCACCGGGTACTTTTTCGATTTGTCTTTCTCGTAACCCGGGGGCGTGTACACATATGCCCGGCGCGATGTACCGGTACTTTTCGAAGGGAACAGAATCTGTTGCACATTACCATGGGGTACGTCTTTCAGGGCGTAGAAATCCTGGTCATGAGCCGGTATTTCAATGCCACTCTCCCACCGAACGGAACCGTAGTAATTCAGCGCACCGGGATCGTTGAACTTCCCGCCGTCGATCTTTACATTATAATAGTGAAAGCCTTCATCCATAGGGCCTTCCGTTGTACCGGTCCAATAGCCATCGTCTCCTTTGGTGAGGATGGTACCGCCCCGACCGCCGAGTCCAAGGCTTACCCGGACACTATCGGCTTTGGGAGCCAGTATTCGGAATCGGGCGTAGCCCTGCGAGTTCACCATCGGGTATTCCTGACCTGGTTGATTTAGCGAAGAGGGTTTAAAATCCTCCGTAGGTTGTCCCTGCGAGAAACAGGTTGTGCTGAGTAGAGCGGCCATGAACAGGGCCGCGAGTGGTTTGAGTGTCATTTGTGTATCGGTTTGTGTTAGGAAAATTGGGTTGTTTTTTATCATTCCGTGGCTTTTGCCATCCCGTTTTTGTCACCCCGACGCAGGAGGGATCTTCGGGTGAGGCTGAAAATATCCGGCTACCGAAGATCCCTCCTGCGTCGGGATGACAAAAACGGGATGACAAAAACACGGAATGATAAAAAACGCACTCACTTGAACAGCTTCGGCAACGTATTGGCGAGGTATAGTTTGCAGTTCATCCAGGTGTGCCCGCCGGGTACAATTAGCGGTTCGACCTTGATTTTCTTTTCGGTAAACATCGCAATGTTTTGCTTCACGGGCTCGTACAGAAAATCCTCCGTACCCACGCTGATGGTGAATAGTTTCAGTTGGCTGTTGAGCTTAGCTGCATCGGGCGACCAGTTCGAAAAGTTCGTTTTAAACTCATCCGTAGCCGTATACGGCGCATACGAGCACACATAGGCGAAGGTGGCTGGATTGGTCAGGCCGATGTTCAGCGTCTGCCCGCCACCGACCGAGAAACCCGCCACGGCCCGGCCTTTGCTCTCTTTTATGACCGGGTAATTAGCTTCGATAAACGGCACGATGTCGCTGACCATGTCTTTGGTAAACTCGGGCATCGGCGCGGGGCGGACGTTGCCGTATGGCATCACGATGAGCATGGGCTTGGCTTTTCCCTGCGCGATGAGGTTATCGGCGATCAGGTTAGCGCGGCCAACTTTTGTCCAGGTTTCTTCGGTGTCGGAGCCGCCGTGAATCAGGTATAGCACCGGGTATTTCGTTTTGCCATTGGCGTTGAAACCCGGTGGTGTGTATACCAGCAGTTGTCGAGTCGTGCCCAACGTACCCGACTTGTAATAGCGGTAGCTGATTTTACCGTGGGGGACGTTCTGCAACGAATGCACCAGCGGCTGATCGCCGGGTACGTCCACAATGCTCCGTTTAAAGCGTTCGTTAGCGAAGATATACGTGTTGCTCGGGTCGGCCAGTGACACACTATCGACCATAAAGCTGTACGGGTAAATGTCGGGTTTCACCGGGGGCACCGTCACGCTCCAGATGCCCGACGTGTCTTTGGTCATGGAGACAGGGGCCGCCAGAAACTCACCGGAAACCATCACCTTTTTCGCGTTTCGGGAAAAATACCGGAACGTGATGCTGTGATCGGCGTGCACGTCGGGCGAACTGATGGCTGGCGGGCGTTGCTGCGCCAACACAGCAATACCCGAAACAAAAACTGCCAGAAAACTATATAAAATGCGTTTCATGGGCGTAGCCGGTTATTGTTGGAATAGCAGTGGTGTAGTGGCGGCAACATACGTTTTGACGTTCATCCAGGTATGCCCCCCGCCGGTGATCAGGCTTTTGTAGTTCACTTTTTTCGCCTTCAGGTAATCCATAAACTCCACTGTGCCTTTGTACAGAAAATCGTCGCTACCCACGCTCACCCAGAGCAGTTTGAGTTGCTTGTTGGTTTGCTCAGGCTTGGCCACGATCTGGCTGAAATTACTATCTATCTCCTGGGGCGACAGGTAGGAACTGTAGGCGCACACCCATGCAAATTTGTCCATGTTGCTGAAGGCCGCCCGAAGCGTTTGCCCACCTCCTCGCGAAAACCCACCGATGGCCCGGTTCTCCCGATTAGCTATAGCCCGGTAGTTTTTCTCGACGTACGGAATCACGTTACTCACCAGATCTGTTGTGAAATCGTTGGCGCGTTTTACGGCATCGGCCCCATCCCGCACAGTCGGGTCGGCGGGTTTTGTACCTCCCTTTTGCTCAGCGACGCGGGCCGCGATGTTGCCGTAAGGCATCACGATGATCATCGGTTTCACCTTGCCTTCGGCCAGCAGATTGTCCAGAATCAGGTTGGTTTTACCCACCTTAAAAAAGGTCTCTTCGGTATCGGTCGTGCCACTAATAAGGTAATACACCGGGTATTTTTTGGTTGGCGACTGGTCGTAGCCCGGTGGCGTATACACGACCACAGAGCCCGTTGTGCCTTCCATCGACGGATAGTATTCGTAGTTGATCGACCCGTGGGGTACATCGCGCATGGCGTGGATCAGGGGCGTGTCGCCGGGCACGTCGACCAGGCTGGCTTTGAACCGCTCGTTAGGAAAAAACGCGACATTGGCTGGATCCATCACCGATACGCCATCTACCCGAAAGTTGTACGGATAGATATCGGGTTTGACGGGGCCTACCGTTGCGCTCCAGATGCCCTGTGCATCTTTGGTCATGGGCACGGGCGCTTTTTCAAACTGCGCACTCAGCTCCACCGCTTTCGCCTGCGGAGCCTGATACCGGAACGTGACGGTTTTGTCGGCGTTCACCTGTGGCGACACCACCAGCGGACCACGGGGCGGCTGGGCCAGTGCCCCGTTATACAGGCAGAATAAGGCCAAGCAAACCCATAGTCGACGTACTGATTGTTGGTTCATGGTTTATTAGGGTTTAGGGGTATTTGTTTTATGTCATCCCGACGGCAGGAGGGATCTTCGGTAGGAGGCTTTTTTTAGCAGTTACCGAAGATCCCTCCTGCCGTCGGGATGACAAACACTGGATCGCAAAAGAGACTCACTCACTGGGTAACAACATCCACTTCCGCGTAGCCTGACGCGGAACCGTCCTGCGTGTTTTTCAATGCCCGCAGTTTAATGTATCGGGCGCGGATCGGTGCAAACGGTTTGGTTTGCCAGAACGGGCTGTTTTTGATGTTTGAAAACTCGCCTTCACTGACCCGCTTCCAGGTTTTGTTATCGGTCGACACCTCAAATTCATAGTGGGTAATGATGCTGGCCTCTTCCCACCAGTTTTGGGCAGGCAGGTAGCGAAAACCAGTAAGATTTTCCTCTTTCCCCAGATCAATGATCAGATCGGCAGGCATCGTCTGGCTTTTATCCTGATGCCAGGACGTACCTGGGTTTCCATCTAAAGCCTGATACGCCGACTTCGACTCCGTACTCAGGATTTTCCAGGCGCTACGGGCGACGTCAAACTTTTCTTCGCTGAGTACACTGCTCTGTTTGGTGAACGGATTGTAAGTAATCGCCTTCAGGTCAACTTTACCATTGCCGGTTTTCACCGGAGCGGTGTATTTGGCAGAGGCTGCGGTTGGCGTGCTGCCATCGAGCGTGTAATAAAGTTCAGACTCTGTGTCACCGGCTTTGATCTGAATATCCCCGGCCTGATTGCGAGTGATCATGGGGGGAGTCAGAATCAGCGGGGCTTTGTACACGTCGAGATTCGAGATCAATGGGCTGCCTTTAGCGTCCAGAATGGTCAGGCGCAATTGCGTTGCTTCGACGGTTGGAAACCGCAGAATACGTTTGTAGCCGATGGTCGTTTCTCTGGCAATCTCTTTCCAGTTGCCATCGACGAGTGCTTCCACCGTAAACGACTTCACCCGCTGCCCCAGGCGTATGGGCTCCTGCACCAGAAAGCGGTTGAACGCTGTAGGTTTATTGAAAGTCAACGTCAGTGATGCGTTACGAACGGCATCATCCGTTGCCCAATAACTATCCAGATCGGCATCAATGGCTTTATTGGCAGCATAAGCCGCGTTTTTACCACGTACCTGTGAAGCCGTCGCCGTTGCGTTTTTGGCCAGATTCACCGCGAACGCTTCGTTTCTCGCTTTAGCGAATGCCTGCACGGCTTTTTCATCCAATTCATTGATCAGCCCGTTCGGCATGATCGGAAAATTGAGCAGCAACGTCCCGTTCCGACCAATGGAGTTATAATAGGTATCCATTAATTGGGGAAGCGTTTTCACTTTCCGGTCTTCGCGCTCGTGGTAAAACCACTCCGGCCGAATCGACGTGTTTACTTCGCCCGGCACCCATGCATTGCCATTTTCGACACCGTGGCGCAGTTGTTCTTCGGGTACGTCGCCGGTAGCGTTCAACAGACTCCAGTTGGTTTCACCAACGTACCCGGCTTCGGTTCCCACCCAGCGCAGGTCGGCGCGGTCGCCCCCGTCGTTCCAGATCACGATGTTGGGCTGGAGTTTCCGAACGAGTTTGTAAGTATTGGCCCAGTCATAATACGTTTTAGCGTCGATCTTACGGGTTTCGTTGGCTCCGCCATAATAGCCTGACCCGCCGTTTGCTCCATCGTACCAGACTTCAAAAATGTCGCCGTAATTGGTCAACAGTTCCGTCAGCTGGTTGCGGAAGTAGGTGATATACTCCGGCTTGCCGTAGTCGGCATGGTTTCTATCCCAGGGCGACAGGTAGACGCCAAATTTTAAGCCGTATTCTTTGCAGGCATCGGCCAGTTCGCGGACGATATCGGCCTTCCCATTGCGCCAAGGCACATTCTTCACCGAATACTCCGTGTATTTCGAGGGCCACAGGCAGAACCCACTATGGTGTTTGGCCGTAAAAATGATGCCTTTCATACCAGCTTCTTTACAGATACGCGCCCACTGCCGACAATCCAGTTTCGTCGGATTAAACAGCTTCGGGTCTTCGTTACCCAGCCCCCAGGCCATGTCGGTATAGGTGTTGATCGAAAAATGGATAAAGGCGTAATATTCCATTTTTTGCCAACGCAACTGGTTGGCATTGGGCAGCGGCCCAACGGGTTGTGGCGGTGTCGATTGTGAAAAGCCGGAAAGGCTGGTCAGCACAAAAAACACAAGTTGAATAAAGAAAGGCTTAGTCATGGTCAAACTCAGTTTTTAATCCACTGATTGATGGTCATCCAGGCAAACAGCGGCTCCATCCAGCCGGGATGCCGGAAAATAAAGCCGTGGTCGCCTTTGGGGTAGATGTGCATTTCGACGGGCACGTTCAGGTGTCTCAGTTTTTCGAAATAGATAATGCTGTTGTCCACGTCAACAAGTTTATCATCGGCTGCGTGGGTCAGGTACGTTGGGGGTGTGTTGGCCCGTACCTGCAATTCATTGGAGAACAGATCAACGTCCTGCCGCGATGGATTTTTGCCCAGTAAATTGTCATGCGAGCCACCGTGCGTCAGGCTATCGCGCATACTGATGACTGGATAAATCAGAATCTGAAAATCAGGGCGCAAGTTGGTGTTGCTGGTATTGTCGATATAGGCTTTCTCGAAATGCGTAGCTGCAGTCGAAGCCAAATGCCCACCTGCTGAAAAGCCCATAACGCCCACTTTAGCCGGATCTACACCCCACTTGGCGGCCCCATCACGAACCAGTTTTATGGCCTGTTGGGCATCCTGCAACGGCCCTATTTTTTTGTCGGGCATGATAGCGTCACTAGGCAACCGATATTTCAGAATGAAAGCCGCCACTCCTTTTTCGGCCAGAGCTTTTGCGATATTGATCCCCTCGCCCTGATACACGACCACACCATAGCCGCCACCAGGAATGATGATAACAGCTGCCCCGGATGCCTTGTCGGGCGCGGGTTTAAAATACTCCAGTGTGGGCTTGGTAATTCCTTTCAAAATACCCGGATCTACCCCCGACTCCTGCACGTCCGATGGTTTGGAGTTTGGCACTGGACCCGTATATAATGAAATGATTTCCTGCGCGTTGGACACTAATGGAACAGCGAATAGCCAACCGGCTAAGGCAGCCAGAGCTAGTGCTTTCATGGGTGCGTATCGCTTTGTATCGGCCAGTTTTGGCGAATTAGAACAGTTCATTTTATTGTGGTTTAAGATAATTCCGAGGCTTTTGTCACGCCGTTTTTTTGTGTTTTTTGTCATTCCGCTTTTTTTGTCATCCCGACGGTAGGAGGGATCTTCGGTAGGAGACTTTTTTTGCATTTACCGGAGATCCCTCCTGACCGCACCGGCGGACCGGTCGGGATGACAAAAACCGGAAGACAAAAGCATCGCCTTATCTTACACCCCGCCTAATTCGTCGCACTCGATTTATAACCCAGCAGCGACAGCATTTGCGTGGCGTAGCGTTTGCCCAGTTCCCGATAGCCTGCCGCGTTGAAATGCAGATTATCAGCCGAATCGGTACAGCCAGCAGATGAAATTACGTGCGCGTTTTTGATCGTTTGCGGGAGGGTGGCAATGATATTGTTCATGCTCGCACAGATGCCCCCCTGATCAGCATTGACCGTTTCACCAGCTAATAACGGTACCTTTTTGGGTTTCAGATCCAGGTCGTTCATCAGGTTATCGTACACGACCTTTACCTTTTTCGTCCAGAGCGTGTCATTGGTGTTCGACTCGCCCTGATGCAGCAGAATGCCTTTGATAACCCCGTCTTTCTGCGCCAGTTTCGCCATCTCGACCAGTCGGGCGTATGGATTACCATCGTATTCCTTGATGAAATTTTTCATCCAGCCCGGCACCGTCGTGACGTATGACTCGTAATGATCTTTATCGAACAGCTCGACCTTGCAGCCACCAACAGCCACATTGATCACGCCCACCCGTACCTTTTCGGGTAAGTTGGCCACCAGCTCCCGGCCAAAATAATCGGCGGGGGTAAGCCCGGTTTTGCAGCGGCATAAGGGTGGAGTGGCCGTGTACCAATTCCCTTTCGTTCGGTTGAGAGTTGGGCAATCAAGAGCCTCCATTACCTGAAAACGGGGATTCACATTGACGGTGTCCTGCGGCTCGATTTTGGCGTTACCCTCCATGTTGGACTGCCCGAAGCAAAGGAAAATGTAAAAGTTTTTGTCCTGCGAAAAAGCATTCAGGGCAAAGAAGCACAGCATCGCAACAACAGCTAACTTTTTCTTTTTCATAGTGTTGAAAATAGGTTAATGAGCGAATAAATCAGGCCTTTACTTTTCAGTTGAATCCGAAATTGTGTTTACAATCCGGAAGTAATCGAAGTCGGCAAAACCACCTGTCTGGCTACTGGCATAATTGAACAGGCCAAAACGGTAGCCCATAAAGTGCGGAATGGTGTACGGCATTTTCAGGGCGTCACCAATGGTGGTCCACGTTTTGCCGTCGAGGCTGTAGTAGAAATGGGCGGTGTCTTTGCGGTTCTTGAAATCGCATTCGGCTTTGAGGTAGACCGTTTTCTGGGTCAACGGAACCCGCTGCACGTCCACCGCCTTCCCCGAACTGGCATTAACCATGACAATAGACCGGTTCCCATTTTCGACCTTCACGCCTACCAACCCGTAGTTTTTCTGCAACAGACTCAAGCCCGCAAAATCACCGTCTTTCAGGTTCGACGCATCGAGCAATGTTGTACCCGACGATTCAGGCCCGATGGTGCGCTGGGTGAGTGTGTTGCGGGCCATCACAAACGAGGTGTCGGTACGGCCGGTTTTCAGGCGCAGGTAGCCTTTCCGCTCCGAAACCGACCAGAGGCTGTTATCGGGATTGTGGTTCCACTGCCAGACCAGCGGCAAGGCAGGCTCCCCTTTTCTGCGGATAAATTCGTCAGAGTGTACGATGCCCGGAATCAGGCCTTTGCTGGCGGGGAGGTCGAGCGTTTCGGGCACTTTGCCATTTTCGCCCAGTATCGGCCATCCGTCTTCCCAGCGTACCGGCACCAGGTACGGAATGCGGCCCACCCCGCCAAAATCACGGAATAGGTACGAATACCATTTTCCATCTGGTGTGTCGATCAGGCCGCCCTGCGCCACTCCCATATCCTGCAACGCCACGCGCCCCTCCCACGGACCGGTGATCTTGTCGGCGCGGTGAATGATCACCGTTCGCATACCGCCACGCGGCCAGCTAATGTTGAAGAGGTAATACTTGCCTTTCACCTTAAACAACTGCGACCCCTCGGCAGGCAGACCGCCACCCGTGCCCGATGGTGTACTGGCGTTTTCGATCAGCACCTGTTCAGCCGTACCGGGCTTCACCCCTGTAGCATCAGCTGTCAGTTCAACAATCCGAAGTTTGCCCGCGCCGTAGATCAGGTACGTTCGGCCATCATCATCGAAAAACAGGCTGTGATCGTGGTACGATGGCTTGAACGAGACTTCTTTCCACGGACCTTTCTCGATGTTTTTCGTGGTGTAAATGTGCGTCCGGCCACTGGTCTGGGCGAAGGTGCTCACGTAATACAGGCCGTTATGGTAGCGGAGGCTACTCGCCCACGAACCCCGTCCGTAGGTGCTTTTGCCGTTATTCAGGCTCATGGCATCTACACTCGTCAGCGTATCATACGCGTAGCCGGCCATCTTCCAGTTGATCAGGTCGTTCGATTTCATGATGGGCAGCCCCGGACTCAGGTGCATGGTGGTGCTGCTCATATAGTAGGTGTTGCCCACTCGAATCATAGCCATATCGGGTACGTCGGCAAAAATGACTGGGTTATGGGCAGTCTGTGCCTGGGCAGTAACCCCACCAAAGCGAGGCAGGCTACTGATAAATAGCAGTAGCACAAGCACCAAACCAGATCGAGTAAGCGCAATTTTCATGTAAGAAGTTGATTGTAAAGAGGTTTTGGTATTCTGCGTTTTGTCATCCTGGTTTTTGTCATCCCGACCGGTCCGCCGGTGCGGTCAGGAGGGATCTTCGCTAGTAGCCAAAAACGCCGGCTACCGAAGATCCCTCCTGACCGCACCGGCGGACCGGTCGGGATGACAAAAACCGGAAGACAAAAAATAAACAGACCCAAGATTTTCCCTATCAGTTAAGTGGGCCGATCAGTTCTATAAAATTTCCGTCGGGGTCCTGCACAAACACGAAGTGCGCTTTATCATTCAGGGGTGTGGGCGTGCTGCCCAGAAACGGCACTTTCATTTGCGTCAGCCGGTCGATGATGGGTTGCAGGGCTTTTACTTGGATGGTGATGTACTGCATGCCCGTATCGTCCTGAATCTTTTTGGGCTTCGGGTGCGCTGCTTTACTGCCAAAGCTCATCAGTTTCCAGTCGGTGGCTTCGGGGCTATTTTCGAGCTTTAGTATGGTTACGTTTGTGGCTACGCCATCGGTCAGACCGGAGCGTTTCCCAAAATCTTCGTTGATGGTGAAGTTGCCAGTTTTGACCATCCCGATGCCCTTCACGTAAAAATCAAGCGAGCGTTCGAGGTCGGCAACCACAACGCCTACGCCGATCACTTTACTGCTAAAATTAGACTGTGCCTGGGCGGTTAGTACGCACCAAAACACCAATAGTGTTATTTTGACACATTTATATGCAGTATTCATTCTTCTAGTCCTCTTTAACTGAGCCATTTGTTACTTCATTAAAAGTCTAACCTGATTGATTCGGGGCGTAGCCTTCCCATTTTGAGCCACGATTTTCAACGTGATCACCTCGTTACTGTCCGCTTTTAAACGAATCGTTTTGCCCTGATTGACAAGAAATTCGGCGGGCTTTTCATTAATTAAAAAGCTTACATTCTCTGGCTTGATATCGTCTAAAGCAGTGATATCAACGTATCTACCTGCCAGCCCTTTGTTCTGCAATTGGTAGGCGATATACGACCGGGTACGTCGCCAGAAGCGCTCGTCGTCGTAGCCCGAATCGCTTTTTTCGCCTTTGTACTGATGATCGACTTCGGGCTGCTGCTCGCCACAATTCACCTTGTCGACGGTGTTGGCTTCCAGAGCCAGAACTTCGGCTTCCTGCTGTTTCAATCGGGTCTGTTGCTCGGCGAAAGCGGCTTTGGTAAACGTCGGGAAGTACATCTGGTAGCGAGCATCGTGTACCTCGTAAAACGGTTGTAACGTCAGCGTGTCCAGCGCGAAACGAAGCCGGGATTCGGGTTTGAGTTTTGTCAGGTACGTTGCCGGGTCGCCCACGAGCGCATAGGCATTGGTGAGCGGGTAGAGCTTGCCTTTCGTTTCGTGACCCATGCGGCTGTCATCGGCGAAAAGCCCGGTCAGATCTTTCGTCGATGTTTTGGCGGCCAGTACAATCGGGCCATTGACGAACGCCGACCAGTTGGACCCATCGGGTAGCTGTTCCAGGCGGGTAACGGTCGTAAAGCGAACCGTCACTTTATCGCCCGATTTCCACTTTCGTGAAATGGCTACGTAACCCGATGGTTTGCCGCTAACGGGTTGTGCTTTTCCGTTCACCAGCACGTCCAGATTTTCGGCCCATTTCGGGTAACGAATGTTTATAGAAAACGCCTGTGGTTTTGGTATTTCCACGAGTAGTTCAGACTGGTTCTGATACGGAAATTCGGTTCGTTGGGTAAGCTTGATCTTTCTGTCTGTCCAGTTCACCGTCGATGGAATGAACAGATTGACATAGAGGTCATTGGTCGAATGGCTGTAGATTAGCTCGCCGTATTTGGTGTGGTTTTCCAGACCTGATCCCACGCAGCACCACATGCTGGTTTCGGGTTGCGAATAGACCCGGTAATGGTTGGGCCGAATGGGCGTGAAATACACAAATCCGCCCTTCTCGGGATGCTGACTCGACAGGATGTGGTTGTATAACGTCCGCTCGTAGAAATCCAGAAAACTGACGTCGTTCTTATCCAGAAAGAGCGCTTTGCTCAGCCGAAGCATGTTGAACGAGTTGCAGGTTTCCGGCCCCTGATTCGATGATAATACCTGGCTGAAATCGGTTGTGGGGTTGAAATGCTCACGGACGCTGTTGCCGCCAAAAGCCACACTGCGGGTTTGCGACACGTTTTGCCAGAAGTACAGCGCGGCATCTGACCAGTCAGTTTTGCCCGTTAAAGTGGCGATTTTCTCAAACCCGATCACCTTCGGAATCTGCGTATTGGCATGGAGTCCCGTCAGCTTGTCCTGCTTCGCCAGCAGTGGATTCAGGATAGCCCGGTGCGAAATCCGCTGCGCCGTTTCGAGGTACTTTTTATCGTTCGTCAGGATGTACAGATCGGCGAAGGTTTCGTTGATGCCGCCATGTTCAGTACGTAACACCTGCTGAATCTGCTCGTCGGACAGCGGTTTGATCAGGTCAACGAACCAGTCGCCCAGGCCAATCAATACCTGCTTTGCCTGTTTATTGCCAGCGTACTCATAGGCATCGCGCAAGCCCGCAAACAGTTTGTGAATGTTGTAGAGCGGTACCCATGTGTTGTTCAGGCCAAAGCTGCTACCGTCGATATCGCCTTTGTGAATCCGTTCCCAAAACACTTGTCCCTGCGGAATGCCGCCAACGTACCCATTGCCATTCTTCGCCTGACATTTCGCCAGTTGATCGATCATGTAGTCCAGACGTTTTTTCAGTTCGGGCTCACCGGTCGAGGAATACATCATGGCCAGCGCCGACAGGTAATGCCCGCCGATATGACCATCCAGACCCGAGCTTTCCCAGTTGCCATAGCGTTGCGCTTTCAGGGGCAGTCCGGCATCAATCAGATACGGGGCCAGCAGTTTATCCGGGTTCAGCGCCAGAATGTATTTCAGGTCAACATCCTGCGCATTTTTAAACGGCCCACCCGTCAGCTTCACCTCCTGCAAGGCAAACGGTTGCATCTGAGCCAACGCGGAAAGGCTGGTCAGGAGCAGAAAGGCGATATGGAATAGGTTCGTTTTCATGGGTAACGTTGTTTTTTTTTGTCATCCCGCGGCTTTTGTCATCCCGACGCAGGAGGGATCTTCGGTAGCAGGCGTTTTTGGCTATTAGCGAAGATCCCTCCTAACGTCGGGATGACAAAAAAGACGCGGGATGACGACCCCCCTTCGACACAGCAGAAAGAAGGCAACGCTTACTTCTTATACATCGGGTCGTCGCCTTTGTATGTCAGGTACTTAAACGAAGCCGAATTCTCGGATTTTTCGCCTGACGACGTAGCATATAGGCCATACACACAGCCAATGAAGCTATTGGCCGCTTTGGTGCTCAAAAACTTGCCGTCCACCTGGTCTTTCAGCAAGTTCCATTTTTTGCCATCGGTCGAGTAGTAGAAGCTGTACAAGGCACCGTCTGACTGTATTTTAAAATCCACTCTAGCAGCAGATGACGTTAACGGAACTTCAGTTACTAATTCCAGGGCTTTGTCTTTGCTCTTGAACAACTGAATAACGTCTTTGCCTCCGCTTTTTGATTTTGCCGCGAAGTAGAAATGGCGTTCGTCCTGAAAAATCACCAAACCCGCTTTTTCATTATCCGTTTTTGGCGAAAAGTTCACTTCGGTTTCGGCGGTGCTCGTTAAATGTTGTTGACGCTTACCCACAAACGAAGGATTTCCTGCTTCTGAAATTGTTTCCGGTTTGAGTGTAAGCGTAAGCCCATTTGCTTTTGAGGTTTTAAACGAACTGCTATCCACCGTTCTCAAAAAAAGCATCGACAGATCAAGCCCTTTGTCGAACGTCATCGTATACGCGAAGTTGCCGTTTTGCGGTAAAGCTCCTTTCTGCTTTACCTCTTTGATGTTGGTTTTGTATTGGTATTGAATGGCTTTCTCGCCGTGTTCGATCATCGGCCAATCGTTTACCCACGTCAGCGGAGCAATGAACATTTCGCGGCCTGTATTATAATAATCGCCTTCGTAAGGACGTACAGCCAGAAAAATTGAATACCAGTTACCATCGGGCCCTTCGATAAACTGAGCGTGACCGGCCGATGTGATCGGGTTGGGTCGGTCGGCTGGTAATTCCCGTTGCGTCAGCACCGGATTGCCGTCAAACGGGACATAAGGCCCCCAAATATCTTTGCTGCGCAATGCCACCTGCGAGTGATTGACAGAGGTTCCGCCTTCGGCCGCATAAAGGATATACCAGCCGTTATGCTTCAAAATATGGGGTCCTTCGATCCAAACCGGCTTTTTTGAGAGGTCTACACCCCCATTGACCAACTGTTTTTCTTCGCCCAGCACGGTCAGATTCTTATAGTCGAACGCATACATTCGGATGGTGCGGTGGCCCGAATAGAGCGGTTTACGATCGGGTGCATCGCTGTTGTAAATGATGTAAGCTTTGTCGGTTTCTTCGTCGAAATAAATGGAGGGGTCAATTCCTTTTACCTGCGGAATTTTCACCGGATCGCTGTAAGGTCCCCCCGGATTTTTTGACGTTACAACAAAATTTCCATCATGATCAATATCCGTACACGTTACGTAGTACGTCCCTTTGTAATACGTGATGGCTGGAGCAAACAGACCACGCGTCATCCGCTCGCCCATAAACTCCATTTGCGAAGGTCGGTTGATCACATTGCCAATCTGCTTCCAGTTTTTCAGGTCCCGGCTGTGCATAATCGGCAAACCGGGGAAATAGGAAAACGTAGAATGAACGGAATAATAATCGGGTCCCACCCGCACAATGCTCGGGTCAGGATAAAAACCCGTCAGGACTGGGTTTGTCAGTGTGGTTTGGGCAACACTGGCTTGGTGTAAAACCAGACTGAATAGTACAAAAAGAGCCGTAAAAAGGCGATTTTTCATGTGAACGTGTGTTAAATACGTAAGCTTATTTTTATTGTTTCTTTCATTCCGCGTTTTTTTGTCATCCCGACGATAGGAGGGATCTTCGGGTGAGGCTGAAAAATGCCTACTAGCGAAGATCCCTCCTATCGTCGGGATGACAGAAAAGCCGCAGAATGACAAAACATCCTCGGGATGGTAATACCTCTTTTCATCCCTGAATTTCATCATTCAAAAAGCACCATTCGGGATTAATTGAATTGATCAATTCCACTTTTTTCTCCCTCCGCCAACCCTTGATCTCCTTTTCTCGAGCGATCGCGTTGAGCACGTACTGATGCTGCTCCCAATAAATCAGCTGATGACAGTAATACTTACCCGCAAATTTCTCCGGCTGCCCTCTCGACTCGTAGTGCTCTTGTAGCCTTCTGATTAAATCGTTTGTCATACCCGTGTACAGCACCGTTTTTTCGGGGTTGGTTACGATATAGACGTAAAAGGCATACTCACGCATCACACTACATTTTTAGATTTTCTCGATTTCTGTTTCCCTGTTGTTTTAGTGTCATCCCGGTGTTTTTGTCATCCCGACGACAGGAGGGATCTTCGGGTGAGGCTAAAAATGTCTGTTAGCGAAGATCCCTCCTGACGTCGGGATGACAAAAAGCTTACTGAGCGACCAGCGTATACAGTTTACCGGCTTGCGTCGGCAGGTCATAGAGCATTGTTTCTTTTAATACGGGCGCTGTCGACGTTGCTTTTTCCGACACGATGGGTGCTGGCGTTGGTTCGATCTGGTAGAACGGGTTCGGGTTTTGACCTGAGGCCATTTTCGGCGCAGTCCCTTTGCTGATGGTTAGCGCGTTTGGCGTCCGCACACGTAAGTTTCCGCCCAAATTCGACTTGATAACAACGGTCGACAGTTTCCCTCCTTTCCATTCCATGCTCACAACCTCGAATCCACCGATGGCCCGCAGACCGCGAATGCTGCCGGTTGGCCAAACGTCGGGCAGGGCGGGTAGTAAGTGAATGGCACCATCGGCACTTTGCATAAGCATTTCGGTGATGCCCGACGTACAGCCGAAGTTGCCGTCGATCTGAAACGGTGGGTGTGCGTCGAACAGGTTATTGTATGTACCGCCCCCTTCTTTCGTGACGCCAAGCGGGGTTAGTTGATTCTGGATCAACGTGTAGGCGTGGTTACCGTCCTGCAAACGCGCCCACCAGTTCACTTTCCAGCCCATACTCCAGCCGGTCGATACATCGCCCCGGTGAACAAGAGAGGTTTTGGCCGCATTGTACAGGCCGGGCGTGCGGTAAGGTGAAAGCTGATTCGATGGAAACAGGCCGTACAAATGCGAAATGTGCCGGTGTTTATCGTTCGGATCGTCAATATCTTCCAGCCATTCCTGCAACTGACCGTGCTGACCAATGTGCATAGGCGGTAGTTTGCTGCGCATCTGCTTCAGCGTATCGACAAAGGCAGCATCCTTTTTCAGTACTTCGGCCGCTCGAATCGTGGTCGTAAATACGTCGAACGCAATTTGATTATCCATCGTAGTACCCGCATCCAGCGACGAACCGCCGTGGGCAGCGGGCGCGTTCTCGGGCGACGTACCCGGCGTGACAACCAGCCAGTGATATTTAGGGTGTTCAACCAGGTAATCCGTGTAAAATAGGGCAGCTCCTTTCAAAATCGGGTACACTGACGCCAGGTACGTTTTGTCGCCACTATATTGGTAATGCTCCCACAGGTGCTGACTGGTCCAGCCGCCACCAGCTACCCACATACCCCACAAGGCACCATCGACGGCACCGGTGGCCCGCCAGATATCGGTGTTGTGGTGGGCCATCCAGCCACGCGCTCCGTACATCACCCGCGCCGTTTCCTTTCCGGTTTCCGACATGTCGCGCACCATGCGCAGAAAGGGTTCGTGCAACTCGGCCAGATTAGTTTTTTCGGCCGGCCAGTAATTCATCTGAGCGTTGATGTTGATCGTATATTTGCTATCCCAGGGTGGTCGCATTTTGTTGTTCCATATCCCCTGTAAATTGGCAGGTTGCCCCGGTACGCCGGCGCGGCCCGCTTGAGAGGATGAAATGAGCAGGTAGCGACCGTATTGATAGTACAGCGTTACTAACTGCGGATCATTGACGGACCGGAAATTTTTCAGCCGTTCGTTGATCGGCAGGTTTGCAGCCTCGCTAGAACCCAGATCGAGCTTTACCCGGTTAAAGTATTTCTGGTAGGCGGCACTATGTGTGGGTAACATGGCCGCGTACGCTTTCGGGTAGGCCTTAGTCAGGTACGTTGCCGCCAGCGCATTTTCGTCGGCGCTGACATCGTTGTAGTTGACAAAGTTGGTGGCAATAGACAGGTAGATCGTTGCCGAATTGGCTCCGCGTACGGTCAGCGCAGTATCGCTGGCCGATACCGTTCCGCCCTGCGTTTTGATCCGGGTGATGCCTTTAAACCTGACCTGACTTTTTACGCCCTCGTGGTCTGAGGTTGAGGCAGCAATGGTCAGTTCATTGGTCGACGCCGTTTTGATAACGGGCTTGAGGTGTTGCGTGGAATAGAAAGCGGAAAACGCTAACCGACCTGGTTTACTGGCTGTTAATTGAATCACAATCACCTGATCGGGAAACGATGCCAGCACTTCGCGGGTGTAGGTCACGCCATCAACGGTATACGATGTTTTGGCCACGGCCCGCTCAATATCTAGCTCCCGGTAGTAGTTGGTATAGTTTTCGTGCCCGTCGAACGTGAGGTTCAGGTTGCCAACCGGCTGGTACATCTGCCCCTGCGACTTTTTGCTGATCATCGCTTTGTTGGCCAGATTCTCCGCTTCTTTTTGTTTACCGTCGAAAATCAGCTTCCTAACTTCCGGCAAAGCCGCCAGCGCGTCCGGATTGTCATTCCGGTTTGGCCCGCCACTCCAGACGGTGCTTTCGTTGAGTTGGATGATCTCTCTGGGTACGTTGCCATACACCATAGCACCCAACTGGCCATTACCGACGGGCAATGCATTCTCCCAGGTCTGGCCCGAAGGCGTATTGTACCAAAGTGTCAGCGGTGACTTCGTTTGCGCGAAGCCAGCGGTTGAACCAGTTATTAAAAAAAAGAAGAGGAGTCGTTTCATTATCCTACTTAAAAACACATACTTCATAATCAATGAAACGTAAGTAGAGTACTGATTTACTCTACTTACGTTTCATTGATTACCGGCATGTTGTCATCAGGAAATTGATCCAGAATCGGCTGTGTTTTATCATCAACGTTGACTGATGGCTAACGCTTTGACAACGATAGAAGCAGCCGTCAAGTCCTGTGTTCCATCCGTTGTCTGGACGTATCATGCTCGGCAAACGAATTGTATCTGGAACATGGGCAGGGAGCACATGGAAAATGACGCGTTATATATACTGATTGATAATGCTTTCGAGCCATTCCTGCTTGCCACTGCGCATCTGAGGTTCGCCAAATTCAAGCGTATAGGCCCGTAGATCTTCCAGCGTCAGTTTGCCTTCTTCAAATGCTTTTCCACGACCATTATCAAACGATGAATAGCGCTCGGCACGGAACTTAAGATAGTCAGACTCCTGCAAAATAGTGTCGGCCACAATAAATGCGCGGGCAAAGGCATCCATCCCACTAATATGGGCTATGAACAGATCATCGGCATCGGTCGAGTTCCGGCGGATTTTTGCGTCGAAGTTGATGCCGCCGGGTTTTATTCCCCCAGCCTGATGAATTACCAGAGCCGCTTCAATTAGTTCATACAAATTAATTGGAAACTGATCTGTATCCCATCCGTTCTGGTAATCGCCCCGGTTCGCATCGATGCTGCCCAGCATTCCCGCGTTGGCCGCTACCTGCAATTCATGGTCGAAGGTATGCCCCGCCAGTGTCGCGTGATTGACCTCGATATTCAATTGGAAATCTTTATCCAAACCATACTGCCGAAGGAATCCGATCACTGTAGCCGCATCATAATCATACTGGTGCTTGGTGGGCTCCATCGGTTTCGGCTCGATGAAGAACGTGCCAGTAAACCCTTGCTTCCGGGCATAATCCCGGGCCATGGTCAGAAACTGCGCCAGGTGCTCGACTTCCCGCTTCATGTTGGTGTTAAGCAGCGACATATAACCTTCCCGACCACCCCAGAATACGTAATTTTCACCACCCAAAGCAATCGTAGCGTCAATGGCATTTTTGACCTGCGTGCCAGCATAGGCCAGAACCGAGAAATCCGGATTGGTCGATGCTCCATTCATATAACGTGGATTTGAGAACGCATTGGCCGTACCCCAAAGCAGTTTTACACCACTTTCTTTCTGTTTCTGCTGTCCATACTCAACGATAGTTTGCAGCCGTTTTTCGTACTCGCTTGCGGAAGAACCTTCATCGACCAGATCAATATCGTGGAAACAGTAGTATGGTGCCCCCATTTTAGTGATAAACTCAAAGGCCGCGTCCATTTTCATCTTCGCCCGAACATTGGCATCCTTGTCCTGATCCCAGGGAAAAACGTGTGTTCCGGGACCAAAGGGATCACCTCCTGTGCCGCAGAAGCTGTGCCAGTAGCTGATAGCAAAACGGAGCTGTTCACGAAGGGTCTTCCCGCCTACGATCAACTCAGGATTGTACCATTTAAACGCTAACGGATTTTTAGATTTTGGGCCTTCGTAGGCAATGGCGCCAATACCTTTAAAGTATTCCTGATCGCCCAGGGTGATTGTTGACATGAGTTGACGTATTAATATTCGTTAGTTAATTAGTTAGTTGTAGCGGCAAATGTCAGCGATCCTGGTGCCCATACCGACGATTTATCCGGTTGAGTCGGCAGAAAGGACCAGCCTAACATCGCATTTTTTATTATTGTTATTTTGACACTTATTTTTTAATGTAAAAATGACACTTATTTTTTTAATGTCAATATGACACCTAAAAAAATTTACAAGATTTTAATCCCAGGGTGCAATTCACCTTCGCCCGAATCTAAAAAAAAAGAAGAGATCGCCGTTAGAGGCCTAACTCCGAGTTAGGGATAAAATTCAGGAAGGAGTTCGTGATCGAGTGATATTTGCTGGTGTCAACCTGATAAAAATAGGCCCCCCGTTTTGAAAAGCCTTTTTGCTTTTCCTCCAGCTTGATCAGCAGATTTGTCGACAGAATCTTTCGGCTAAAATTCCGTTTGTCAAACTCCGTATTGTATACGGCATCGTACAATTTCTTAAGTTGGGGAATTGTGAACTTCTCTGGCAGCAGTTCAAAGCCAATAGGATGCTGGGCCGCTTTATACCGCAGTCGCTTAATAGCTAATTCGACCATATCGGCATGGTCGAACAGCAAAGGGGGAAGGTCATAAATAGAAAACCAGCTAGCCTGGAACAGGTCGGAAATCTTCTTCTCGTAATCCTCTATTTTTACCAGAGAGAAATAGGCTACCGATACCGTTCTGACAATTGGGTCGCGGTGCGGGTCCCCAAAGGCGTACAATTGCTCCAGATAGACATTGGTAAAGCCCGTCAGCTCAAATAAAATCCGTGCTGCAGCCTGTTCCAGGCTTTCAGCGGGTTGGAGCCAGCCGCCCATTAGTGACCAGGTTTTTTCTTCCACCCCCCGCTTGACGAGTAATACTTTTAAGCTCTCTCCATCAAAGCCGAATATGATTGAATCTAAAGCCAGTAAATAGGGTTGCTGCTGCTTATATTGATCTAACATGTACTGTAACGCCAGGACGATCTCCAGGGAAGGGACAAAATTTTATTTTGAACCGAAGATAAGGCAAATGTACCTATCAGGTAAACAAATGGAAGAATAAGCCGTCAAACATCCCCCAAACGCTGGTAAACACCCGTCTGTTAAACAGATAGATCTATTAAAAAGAGAAGGCCGTCAGTTTTAAGCTAATTGTTTATCATAGGTAATATCTATCAACTGATTCGGTATTTTTGTTGCCATTACTACTAAATCAACTATGTCAAAAAAAGGACCTATCATCCTGATTGAAGATGATGAAGATGACCAGCTGTTGATCAAGATGGCCATTAAGAATTTAAATGTTGTCAATCCTATTTGGGTTTTCCATAATGGTCAGGAGGCTTTAGAATATCTGGAAAGGTCTGTAGAACAACCATTTCTAATTTTGTGTGATATCAATATGCCGTTACTAAATGGGTTGGAGTTACGAGCCGTAATTAATCAGCACAAGATCTTGCGGGAAAAATCCATTCCCTTTGTATTTCTGACTACTACAGCGAGTGCCGAAGCGATCCGAATGGCTTATGACGAATCGGTACAGGGTTTTTACCAGAAGGAAAATAGCCAGGCCGGACTTCAGCAGCAGCTCAAATTGATTATTGATTACTGGCAAAGTTGTTTGCACCCGAATAGCCTACTCTGATTTCTACACGCAGACGTTACCTGATTTAGCCTTAGTCAACTCGCATTACGCCACTTACTTATCGAATACTGGTTTTCCAGTAGGCCCACTGCTGTGCTGTTTTCCTGAACGTTGCCTGTGCTTCGCTGGCAGCAGCTACTACCTGGGTTGTAGGGGTACTGTCGGCATCCTGTAGAATGGAGAAGATCGAACTAAAGGCTCTGTTCAACGAATTAAGATTAGTTTGAAGGTCAGCGAATAACTTCTTCTGTTCGTCGGTTGTCATGCGGCTTTTCAATGGTTGCGCTTCAGCCAACCAGGCGAGAACTTGTCTACGATTCTCATAAGCGGTTACCGACAGGTCGTGTTGTTGCGTCAAAATTGGCACAGGTGTTTTTACACGTGGGTCCATCGTAACTGTAAGCGGCTGTGTATAGGTCTTTCCATTAACAGACAAGTTAACCGTATACGTCCCCGGCATGACCCAGGGCGCGGTGGGCTCGGGTGCGGTTTGCCCGAAGGTAGCCGCAATTGGATACGAGGGTGGAATGGGTAACGGCGTGTAATGAAGATTCCACATGAACCGATGCGCCCCGGCGCTGGCCGACAAAATCTGCTGAGGCCGAATCCAGTAGGCAGGCAAATTCACATCCGGAACCGTATAAGGTTTATCGTCGCTACGGTACTGCTGCACTTGTTTGCCGGTTGCATCGATGATGGTCAGGGTAACGACGGAATTAGCCGTTTCGTGGAGGTAATAATCAATGATAGCCCCTTCGGGTGGATTTTGTCCGGCGGGCTCTTCCTGCGGCAAGGGCGTGTCGGGGTTCATGTTCCAACGAACACGATACGCCCGTTGCGGTTTATACAAGATCGTCTCCGTTTTTGCCAGTTCGGGCGTCAGCTGACGAAGGGCGGTTATATCATCCAGAATCCAGAACGACCGGCCATGTGTGCCAACCACCAGATCGTCGTCTTTAATGACCAGATCGCGGATGGAGGTGGCGGGCATATTCAGCCGCAGCGATTGCCAGTGCGCACCATCATCGAAAGAGACATAGACGGCTGTTTCAGATCCGGCAAATAGCAGCCCTTTCCTTAGCGGGTCTTCACGCACCACATTGATTGGGTCGTTGGGCAATCCCGTTACAATTTCCTGCCAGCTTTTACCACCGTCGTGCGTGCGGTAAATATGCGGATGCATATCATCACATCGGATGCGGTTCACGGCTGCGTATGCGGTATTCGCATCAAAATGACCGGCATCCATCAGGGAGATTTTGCTCCAGGAACCCACCCCTGGCGGGGTCACATTTTTCCAGGTTTTACCCCCATCACGGGTCACCTGGATCAGACCATCGTCAGTACCGGCCCAAATCGTGTTTATGTCCTTATACGCAGGTGCAATGGTGTAAATAACGCCACGAGCAGGCATGGTTTTCATGTCGTCGGTACGGTAAACGCCCACACTTTCGGGAATGTCGGGATAGGAAGTGCGCGTTAGATCAGGGCTGATCACCTGCCAGGAGTAGCCCCCATTCCGGGTTTTAAAAAGAACATTTCCAGCGAAATAAAGTGTTTTCGGATCAACCGGGGAGAATAATACCGGGGCAGTTCGTATAAATCGATACTTCCCAGACCGAACGGCTTCGGGGGCAATGTTTTGTACCTGGCCGGTGCGTTTGTCGTATCGGGTAATTTTGCCGCCATAAATTATAGCCGGGTCGAGTGGATCAGCGGCTACATAACCATACTCTTCGACCCCAACCGGATGCCACTCACGGAAAGTAATTTCTCCGTCGTTTCCGCGGCTGGTAATCCCCACTGAACCACTCTCCTGCTGGCCGCCCAATACGTTATAGGGAAAACTGGTATCCGTGCTAACGTGGTAAAACTGGGCCGTCGGCTGATTGTACCAGGAGCTGAATGTTTGCCCACCATTAACCGTGACAATAGCACCCTGATCGCCCGCTAACAGCAGCACATCAGGATTTGTAGGGTTGATCCAGAGCCGGTGGTAATCGTCGCCACCCGGCGCTCCCCTGAAGTCGTTCCAGGTTTTACCGCCATCTGTTGACTTCCAGGCCGATACATCGGCAATGAAAACGATATCGGGATTTGTTGGGTGTGCTTTCACTTCCGCGAAGTCGCTGCCCCGGCCCCATAACCGTCCGTCGCTGTTGATACGTGTCCATGACAAGCCGGCATTGTCGGAGCGATAGACCCCGCCCATTTCGGTGGCATCGACCGTAGCGTAAAGTCGATTCGGATTACTGGGTGCGATGCAGAAACCGATTCGACCCAGGCCCTGCTCAATTGCAGGGAGGCCGTTCGTTAGTTTTTGCCAGCTTGCACCGCCATCCGTCGATTTATACAACCCACTTTCGGGTCCCTGCCATTGCCCGTTTTCCCAGGGTCCCTGCCGGGCGGCCCAGAGATCGGCATACACGACACTCGGATTTTGCGGGTCAATGGTCACCTGCACCGCCCCGGTGTTCTCATCTTTGTACAGCACCCGATCCCAGGTTTTGCCGCTGTCTGTTGTCCGATACACACCTCGCTCCGGATTTGGGCCATATGGATGGCCCAGCACAGCCGCAAAAACCCGATTTTCGTTCGTTGGGTCAATACAAATACCGCCAATTTGCTGCCCATCCTTCAGCCCAAGAAAAGACCAGGTCTTCCCGGCATCGGTCGATTTATACATCCCGTTTCCCACCGATAAATCGGGGCGCTGTAACCCTTCACCACTGGCCACATAGATGACGTTGGGATTTGAAGGAGCCACCGCCACATCACCAATGGAACCCGTTGGCTGATCGTCGAAAATAGGCTTCCAGCTACGGCCGTAATCTGTCGTTTTCCAGACCCCTCCATTATTAACACCCATGTAAAAGACGTTTGGCTGTTGCGGTACGCCCACAGCCCCCACCGTCCGACCACCCCGATGCGGGCCAATCATCCGCCACTTCATGGCATCGAACAGCCTGGGAGCGAACGGTTGCGCCTGAATGGTGAGCGAAAACAGAAGAAAACAAGGCAGCAAGAGCCGATTTACGGAGGACTGGAAGGTCATAAGAATCAGGGGAGTGGACGAATTATTAAATTTTTTACCTCTTTAAATACCAGAGAAACAGACCTGTAAGGGTCACAACGGCTGTCGATAAGGCCAGGAGAATGTAGAGTACCTGAGAGATCCAGCCACCGTAATGCCCAAAATGAAGTTCCTCAAAAATGTGTTCGGCAATGTATTCCAGATCCGCATCGCGCGCATCGAACCCACTTATGTAGTGGCCGTTTCGGGCATCGACCGTTGCTGCTACATTGTATTTACCAAGCATTCGAATGCTGCCCGGCATATTGCCGCGAATAACCAGTGTACTATCACCAGGCTTCGGGAAGTCGATAAGCTGGGGTTGAAAATTGGCAATGGATGCCCTAGCAGCAGCAATGGCAGCATCAACCGGAATACTGGAAACTGGAATTGGAGCGGTCAGGGTTTGTTCAGGCTTCGGCCCATCCCCAAACTTGCGCTCGATCTGTTCCCAGTGGAAGAAAATACCCGTGGCACTCATCATCAGCATGAAGAGCAGAGCAACTACCCCCAGCCACTTATGAATGTCGGCATACACAAGGCGGGGGGATTTATTCCACCGCACCCCAATTTTAAATACACTCAGCAACGACCGCCGGTAATACCATGTGCCGGTTAGTACCGAAATGAATAAACAGATACCCGCCAGACCCATGACAAACCCGCCAACGGGCTCCAGCAACAAGTTTTCATGCAGTTCACGCGCCCGCCGAACCAGCGTCGCATCTGCCTGCCGGGCACCAAGAACGGCCCCGGTATAAGGATTCATGGAAACCCATGTCCACACACCCTTATTTATCAGATCAACCCGGACAGCTTCTTTTTTAGCCTCATCCCATACGGCAAGGCTTCTGACCTGAGCCTCCGGATACTGACGATTTATCGACGCCAGGAGCTGGCCGACGGACTGGAGTTGACCAGCGGATTCAATATGCGTTTGATTCGGGTTGAGCAAGTTGTCGACCTGCCGATCAACGACCAGGATCGAGCCGGTAATGGTAATAATCAGGATAAACAGGCCACCTACCAGACCCGAAATTCGGTGCAGGCTATAAACGGTTTTATCGGAGAACATAACGTATGATTAAAAACCTATAAGGTCTTCAAGACCTTATAGGTTTAGACTTAATTTATAATGATTGCCGGAATCTGCTGTTCCGTCACCACCCGGTTAAATGTCGGGATTTGGGTATTGACAACCTCCTTCAATTTCGAAATTGCACTGTCGATTTGCTTCGACAGGTCGTCATAAGCCGCATAGGACGATTTCGTTGGCTTAGCGTCGGCAGATGAAACGGCCGAAGCAACGCCGGCTATCTTGTCGTTCAGGCGAATCGGATAGGCCAGCGCATCCTGAGGGGCTTTCGATTTCGGCTGCATCAACGTGGATTCAATCTTGTCCAGTTCTTCCAGAATGGGTTTGGCCGCATTTTTGAATTTCTCGGCAGCTTTTGGCTCTTTTACATTGTTGGTATAGCCATTGATCTGGGTTCGGATCTGGCGAAGCTGGTTAATTGCTTTATGTGTTTCCGAGAGCTTATTATTGATCTTTTGCATCAGGTCAAATTGCTCCTGGTATTCGGCCACCGTTATAGAAAGTCGAGGATCTTTCCTGATTTCTATGGGCTGCTCGGCAATCAATGAATCGCCCACGAGTAAACGTACTTTATAATTTCCGGGTATAACTTTAGCGCCGGTTCCACGCCCTGTCCACATAACGTTTGTTCCCTCAACGGCTGTTGCATCGGGGTAACGCATATCCCACAGAAAGACATTCATACCGGGCTGTGCCGTCATTTTACCGGGTTGAAAAGCCATATCGTCCTGATAAAACTCGGGCAATACCTTAAACGGCTGTCCCTTTTTGTCTTTGATGTTCGAGTAGGTAATGATCGTATCCCCTGCGGTCGTCATGTACACCAGTTTCAACTCTTTCGTCGGTTTGCTTTTCAGATAGTAGCGGGTGATAACGCCGTTCGGGGCGTTTTCGCCTTCGTCTGTTTGTGCAGCGCGACCCCGACGTGGATTCCCGGCTCCGCCCTCCATTCGATAGGCATGGCGGGGTTTGAAGAGATGCATGGCCGCAACTGCCTTGCCCCCTTGTTTCGTATCCATGAGTTCGTGGAGTGGCGTGATGTCGTCCATGATCCAGAATGAAAGACCATGCGTAGCGATCACCAGATCCTTTTCGCGCTTATGAATCTGCAAATCCCGAACGGGGGTAACCGGAAGATTCAGGCTCAGTTTTTCCCAGGAGTTGCCATCGGTAAAGGAAACATAAACACCGCGCTCTGTACCTGCATACAATAACCCTGGCTTGTTGGGGTCTTCACGTACAACATGGCAGTGTTCATCAGCCGGAATCCCCGTCGTGATGCTGATCCATGTTTTGCCATAATCGGTTGTTTTAAAGAGATACGGCTTCCGGTCGCCCGACATATACCGTTTGGCAGCCAGATAAGCTTTCCCCGTCGTATGATCGGACGGATGCACCATGCTCATAATGGCCAGTTCGGGTAACATCGACGCTGGCGGGGTAATATTCTGCCAGGTTTTAGCTCCATCGCGGCTGATGTGCATCAGGCCATCGTCGGAGCCAGCCCAGAATACGTTCTTTTCGAGCGGTGATTCGGCAAAGGTGAAGATCGTCGGGAAGGTTTCAGCCCCGGTGTTGTCTTTCGTAATCGGACCGCCGGTATCGCCCTGCGTTTTAGGATCGTTTCGGGTCAAATCGGGACTGATATCCTGCCACGAATGACCGTAGTCTGTGCTCCGATGCAGGTACTGCGAGGTGATGTACAGCGTTTTGGGGTCGTGTGGCGAGAAAACGATTGGATAGGTCCACTGAAAGCGGTATTTCCGGGCCGATGAAGGTGAGCCCATGAAATATTCGGGATAAACATTGATTACCTGATTCTGGTCCGTCTTTTTGTCATAGCGCGTGATCAGCCCGTCGTAACTACCGCCATAGGTTACGTCCGGATTGTTTGGTTCGGGTGTGATGTACCCCGATTCTCCCCCCGAAACCGGGTACCATGCCGATTTGCCGATGGAGTACTCCGTGGTGCGGCTGGCGATCCGAATGGAAGAGTTATCCTGCTGAGCACCATACAGGTTGTATGGAAAATCATTATCGACCGCCACATGGTAAAACTGACTGGTTGGCATGTCGACATCCGAGAAGGTAGCTCCACCGTTGTAGGTTACCTCAGCCCCGCCATCATCAGCAATGATGTAGTTCATGGGGTTTTTAGGATTCCACCAGATATCGTGGGTATCGCCGTGATGGACGCCAATGTTCTGGAATGTTTTGCCGCCATCGTATGATTTCATGGGGTTGACGTTCAGCACGATCAGTCCATTTTCGTCCTGCGGATCAGCCCCCATCATCATGTAATACCACGGCCGCTGCCATAGATTTTTATCTTCATTGATAAGTTGCCAGGAGTCGCCGGCGTCGTCGGAGCGGTACAGGCCTCCTTTGGCATTTTCGACCATAGCATACAGTCGGTTCGAGTTAGCGGGCGATACAACAATGCCTATTTTCCCCAAAAGACCTTTTGGCATACCGGGTTTGTTGCTCAGGCTCGTCCAGGTGTCGCCCCCATCGGTCGACTTAAATAAACCGCTGCCAGAACCGCCACTGCTCATCTTGTAGCTATTGCGGTAAGCCTGCCACATCGACGCGTAAATGACCGATGGATTGTTTGGGTCAATTTTTACCGTGGCGGCACCCGTGCTGTCATTTTTTATCAAAATGGCTTTCCAGTTCTTACCGCCGTCGGTGGTCCGAAACACCCCCCGCTCTTTATTTGGCGCAAACGGATTTCCAAGCGCGGCCACATAAACGATATCCGGGTTCGTTGGGTGAATCTCAACATTCCCAATGGCATCGGCCATCTTGAGGCCCATGTGTTTCCAGGTTTTCCCCGCATCAGTCGATTTATAGACGCCATCGCCATTAGCGATGTTGCTTCGGATATCGGCTTCGCCCATGCCCACATAAACAATATTCGGGTCAGACGGAGCAACCGCAACAGCGCCAACGGAGCTTGATTTAAAGGTGGTATCCGATACCATTACCCAATTCCCTCCCCCATCGGTCGTTTTCCAGACACCTCCGCCGGTAGTCCCAAAGTAGTAGGTCAGCGGCTGACTGGGATGACCGGAAACACCCAGCGCCCGACCGGCCCGAAATGGCCCAATGTTTCGCCACCGCAATGCATTGAACAAACTGTCAGAAGCCACCGCAGGCGTGGACTTCGCGGTTGACTTTACTTTCCGTTGCGCATATACGTGTGCAGGCAGCAGGCATAAAACCAGCAAAGCAACTATACAATTACCAAATCGTCTATTCACCATGAACTATTCTGTTAGTTTGCGATAATACAAAATAATGCATCGCAATGCATAAAAAGACATTAAATAGTTCGATTAGCAACATTTCATAGCGTCCCTCGCAGGCTGAGTACCAGATTTTGACCCGGCGCACTGATTCCCGACGCAAAAACCCGGTAGTTGCGATCCAGTATATTTTCCAGCGATGCCTGCACCTGTACATAGCGATTCACCTGGTAGCTGGCTCGAACATTTATCGTTTGCCAGGCAGGCATACCCTGTGGTGTGGCGTAAACGATATTATCCTCCCCGGACAGATTATAGTCTTTCAGCCGTTTCCATCCGTTAAACAATACATTGGCTTCGGCCCTGAACTGCCTGATCGTTAACCGAAGGCCACCCTTTCCGTAAACGGGTGGAATATGGTCGAGGGGGTAAGCGGTTGTATCCGTCAAAATGCGCCCTTTTGTGTACGTAACAGTGCCAAATAGGGTCAGCGTTTGGGTAAGGTCTGCGGTTATCTGCGCACTGGCCCCGTAAAGCCTTGCCTGCTGCGCATTACGCTGCGTAACAATCCGGCTCGTCTGACCATTATAAACGAGTTGGCTTTGTCCATTCAAGGTGCCCGGCCGGGTAGTGATCGCGTTGTTATATACGGTATAAAAAGCATCTACCTCCAGCGATACCCGTTCGGCCAGCCGCTTTTGACTGCTGGCGTCGAGAGTGTACGTCCGTTCGGGTTTGAGATTGGGGTTTGGAACAATGAGCGTGCCCACCACCGATTCGAACACTTTGGCCAGATCATCCACATTTGGCACCCGATAGCCCGACGAAAGCGAAGAGGCCAGACGCCACGCACCCGGCAAACGAGTTACCCAACCGAGACTACCCGTCAATGCACCGGCCTGTTGGGTAATATCGTCGAAGGGGAACGGAAAAAATGTTTTATCATTGAATTTAGCATACAACCGGTTGTACGCATAACGGCCACCGTAGGTTAGCGTTGAGCGATCACTGACATTCACCGTTCCCGACATATAGCCCGCCAGCGACTGGGTATTGGCTCCGCCATCGGGGTAGCGGGTATCCAGCGGATCAACTTTACCGGTGAAGATATTTTCTCGATAGGCCGTCGACCGAACGGTATTATAGGTCGCTTCCAGTCCGTAACGCAGCGTGTGGGTATCAGCCAGTTTCTTTTTTAAATCAGCATTCATTGTCCAGACGCCTACCTGTTCGGTACGATGTTGCAACCCATAATTACTAAACCGACGATTATGGCGACTTTCTTCAATGGATTGGTAAGCGGCAATGAATGTCAATTCATCCGCTATGCCCGACGTAAACTGCTTTGTCAGACCATAGGAAGCCAGCAACCGTTGCTGAGGGCCGTAATACCATTGAGCATGGCTGAGATTCCCTTTGGCGTCAACTTCGGTGAGCCGGTCATACCGGGGAATATCGCTGCTGGTTGAAAACTGAACATTCAGCAGATGCCGGGTGCGGTCGGTTGGCTGAAACAATACCTTTTGCAACAAGTCGATTTGCTTATAGCCAGAGGATACTTGAATCGAAGGGTCGGTATTGACGAGTTTGACGTCGACGTTGTTCTCATGTCCAGCATAAAAAGGGCGTAGTCCCAACTGCCCCATGTCGACGCTCCGCTGTTTGCCCTGCCGCAAATCGCCGAAGTCAGATGCGGTCAGGCTGGTCGTAAAGGCCCATTTTTGGAAACCAACATTCCAGTCGGCATGAGCCGTTTTTTCCTGCATCGCACTGCTGTAGCGAACAAATCCATTTGCATTCACCGCCGTTTTGGCCGACCCACTCAGCCTGGGTGCCAGTGTCTGAACATAGATGACACCACCCAACGCATCGCTGCCATAGACTACAGAACCCGGCCCCAGGGCTACTTCAACCCGTTCTAAAGCAGCATTGTCGACGGTCAGGATATTCTGCAAATGTCCCCCTCGAAATATGGCATTGTTCATCCGGACACCATCGACCACGATCAGCACTTTATTGGCTTCAAACCCCCGAAGAATGGGGCTTCCACCACCGAGCTGGCTTTTCTGAACCAGTACCTGACCACTTTGCTGTAATACCTCGGCCATAGTCGGCTGATTGAGAAACCGCAGTTCATTTCGCGTAATCACCCGGATGGATTGAGCCAGACGCGATACGGGTTCGGCTGTACGGTTGGCAGCTACCACCACCTCATTCAGTTCCAGTTGTTTCTCCGCCAGCAGTACCATGAAGTTCAGCGAACGCAATTGGGCCACAGTGTACTCAACCGTTTGGTAACCGACTCGCCGGAACACCAGCCGGTCAGTATCAGACGACGTTGACGAATTCGACTTGCCCGCACGATCTGTAAAATGAGTCGAAGCGGCATCGGAAGATGACCTGATTTCTACATTTTCAATCGGTTGCAAGGATCCTTTATCCCGAACAGTGATGGATTGAGCCGAAGCAAGAAAAGAGGTTAGACAAAGAAGCGAGCAGAGAAGTTGTTTCATGCGAACTGAATAGAAAAAAGGCGGCCAATTTGTACAGTCTGTAGGCACTTCCAGCGCTAACAGACAATTTTTGCAACCTATCTGCGTGAAAGAATTTACT
The DNA here is from genome assembly GCF_002831565.1 of Spirosoma pollinicola. Classification (NCBI taxonomy): domain Bacteria; kingdom Pseudomonadati; phylum Bacteroidota; class Cytophagia; order Cytophagales; family Cytophagaceae; genus Spirosoma; species Spirosoma pollinicola. Next base: position 4,387,165 of record NZ_CP025096.1, on the reverse strand, counting down.
TATTAACAAGTAGAATTTTAATAATTTTTTAATATCACAAAGCTAAAAACGCGTTTCACAATCGCTCCAAAAACTTGTGCTGATTTAGTATTTATTTTGCCGCGAAGTCTCAAAAGAAAATAAACAGGCAATAACCAGAAATTCGTTTACCTTAAAATTTGCCCTGATTTCGAAATGCAGAATATATTCTTAGCGTCTTTATTGTGAATTAGAATAGGACTTTCCTAAGTTTGTCTGATTCACAATCGGTTGCCCCAAACCCGCCCGATGTGTATGGTTTGGTTCTCCTTAACATACCAGCAAATCAACGGATTTTCATAAAAACTCTCTCCTGATGAAGTGTTTTGTCTTTATATGCTTTGCAGTCGTTTGCAGTACAATCGTCAACAATCAACTTTTGGCGCAAGCCGATACAGCGATCAATCCCGTTTTTAAAGGGATGGCCTGGCGAAATATCGGCCCAACTCGGGGAGGTCGGTCACTGGGAGCCGCCGGATCGCCTAGCCGTAAACTGGAGTATTACTTTGGGGCTGTAGGCGGAGGGCTCTGGAAAACGACGGATGGGGGTCAAAGCTGGTCGCCGGTTACAGACGGGCAGTTGAACAGTTCGTCTGTTGGCGCCGTTGCGGTTGCGGAAACCAACCCCGATATCGTGTACATTGGAACCGGAGAAACGCAGCTTCGAGGTAATATTATGCAGGGTGATGGCGTCTACAAAACGACCAATGCCGGAAAAACCTGGACAAACATTGGCCTGAAAAATACGCAGGCTATTGCCCGGGTTCGTGTCCACCCCACAAACCCGGATATTGTCTATGTGGCCGCCCTTGGTCACCCTTATGGTCCAAATGAGGAACGCGGTATTTTCCGAACGACGGATGGGGGGAAGAGTTGGAAAAAAGTACTGTATAAAGGGGATAAAGCCGGTGGGGTCGACATTATCATAGACCGTAAGAACCCAAACGTACTGTATGCATCCATCTGGCAGGTATACCGGACGCCCTGGAAAATGTGGGGTGGTGGAGGTGCTTCCGGCTTGTTTAAATCGACCGACGGGGGCGATACCTGGACCGAGCTGACCCGTAAGCCGGGAATGCCCAAGGGCACTGTTGGTAAAATTGGTGTAACGGTTTCGCCCGTAGACAACAATCGGGTATGGGCCATTGTCGAAGCGGAAGATGGGGGCGTTTATCGCTCCGATGATGCCGGTATGACCTGGAAACAGGTTAATGATGAACGGAAGCTACGGCAGCGGGCTTTTTACTACTCCCGTATTTACGCTGATCCGCTCGACAAAAATGGGGTCTATTGCCTGAACGTCGGCTTTTACAAATCGTCGGATGGCGGAGTAAAATTCGATAAAACGATCACCGTTCCTCACGGTGATAATCACGACCTGTGGATTGACCCGGCCGACTCGACCCGCATGATCACGGCCAACGATGGTGGTGGTGCGGTATCGGTCAACAGTGGCAAAACCTGGACGGATGAAAACTTCCCGACCGCGCAGCTCTATCATATTACGGCAACGAATGATTTTCCCTATCACATTGCCGGTGCCCAGCAGGACAATTCGACCGTGGCCGTGGCCAGTGAAGGATGGACAAATAAGTTAGTGAAAGGTAATAGTATCAAAAAAGGTGAATGGGGCTACGATGTGGGTGGTGGCGAAAGTGGCTACATTGCTCAGGACCCAAAGAATCCCGACATCTTTTACGCCGGTAGTCAGGGTGCCCTGTTAACACGCTACGACCGGTCGACAGGCCAAACCCGCGATGTACAGATATACCCGCGTTTCTTCTCCGGCGAACCCGCCAGTGCCCTTCCGGAACGCTGGCAGTGGACCTATCCGATCGTATTCTCGCCAAAAGACCCAAACCGGCTGTATGCCTGTTCGCAACACGTCTGGGTATCCAGTAATGAAGGCCAGAGCTGGGAAAAAATTAGCCCGGACCTGACTTATGCCGACACAGCAACGCTTGGAAAAAGTGGCGGGGTCATCACGATGGACATGAACGGCCCCGAAATCTACGCGACCGTGTTTGCCCTGGCCCCCTCCTTCCATGACGTTAACACAATCTGGGCGGGTTCTGACGATGGCTTGATCCACATCACCCGCGATCACGGCAAAAGCTGGCAGAAAATTACTCCGCCCGATATGCCAAAGAACACGCGGGTGAGTCTCATCGAGGCCTCACGGCACAAGCCAGGTACCGCCTATGTAGCCGCGAAACGGTATCAGATGGACGACAGAACACCTTATCTCTGGAAAACAGATGACTACGGAAAAACCTGGAAAAAGATCATTACCGGCTTGCACGCCGATGATTTTGCCCACTCGATTCGGGAAGACATTACGCGGCCCGGCCTGCTCTACGCCGGTATGGAGCACGGTGTCTGGGTATCGTTCAATGATGGTGGAACCTGGCAGCCGCTGCAATTAAAACTGCCTAATACGCAAATTTCGGACATCCAGGTTACGGAGAAAGATGTTGTGATTGGCACACACGGCCGGTCGATTTACGTGCTGGACGATATTGCGCCCATTCGGGAGTTCACGCCCGATCTGGCAAAAAAACCGGTGCATTTATTCAAGCCGTACTATGCCGTTCGGCGGGTGCAGCCCGCTGTTTTTCAATACTATCTGGCGAAAAAGGCCGATAGTGTCAAGGTCGAAATTCTGGACGCGGCCGGAACGGTTATCCAGTCGTTCACCGGCAACAAGCCAACAAATCCCAAAATGGGTGAGGATGACGACGATGATGAACCAGGCAAGCCTAAGGTAAAGCTACCCACAACAGCGGCCGGGCTGAATCGGTATGAATGGGATCTTCGCTACCCGGGGGCGACCTATTTCAAAGGCATGATTATGTGGGGAGCGCGGCCAACATCGGGACCGCTGGCCTTGCCCGGCCAGTATCAGGTACGGCTTACGGTTGGTGCTGAATCGTTTACCCAACCCTTTGAGATCAGACTTGACCCACGCCTGAAAGGCGTAACTGCTGCCGATGTGCAGGAGCAGTTCAACATGGCGATGAAACTGCGGGACGAGACCAGCAAAGCCAACGACGCCGTCGTTCAGATTCGGACACTGAAGGAAAAACTAACGAAACAACCCGACAGTTCGGCCAATCAGAAACTGAAAGAGCAGTTGAGCATTATCGAGGAGAATCTGTACCAGATCCGCAACCAGAGTGGACAGGACCCGCTTAACTTCCCGATCAAGCTGAACAACCGGCTGGCCGCCCTGTGGCGCAGTATAGAAAGCGGTGATAATAAACCAACAAGCGGCTCTTACAAGGTATATGAAGAGTTATCGGGCGAGCTAACCAAACAACTCACAGCGTTGGACAAAGTCATCAAATCAAACAAGGCCGTTGGAATGTGATTTTATCGTCAACGGCCAAACGGTTGAGGTTGGCCCGTTACTCTAAGAAGCTGTTTAAACTTTCATAAGTGATTTGGTAATAAGTGATTTTTGTCATCCCGAGGAACGAGGGATCTTCGGTAGTAGGCTTTTTTGATGCTACCGAAGATCCCTCGTTCCTCGGGATGACAAAAATCACCTAATGCTATCTAAGAAATAAAAGTTTGAACAGGTTTTAAATTGCCCCATCAGTTCCATGCGCTTTAGTCGTATTTATAGTGCCCGTATCCTTCTGGCGACAGTAACTCTGGCGTTGTTTAGCCTGTATGGCTATTACTACGCCCGTGAATGGATGGCCAAATGGGCATTTGCGCACCAGTCCTATTTTTCTGCCGATGAACTCGTTTTGATCACCGTTGCCAAAGCTGACCTGACTACCGAAAACGCTTACCTGCTCAACGAGGGCGAATATGAGTGGCAGGGAGACATGGTCGATGTGCTGCACCGTGAAATTCGATCTGATTCGGTCTACGTGTATGGCTTCCGCGACGAAGCCGAAACAACGCTAAGGCATGAAGCCGCATGGCTCTATAAACGCCCGGCCCGGAATGACCCCTTTTCTGATACCGCAGCAAAACGGGTAAAATGGTTTTGCCCGTTTATTCTTCCCGGTTCGGCAGGTATGGACCCGTTGGTTCGACCTGTTTTGCCCGCAGCGGTGCCTTTCTTTTCGTATACGTCGCCCCGAATCCAGCTCCCGCAACTGGACATTCCGTCGCCACCGCCCAATCTGTAGAGACGCCTGGCTGCGTCTGCTATCACATCAGCAAGTTTCAGTAGCAAAACCATTTATCTGAGGAGACGCAAATATGCGTCTCCTCAGGTGGTATGTCCTTCATTTTACAAATCAACAACCTGCTTCATGAAAGCAACTTATATACGAACGATCAGCCTCCTGCTGATGCTTAGTTTTTTGAGTATCAGCCTATATGCACAACTGGCGATAACCGGCCGCGTTGTCGATCCAACGAATGCTCAACCCATTGCCGGAGCTTCGGTACTAATCAATGGCACGCAGCGGGGTACAACAGCCAATGATAAAGGTGAATTCAGTCTACCGGCCAATGAAGGCGATCAACTTCTATTTTCGGCAATTGGCTATCAAACCCTGACTGTTGGCGTTAAAGCAACGACGCGCAGCCTGACGGTTGAACTGGACCCCTCCAATACGGACCTGAACGAAGTGATCGTATCGGGCTATTCAACGCCCCAGACGATTCAGCGGACAGCGGGAGCCGTTGGCCTGATTACCAGTCGCGATATTCAGCGAACCAACGGGCTTCACCTTCAGAATTACGTTAACCTGATTCCCGGTGTGAAGGTCGAAATGCGAACGATAGCCGCCGGAAACCGGATCGTTATTCGCGGATATGGCAATCAGACGAACTTCAATGGCGTCGGCTACAAGGCTTACCTGAATGATATTCCCCTTACGGATGGCGACGGAACTACCTTTCTGGATGATATTGATTTTACAACCCTCAGCCGGGTTGAGGTGCTAAAAGGGCCAGCATCCAGCGCCTACGGCAACGCCATTGGTGGCGTGGTTAATCTGTATACCGAACGGGCTCCTATTGGTAAAACGAGCATCAGCCAGCAGGTTTTGGCCGGATCGTATGGCCTGTTCCGAACGAATACATCGATCAAGACCGGTTCAGACAACACCAGCCTGAACATCAACTATGGCCACCAGAAATACGATGGTTTCCGGGTGCATGGCGGGTCAACAAAAGATTTCCTGAGTATCACCAGCGATACCTATATGAGTGCGAAACGGTCGATGTCGATCTTTGTTGGCTACACGAATTCGTATGATCTGCTGGCGGGGGAAATAGACAGCGTAGCGATACGGGAACAACCCGAAAGTTCTGACCCTGCCTACGTTAGCAACAATGCCAGCATCAAGACAGAAAGCGCCCGGGCGGGAATCAGCCACAGTTATCAGTTCACAGACCGGTTCGCCAATAAAACCACTATTTTCGTGGGTGGACAGGTCATTGATCAGCCCTTTGCGGCCGGGGTAAATAAGGCCAACAAGTTAAAATTTGGCGGGCGATCCGTATTTACCTATAGCAATGATGCCAGTCCTCTCCGACCAACATTCAGCCTTGGGGGCGAGTTTTTAAAGAACTTTAACTACACAAAAAGCTATGGCCTTTCGGGTGGGGTTCTTGGCGCACTTCGCTCCGATCTGGAGGTACAGGCGATGCAATACAGCGTGTTTGCCCAGGCCGCTTTGCAACTGGCGCCAAAACTGACCCTGTCGGCAGGGGCAGGACTCAATTATGTCGAATATGGCATTACCGATATGCGGGCGGCTACAACAACGCCCCTGTACGTCAACCTGACTGGCTATAAACGGTTCAAGCCCATACTAGCTCCACGGGCAGCACTGGCCTATCAGGTTACCGACAACGTTTCGCTCTACGCCAGTGTCAGTGAGGGGTATTCGACACCGGGGACCAACCAGGTCGTTGTCGCGCAAACGGGCGTCGTAAACTACAACCTTCGACCGGAGTCAGGAACGAGTTATGAGGTTGGCAGCAAAGGGAGTTTCCTGAATAAAACGCTCACCTACGAAATCGCCTATTTCAACATGACCGTGACGGACAAGCTCGTTCCGCAGGGTTTTGCCGCCACCCCGACAATACCCGCCTATTCGATAACGACCAACGCCGGGAAAGTTCAGCATAACGGATTGGAACTGGCCCTTCAATACGCCTATCGCCCAGGTGCCGGAGTCGTGTCATTGATTCGTCCGTTTGCGTCCTACACATACAGCGACTTCTATTACAAGGATTACAAAAGCGATAATAACAGTGATGGCAAAACAGTCGATTACACAGGCAGGAAAGAATCCGGTATTGCACCAAACATGCTGAATGCCGGTGTGGATGTTGAAGTCCGGGCCGGTTTTTACCTGAACAGCACCCTGATGTATGTCGACAAGATGCCCATCAACCTACCGAACAACCACTTTGCGCCAGCCTACACGCTCGTGAATGGAAAGCTGGGGTATCGCAGTGCGCTGGGGAATCACGTTAATCTGGACGTGTATGTGGGTTCAGACAATATGTTGAGCAGTACGTATTCATCGCTGGTTTTCCTTAACCTTGCTAACCCGGCCAACAACCGCCCACTGGCCTACAATCCCTCGCCGAAGATTACGGTCTATTCGGGGGCTATGCTGAAGTATATTTTTTAAGCTACTATTCATCTAATCTGACCCTGTGAGGTTTTCAGAAAACCTTACAGGGTTGCAGTCAACTTCATTCATGAAAATTTTCCGATTTCTTTTACTGATTACGCTGTTCAGTGCAGGGCTGCTAGCCTGCACGTCTACCCAAAAAGACCAAACGGAAGCCACGGGTAAACAGCGAATCGTCTGCGTTGCCAAACAACTCACCGAGCTGATTTTTGCGCTGGGTGCAGGCGATCAGCTGGTCGGCGTTGATCTGTCGAGTACCTATCCGCCAGCCGCCCAGAAAATCACCAAAGTCGGTTATCACCGGCTGTTAAATGCGGAGGGTATTATTGCGCTAAAGCCTACCGTTGTATTTCACGATGGCAATGTGGCCCCGGAAGCGGTTATGCAGCAACTGGAAAAAGTCGGCGTTCCCATGAAAGTATTCAAAGACGCCCATACCCTTCCCGAAGTCAAGGCGCTGTTTGATACAGTAGCCGCTCAGTTTAGCGCTCAAAAACAGGCCGATAGTCTGAAAACGAAGCTGGATGCCGATCTGGCAAAAGCGGCCGAAAGTGTGAAGCAATACAAAACCACGCCTAAAGTAGCCATCATCCATTTCGGTCGGGTCATCAATAATTACCTGGTGATCGGCAAAGCGGGAACGGCCTCCTACATGCTCGAAATGGCGGGTGGCAGGAACGTAATGGACACGCTGAAAGGCATGAAACCTCTCAGCCCGGAAATCATCAGCAAAGCCCAGCCGGATATTATTCTGGTAACCGATTTTGGCTACGACCGGCTGGGTAGTGCCGAGAAATTAGCCACGCTCCCCGGCATCGCCCTGACCCCTGCGGGCAAGAACAAGAAAATTTACCGCATTGAAGAGCACGACCTGATCTACCTCGGCCCCCGAACCGGCGAGAACGTGCAATTGCTCATGAAGCTGATTCATCAGTAAACCACGCCCTATCCACTCACTACACTCACTACACTCACTACACCCATACACCGACCCTATGAAGCCACCTTCACTATCCCCAGGCCAATGGTATAGCCTTTTAGCCGTGCTCCTGCTGGTTACCATCATTGCCGCCCTGCGGATTGGTGCCGTCGACTTGACATTCGCTGACATCACCCACATTCTGATGAATGGCGTAGGGCTGTCCAATACGAATGTCGATCCGGTTTCGCAGGGGCTTTTTCTGCAAATCAGGTTGCCGCGCGTCTTACTTTGTGCTACGGTCGGGGCTGGGTTGTCGGTGTCGGGGGTGTTGATGCAGGCGCTGTTTCGTAATCCCATTGTTGAGCCGGGGCTGGTAGGTACCAGTTCCGGCGCGGCATTGGGCGCGGCACTTGTCTTTGTCCTCGGCAAGAATATCAACTGGGCATTTACCGATGCACTTGGCCTGTTTCTGCTCCCCTGCGTGGCCTTCATTTTTGCCTTTGCCGCTACCTTGCTCGTCTACCGGATTGCGTCTATAAGTGGTAAAGTGAACGTAGCCACGATGATTCTGGCGGGTATCGCCATCAATGCGCTGGCGGCTGGTGGAACGGGCTTTCTCTCGTACATTGCCCGCGACCCGCAGGCCCGTTCCATCACATTCTGGAACCTGGGAACGTTTTCCGGTGCCGACTGGACGCAGTTCGCTATTGTCTTTCCCGTTACGATGATCGGCATTCTGCTGGCCCTTCGTTTTACCAAAGCGCTGAATATCCTGATTTTAGGCGAAGATGAAGTGCGGCATCTGGGCTACAACATCGACCGACTCAAGATCCAGGTACTCCTGTTAAATACGCTGCTGGTAGCCGTCGGCACGGCGATGGTGGGCGTGATTTCATTCGTTGGGCTGGTGGTGCCGCACCTGCTTCGACTACTGAAAACCTCGGACAATCGCTTCCTGGTTATTGCCTCGGCCCTACTGGGCAGCTCGTTACTAACGTTGGCCGACACGATTGCCCGCCGGCTGGTGGCGCCCGCCGAGTTCCCTATTGGTGTAATTACGGCATTTGTTGGTGCTCCCGTATTCATCTGGTTGCTGGTTCGGAATGCCCGGTCATTTCAGAAAGGAGGTTTCTATGCTTAGAGCCGAAAACCTGTCGTTTCAAATTGGAGGTAACCGTCTGATCGATGATGTGTCGCTGACTTTGCTTCCGGGCGAATTCACGATGATGTTAGGGCCGAATGGAGCCGGGAAAAGTACGCTGCTCAAACTACTGACCGGCACCGAAACACCCCAGCAGGGGCAGGTCTGGTATGGCAATAACCTACTGACATCCATTCCATTAGCGACGCAGGCCCGGCAGAAAGCAGTCCTCTCCCAATTACTGTCGTTGCCGTTCGATCTGCGTGTTGAAGAGGTGGTCATGATGGGCCGTTACCCGTATTTCGACCTGAACCCGACTAGCCAAGATAAACAGATTGCTGACGAATGTCTTGATGCGGTGGGTATGTTCTCGTTCAAAACACGTGGCTTTGCGTCGCTCTCGGGTGGCGAAAAACAGAAAGTGCATCTGGCGCGGGTACTGGCTCAGCTTCATCGCCAGCCAGACGATACCTCCTTAAAATATCTTTTCCTTGATGAGCCCATTTCAGCGCTGGACATTCACTACCAGCACCAGATTCTGAGCCTGGTGCGCAAGCTGGCTTCGCAGAATATGATCGTGTTCGTTATTGTACACGACATCAATCTGGCCTTACAATACGCCGATAAAGTAATCCTGATCGACCGGGCACGCATCTACGGTATCGGAACTGCCGAGGAGGTACTTACCGAAGCCGCCATCGAAGCGGTGTTCAAGATGAAGCCCTGGTTCATAACGCATCCTGAAACGGGTAGGCGGGTGATGATCTGCTGATTTCGCCCTATCTTGGTTGACGATAATTCTGCCAATCAGCCGCCATGCAAAAGATTCTATTTTTCCTCCTTTCCATCACATTCACAAGCCCGTTGCTGGCTCAAAAGCCGAAAGCAGCAAAGAAAGCCACAACTGCTGTAGCTGTAGCAGATTCCGGCCTCACAAATGACCCGTATTTCAAGCCCGTCAAGTGGCGGAATATCGGGCCCTTCCGGGGTGGCCGTTCGGTGGCCGGGTCGGGCGTGACCAGCGATCCGCAACTCTATTATATGGGTACTGTTGGTGGGGGCGTCTGGAAAACGGAGGATGCAGGCATGACCTGGAAGAATGTTTCTGATGGGCAGATGAAAACCTCGTCGGTAGGGGCAATCGGCATTTGCGAGTCTGATCCGGCTGTTGTTTATGTCGGCATGGGCGAGCACGCTCCCCGTGGGGTCATGACCTCCTATGGAAATGGGGTGTATAAATCGACCGACGCGGGTAAAACCTGGCAGCACCTTGGCCTCGACCTCACCCGTCATATTGCTGCCGTTCGGGTCCATCCGCAAAATCCCGATGTGGCATTCGTGGCTGCGCAGGGGGCTTTGCACGGATCATCGGCGGAACGGGGTATTTACAAAACTTTAGACGGGGGTAAAACCTGGAAAAAGGTGCTGTTCGTCGATTCAACTACGGGCTGCAATGACCTGAGTATGGACATGACCAATCCACGTATTCTCTATGCGTCGATGTGGGATTACCGACGGCTGCCCTGGCAGGTGCAAAGTGGCGGTAAAGGCAGCGGCCTTTATAAATCGACGGACGCGGGTGAAACCTGGACGAAGCTGGAAAAGGGATTACCGAAAGAGCTGGGTAAAATGGGCATTTCGGTATCCAAAGCAAATCCGAACCGGGTCTATGCCGTTATCGAGTCGGACACAAAAGCTGAAAAAGGGGGCGTTTTCTTATCCGAGGATGCGGGCAAAAGCTGGAATCGGGTCAGTAAAGATCACCGCACCATACAACGGGCATGGTATTACATCGAAATTTTTGCCGATCCGGTCGACGAAAATACGGTATATGTTCTCAACACATCGGTGCTTAAATCCATTGATGGGGGCAAGACCTTCAGCACAATACCGGGTTCTCATGGCGACAACCACCACCTGTGGATCAATCCTAAAAACAACAAGAACCTGTTTCTCAGTAACGACGGAGGAAGTGCGGTTTCGTTCAATGGCGGCAAATCGTGGTCGTCGGAGAACAACCAGCCCACGGCACAATTTTACCGGGTCAATGCCGACAATCGATTCCCGTACAATGTCTATGGTGGCCAGCAGGACAACACATCTGTAATGATTGCCAGTCGAACCACGGCTGGTAGCGGCATAACCGACAAAGACTGGTTCGCATCGGCGGGTGGCGAAAGTGCGTTTCTGGCGTTCAATCCCGACGACCCACGCTACGTACTGGGCGGCAGTTATCAGGGCACTATCGAAGTACTCGACCAGCAAACCCACGAAGGCAAACCCATCATGGTATCGCCCATTCAGTACCAGGCATTGCAGGCCAAAACAATGAAATACCGCTTTAACTGGAATGCGCCTATTATCTGGTCGAAACACGAACCCAATGCCTTTTACCATGCGGGGAATAAGCTCTTTAAGACGACCGATCTGGGTAAAAGCTGGACAACGGTTTCGCCCGATCTGACACGCCACGACTCCACCAAACTTGGGTGGGGTGGTGCGCCCTACACCAACGAAGGTGCCGGTGGTGAAAACTACGCAACCATTACCTACGTGCTGGAATCACCATCCGAAAAAGGCACTCTCTGGACCGGCAGCGACGACGGGCTGGTTCAGCTCACCCGCGATGGCGGCAAGACCTGGACTAACGTAACGCCCGCTGGTCTGGAAGAGACTCTGATCAATTGCATCGAGGTATCGCCCCATGATAAAGCAACCGCCTACATTGCTACAACCCGTTATAAAGTCAACGACTTCGCCCCTGCCATCTACAAAACGACTGACTATGGCAAAACCTGGACGAAAATAATCAAGGGCATTCCTTACGGGGCCTTTACGCGAACAGTTCGGGAAGACCCCGAACGCAAAGGATTGCTGTATGCCGGTACAGAAACCGGGATGTATATATCCTACAATGACGGAGCAACGTGGCGTCCCTGGCAACTCAACCTGCCCGTCAGTCCCGTTACCGACCTGAAAGTTCATCAGGGCGATTTAATTGCGGCAACGGCGGGTCGGTCATTCTGGATTCTGGACGATCTGGGCCCGGTTCGGCAATACAACGAGAAACTGAGTAAAGACAGCCTGTTTGTCTATAAACCCGAAGATGCCTACCGCGTGTCGGGGGGAAGTGCGCTGGATAAAGTTGTTGAAGAAGAAGATGATGAAGACGCAGGAAGCAGCCCCGGCCGCACTGGCTTTGCGGGCACCAACCCGTCTACGGGCGTCGTCATGTACTATCAATTACCGGCCAAAGTTGATACCAGTGCTACCCTGACAATGGAAATCAAAACGGATCAGGGAGCCACCGTTCGCACATTCAGCAGCAAGAAAGACAAGAAATTTGTTCAGTTTCCCGGTGGGCCATCGCCAGAGCCAACGCTAACCGTACGACCGGGCCTGAATCGGTTTGTGTGGGACATGCGGGCCGAGACATTACCTGCTATCGAAAACGTATTCATTGAGGGCAATTACAGTGGCCGCAAGCTCGCTCCCGGACGATATCAGGCCAGGGTAAAATCAGGAAAACAGGAGAAACAGGTAGCATTCAATATTCTGCCCGATCCGCGAATCAACACGCCAGCGACCGAATATGAGCAGCAGCAGAAAACGCTCATGGGTATTGAAGAGGGCGTGAAGGAAATTCATCTGGGCGTTAATCGGATGCGTAAAGCGCAGAAACAAATCAACGATCTGGTCGATCTTATCGACGACAAACCCAACCTCAAAGCCGTAGCCGATTCGGGCCGCGCCCTGGCAAAAAAGATCAAGCTTTGGGAAGAAAAAGTTATACAGCCGAAGTCTAAATCAAACGACGATGTTATTAATTTCGAGAACAAATTAAGTGCCGACTACATCTTCCTGAAAGGTGAACTTGATGTAAACACGCCAACTGTTACAGATGGCCAGCAAGAGCGTCTATCCGAATTGAACGCGATCTGGCAACCCCTGAAAACAGACATGAACATGCTGATTCAAACGGATATTAGCCGGTTCAATACCCAGTGTCGTCAGGCACAGCTCGATAAAATTACGCTTCCCGATGTCGGACTTTCAACGCCGAAGCAGTGATGGTTCATTAACCATTGCACCAGCCGAAAGTCTGTTACTAGAAGATAACCAAAATCCGTTGAGCGAGGCAGGATTCTGTTCAAGGGCAGCAAACGCAGCCTGTTACTAATCGACAGGCTGCCGCTTCGTTTTGTGTTGCAGAAACTCCGATTCGTTTAGCGGCCGGGGAGCCCCTTAGCCTGACCTTTGTCTTGCAAAACAGGCTAACTAACAGCACAATATGGACAGGTTAAAAAAAGTAGAACTGGGTAGCCAGGGGTTGAATGTATCGGTTGAGGGATTGGGATGTATGGGAATGACCGATTTTCCCGGCGGCACCGTTTACGGAACACCCGACGAAACAGAAAGCATTGCCACCATTCACCGGGCGCTCGAACTCGGTGTGACGATGCTCGATACGGCCGACCTTTACGGGCCATTTACCAACGAGCAAATGGTTGGCAAAGCGATTGCTGGTATGCGTGATCAGGTTACGATTGCGTCCAAGTTCGGGTTCGAGATTAACGATGCGGGCACGATTACCTTCGCCTACAACGGACAGCCCGCTTACGTTCGTAAATCAATTGAGCGATCGTTGACGAACCTCAAAACGGATTACATCGATCTCTATTATCTACACCGGTTAGACCCGAATACGCCCATCGAAGATACGGTTGGGGCTATGGCCGACCTGGTCAAAGAAGGCAAGGTTCGGTATCTGGGCTTGTCGGAAGTGTCTCCCGATATCATTCGGCGGGCGCACGCTGTGCATCCCATTACGGCCATCGAGAGTGAGTATTCGCTCTTCGATCGGGGGGTGGAAATAACGGGCGTACTGGAAACGACACGGGAGCTGGGCATCGGCTTTGTAGGCTACTCGCCTTTAGGTCGGGGCTTTCTGTCGGGGGCCATCAAATCGCCAGACGATTTTGAGCCTACCGATTCGCGCCGTATGTTTCCCCGCTATCAGGGCGACAATTTTTACAAGAATCTGGAGTTAGTACAAAAACTCAAAACGATGGCTGAAGCCAAAGGGGTTACGGCCTCGCAACTGGCTTTGGCCTGGGTACTTGCGCAGGGCGTAGTTGCCATACCCGGCACAAAACGCCGGACCTATTTAGACGCGAACGTGGCAGCCGCCAATATCCTGCTAAGCCCCTCGGAGCTTGCTGCTCTCGATTCGATTCTGCCCGTGGGCAGCGTAGCAGGAGATGCCTATCCGGTTTTTAGCTAACCAAGTAACACACGGGCCAGCCTGTCAGTTTAATTCGAACGAGTTAATCAACAATCCGGCCTGTGTGTTAATACATCGGTTTACTGTAGTCAAAAAAGCATGCCGAAAGACATTCAGACGCTGCACACCGTTACGGAGTACACCCGATTTTACGGTCTCCCCGCACCAGCGCACCCATTGCTTACCCTTATTGACCTGGGAGCGGCCAATCGCCAGGCCCTGGCGAATACCGGGCATTTCGTGAACAAGCCGATTGTGCCCCAGCTATATACCGTTTTTTTGAAGCGAAATCTGAAAGGATTGCTTTATTACGGCCATCGGCCCTACGACTTCAGTGAGGGTGTCATGGGATTTTCGACCCCCGGCCAGGTATTCTTCGTCGATGAATCGCTGGATACAAGCCAGGTAACAGGGTGGATGCTGGTCTTTCACCCGGACTTGCTGAGGAAACACCCGTTGGGCAAAAAAATCGGCAACTACGGCTTTTTCGCCTATGCTGTCCATGAAGCCCTCCACCTGTCGGACATGGAGGAAACGGTACTCGACCGGTTACTCGATAACCTGCGGGCAGAATGTGAACGGCCTATAGATGCCTTCAGCCAGGACGTATTTGCCGGGCAGATCGATCTGCTGTTAACCTACGCCGACCGCTTTTATAACCGGCAGTTTGTTACCCGGAGTGCCGTTGAACACGACCGCGACGACAGTTCGTTGTTGAGCCGGTTCGAGACTGAATTAACGGGCTACTTCGCACAGGATGCGGAACTCCCTTTACCATCGGTACAATTTTTCGCCGATGCGCTTAACGTGTCACCGGCCTACCTGAGCGATATGCTACGGATACTAACGGGTCAAAACACCCAGCAGCATATCCACCAGGCCTTAATTGAAAAGGCGAAACGGCTCCTGCTTACAACCTCCCTGTCGATCAATGAAACGGCTTTTCAGCTTGGCTTCGAGTACCCGCAATACTTTAGCCGACTCTTCAAACAGAAGACTGGCCAGACACCGGTGGCGTTTCGCTCTTCGGCACATTCATGAATCAGGCAGATTGCCATCTTCGGTGACCGAGCAGCTTTCAACCCAATCCATACACTAGCCAGATTGGTCTGCACGAATGGCACTTGGAAGCATGCCGAAGTAATGCTTGAACGCCACGGTAAAGTGAGCTGGATTTTTATAGCCTACCCAATATGAAATCTCACTGATGGTTTTCTCCCCCTCCAGCAAAAAACGCTTTGCTTCCTCCATCCGCCGTTGAGTTATATAGCCCAGAATGGTCGTTCCAAACTGCTGTTTGAACCCTCTTTTTAAATTAAATTCATTCAGGCCAACAAGTTTGGCTAACTCAACAATCGTTGGAGAGCCGGGATAGCTACTGTCCAGCACTTCGCGCGCTTCCTGTATTTTACGGATATCCTCTTTTTTCGACGAGAAGCCAACGAGTTTGGTACCCTGCATTTGCTCCAGTTGGAGCATGAGGAGTTCCAACAGTTTGGATTCGAGGAATAAACGTTTCAACGTGCCCGTTCGCTGGCTGGCACGCATATCCCGTATCAGCCAGTCCATAGCTGGTGTAATGCAGAGGTTTTCGACGTTAAGGTAGGCGGCTTTATGCTGGGCAAACCTGGTAACAAGCCCACAATGCAGGTCACTGTCAATGGGTACCAAACGAAAGTAAACGGATTTGGGAATCAGGATTTTAGTATAATCCAATGGCTGCGTAGACATACCATACTCATACACGCTTTTCGACGGGGGCAGGTAACTGATATTATGCTGACCAGTAGAAAAATGCTGGCGGGTCAACCTCCCGGCCAACTGAACCTGACTATCACCCTTCAAGGCAAAGTCAAGCTGAATACTGTCTTCTTCTACTTTCTTGATCAACTGCACGGGTTGGGTGAGCTGAAAACTACAGTGGGATATAAGAAAATTACCCGTTGAAATCTGGGTGTCGGTGATACAACCCATGAGGTCATGCTGAATCCTGACTTGCCGCTCCAGAAAGGATTCCGTTTGCCTGTCATTCCCAGTCAATTCTTCCCGGCGCAACAATATATCAGAATCTTTAAATTTTATAAATATTTCCATATAAGCCCGATTTCAATAGGAATGCTCCCGATTACGCTACCTACCCTAGCCATTCAAGCCACAAATTTGCATCAAATTAGAATTAATCTAAATAAAATGAAGGATATATATTTTATCTCTATCTGGTGGTTAAGCCTTTTTATGTTGCTCACCAGTGGAAAGACGCTGGCTCAAACACAGGGTGTGATTAGCGGTACTGTAAAAACCAGCGATGGTAATTCCGCTTCATTCGTTAATGTCAATTTGAAGGAAGTCCGGAAAGGAACTGTTACAGCCGAAGACGGGACCTACCTGTTGAAAGGAATTAACCCCGGCACCTACACGCTCCAGGTTACGTTTGTGGGTCTCCAGACTCAGGAGAAGACCATTACGGTGCAAGCCGGTCAGACGACCCAAACTGATTTTGCCCTTGCAGAAAGCACGGCCCAGATCAATGAAGTGGAGGTAATCGGAAATAATAAAGCCGTTACTCTGGGCAAGGCTTCGATTGCTCCGCTAGACCTCCCCCAAATGACGGGTGTGGTGAGCAGCGTGATCATTACAAATCAGCAGGCTTCCCGCCTGGGCGATGTTCTCAAAAACGTAAGTGGTGTGTCACTCACCCAGCAACGGGGTGGTGTTGCCGAAACGTTTTCGGCGCGGGGTTACAGCATCGGCATTGCGGGTGCAGGCGGTAGTATCTTCAAAAACGGGGTTGTTTCCAACACAATGGGCTTTCCCGAAGCCAGTACGCTGGAGTCGGTTGAAGTGCTGAAAGGCAGTTCGGCCCTGTTGTATGGCAACGTGTCGGGTGGTCTGATTATCAACATGGTTACGAAGAAACCAAAGTTTGAACGCGGGGGCGAAGTGTCGATGCGGGTTGGCAGCTACGGCCTCATTAAACCCATTGTTGACTTATATGGTCCACTGGCAAAAAATCTGGCGTTTCGGGTTGTCGGTACCTATGAGAAGGCGAATAGCTACCGCGATGTTGTCAAAACAAACCGGGTTTACGTCAATCCGTCCCTGCTCTATAAATTGGGTCAGAAAACCACCATTCTGCTTCAGGGCGATTATTTGAAATCAAATTTCACCCCCGATAACGGCATTGGTTCGCTGAATCTAAACCAGGATGCCATTATTCCCGATGTTCCCCGGTCGCGGTTTATCAACACGCCCTGGGCTTATAATAACGTAAAACAGACGTCATTATCGACAAACATTGACCATGCGTTTAACAACAACTGGAAACTAACCGCCATTGCCTCAGTGCAGGGAACCGACGTAAGTGCCTATGGTTCCGGAGTTCCCAATAATACCGTGTCGGCCACAGGCGACTGGACCCGGACGCTTAGCCGGACCATGACCAGCGAGGCCGATTACACAGGACAGGTAAATCTTAATGGGCGCTTCACCACCGGCGCTATCGGGCATCAGCTTCTGGTAGGCAGTGATTTGGTTGGTATCGTAAGCAAGAGTACAGCGTTCACAGTCAATTACGGAGCCGGTAAAACGAACTACGATATCATCAACATCTTGAACCCAAGCCTCTACGAAGCCCGTACCGACATTCCCGATGCCAACGCAATCACCCGGACTATGTCGCCTTCCAAACGGCTGGGTTTCTACGCACAGGATTTGATCAGCCTTTCGAATAAAATTAAAATTCTGGCGGGTGTCCGGTGGTCGCAGCAGAAAACAGTGCAGACAACCATTCTGAATTTGCGGACCCAGGTCGAAACACGGGGCGCGGCCGAGACCAAAACAGACGCGGCTTTATCGCCTAAAGTGGCGTTGATGTATCAACCAACGAAAAACACGTCGTTTTTCGGTAGTTACTCGAACAACTTCACCATCAACACAGGTGTCGATATTTACGGGCAAATTTTAAAGCCATCCATTGTCGATCAGTTTGAAGTGGGCGTAAAAAACGAATTGTTTAACGGTCGAATTATGGCCAACGTTGGTGTATATCACATTGTGAACAGCAATTTTGCCCAGATGGCACCGCTTAAGGCCGATGGCACAGCCAACGCCGATGCCAACGTGAAGGAGTTCACGGGGCAGACGACCAGTGACGGTCTGGAAGTCGATTTGACAGGAAATCTGTCCAGGAATTTCTTCTTCATCACCGGCTATGGCTACAATTACATGCGGTACACGAAAACATCGCTGGTCAAAGGATCGCCCATTGAAGGCGAACGATTGACCAACAATCCGGCTCACACGGCCAATGCGACTATTTTCTATACGTTTGATCTGCCTCAACTGCGCGGGTTGAAACTTGGGGCATCGGCCTTTTACACAGGTGCCCGCTACGGTGGAAACAACAATACCTATGCGCAAACGCCAGCCTTTAGCCGCCTGATTCCGTTGACGGGCTTCACAACCTTCGACTTGTCGGCTGGCTACACGTACCGGAAGATTTCGATCTTGGCCAAATTATCGAATATCACCAACACGTTGAATTACCTGATTCACGACCGGTATAGCATCATGCCAATTCCACCCCGGCAGTTTGTCACGACCTTATCCTATCGGTTTTAATAAAAAGGGATAGACCGCAGATCCGTATGATTTCTATGATTAACGATGATTCGTATTGTTGAAATCATAAGAATCATATGGATCTGCGGTCTATCCCTTTTTACATAAAGCGCTGTCAAATTTAATGGCTATGCACAATTATTATTTAGACTGAATCTTATTAACTTGCGGCCCGTTTAAATCTCCTTCGTGATTGAACGCCTTGTTTCAGCCTTTCAACTTCAGTATTCTCCGAATGAAACCATTACTCATTGCCCTCCTGGTCGGTATTTCGATCTCTGCCCAGGCCCAGAAAAACGTATTGCTGGAACAGTCTTTCTGGCAAAGCAAGCCAGATGTAGGCCAGGTTAAGGCAGAGGTCGAGAAAGGGAACAACCCATCACAGCTCAATCCGATGAGTTTTGATCCCGTCGTTATGGCCATTAATGCGCAGGCACCTAATGAAACGATCAGCTACCTGCTGTCGCAGCCGGGCAATGATGTGAACAAGGTGACCCACGATAGCCGCACGTATCTGCACTGGGCGGCCAACCGGGGCAATGTGGAAATTATGAAAGCCCTGTTTGCCAAAGGCGCGAAAGCCAGTGTTGAAGACAGCCACGGCATGACGCCGTTAAATTTTGCGGCAGCTGGCGGACAGGCAAACACAAACGTTTATGACCACTGCCTGGCGCACGGTGCCGATCTGAAAAAAGACCTGAATCACGACGGCGCAAATGCCCTGCTAGTGGCCATTGCCAACGATAAGGATCTCAAACTGACCGATTATTTTGTCTCGAAAGGGTTAAGTCTGAAAAGTACGGATGCCGCCGGTAACAATGCATTCAGTTATGCAGCCAGAGGGGGTAATATCGACATTCTGAAAGCAGTGCAACAACGAGGAGTTCCAGCCAACGACAATGCGCTGATCATGGCCAGTCAGGGAGGCCGCCGGGGTGCTGCCCCAATAGAGGTGTTCCAGTATCTGGAAAGCCTCAATATCAAACCCACCGCAACGAACAAGGCTGGTGAAAATGTGCTGCACGCCATCGTCCGCAGACCCAAACAGGCTGAACTTATCCAGCATTTTCTGGATAAAGGTGTTGATGTCAATCAGGCCGACGAAGAAGGCAATACGGTGTTCATGAATGCAGCCGCAGCCAACCGGGATGTCGCGGTGCTGGAAATGCTGATGCCGAAGGTAAAAAATATCAATCAGGCCAACCAGAAAGGCACGACAGCGCTGGCCATGGCCATCCGGGGTAATTCGGCCGACGTAGTGAACTTTCTGATAGCCAAAGGAGCCGACGTTACTGTGACAGATAAAGACGGCGACAACCTGGCCGCTTACCTGATCCAATCTGTCAAATCAGGCAACGGACCTCAGCAGGAAGGCGGCCCTCGTCCGGAAGGTGGACAACGGCCTGAAAGTGGCCCTAAAACCGACGACTTTACCGCGAAACTGGCTCTGCTTCAGGGCAAAGGAATTGATATGAAAGCCCCACAAAAGAACGGCAACACGCTCTATCATCTGGCCGTTGCCAAAAACGACCTGTCGCTGTTGAAACGGCTGGAACCGCTCCAGATCGACGTGAACGCCCGCAACAAGGACGGTATTACGGCTTTGCACAAAGCGGCCATGATATCGAAGGATGATACGCTGCTGAAATACCTGTTGTCGATTGGTGCCAAGAAGGACATTTCCACCAATTTTAAAGAAACCGCTTTTGATCTGGCCAGTGAAAATGAATCGCTGTCTAAAAACAATATATCCGTTAATTTTCTGAAATAGTATGTCTCGTTTGCATAAAATTGGCGTGTTGGCCCTGGCCCTGACGCTTGCCGGATCATCGGCGTTGTTTGCTCAACAAGCCGGCACTTCCCAATACAAGTGCATGATCCAGATGACCAACTACATGGGCGAAAAAGCGTATATCGCCGTTTCGCTTATGAACGGGAAAGGGGCTTACGAAAAAACGCTGTATGTGCTCGGCTCCGATAAAAAATGGTACCCGGATGTGAAGGGATGGTACAAGGCACTGGGCAAAAAAACTGCCAACATCAGCGCCATCTCCGGGGCATCGGTGGCTGGCGGAGATCGTAGCGTTATCATGCTGGAAATCGATAATTCGAAACTCAACAAGGACTACAAAATTCGGTTCGAGAGTGCCGTGGAGGATAAAGAAGATCACACAAAAGATATCGAAATTCCGCTGACGACAGAAGCACTTTCTGCCAAAAACGAGGGCACGGGCTTCATTCGCTACGTACGTTTCAGCCCCAACCAACTCTAGCAACAGCGTTGTGCCAACCACGTTGAGCCAACCACGTTGCTCCAATAAACAGCGGCCGGATTTATGACCATTTCTGTCTGGAGATACAGCCACTTAGCCCTGGCTGTATCTTCTTTTCTTTTATTAACTCTGGCTTCGATTACGGGTATCATTCTGGCCTTCGAACCCGTTTTGCAGCAAATCAAGCCCTATCGAGCCGATGCCGTTGCTCAGGTTACGCTGGCGCAGGCACTGCCCGTTCTCAAGAAAAGCTACTCGGAAATCAGCGAGCTGAGTGTTGACGCCAACCAGTTCGTACAAATCAAGGCGAGTGATGCGGACGGAAAAAATCTGACCGCCTATGTCGATCCGCAGACAGGCAGGATTTTGGGTATTCCCAGCCCGCAAAGTGAATTTTTCCAGTGGGTCACCGCGTTGCATCGCTCGCTGTTTCTGCACGAAGCTGGCCGGTTTTTCATTGGCCTGACCGCCTTTTTGCTGTTGCTGATCACCGTTTCCGGAACCATGCTGATTATCCAGCGTCAGCGGGGAGTGAAGCGGTTCTTTACCCGGATCGTTCGGGACAACTTTGCCCAGTATTACCATGTCGTGCTGGGGCGGCTGTCGCTGATTCCTATCTTCGTCATTGCATTGTCGGGAACCTACCTTTCGTTGGCCAGATTCGGTCTGGTTGGTCAGGAGAATGTTGCGCCAAAAATCGACCTCGACGCCATTCGGTCAAAACCACAGCGGACGTTGGCCGACTTTGCCGTGTTCCAAAATACACGGCTCGCAGCGGTACAAAGCATTGAATTCCCCTTTTCTGAAGACCCCGAGGAGTACTACATTCTGAAACTCAAAGACCGCGAATTGACGGTCAATCAGCTAACGGGCGACATTCTCAGCGAAACCAAATACCCAACCGCTGTCTTACTCACCAATTTAAGCCTTGATCTGCATACCGGACGGGCAAGCGTTCTTTGGGCACTCATCCTGGCGGTAGCTTCAGGAAACATCCTCTTTTTTATCTATTCCGGTTTTGCCATTACGTGGAAACGACGGGCTAACCGTGTAAAAAACAAGTACAAAGCCAGCGAGAGCCGGTTCATTATCCTGGTTGGGTCGGAGAACGGCAGCACGTTTCGGTTTGCGCAGATCATTCATCAACAGTTGCTCAAACAGGGAGAGAAATCCTTTTTGACCGAGTGTAATAACTATACCGTTTTCCCCCAAGCCGAACACCTGATTGTGCTGACCGCTACGTATGGGCTTGGTGAGGCTCCTACCAATGCGACCAGGTTTGTAAAACTGCTAGAAACATACCCACAAACGCAGGCTGTCCGCTATTCTGTACTTGGCTTTGGTTCGCATGCCTACCCCGATTTCTGCCAGTTTGCGTTTGAGACCAATCAGGTACTGGCGCAGCAATCATGGGCCATTCCGCTGATCGACATCCATACGGTCAATGACCGCTCGCCAGCCGACTTTGGCTTATGGGCCGAAGCCTGGGCACAGCAGGCCAACCGGCCAATGCCCGTCTCATCTGAACTTTTAGTAGTACCGGAAACCCGACTGGACAAGCTAACCGTGATCAATAACACGCGCACCGCGCAGCCTGACGGGACGTTCCTGATTCGGATGCGGGCCCGACATCGACGCGTTAAGTCGGGCGATTTGCTGGCCATTTACCCTGCCAATGACCACCGCGAACGGCTGTATTCCATTGGCGTCATGGAAAAAGAGATTCAGCTAAGTGTCCGGCTGCATCCGGGCGGAATTGGGTCCGGCTTTTTACATGAACTGACTCCCGGCGAAACAATTCGCGCCCGGATTGTCAACAACGATCATTTTCATTTTCCGGACAAAGCGCCCGTTGTTGTGATGATCGCCAATGGCACCGGTATCGCTCCATTTCTGGGCATGATCAGCCAGAATAAGCAGCAGGTCCCTTGCCATTTATACTGCGGTTTTCGGCAAAGCGCATCGCTCGAAGTCTACAGAGACTTTCTGGACGAGAGCCAGTCGGCTCAAAAGCTTACGAAGCTGCATATAGCTTATTCGAGGGAGGGTGAAAAACACTATGTTAGCGACCTGCTCGCCCGCCACGCCGACTTCATTGCGAATACGTTGCTGATGAAGGGTGTACTCATGATTTGTGGCTCGCTGGCTATGCAAAAGGATGTTATTGAGCTGCTCGAAACAATCTGCCAGTCAAAACTGAACAAGCCCGTAAGCGTTTATCAATCGCACGGCCAGATACTAATGGATTGTTATTGAGATCATTAGCTTTTCTCGTAATCTACTATCACCGGCTACAACACCTGTTGCCGTGATCATGAACGAGTAGTGTTACAGGTGATCCTTGTTCAGCCCCAGACTGCGGGAAGAAAAAATCTGTCCCTCGTCGGTAATCAGGATATAGCTGTAGTTGGGATATTTCCTGATTAGTTTCAACCCGGCCTCTTTGCCCAATACCATCAGCGAGGTACTGAATCCATTAGCGGTCTCGGCACTCGGACCAAAGACGGTTACGCTGCTCACGCCCGTTGCCGGATAACCCGTGCCGGGATTGATGATATGCGCATATCGTTTACCGTTGAACACGACAAACTTTTCGTAACTCCCCGAGGTCACGACGGCGCTCTGTCGGATGGGCAAAACCGCAAAAACCGTATCATTTTGCAGCGGGTTGGTAATGCCAATTGCCCAGTTGCTCCCATCGGGTTGTTTGCCCCACGTGCTCATATCGCCGGACCCATTGACAATCCCCGCTTTAATTCCCCTGGCCAGCATCATATCGCGGCAGCGGTCGGTGGCATACCCCTCCCCCAGCGCCCCAAAGCCAATTTTCATGCCTTTGCGCGTCAGGAAAATAGTGGATTTCGCCCGATCAAGAACGATATGTTGATAGCCTACTTTCTCAACCGACTTCTTCACCATTTCCGGGCTGGGCATTTCGGTCATCGAGCCGTCGAATTTCCAGATTCGGTCCATTGCGGCAAAACTGATGTCGAAAGCGCCGTTCGTAATTCTGGACAAATGGAGCGCCCGTTCCGTTAGGGCAACTACTTCGGGGTCGACCCGGACCGGTGCAATCCCGGCATTTTTGTTAACCTGGGATATTTGTGAATCAGCTTTCCAGTCGGAGATCAAATTCTCTATTCTTGCCACTTCAGCAATGACCAGATCAATACTATGTTCGGCTGACAGGGAGTCAGTAGCTACAATGGTAATATCAAACCGGCTCCCCATTAATTTGATAGCTCTCTTTCGCAGCACCTGAGACGTCGCACTGAATCCCGATAAAAGTAGAATCAGAAATAAGACTTGTTTCATACCGTAAAAATAGGCCCAAACAGGTCAGGCTCTTCACAAACTGAGCACATTTACGGCCTGAATTTCGCGGTTATCTACCTTGGTGGTTGCTTATCAGGTTAACGATGAAGCTGTTTAAACTTTCATAAATGAGTTGATAATAAGTGGATTTTGTCGTTCCTCGGGCCGGGTGGCCGGAGCCATGACAAAATCCACCTAATTCTACCTGAGAAATAAAAGTTTAAACAGGTTCGATAAAAAAAAAGCTGTCACTAGTTCTAGTGACAGCTTTTTTTGATACGGTGCGTTTACCCTCGATTATTAACAAATCAGGAATTTATAAAGGCCAGCAGGTCTGCATTAATGGTAGCCGCTTCGGTGGTGGGCATGCCGTGGGGAAAGCCCGGATACGAAATTAGTTTCCCATTTTTCAACAGTTTCACCGCTTTGGCTCCTGAAATAGGAAAGGGAACGATCTGGTCATCTTCGCCGTGCAGCACCAGAACTGGTATATCCACCGCTTTCAGATCTTCCGTAAAATCGGTTTCTGAAAACGCTTTGATACCATCATGGTGAGCTTTGATACTACCCATCATAGCCTGCCGCCACCAGTTATCCCGGATGCCCTGCGACACCGCTGCTCCTTCGCGATTGTAGCCGTAAAAAGGAATCGTAAAATCCTGAAAATACTGAGGGCGGTGAGTAGCTGTACCCTCCCGTATTTCGTCGAATACCGACATAGGCACGCCATCCGGATTGGTTTCTGTCTGGACCATGAGTGGTGTAACCGCACTGATGAGCACCCCTTTGGCAACCCGCCCCTGACCATGTTTCGCGACATAGTGTATTACTTCACCCCCGCCCGTAGAATGGCCAATGTGAATGGCATTTTTTAAATCAAGGAAAGCCGTTAACTCCGCCACATCGGCAACGTAGGTATCCATATCGTGCCCTTCTGACGTTTGAGACGAGCGGCCATGCCCCCGGCGATCATGGGCAATCACCCGAAATCCCTTTTGTACGAAGAACATCATTTGACCATCCCAATCGTCGCCTGACAAGGGCCAGCCGTGATGAAACACAATAGGTTGGCCTGTTCCCCAATCTTTATAGTAAATCTGGGTTCCGTCTTTCACTGTGATCTGACTCATGTTTTTGGAATTTATGGTTAATAAAAAAGTACTGATTTTGCGATCCTCACCGACCGCTATATTGAGTTGAATAAGGAGACAAACTTACAGGCTGCGGGGCTGAGCGGAGCGGTACAAACAGCGGGGATTCCGGTAAAAAGAGCGGATTTCCACTAGCGCTAAGCCGAGATCGACGGCATTGCCTATTGATGAACCCGTTCTTGTAATCCTCTATACATCAACATTTTGCAGCTGGATTTCTTCTCGATCCAGCTCATTTTCCAATTCATGGAACAACTCGACGTCGACTAATTGACTGTCGCGTAAGGTTAACAATTCAGCCCGTTGCGCCTGAATAGAGGATAGGGTTAGTTTGCGACTGAGTTGGTGTTGACATTCCGTTTTTTCCGGATTTCCCCGGTCAAGCTCGTCAACACGTTCCTGATGCCGATCAATGATTCCCTGGACCGTGTCGCCGGTAAGACCTTCCTTATCGACCACGCGGTGGACACCCGCCAGGGCCCGACGCGAAAGCCGTTGCCAGACTTCCCGACGGGACAGGAAATCGGTGGGTTGCTGCCCAAACTGTAAAGCCCTGATAACAACAGGAAGCAGACTCCCCTGGCCTACCAGCGTAAACAGTATCACACAAAACGTAATGAACAGGATCAGGTTTCGGCCCGGACATGGCAGGCCATTCGGTAGCCGTTCAGGAATCGATAAGGCAGCCGCCAGCGATACAATGCCCCGCATGCTGATATAGGCTAACAACGTTGTGTGTTTGTAGGACGGAAACACGGGCGGACGGTGAAACATCTTTCGCACCTGCGTAGAAACCGTGTCGGCCAAAAAGATACCCAGAAAGCGAATCGCCACAGCCGTCAAACTAATGAGTAGGCCAAACCAAACGAGCTGCTCCAGCGACTGCCCGTTGATCGAGGCCGCAACATGCGGCAACTGCAACCCAATCAAAATAAAGATCAGCCCATTCAGCAGCACAATCACAAAATCCCAGACAGCGATTGCCTGCATCCGGGTGGTCGGGCTGTGTACCCTCGATTGCTTGTGGCCTAATAATAATCCGGCCGCAACTACACTGAGTACCCCGCTAAAATGAAGATGTTCGGCCGCTATGTAAGCCGAATAAGCCGTCACAAATGTCAATACCGTTTCCAGAGCGGGTTCCAGATTACCATATTTATGCATCCAGAATGAACTGTAGCCAATGGCTAGCCCTACCCCAATCCCGCCCCCGGCTAACCGAATGAAATCCAACAAGGAGTCGGTCAGGGAAAAGCTCCCCGTACTCATCGTGGCCAGGGCAAGCTGAAAGATCACCAGGGCAGTGGCATCGTTAACCAGACTTTCGCCTTCCAGAATAGCCACAAGTCTTCGGGGTACCGCCAAGGTTTTCATGATCGCCGTAGCGGCTACGGCATCGGATGGCGAAACGATAGCCCCCAGCAGTAAGCCTGTAGCCAGCGTAAAACCTGGAATAAATGTGTGAGCGACATAGGCTATACCAAGGCTGGTGGCCAGCACCAATCCAAGAGCGAGCACAAGAATCGGCTCCAGATTTCGGAGAAAATTGCCCCAATTTGTATACCAGGCCGCGCTGTAAAGGATAGGTGGCAAAAAAACCAGCAGCACAACCGACGAATCCAGGGTTACGTTTGGCAAGCCGGGAATAAAGCCAATAATCAAACCCCCAACCGTTAGTAAAATGGGGAAAACCAGGTTAAGCCGTCGGGCCAGCAGCGCCAGCCCAATTACGAATATCAGCAGTAGAAGAACCGTTTCAAGTGGATGCATGCTTGTTTTCAGTATACGCTAGGTTCACGATTGAGGGCTGTTTCCATTACCGGAATGATGCCTGTTAGCGAGGTGATCAGGCTCTTTATTGTTCTGTTGCAACCGGTCGAAGAGGCTGGCAGAATCCCAGTTGAACGCTCTTAGTTCAACTACTTTATCATTTTTCACCTGCCAATAGTGGAGGAAGGGAAAAACGGCGGGTTCGTTGTCGATAAGAAGTTTACCGGCAAAAACTCCGGTTGTGATAAGGACGTCCTGTGGCTGATCGCTATCCGGCATAAAATAGACCAGGGAGTTCACGCTGAGGTTCTCACAGCGTTTGTATATACTCGACATCATCGTCAGAAAGCCGCTTCTACCATGATATTCTCCATCGGCAGGCCCGTATGCAGAAATACGAAATACAATTTTCTCATCCAGTACGGGCAATATCCGGCTTATATTGTTGTCAGCAAATACCCCATAAACGACATCGATGATACTTCTGGAAGTGGACATACTAGTGAAAGATAAGCTACCTGACCATACGCTATATCAATGTGGATGCCAGCCTTCAGGGTAGGTATAAAATAAGCATCTGGACTTATTTTTACGGGCAAATTCCTCATTTTCAAGCGCTAGTAAACCCTATCAAATTTATAGTAGTCAACCAGTGGATTATATATAATTGGACTTCTCCAAAAAAACTGGAGCTCTCTGTATTTTCTGTAGGGAACGTGTAGTTAAATACAGGAATCGTATCGATGAAATGGGGAGTTATTGCTAAATTTTACTCGATTCTTGCGTAACTAATTACTTATCCACTTCCAATACGCACCTAAAAAGCTGATTCACCGAGGTTTTAACATCTCTATACCAACAGGAGCCTTAATGGGAACAATTCTTGTGGACAGCTAAAAACGCGGTTTATGCATGACATCCTTTAACTCGTTCGGGCAATGCAACCACCAGTCAATCCTCCTCTTTCCTCAACATCATCCTGTAAGATTTTAATTGTTGAAGATGAATACATTATCGCCAATGACCTGGAACTCATCCTGCAGGAAGCAGGCTACCCGGTTATTGGTATTGCCGACTCCATGACCGAAGCGCTCATGCTTATGGATCAACAAAAACCGGATATCGTTTTACTCGATATTTACCTGAAGGGCAAAGAAACCGGCATTGATCTGGCCAAGCAGCTGGAAGGTATGGGTATTCCCTTTATTTATATATCTGCCAACGACAACAGAAGCGTATTGGAAGCCGTAAAGGCGACTCAGCCCATTGGGTACATTGTCAAACCTTTCCGGGAACAAGATCTCCTTACGGTGCTGGAAATCAGCCGGTACCGCTATGCGCACAGTGTTGAAATGAAGCTCCGTGAAGAAAAGGCACTTCAAATTGCCTTAACGGATGCGCTGTCGGCTTCGGGAAGCTGGGAACAAAAACTGCTGAAAGCAGCGATGGTTCTTCAGGCGCATGTGCCCTTCGATTTCCTGTCGATTCAACATCGAAAAGGCAACGACGTTCATCGGTTTAATTACTATCGGGTTGGCTTTGAGGAGTATCAAACCATTAGTCTGGTGGATATCCAGCAGATGACCAGCACAACCGTCGATCAACTGCTTCAGCTGGAGCCCGGTCCGATACCAACCGGTCTTGAACGCTACGATGGAGATACCTTTGCTACGTTCTGCAAACAGAATCGGTTTGTTCAGATGCTCGCGACAACATTCCGGCTTGAGTCGGCATTGGTCATGCCTCTTGGCGTAGGACCCGTTGATACGTTCTGCATTACCTTCCTGAGTCGTAAAGGCGATTCGTACCTTTCCCGGCACCTGAGTTTACTGGAGCGATTGGAACAGCCCATTGTATTGATGCTGGAGCGGGCACTTGCCTTCGATGAGGTTGCCCGGCTCAGCGAACAGCTGAAACGGGAGAATAACTACCTTCAGGAAGAGGTAAAAACATTAGCGAATTTCGAAGAAATCATTGGCCGAAGTCCGCGCCTGTTACGGGTTTTTGAGCAGGTTACTCAGGTAGCTACAACCGACACGACGGTACTTATACTTGGCGAAAGCGGGACCGGAAAAGAACTCATCGCGCGGGCGGTCCATAACCTGTCAGCACGCAAAGGCAAAATTCTGGTAAAGATCAACTGTGCCACGCTACCGGCTGCACTCATTGAATCGGAACTGTTTGGACACGAAAAAGGGTCGTTCACGGGTGCCTTCGAAAAGCGGATCGGCAAGTTTGAGTTAGCACATGGGGGTACCATTTTTTTGGATGAGATCGGGGAAATGCCGCTCGAATTACAGGCTAAATTACTGCGCGTACTACAGGAGAAAGAGATCGAACGAATTGGGGGCAAAACGCCCATCAAAACCGACGTGCGCATCATGGCTGCCACCAACCGGCATCTGGAAAAAGAAGTCGCCGAGGGACGCTTCCGGATGGACCTGTATTATCGACTGGCTACGTTTCCCATCCTCCTACCCTCCCTACGGGAACGACCGGGCGACATACCGCTGCTGGCCCAGTTTTTCGCCCGGAAAGCGGCCCGGAAACTTGGTAAACCGTTTCGGGGAATCAGTGAAACGGTACTCAGTGAACTGATCAATTACACCTGGCCGGGTAACATTCGGGAACTGGAAAACGTCATTGAGCAGGCCGTCATCATCAACGACGGTCAATCGCCACTCAGGCTGGGTCGACCCTTGGAGAACAACTTTTTTGCCATGACAACGCCCGGCCCCATGAGTCAACCAGATGCTGGTTTTAACCGGTACGGGCAACCGGCTTCGGCAAAGCCCAGAGATATGGGGGATGTTAAACAGATTCAGCAGGAAACCGAACGGGAATATATCCTGGCGGTCCTTAAACAGACAAATGGCCGTATCCGGGGGACTGGCGGGGCGGCTGAATTATTGAACCTGAAACCAACAACACTCGAATATCGCATGGAAAAACTGGGTATCAGAAAGGTACTTTCCATGCAGTCACCAACTTCGTCAAATGACTAATTGGGTATCCCTTTTCCGGCGAACGCATACACTGGCTGACAGGCGTCTATCAAGCGTAATCTGTCTATGTCTACTCGGAATTACCTGTCAGTTTTTAATTAGCTTACCTGCTGCGGGTCAGAATATTACCCGAAAAATGGTCAACCAGTTGTTGATCAAGGTACAGCCTGGTCAGGCAGATACCGCCCAGCTTGGTGCCCTGATCGAATTAGGCAAGTTTCATGTCTATAAAGCGGGCGAGGTTACCGTTGATCTGGACAGCGCAATCGGTTATTTGAAACAGGCAGAAGCGTTAAGTACCAAGCTGCATGTGTCGACCGAAAAACACCGGGCTGAAAGTTTGCTGGTGATCGCTTATATGGAGCGGGGAGATCGCCAGCTTGCGCAGTATCTTTTCGTCAAACTGGTTGATGATTGCAAGCGGACGGGTGATGCAGAAACAGAAGCCGACGCCCGGTACCGATTCGCCGTCGCTCAGCGGTATATCACCCGAAATTATCCCGAAGCCGTATCCGGGTATCGCCAGGCAGCCGCGCTTTACAAGGCGCTTGACAAGCCGGAAAGAGAAATCAAGTTATACGAAGAGATCGCCGGCCTTCATGCCGACCTGGGCGAGCTGGAATTGGCCGAAAGCGAGCTGCTGGATGTACTGAAACGCTACAAAGCGATCAAGTATACCAGGCTTCATTACACCTATGCCTGGCTGGCGGGTGTAAGTCGGTTAAAAGGGAATTTTGACAAGGGTCTTTTATATGCACTGAAAAGCCTGGAAAGTATGAACAGGACCCAGGACACCTTGTCGGCGGCTAGTTTTTACGGCACTATTGCCGAGATCTACATGGAGCTGGGCAAACAGGATCAAAGCATTTACTGGTTCAAAAAAACGCTTCAGCAATGGCGACAGGAAAAGCTGCCTAATTATTCATTGTATTATGCCGCAAGTCTTATCGTGCAGGATTTAATCGGGCACCACAAAACGAAAGAGGGCCTGCGGCTGATTACGAACCTTGTCCGGGAAATTTCACCCGTCACGAACATTCAGAAGGGGTGTATTTTCCAGACGCTGGCCTATTGTTACGACGATCTGAAGAATTACTCACAGGCAGAAACGTATTATCTGGAATCCATTAGCTGGTATGATCGCTCCGGCAATGATTTTGAAATGTCGCAGAAAGTAAAGGTGGATGCCGGACGATTTTATCTGAAACGAAACGACTTAAAAAAAGCCAGTTTTTACCTGCGAAAAGCGCTGGCCTATAACCCTCAGAAGAACGCCCTCTCCACGATAAAAGATATTCATTTCATGCTCTTTAAAGTAGACTCTACCGAAGGCAATTACCTGTCGGCTATTGACCATTTCAGACAGCATAAAGCACTGAATGACAGCATATTCAGTGTCGTTAAAAGTCGACAACTGGCCGTGCTGGAGGTCCGGTATGCAACCGCCAAACGGGTCCAGCAGATCCAGAGTCAGCAGCGTGAACTCGCCAGAGAAAAAACAACGCGCAATGGTATTCTGGCGGGGAGTGCGCTCCTGCTGGGTTTACTGGGTGTGAGCTATAATCAATACCGATTGAAACAACGAAGCAATAAACTTCTGGAGGCTAAACAACTGGAAATCAATCGCCAGAATAAATCACTACAGCATATTGTCGATGAGAAAGAACTCCTCATTCTCGATAAAGACAACCTGCTCGATGAAAAAGAAGGCTTGCTGGAAGAAAAAGAGTGGATGCTTAAAGAGATTCACCACCGGGTAAAAAATAATTTGCAGATCATCACCAGCCTGCTCCACTCGCAGGGTGTTTACCTGAAAGATAAAGCGGCTCTTTCTGCCATTCGGGAAAGCCAGAACCGGGTGCATATCATGGCACTGATTCACCAGAAACTTTACCAGTCTGACCAGTTATCGACAATTCCGATAACCGAGTATATTGACGAAATCGTTGACTATCTACTCGTTACGTTTGCCCGACAGCGTTCTGTCACCAAAAAAATAACCATTGCGCCAATCAATCTGGATGTTCTTCTGGCGGTACCGCTGGGCCTTATTCTCAACGAAGTGGTTACCAATTCCCTGAAGTATGCTTTCCCGGACAACCGGAACGGGTGCATCCAAATTGACCTTTCTGTCGTTGCCGATAAGACGTATCGACTCACGATCAGTGATAATGGCGTTGGCTTTCCGCCCGATCTGAACCCCAACCGAAGCCGGACGCTGGGCATGAGTCTGATTCGGGGACTCAGCAAGCAGATAGGTGGAAAGCTGCAAATCCATCAGACCGATGGCGTGCAGATCAGCCTGACATTCACCGAGGAAAAAGTAGGTCAGGCAGACCTCGCCAATGCATAAGCCTCATTATTCAGGCTAACTGAATGATGGTTGCAGACAGGCCGTATTCAGGCGTGCAGGACGAAGCAGACTTCGTCGGTAATCGGTGGGCGTCGATTGGTAATAGCGCTTGAAAAGCTTGTTGAGGTGGCAAATATCCGTGAACCCGAATTCGTCAGCTATCTGCGAAATGGTCATGGTACTCAGCCGTAGCCTTGTTTCTACCAGTTGCAGCTTATAGCGGATTATGTACTGACTGATGGTTTCGCCAGCCTGTTGCTTAAACAAAGCGCCCAGATGACTTTGCGAATAGTTGAATACATCGGCCATTTTTTCCATGCGCAGATGATCCGGCCGGGTTATATGATGACTAACGTACATACCAATACGCTGCATCAGCGAGGACGAACAACCAGTCGACGGGTTGGCTCCTACCGCTCGCTGCATGAGTTGACGATCCACCAGACTCAAAATCGTTTTCATCAAAGCCTCAACGACTTGATTCGCCATCAGTTGCCGATGATTGTGCTGTTCCGTTAAAATTATGTCGACAAGTGCGTTCAGATTTTGCTGCTCAATGGAATCGGTCACGATACTCCCCACGAGCTGGTGGTTGACCATAAGTCCGTGCTCTTTAATCTGTAACCAGGAAGTTGCGCCAGACATGGCTAACCCGGCCATATAAAGCTCGGTGAAAGAGAGACAGCAAAAGCAGGTCATTTTTTCGATCACAAACGAATGACTGTCCAACGGCCCCAGAAAAAACACATCACCGGCCTGATAGGCAAACCGGTTGCCGTTGATTACATGCTGCCCGCTTCCGGTACGAATCAGGATTAATTCAAAGTGATTGTGGTCATGAATCGGGTACGTCCATAGGCTTGTTTCAACTACCTGAACAGTAAGGAGTTCATGCTGGATGCTGCGTTTCATAACGGGACGTGTTTGAGATGGATGTTGGCGGAATGTCTACGACAAATTACATTGCCAATAAAATGCCAACTCACAAAACACACGTACACTACACGCCAGATCAGGCTAAATTACTGATAATCAACCTCTTTTAATTTTATACATTTCAGAAGCTGCCTCCAGAATTATTGGAGAGTCCATTATTTCTGGAGGCAGACTCTGGAGTTAGTGATCAGACAAGGCGGCTTCACACATTCTAGGCTCATAAAAAGTTATTGTACTGTAAACCCGTCAATTTATACCGGTCACTTCGTTTATGTGCCGTTACCTTTGCCCCTTTACAGTTGGTAATCGTTAGTTTTAGCATATACATTTTATCGCCAGTCCGGCAATTTACCCTATGACGACAAAACAACTTATCGAACCTAGCTGGCCCGCTCTTGATTTTGCCGACTGGCATGATACACTCGTAACGCTTCATCTCTGGACGCAGATTGTGGGAAAAATACGGCTTCGGCAAATGCCCTGGACGAACCACTCCTGGCATGTCCCGCTATACGTGGCTTCGCAAGGATTTACTACGGGTAGTTTACCTTATGAGGGGGGCGTCTTCCAGATAGACTTTAATTTCCTGGCCCATCAACTGCGCCTTAGTACCAGCAACGGCGAGGTGGCAACGATCAGACTCTATGCGCGTAGCGTCGCCAATTTTCATCAGGAACTGATGGACCAGCTCAACCAGCTAGGTATTGACGTCTCGATTCACCCCGTTCCAAACGAAGTCGAACAGGCTATTCCGTTTGCCGAGGATGAAATCCACCACTCTTACGACCCTGTTATGGTTAGCCAGTTCTGGCAGGCAGTTGTACGTATTCATACGGTGTTCACTCGTTTTCGGGCGGGCTTTACTGGCAAATGCAGTCCGGTACATTTTTTCTGGGGCAGCTTCGATCTGGCCGTTACACGATTTTCGGGTCGACCGGCTCCCCTGCATCCGGGGGGCGCGCCCAACATGTCTGACCGGGTAATGCAGGAGGCCTACTCTCACGAAGTAAGCTCGGCCGGATTCTGGCCTGGTAGCGAGCAGTTTCCCCAGGCCGCTTTTTATTCCTACTGTTACCCCACGCCGGAGAATTTTGGCCAGCAACCAGTCAAGCCAGCCGAGGCATTTTTCAGCCCCGAAATGGGCGAATTTTTCCTGCCCTACGATGCCGTTCGACGGGCAGCTGACCCGGAACAGATGCTGCTCGATTTTCTCCGGACAACCTACGAAGCTGCCGCCAAAACCGGGCAATGGAACCGGAACGCGCTTGAATGTGATTTTTCATCCTTTGAGATGTAACGCGAAAACAAGGTAGCAATGACCGGACGACTAAAATCATACAATTGATAGAACACTGATTTTTATGATCAATGGGATAAGGTTAAGATTTAGCCATGAAAATCATAATCACACTTAATCCTTATAAAAATCAGTGTTCTATTGGTATATACATTGTGTCTGGC
Source organism: Spirosoma pollinicola (assembly GCF_002831565.1). Taxonomy (NCBI): domain Bacteria; kingdom Pseudomonadati; phylum Bacteroidota; class Cytophagia; order Cytophagales; family Cytophagaceae; genus Spirosoma; species Spirosoma pollinicola. Next base: position 4,352,299 of record NZ_CP025096.1, on the reverse strand, counting down.
TTCTTACTTAAGGTGTGCCCGGAGCATCCAGGCGATTTTTTCGTGTTTCTCCATAAGCCCCGTTACGAAATCGCTCGTACCGGCATCCTTATGCGCATCCTGAAACTCGTCGATGTTTCCCCGAATAAATTCAATGATACTTTCATGGTCGCTCAGGAGTTTCCTGATTAGACTCCGGCTGTCGTTACCGTCCTCATCCTGTTCGGTGAGGTGCGTTAGTTGCAGGAAGTTTTTCAGCGTAGCGGGGGCGTAATGGCCCAACTGGCGGATGCGTTCGGCCACCCCATCCACAATCTCCACCGACTGGTTATACAAGTCCTCAAAATAGTTATGTACGGAATGGAAGTCGATACCTTCCAGGTTCCAGTGCGCGTTGAGGGTTTTGGTGTACAGCACAAATTCATCGGCCAGCAGTTTGGCTAACTGATGCGCAACAACTTCCCGGTTTTCGGCTGAAATGCCAATACTTGTTTGCATGGACTCGTTCGTTTAGTAGTGATCAGTATGGGATAATTCTGTTATCGGGCCACTAAGAGTGGTAATGACTTCTCGATGCGTTCCCGTGAGGTTTCGTATTGTTTCGGAAGTTTGAGATTGGTTCCCAATTCTTCCAGCGGTTCATCTACCGTAAAGCCGGGGTTATCGGTGGCAATTTCAAACAGGACGCCCCCCGGCTCGCGGAAGTAGAGCGAGAAGAAATAGTCGCGGTCAATTTTGGGCGTTATCTGTAATCCTTTGCTCAGAATCTTATCCCGAAACTCCATCTGAATAGTATCGTTCGCCACCCGGAATGCCACGTGGTGATTGGTTCCGGCGGCATTTCTGCCTGTTGTCCCTTTGGGTTCTTCCAGCAAATCGACAATCGAAGCGGTGGGAATCGCATCCGTAACAAACCGGTAGCGATTGCCCTCCTGGGCTTGCAGCGTATACCCAAAAATATCGGTCAACACGCGGGCAGTTGCCTCAATTGTTTGCAGACTCAGCGTTACGCTATGAAACCCCTGCGTTGCCATGTCTAGTTTGATGTCCGCCGTTTCCCAGACGGGTCGCTGATCTGAATGCTGAATGAGCGCAATCGCCAGCCCATCGGGGTCAGTGAAGGGCAAATAGGTTTCACCAAACCGCTCCGACTGTTCGCCCATAGACACCCCAAACTCCATGAATCGCCCGGCCCAGTTATCCAGGCTTCCGGCCGGTACGGAATAGCCGATTTCGGTGGCCATACCCACCCCGTTTTTACCGGGTCCTATACCCTCCCAGGGGAAAAACGTCAGGATGGTGCCGGGTGTCCCTTCTTCGTTGCCGTAGTAAAAATGATACGTACCAGGATCATCGAAGTTGACAGTCTTTTTTACCATGTGCAGCCCCAGCACATGGGTATAAAAATCGTAGTTGCGCTGGGCATTGTTGGCAATTGCCGTGATGTGATGTAGGCCTAAAATGCGGTTGTCCATGCTGTTAAGTGAATTGTTGTTGCTCGTAGTACTATACATTTAATTTAAGTTGTGAGATGACAGTAGCGCTGTCATCTCACAACTTAAATTAAGCATTCACATTGACTTTACCTTACTGGCGGCTTCCAAAATGAACGCAGCTACTTTCTCCGGCTGAGCCAGCATGGCAACATGGCTGGATTTCAGTTCGAGGGTAGTTGCCTTGAGTTTTTTGGCCAGCGTCCGTTCAAGATCCGGATTGATCATGCGGTCATTAGCCGCAACGACATACCAGGAAGGCTTGCTTTTCCAGGCCGCTTTGGTAATTTTTTCCTTTAGGGCCGTGAAAGCCTGTGGCCCCTGCGTTGCAATCAATAACTTCCGCTCTGATTCGGGTAAGTCCTGCGCAAAATCGTCATTGATACCTTTGGGCGACATGCTGACAAAGCCGTAGGCATCGGGTCTGATCTCATCATTTCCGGGTGTGGAGGCTGCCGTCTGTACCAGTTCCAGGAATGACTGACCTTCGTCGGGAGCCGCTGCGGCTACATAAACAAGCCCGGCTACCTTGTCGTGGTTACCCGCTTCCGTTATGACCACGCCCCCCCAGGAATGGCCCACCAGTAAAACGGGACCACTCATTAACTCGATGGCCCGTTTGGTAGCCGCCACATCGTCGCCCAGCGAGGTGAGTGGGTTTTGCACCGAGATTACATGGAGTCCCTTAGCCTCCAGTAAGGGAATTACTTTGGCCCAGCTTGAGCCATCGGCCCAGGTGCCGTGAACCAGTACTACATTTTTTACGCCGGTGGCTGATGCCTGAGCCGACACATCTTCGGTTGTTGAAAGTGTCATGCTGATACTAAGTAGTGCGCCTAAAACGACGCGGTTAAACGTGTCCATACATAAAATTGGTTAGTTGGTAAAACTGGAAAGTTCGTAGGCGTTGATGCGGCAAAAAGCGGAATTGTCTTCGTTGCTTTTACTAGGACAAACCTACGGAGCGAGGGGCTGGGGAGAGCGGTACAAACAGCGGGGATTCCGGTAAAAAGAGCGGATTTCAACCGGGACTATGTTCCATTGCCTTCAGAGGCAGCCGAATCCGCAAAGGCAGTGGCTGAGCAATTACGCCATAAATGTCATGCTTGCCAGTAGTAAAAAAAGCCAGCCCGTGTACTTCTACCCGTAACCCGATAGACCCCATCACGCCATGCTTTACCGTCAACGTTTACATCTGGTCTTGCTCGCTGCCCTGCTAACTCAGGTGGCCGTTGCTCAGCCCGCCCGCACACATATCATTCACCCGCTGAAACTGGAGCAGGTGCGCGTGAATGACCTATTCTGGAGCCCTAAATTAAAGGTGTGGGATGCCAAAACGGTATACGATGTGTTCGACAAGCTGGAAGGTCATTACGAACCCGATCTCAAGGATTTAATAGACGAAAAAACGAAGCTGGGACGTACGCGTAACGCGTTTCTGAACTTCGACCTGGTGGCGCAGGGAAAGAAAAATACGGGCAGCCATGATGGCCCTCCCTGGTATGATGGGCTGGTATACGAAACCATTCGCGGTGCCGCCGACCTGCTGGCCGAATACCCCGACCCGAAACTGGAAAAGAAGATCGACGCCTACATTGACCGCATTGCCGCAGCTCAGGCCGCCGACCCGGATGGCTATCTGAACACCTACACAACCCTCGAAAAACCGACACAGCGGTGGGGTACGAACGGCGGAGACGATAAGTGGCAACATGATGTGTATAACGCGGGTATGCTGATCGAAGCCGCCGTGCATTATTACAAAGCCACGGGCAAAACGAAGCTGCTTAACGTAGCGACCAAATTCAGCAATTACATGTATCGGGAAATGGGGCCGTATCCCAAAAAGAACGTCATTCCCGGACATGGTGGACCGGAAGAGGCTATCCTGAAACTCTACTGGCTGTTTACCGACGAACCGGGGCTAAAAGCGAAAATGAGCGTACCCGTAAACGAGAAACACTATTACGAACTGGCAACGTTCTGGATCGAAAACCGGGGTAATTACGGGGATAAAGACGGTCGGTATGCCCGAAAGAGCGACGAGTCATACAATCAAGATCACATGTCTGTCTTTAAACAGCGCACGATAGAGGGCCATGCCGTGCGGGCAACCTTGCTGGCCACCGGCGTGGCGGCTACGGCGCTGGAAAATCAGGACCCACGCTATGTGGCAACGGCCAACGCTTACTGGGATAATATGATTGGCAAGCGGATGTTCATCACGGGGGGCGAAGGCGCCATTGCCGATGGGGAGCGTTTCGGGGCTAACTTTTTCATGCCCGAATCGGCTTATCTGGAATCCTGTGCTGCTATTGGCTCAGCATTTTTCAGCCAGCGCATGAACGAACTCGAAGCCGACGGCAAATACATCGACGAACTGGAACGGGTGCTGTATAACAACCTGCTGTCGAGCATTTCGCTACAGGGCGATCATTACTTTTACGAGAATCCGCTGGTAGCCACCGACCACAAGCGCTGGGCCTGGCATGGTTGCCCGTGCTGTCCGCCCATGCTGCTCAAAATGGTGTCGGCGCTGCCGGGATTCATCTACGCCTACGACACCGATGCCGCCTACGTGAACCTGTTTATTGGGAGCCAGGCCGACCTGAGCGTTGAGGGAACCAACATCAACCTAAAGCAGGTGACACATTACCCCTGGAAAGGCGAATCGGTGATTGTTGTCAATCCGGCCACACCGAAAACCTTTACGGTGAAAGTCCGCATACCGGGATGGGCGCAAAAGCAGGAAAATCCGTTCAGTTTATACACCTCTTCCGTTGGGGGCCAAGTGTCGTTGAATGTGAACGGGAAAGCTGTGGCCGTGCAACCGCAGAATGGGTATGTATCTATCCGTCGAACCTGGAAAAAAGGCGACCGTATCGAACTGTCCCTGCCGATGCAGCCCCGAATCGTTTCCCCCAGCGATTCGATTCAGACAATCAAAGGCAAAGTAGCCTTGGCGTCCGGCCCTATTGTGTATGGACTGGAGGGCATCGACAACCCCAACCTGAACGAGCTCACACTACCCGCCAGCACCCCGCTCACGTTAACCTACAAAACGGCACTCCTGAACGGGGTCAATGTAATTACAGGGCAGGGCCAGAATAAAGACGGGAAAGCGGTAAGTTTCAGCGCCATCCCGTTCTATACCTTCGGCAACCGGGGCGTTTACCCGTATAAGGTTTGGGTGCCGGGCTTGTAGATATTCTACGTGAAGGTGCATCATGGCCGGAGCTTAGAAGCATACATGATTTGGCGAAAGAATTATTTTGCCGAACGTTATGCCTAAACGCAAATCAGCTAGCCAGCAATGAAGCTAACTAGCTGATTGTCAAGGTAACCACAATTGGATTAACACCTTTACCCATAACTAATTGCAATTCAATTAGTTAAAAATTAATATAATCTCGGTTGACGGTTAGCCCATAATGCAAAATATTTACGAATTAGTAGACAGTCGGGTTAACGGAGGTTGTAACTTCAGACTTTATTCGATCGGCCTTTATTGGTCACTTGGTTTGGTCAGAGCCGGGTAGGTGGTTCCCCCGGCCCGTTTTTTTTAGACTTTGTATTGCTCTCTCCTTGAGACACTATACCGTTGTGTCGTCATCGATTGTCAACTTACTACAACTTTATATGAAGTCGAACGATTGGCAGTCCTTCTGGCGCCTTGTGCATAGGACAGGTATATGCGGCTGTATTAGGCCAAGAAGGTGCTAATGAAAATTATGTTTCGACAACTTCTGCAACTGAGTTTCGAGTTTATGTATCCTTTGATTCTGCTTGTTAATCTGCATATCTTTTAATTGGTCGGCTGTTTTTAAGTCAATCAAATATAAAGTCAACTCCTCAATTTTCTCCAATAACTTAGCGTTCATCCTGACTAGATCCACTCCTTCGCTGACTACCTGCTCGGCTGAAGGAATGCCAGGTAAATGACCCTTTTGTTTGATGTACTCGCCAACTTCTGCCAGCGAACGGAGCTGGTAAGTGTTAGCAAAAACCTTATCGCTCCACTCATTGACATTGTTAATGCTTAACCGATAACGGCCTTTAACCACATTGCCTTGTTCATCGACTGTCAGAAAGGTATCACTTGACAGAGTTACTGGACTGCTGGCTGTTAAATCAGCCAATTTGACGCCTGACTCGTTTGCCCGACCGCTACTGATGTGTAGGCGAGTTGTAGGAGCAGAAGTGCCAATTCCTACATTGGCCCCGTTTCCCAACACAACAGCGTCACTTATGGCTACAATGGCCCCTGACCCAACAGCCGTGGCATTAGTAATGGGCTGGGCGTTATCTGCCGGAGCTACGCCAGTCTGAAAGCCGAGGAACGTATTTCGTGAGCCTTGGTCATGCAGCCCACTGGAATAGCCGATGTACACATTATCGTCGCCGTTACTAGTGGTCGGCCCTGCTTTGTTACCTACAAAGGTATTATGATTACCTGTCGTATTACCTCGGCCTGACAAAATACCAAAAAACGTGTTACCCTGCCCTGTGGTAGTACTGTAACCTGATCGATATCCTACGAACGTATTGGAGTCAGCTACGGAATTATACCCCGATTGGTCGCCTAAAAAAGTATTGTACTTGTTAGATTGGTTGCTATACCCTGCTGAGGAGCCAACAAATACATTATTTGTCCCTGTTGTGTTGCCATATCCTGACTGAGCACCAATAAATGTGTTTTGATTGCCGGTTGTGTTGTCATATCCTGCCAGTTGTCCCAGAAAGGCATTCGACACTCCTGTAGTATTCGCAAAGCCTGACTTGCTGCCAATAAAGACGTTGCCATTAACGCTACTGTTGTAACCAGTGCTATCACCGACAAACACATTAAAACTACTGCTCACTCTATCAGCCGCTCCATAGCCAGATTTGCTGCCAATAAACACATTGACACTACCACCTTCGTTTGCCGATCCTGCTGCTTCCCCCAAAAACGTGTTGCTGAAACCCGTCCTATTTCCAACTCCCGCTGAATGCCCAAAATAGGCGTTGTTTCTGCCTGTTGTATTGGAGTTACCTACTTCATCGCCTACAAATGTATTTGCCGTACCCGTGGTGTTATTAAATCCCGTATTGACACCTACAAAGGTATTATAGCTACCTGTTCTATTTGAATATCCTGAAGTGTGACCAACAAATACATTGTTGAGGCCTGTAGAATTAAAGCGGCCAGCGATTGCGCCAACGAATGTATTTTGTCCACCTGATTCATTGTATGCCCCAGCTTCACTCCCTAAAAATAAATTTCTGGCCCCTGTAAGATTAAATCGCCCCGCTGCCTGACCAACAAAGGTGTTGCTGGTTCCTGTTGTGTTGGCATAACCAGCCTCATGTCCTACGAATGCGTTGTTGTTACCTATTGTGTTATTAAACCCTGCACTTTGTCCAAGGAATAGGTTATTGCTGCCTGTTGTATTGAAATATCCTGCTTGGTCCCCAATGAAGACATTATTACTATTTGTAGTTGACCTACCAGCACTTCGGCCAATGAAGACATTACTAAATCCATCACTATATAGACCTGCATCTAAACCTATAAATACATTACCAATGCCAGGCGTTATTGAAATAGGCTGCCGAATAATTAGGTTATCCTGGGCTATTACAGATAGAGGCAATAACAAGAGTGTTATGTAGAGTTTTTGACGCATAAAAGTCAGTAAATATAAAAAAAAGAAGGTATGAATTTTGGTTCACATAAGTTGTGCCAAGATATAGTTGTGCGTTGAGTAATTGCCTTTTAAGTCAACCATTATTCCAATTGGTCAGCAATAACTAGATAGGTTGTGCTCTCAGTTCGTTTTTTTCTATTTAAACAAAATTCAATTGCCTACCCCTTAATTTTGACATCGATTCTTTTTACCTAGGCTAGCTGTCATACATCTCTTTATAATCAGAGAATTGATATACCCCTACCCTTGTACCCGGACAACAGTAATTAGGTATCAACCTACAAACCCAGCCCCTACAACAAGTGCCGCCCCCGTTGCCAGTCAGCAGGAATGGCCGAAAGAGTTGGCCCAACAAATGCAAGCCGTTCGGGATGCCGTTCAACAGGCGGGCGTTCCGCTCAGTACAAAACAGGTTGCCGCCTTTTTCCAGAAAACCCGGCCCGAAAAAATACAGCCGTTACTGGATACGTTAGCCGCCCTGGCCCTGTTACGTCAAACACCCGAGGGGGCCTATGCTATGTAACAGATAGAGTGCGCCCTGCAAAGTAAGGGTATTACAAACGGACTTCGCAGGGTATATATTTCCAGTAATCGAGCGGTGAACGGTCAACTTACGCGGCCTTTTCCATATCGCTGTAATGCAACATAACGCGGCCTAAATCAACGGGCGTACTTCGTTCGCGTTTAGTGTTAAAACCCCTACCGTATCACCTTTTGCCGGTCCGCCGATGCGGTTTACAAATTCCACTTCGTATAGATCGCTACTACCGTACACGTGCACGACCGTACCCACGTCACCCCGGCGCAATTGCCGGGCCGGGCGGTCAGTCACTAATGCTACTAGGTCAAGTTCCTGAATCATAGCAAGTAGTTAGGGCGCAATTGTTAATTAATCGGCTAACCGTTGCAACAAGTCACGAAGTAAGGTGTCTGGTATGTACCCAATTGCTCGGTTAATATCGTCAGCAGGTAATGAAATCAGGTTTGACAGTCTGACTACCGACATTGCCCGTAGTTGATTGTCAGCATTTGGCTGTAGCACTTCATCGAAGCCCGGCACAGTTTGCCGTATCTGCGACGAGATAGCACAAACCAAAAAATCACCGTAACCGGGTAATTGACGTAATAATAGAACCGGGCGTGGTTTGTAGACTCCATCTGATTGCTGAATAGATGCGATGGCTATATCTCCCTACTGCATGATTAAGACCGGTTTCGGATAGTATAGGCAGGTACATCGCTATAATCAGGTTCGTCGTCACTATACGCCCGATTCAACACAACATGAGTAGCAGCCCGCCATTCGGCGCGTTCGGTTTCTTCTGTCTGATTCTGCAAAAGTTCGAGTAAACCCGTAACCAATGGGCTAACATGGGGGTCAAGGTTGTGTAAATCAATCGTTAATACAGCAGGGTTGCCGTTAGGGTCGTTAATTACGTGTATGCCTTGCATGGTCGGTATTAGTTTAAGTAACGTGATTGTATCAGGCTACTTTGTGTAAGGGTAAAACCGGAACGGTTGACATACTACCGCTAACGTGTGGGTGTGCCAGCGTTAACAGCGCATTTTGCACCGTTGAAATTTTTATGTACTTCAAAAATTGGCCCTCCGACTTATGCCCGGTTATTTTCATAATCGAGATCGTAATTACCCCCTCTAAAAACGCATTCCTGACGAACAAATGCCGGACCGTATACGTCAAACGCATCGTCGATTTAGTTTATCAACTGTCGACAGACAAAAAAGGCTAATCAGTTGATTTTGAGTTAGTTTAACCCTAATCCTGATTAGCCTACATGGTAAAGTTGTGACCCCGATTGGATTCGAACCAATGACCGCCTTCTTAGAAGGAAGATGCTCTATCCAGCTGAGCTACGGGACCAAACCAATAAGCTGCCTACCGAAGCAAACAACTCACCTATCGTCGTCAATGAGCTGGAATTTAATCCTACGCCTATTGACTAAGAAGGCGCAAAAGTACGTCCATTGCTATTAGTATGCAAAAAACCAGGCTATCAATATCACCTTCTCTATTTGCGGCAACTCAATAATCATAACATTTAGCCAGTATAAGCGGTTATTTACTCATTCATATTCTTAACCCAATTGATGAACATGAGTAGTCAAGCCGAAAATCTGAAAGTTATTTTTTTTGATCCTGAAGCCAACAGTAAGGCGGGAAGTATAGTGGCCGATGCGTATTTCAGCTTTGTGCCTACGTTTAATGAAGGCGACGAGATAAATATGACACTCTCGCGGAAAGAAGCGACGGATGCCACCGTGCATGATCCTATTGGCCACAAAACACATCGTATTCTTAAAACCGACTGGGTCATGATGATCGATGAACAATCGAAAAACGCCCTGGCTACCCTTGTGGTTTCGGTGTCGAAAATTGCTCAACAGGCCGATGTTATTGCCGACTTCCCGACCGTTGTGGCTACCCATGCGTAGTGAAACCCGGCTAAACTAAATCGGGGAGAGTGGTGCAAATAGGGACCATTACGCGATTTGACCGGCGCAAGCGTGCTTTTCATCAAAATAACGCTAACTTGTAAATTGGGAAAACTACCTTAACTATGGCTAGATTCATTGAAGTGACAGTTAGTGCGAAAAAGACATTATTTGATGCCGGACACATTGCAACCGTAATGGACATGGCCGCTGGTTGTTGTATTTATGTTGTAGGAATTGCGCAGCCGTTTGGTGTAACGGAGACGTATCAGGAAGTAGTCAGTGCGCTCAAAAGAGCCCCCGATATTGCTGGTTTTGTGTATTCGATCATTGACCAGACCAAGACAAGCGCTCCACCGGCGGCCTTTGGCTTTTAATCTACGCATACAAAGTGGGTCAATACATAAGAAGCCCGTCCAGCATTTGGACGGGCTTCTTATGTATTGACCCACTTTTAGTCCCGCCAGCCTTCGGGCTTGACGGGCGTTTTTGTATCACTGGGTGAACAGATAGCCGTTGGCGGACGAGGTGGCGCATTGAGCAGTTGTAGCTGCGGGGCTTCAGGGAACGAAGGCTCGGGCATGGGCCGCCGTAGATGGAGCGCGTAGAATAGCTCCTCACCCGGCAAACCTGAATAACCATTTGGGCCAGAGCCGCCCAGCGATACACCATAGGCATCTTTTCGGTCGAGCCAGTAGCGAAACGAGGCCACCGCAGAAGCCGTAAAATACCCCACAACTGCTTCCCGGTCATTCGCTACATTATGTACGTTACCTGCCAAAGCCGAGGGGGGCGTATCGGCCAGACCTCCGGTATTCTGCGTCTGTTGCTGAAAGAGTTGAAAATAACGATAAGCATCGGGCGTAAGCGAACTTTGCCGGACGTCAACTAAACCCGGATTATGGTCATAAAAAGGGATTTGAGCTACTTCCTTGTTTAGAATCACCCCCCCGTTGGAATACTGGTCGCTGAACAGATTAAAATCATGACTGTAAATGATCTCCCAGCACTGTCCCCGGCAGTTATAATCGTAGGTGTATTCAGGTACGGGATTTCGTAATGAATACGGTGGGGGCGTTAGCTCATAATAACAGTCTTCCAGCAGTTTAGTATTGCCGGATATGTACAGGTAAAAGTTACCTCCCGGCGGAGGAGCCTCCATCAATTGGGTCGTTATATCGCCATAGATAGCGTACACACCTTTGTAGCAGGTTTTACACCACTCCTGCTTTTCGTAAAGTTTCCAGTCCCATCGGTAATAGTTTCGGGCATCAGCCGGATCGTTGACATCAATGAACAGGTCATGGCCAGCGGTGTAATACCCGCCTAAGGCAGGAAAAATACTTTTGGGGTTAAACTGTGACGTCACGTTGTTAATGGGTGGGACAGCTTGAATGATCTGCTGATTCGATGCATATTGGGTGCCATCACTGAGTGTAAAGCGCAGTTGGTAGGCATGTCCAATCTGGCCTTTAAAATCGCTGGGTAGCTGATAGCTGCCATCTACGGTCTCATGACAAGGCACAATCTGCGCCGAGTCCACTACGACTTCGACGATGGCTTTAGTAATGGGTCGGCTACCAAATCGCCCGGTGAGCGGATCCGATTTTGATCGGTTTAGCCGGATAATCTGTTCTTCGGCCAGATTGGTTAGGGTCCCATCCACCACAATGATATCCACCGTACCACGCAGAAGAATATCTTCCGGGTCTACACAGGCCAGCGGCACCATTACCAGCAGGAACCATCTCAGCGAATAAAAAAAAAGACGTAGTTGTGTGAAGGCGCGAGTCATAACGAGACATGTTGAGTATTGGCTTAGTCTCGCCAGCCTACTGGCTTATAGGGCGTTCGGGTGTCACTCGATACACAAACGGCCAGGGGGGGGCGATCCCGACCGGTTGCTGGTTCATTGATGGGTGCATGCCCGTTCAGAGCATCAAATAAGCCAGGGGCGATACCACTCGCATCACTTCGGCTTAACCAGTACCGAACAACAGACACACTCGATACGGTGAAATAACCCACCACAGGTTCATTTTTCTTCGCCACATTCTGCACGTTACCCACTAACAGGGCAGGCTGCCCGGCGGCCACACCACCTGTAGCCTGGGTCTGCTCGTCCAATCGTTTCAGGTATTCATGGGCATTTTTGGTTAATGAGCTTTGTCTAAGCTCAACCAGGCAAGCCTCTTTCGAATACAGCGGTACCCGGCCAATGAGCAACCCCTTTACCGAATTGCCATTGCTGAACTGATCATCGAATAAAACCAGATTATTGCTGTAGAGAATTTCCCAACAGGCCGTTCGACAATTGTAATCGTAATTGGGGAAAGACGAATTAAGATTAGCGCTTACACAATCTTCGATTAAATTGCCTTGAGCATCCCGGATTTGGTAGAGTCCCCGGTTGCAGCTTCGGCACCACTCCTGGCGTTCCCAATCCCGCCATTCCCACCGATAAAAATTGGCTTGATCTGCCGGATCGGTAAAATCCACATAGAAATCATGAGCGGCTGTGTAGATATTATTTAACCGCTCTGTGACGGTTAAACTAGTGGGGTTAAACACAGCGCGAACTTGCCCGATGGCTGCCACCGGCTGAAGTACCTCTGGAGTTGATTCGTAGTGGGCACCATCCAACAAGGTGAACTTAAGCTGATAGACATGGCCTGTTTGCCCTCGAAAGTCACTGGGTAGCTGATAGCGGCCATCGGTGGTTTCTTCGGCCACGACAACGGTTACGGAATCAATCACTAGCTGTACGACGGCCCGGGTGACGGGCACATACCCGAATCGACCGCTGAGCACATCCGCCTGGGAGCGATTAAGGCGAATAACTTGTGTCTCGGCTACATCCGTAATAGTGCCGTCCACAATCAACACATTCAGTGAACTATTGACTGTGGATTCAATAGGATCCACACAGGTAAACAGGCCCAGACAACTACAAAGGACAAACAGAAGAAGGAAAGGACGCATGCTGTGCTGATGTTATTTGAACTCGAAATTGTAAGTCAAACTCGGTATCGGTGCGCCAAAAATGCTGAGTCGGTAGGGGTTTGTGGCTTGCCCTTCGGTGCGGTAAAAGATCGAATACACGTTCCTGCGGCCATACAGATTATAGACCGTGAAGGTCCAGTGCCCCTGCCAGCGCCGATTTTTCAAGCTCGGATTGTAGATGTTCCAGGCAAAATCCAGGCGGTGATAGTCAGGCAACCGGTATTGGTTGCGCTCGTTGTAGTATGGATACGTCCGCCCCTGATAGCGAATAAAGCCTTCCGGTGCCGTGTAAGGCCGGCCCGTGCTGTAGGCAAAATTAAACGAAAAGCTATGATGGCGCCCCTGGTTAATGTTCAGGCTCATGTTCAAGCTGTGCGGCCGGTCGTAGTTGGCACTATACCAGTTGCCGCCGTTAATCTGCTGCTGAAAATCGACGCCCTGATTCACCTGATTCAGCGTTCGGGCGTAAGTGTAATTGACCCAGCCCGTTAGCTCGCCTTTTTTCTTGGACACCATCACCTCCAGCCCATACGCTTTGCTTTTGCCCGGCAGCAGTTGGGTTTCGGGGTATTGCTGCAACAGGAAATCAGCGCCCGGCTTATAGTCCAGAATATGCTGCGTGCTGCGCCAGTATACTTCCGCCGACATCTCGAAAATGTTATTTTTCGAATTCTGAAAATACCCCGCCGACCATAACTGGCTCACTTGTGGTTGAATGTGGGCATCCGACGTTTTCCAGCGTGAAGTTGGCAAGGGTGTGGTTGTGTTGGTGATTACCTGCAAATACTGCCGCATCAGGTTGTAGCCCAGCTTGATAGACGAATTAGGCGTAAGCGCATAACGCAGTCCCAGCCGGGGTTCGAGTCCGCCGTACTGCTTGCTCACCTGCCCGGCTCCGAACACCGTAGAATCCACAACAGTCGTCGCGTCGGGGACTTCGCCGTTCGCATACGTTCGCACCACCGATGGCCCCAGATTTAAAAAATGCGAGTAGCGTAACCCCGCCGATACCGCCAGTTTGTCCGACAGGCTGATCTCATCTTCGGCATGGATGGCAAATTCCATCGCATTTTCGATGGGTGTTTTCTGGTAATTGACCGCCAGCGAGTTACCGGGTATTAACTCGCCGGGGTTCAATCGGTAATGCGTCCCGCTGATACCAATTTCGATCTTCTGATTTTCTAACTGGTAGTTCAGGTTCGACTTGATCTGCCGTTGCAAGAGCGATTGTTTCAGGATAACTTTATTATCGGTACTGTCTTCGGTCGACAGAATTCGGGGAATATACTGCGCCACCAACGCCGTTGTTTGCAGGTTCACCCGATCATTGAACGCATGAAACCAGCGCACCATACCGTTGGCCGTTTGCTGAGCGTATTGGGTATTTACGGCATTGACATTGGCGAGGCTTCCCAGCAAATTCGTCTGAAACAGATCCTGACTGTAATAGCCCATCGCCGTTACGGTATTCCTGTCATTTACCCGCCAGAACAGCTTCGCAGTACCATCGCCAAACTTGGCCCGGATATTGTCAAAGCGGGGCGACACCGCCCGGAGCAGAAAATCATTGAACGCCCCCCTGCCCGACACCAACAAGGCCAGTTTACCTTTCACAATGGGCGTTTCGACCGTGAGCCGGTTCGCCACCAGGCTGACCCCGCCACTCATCTGGAATTTGTTGAGATCAGGATTTCGCAGGCTGATGTCCAGCACCGAGGCCGCCCGTCCGCCGTAACGAGCCGGTACGTTCCCCTTATATAAATCCAGCCCACTCACCGCATCGGGCGGAAACACCGAAAACAGCCCGAACATGTGCGTGGGGTTGAAAATAGGCGTATCATCCAGCAGAATCAGGTTCTGGTCCGTCGTGCCGCCCCGAATGTTGACCCCGTTGGCGGCTTCGCCTACACTGCTCACACCGGGCAACATTTGCAGACTTCGCAAAATGTCGACCTCACCCAGGGCTGCGGGCATCTTTTTAAGGGTAGAAATATTAATCTGGCTCACGCCCAGAAGAGGTTGGCGCACGTTGCGGTCGTAGCCTTTACTAGTCACGACGACCTCTTCCAACTGGCTGGCCACCGAGGGCAAACGAACATCGAACGTTGTGTTACCCCGCACATAGAGGGTTGTCCGAAAGGGCACAAAGCCCAACTGCCTGACCACCAGAATATGTTGCCCGATACGGGTCTTGATCGAGAAATTACCGTCGGCATCGGTGTAGGTGCCGGTCGTCGATTTTTCGTAATCGAGCACCACGGCGGCCCGCACAATGGGTTGCTGGCTGGCCGAATCCCGCACTGTGCCCGAGAGGGTGTAGAGGATTTGGGCACCAGCTAATTGACCGAGCAGCGTCAGGAACAGGACAGTCAGTAAAAGTCGTTTCATTCAACCAAAAGGTAAGGGTGTGGTACTCGTTGCTTATTACCTACTAAAATCATCAATAGCACATATCTACCTATAACTATAGTAATACAGCGCAGGATATGTCAAAACCAGTCAGCGTGTTATTTATCAACTATTTCTGGTTAAATTACCTTTTTGTTTTGATTATGCGTTTGCTAGTTTACGCGGTTAGCTGTCTGTTAACGGCTTTTTTACTCTCCGCCTGTGTTGACCAACTTGACCTGACACTCAATGGAACGGTCGATATCCTTGTCGTCGACGGCACGATAACCGACCAGGCCGAACCCCAGATTATTCGACTTAACCGTTCAAAATCAGACCCGCTTACCGGGCGTTTTGGGGCTACACCCATTACCAAAGCAACGGTCGAAGTAGTTGTTGACTCTACTCAACGAATCGTTTGTCACGAAACTGAAGCCGGTAGCTATCAACTGCCCAGCGATTTTAAAGGGCAGATTGGTCATGCCTATCAACTGCGCTTTACGCTTAGCGACGGCACACACTACCAGTCTACACAGCAGATTATGCAAGCGGTGCCGCCCATTGGAAAGGTATCGGCTCAATTTAACCCTACCAGCCTGCCGGTCGGGCTGCAGTTAACGGGCGGCTACCGGGCCGGGCACGACATCAGCATCGACTGGCAAGACCCCGCCAATCAGCATAATTATTACCGATGGGAATGGAAACTCTGGGAGAAACAGGATTGGTGCCGGAGTTGTCAGCAAGGTATTTATGCCGTTAATACCGTTCAGCCTCATGTTTACAAAGACAGGACATTTTATGTGTCGGGCGATGATCTGTATGAAAACTGCTTCGTGCCGATAAATTATTTTGAAGCCGCACAACCCCCGTTTCCCAATGGATTGTATGTGTATGATTACCCCTGCCGAACGCAATGCTGGGAGATTTTATACAGCTCGTCGCTCAATGTCTTCGACGATCAGTTTACCAACGGAAGTCAGATTACGGGCCGTAACATAGCTCAGATTCCGTACTACGACAGCACCGCAGCCCTGGTCGAAGTGCGGCAGTTGTCGTTGCCGCAACCGGCCTACAGTTATTTCAAACGCTTTCAGGATCAGACCCAGAATACAAACGGCCTTACCGACTCGACCCCCTCAGCAGCCGTTGGTAATGTCCAAAATACCGCTAATCGGCAGGAGCCGGTCGTGGGGTATTTCACTGCCTCGGCGGTTTGGGCAGTGCGGTATTTTCTGGACCGAAAAAACGTAATTGGCCTCCCTTTTGGCCAAACAGACCCGACAACCAAGTCCGTTCTGCCAGGTTCTGAACTCTTTTATTCCCTAAACCTGAGGCAACCCATTCCCGAACCAATTTACCCCTACCCCAACATTCGGCTCTTTGGTGGCCCTCCCCGACCAGTAACGGCCATTTGCGTTCCCAGCTCCAGCCGAACGCCCTTTACACCAGCGGGTTGGCGGGACCAATAATGATAAGAAAGCTATCAGTTGATAACTAGTAAATATGTATACGTATAGCCTTTTGCTGACTGGCATTACATCAGTACTAAACTCAATGGTTTATGCATTCGTCAGTCAAAGGTCTGCTCGCCATTGCAACGGTAATCTGTCTATTACTTTCCTGTGTCGACCCGGAAGAACTGATCCTGCGCGGTACGGTAGACATTATTGTTGTGGATGGAACGGTCACCAATCTGGCTGAACCCCAGGTGATTCGCATAAACCGGTCCCGCGCGGACCCGCTTACCGGGCGGTTTGGTGTACTCCCCATCACCAAAGCCGTCGTTCAGGTCATTGTTGATTCAGCCCAGGTAATCGACTGTCACGAGACGGTAGATGGTACGTATCAATTACCGAGCGATTTCAAGGGGCAGATCGGCCACGCGTATCAGCTTCAATTTACACTCAGTAACGGCACACACTACGCATCTACCCAGCAGATCATGCCGCTAGTACCAGCTATTGATCGGGCACAGGTGGTCTTTAACAAAACCAGTTTACCGCTGGGTCTATATCCCAATAATTTCAGGTCGGGCTACGATATTCTCCTGTACACACAGGACCCGCCCAATGAACGAAATCGGTATCGGTGGGACTGGACACTGTATGAAAAACAGAAATGGTGCCGGAGTTGCTATAGAACCGTTTACATCGACTCAACACAACAGTCTTATATCCAAAACGGTGTATATGTTACAGTTAAGAAGGGAGTCGAAGATTGTGTTGAACCAGTATCAAAACCCAACGGCGATTTTTATAATGATTATGCATGCCGCACGGCCTGTTGGGACATCATTCGTAACTATCCGCTCAGTCTGTTCGATGACCAGCTTACGAATGGAGGTTTGCTCGCGGGTCGCAACGTGGCTCAGGTTCCGCTTCTCACCCGTCAGCCCGCTCTGCTTGTTCTCCGCCAGTTGTCGCTTACACCAGACGCCTACCGGTATTTTGATCTCTTCCGGCAACAGACCCAAAATTCGGGCGGCCTTGCCGATACACCGCCAACGGCTCTGATTGGGAATATTCGTAATCAGGCAAACACTCGCGAGGCCGTCGTTGGTTTTTTTACCGCCACTGCCGTGTCGACCAGCCGAACCTGGCTCGATAAGAAAGATGCGACAACGATACCACTAGGGTCTTATGATGATCTGGGTAACATTGTCCAGTTCGAGGATGAATTATTTTTCGCCTTAATTCGTCGGCAACCCAGTGCTGGATCAGGTGTTCCGCTCACGCCCGGTGGAGCCGATCGAACCATAACGGCGCCCTGTATTCCCGGCGACAATCGAACGCCGTTTAAACCGGAAGGCTGGCAGAATTGATCTCGGCTTCGTGCACATACTCCAGCAAATCGCCGGGCTGGCAGTCCAACGCCCAACATAGAGCCTCTAAAGTACCAAAGCGAATGGCTTTTGCTTTACCCTACGTTTACATAGGCATGATTGGGTGAAACTAGGCTGTAAGTTTGTGAGGTATTAGTATAATTGTAATTTTGGCCGATAAACTCATTAAACGTATGGAAGCCGTTGACGCGATTTTAAACGAGGTAGATAAACTGCAACCTGATGAGAAGCTAAAACTCCTTCATCAGTTAGTAGATCGAATGTTGGCAACACCTGTATATACAGTAATCGACAAAATTAATTTTGATAAATATGTCGGCGTAGGCAAGAATGTATGGGAGCAGGATGCACAACTTTATGTAAATGAAAGTCGATCTAATGAACGGTTTTAAATCAGCTTTTCTAGACACAGCCCCGTTCATCTACTTGATTGAAGGTCATTTGCAATTTGCACCTGTTGTAAAAGACATTCTTATTTATTGTCAAAACCACGCCGTTGTTGTAACAACCTCTGTTCTTACCGGGTTAGAGTTTAAAACAAAACCCTTACGTGCAAACCGTTTGGATGTATTAAGCGCATTTGACGAGCTTATTTCGGTCTCGCATATAAATGTCGTTTCGATCACAGCCGAAATTATTCACGAAGCACTTATCCTACAAACACAATTACTTAGTTTAAGAGCGATGGATTCTATGCAACTTGGTGCAGCAGTCGTTCACCAATGCGATGTGTTCATTACCAATGATAAACGACTGGCTTCAATTACTAAACCCCAAATTATTACACTTGACCAATGGAAGTAACCCTTGACTCCCCTACTCAGCAACGCGTTGACCAGTGGCTTGGCGGCAACTACGATGCCGCTACTAAAGAAACGATCCAGCACCTGATCGACTCAGGCAACATTACCGAACTGACCGACTCTTTTTACCGCGATCTTGAATTCGGTACCGGTGGCCTGCGGGGTATTCTGGGCGTTGGCTCGAACCGCATGAACCGCTACACCGTTGGGGCCGCTACGCAGGGGCTTTCCAACTACATCAATGCGGCTTTTCCCGGCGAAGACATCAGCGTGGCTATTGCCCACGACAGCCGCCGGATGAGCCCGGAGTTTGCTCGTCTGGTAGCCGATATTTTTTCGGCCAACGGCATCAAGGTGTACCTGTTCAGCGCCCTGCGCCCCACCCCCGAACTCTCGTTTGCGATTCGGCAACTGGGTTGCCAGAGTGGTATTGTCGTGACGGCGTCGCACAACCCTCCCGAGTACAACGGCTATAAAGTGTACTGGAACGATGGCGGTCAGGTAGTGGCTCCACACGACAAGGGCATCATTGGCGAGGTTAACAAGATTACGTCTGTCGAGGACATCAAATTTGACGGTGTGCCCGAACGGATTCACCTGATCGACGAAGAGATTGACGCGCCTTATGTCGAGCGTGTTAAATCGAACGCCGTTAATCCTGACGTTATTAAACGGCAGGCAAATCTGAACATCGTTTACACGCCAATTCACGGCACTGGCATCACGCTCGTGCCCCGTGTTCTGGATGCGCTGGGCTTTACCAACGTGCACATTGTCGAAGAGCAGGCTACGCCCGATGGCAACTTCCCAACGGTGAAATCGCCAAACCCCGAAGAACGGGCAGCGATGCAACTGGCCCTCGATCTGGCCAACAAACTCAACGCCGATCTGATTATGGCTACCGACCCCGACGCCGACCGTGTGGGCGCCGGAGCCCGCAATCACCACGGCGAATTTGAGTTGCTGAACGGCAACCAGATGGCCAGCCTGATTATTTATTACCTGCTCAACGCCTGGAAAGACGCGGGCAAACTAAACGGTAAGGAGTTTGTGGCCAAGACCATTGTGACCACCGACCTCATCGACAAGATGTGCGAACGCTACGGGGTTAACTGCTACAACACTCTGACTGGCTTCAAATACATTGCCGAGGTTATTCGTGAACTGGAAGGCAAAGAGCAGTTCATTGGCGGTGGCGAAGAAAGTTACGGCTACCTCATCGGCGATTTTGTCCGTGACAAAGACGCCATTGCGTCCTGCGCCATCATTGCCGAACTGACTGCCTACGCTAAAGATCAGGGCAAGAGCCTGTTTGACATGCTGATGGCGATGTACCAAGAGAACGGTTTCTACTACGAAGCCCTGGTGTCGATCACGAAAAAAGGAAAAGCCGGTGCCGAAGAAATCCAGCAGATGATGGCCGACTTCCGGGCTAATCCACCAAAATCAATTGCCGGTTCGGCTGTCGTTCGGGTAGACGATTATAAAGCGCTAACTCGTCTTGACCCTAAAAGTGGTCAATCTGCGGCAATTGAAGCGGGTAAAATGGGTATCGAATCATCGAACGTATTACAGTTCTTTACCGAAGACGGCACTAAAATATCTGCCCGCCCATCGGGAACGGAGCCTAAAATCAAGTTTTACGTTAGTGTGGTAGAGCCGCTCGAAAGCAAAGAAGCCTTTGATGATACTTACGCGCAATTGAAAGCCAAAGTGCAGAAAGTAATCGATGATTTGCAACTGAGTTAGAATGAGTAAGCCATGAAAATATGACTTATTAAACAAATTGTATTATTTAAGTAACATCAAGCCTGCCTGTTTTCACAGGCAGGCTTTTTTTGTACATTATTAATTTATTATACTACTGTAAGGATTAATTAGAATTCTACTGATCGAGGCTTTAAGGAGTAATACTTAAGTAGTAGCCACAATTTCAGTTCACCTAATTCTAATTATTCTCATGATGAAACACGCTTTACGACAAGCGTACCGCACGTTGCCTCTGTTTATACTCAGTTGGCTTCTGTGCCTGGGTGCTTTTGCCCAGGAACGCAAAATTTCCGGTCGTATTACCGACGGAAACGACAACAGTGGTTTACCCGGTGCCAACGTCGTGGTAAAGGGAACGCAAACGGGTGTTGTGACAGATGCCAATGGGCAATTTTCACTGAACGTAGCCGCAAATCGCGATGTACTCACCATTTCGGCTATTGGCTATGCCTCGCAGGAGGTGACCATTGGTTCGCGCACTGCGCTGGCTATCGCCCTGGCTCCCGACATCAAGACGCTGAATGAAGTAGTTGTTACGGGTTATGGCGCACAGGCTAAACGCGACATTACGGGGGCGGTTGCTACGGTCGATACCAAGCAACTCCTGTCCGTTCCGGCAACGAACGTTGGGCAGGCACTTCAGGGTCGCGTGGCGGGGGTACAGGTTGGTAACGAAAACGCACCGGGTGGTGGCGTCATGGTTCGTATCCGTGGTTTCGGTACCATCAACGACAACTCCCCCCTCTATGTTATTGACGGTGTACCCACCAAAGGAAACCTTAACACCTTGAATCTCAATGATGTTGAGAGTATGCAAATCCTGAAGGATGCCTCTGCTGCGTCTATCTATGGGTCGCGGGCCGGTAATGGTGTGGTCATTATTACGACCAAGAAAGGAAAAGCCGGTAAGCCTAAATTCACCTACGACACCTACTATGGCTCGCAGCGGCACGGCAAATTGCTCGACATGCTCAACACACAGGAGTACGCTCAGCTAATCTGGGAATCCCGGATTAACTCTGGTGTGGTGGGTGCCAACGGGAATCCCGTTCATTCGCAGTTTGGCAATGGCGCAACGCCCGTTATACCTGATTTTGTCCTGCCAAGTGGCGCATCAGCCAGCGACCCTCGCCTGGCCCGCAACCCCGACGGCACGTATGTTAATTACAACAACGACATCAGTTCCTCGAAATTTCTGCTGATTACGCCAGCCAATAAAACGGGCACTAACTGGCTTGAAGAGATTTTCAAAACGGCTCCGATCCAGAACCACCAACTGGGCGTTTCGGGTGGTAGCGAGACGGGTCGGTATGCCATGTCGCTGAACTACTTCAATCAGGACGGTATCATGAAATATACCGGCTATAAGCGGTATTCGCTTCGGGCCAACACGGAGTTCAACATTAACAAACGCGTGCGTGTTGGTCAAAATTTCCAGGTGGCCTATGGCGAACGGATTGGTCAGCCCAATGGCAATAACGCCGAGAGCAATCCCGTTTCGTTTGCCTATCGGATTCAGCCGATCATTCCGGTGTATGACGTAGCCGGAAATTTTGCCGGTACGCGCGGTGGCGATCTCGATAATGCCAACAACCCGATGGCACTGTTGTATCGGAACAAAGACAATGTACAGAAGGAAATGCGCTTGTTCGGCAACGCCTATGCCGAGGTCGACATTCTCCCGAATCTGACGGCTCGTACCAGTTTCGGTATTGACTATAACCTGTTCAATTACCGAAACTACACGATTCGCGACATCGAATCGGCCGAAGCGCGTGGCTCCAATACCTTAACGACTAACAACAGCTACGAGTGGACCTGGACCTGGTACAACACCCTGACCTATAACATAAATCTGGGAGACCGCCACCGTTTCAACGTCATAGCGGGTACCGAGTCGATCAAAAGCTATTTTGAGTTCTTTGATGCCAGCCGTACCAACTTCGCCGTAGACGACATCGAAAACCGCTACCTCAGCGCCGGTACGGGGGTGCAGACCAACAATGGTGGCGCATCGAACTGGCGGCTGGCTTCGGAATTCGCTAAACTCAACTACGCTCTGGACGATAAATACCTGATTGACCTGACCGTACGTCGCGACCGCTCTTCGCGCTTCGCGCCCGAGTTCCGGTCGGCGGTGTTTCCGGCTGCCAGTGTCGGCTGGCGTGTATCCAAAGAAAACTTCTTTAAGCCGCTCACCCTCATTAATGACCTGAAATTCAGGGCGGGCCTGGGCCAGACAGGTAACCAGGAAATTGGTAACTATAACTCCTATACGCAGTTCAGCACCAACCCGGCCACTTCATTTTATGACATCAACGGCACTCGCACATCAGCCATTCCGGGTTATGAGCTGACGCAGTTTGGTAACGCGAAAGCCAAGTGGGAAACCACGACCAGTTTGAACATTGGCTTCGACGCCTTATTGCTCAAAAACAAACTGAGCATAGGTTTCGACTGGTATACCCGCACCACCTCAGATATGCTCTTCCCGGTGCAGGCTCCTCTTACGCAGGGCGTGGCTACGGTTCCTTTTCAGAACATCGGTTCGATGCGCAACCGGGGTGTTGATCTGATGATTAACTACGGCGACAAAATCGGTAACAGCGGTTTAAGTTATAATGTAGGAGCCAACTTCAGTACCTACCGTAACGTAGTTACGAAAACTAACGGCGACCCAAGCACGCAGTACTTTGGTATCAATGACGAGCGGATTCAGAACTTCGTTGTTACGCAGCAGGGCTCGCCCCTCGCGTCCTTCTTCGGCTACACAATTGACGGCATTTTCCAGACCAATGAAGAAGCAAAAGCCGCTCCTGTACAGTTTGGCAATGCCGCTTCGGAAAATGTGGCCGGTCGGTTCAAATTCCGCGACATCAACGGCGATGGGGTTATCAATACCAAAGACCTCAGCATCATTGGCAGCCCGCACCCCAAATTCACCTATGGCCTGAATGTAAATCTGAATTACAAGAACTTCGGGCTTACGCTGTTTGGTCAGGGTGTTCAGGGCAATCAGATTTTCAACTACACGAAGTACTGGACAGATTTCCCAACCTTTGGCGGCAACCGCAGTAGCCGGATGCTGTATCAGTCATGGCGTCCCGGCGCAACAGATGCCATCCTGCCGCAGCTTCGGTCGAGCGACCAGGTTAGTATTCAGCCGTCGACCTACTACCTCGAAAGTGGTTCGTATTTCCGGATGAAAAACATCCAGCTAACGTACCAACTACCAAAGTTACTGCTGTCGAAACTGGGCTTATCGGCCACGTCGGTTTACATACAGGGGCAAAACCTGTTCACGGCAACGAAGTACTCAGGCATGGACCCCGAAGTTAATCTGCGCGCTTATTCGTCGGGCAACGACCGCCAGATTGGCGTTGATGGCGGATCATACCCAGTAGCGAAAACGGTATTGGTAGGTCTGAATCTAGCTTTTTAATGAATAATGTATGATGAGTAATGAATAATGACTATGGTCAGTGGCCTGATTCGCCAGTTATCCATTTTACATTTTACATTTTACATTTTCCATTTCCATTCAAAGACATGAAAAAAACAACACTATTTATAATCGCGCTAAGTCTGGCAGTGGCGACGTCCTGCTCCGACAAGTTTCTGGACGTGCAGCCCAAAGCTGCGCTGGCCGTCAGTGTTTTACAAAACAAAACGGGCGTCAATGCATTACTGATTGGCGCTTACTCGCTGCTGGATGGCTGGGCCACTGCCGAAGGCGCCTATCGCTCCTACAACGTTGGGGCCGACAACTGGGTGTATGGCAGTGTGGCCAGTGATGACGCCTACAAAGGGACGATTGCTGGTGACCAGCCGCCTATTTCACTGATCGAGCAAGGCAATATTCAGTCCGACAACATTTACTTTCGGGGAAAATGGCGGGGAATGTACGACGGTATCGCGCGGTCGAACGACGTACTACAGGCCGTAGCCGTTGCCAAAGATATGACCGATGCCGAGAAGCAGCAGGTTATTGCCGAAGCCAAATTCCTGCGCGGGCATTTCCATTTAGAACTGAAAAAGATGTTCAATATGGTGCCTTACATCGACGAGAAGATTTACAATCCGAACGACCTGGAAAGCACGAAAATCCCGAATAGCACCGATATCTGGCCAAATATCCTGGCTGATCTTAAGGCGGCTTACGATGTGCTGCCAGCTAAACAAACGCAGGTTGGTCGTCCAACCAAATGGGCTGCCGCAGCCACTCTCGGTAAAGCGTATTTGTTCCAGAAAAAATATGCTGAAGCCAAACCCCTGCTCGAAGCCATTGTGGGCAGCGGTCAGTATAAACTGGTGGACCGGTATCATGACAACTTCAAAGCAGTAACCAACAACAATGCCGAGTCTATTTTCGAGGTTCAGTATTCAGTTAACGATGGCGCACCGAATGGAGAAAATGGCAACATCGGCTCTACGCTGAACTATCCCTACGGTGGCGGTGGCGTAACAACCTGCTGCGGCTTTTTCCAGCCATCGCAGAATCTGGTAAACGCCTTCAAAACCGACGCGAATGGATTGCCGCTCATCGACACATTTAATGCTTCGGATGTGACCAGCGACGTGGGTGTCGAATCAACGGCTCCATTTACACCCTATGTCGGAACCGTTGACCCCCGACTCGACTGGACCGTTGGTCGGCGGGGTATTCCGTATCTGGACTGGGGCGTTCATCCGGGCAAAGCATATGTACGCGATCAATCCTATGGTGGCCCTTTCTCACCAAAAAAGCACGTGATGTACAAGTCGGATGTTGGGACAAATACCTTCGCTGGTAACCCTCGTTTGAATGCCAATAATTACCGCATGATTCGCTATGACCACGTATTGCTGTGGCTGGCCGAGGTTGAAACAGAAGTTGGCGATCTGAACAAGGCACGTGGCTATGTTAATCAGGTTCGTCGGCGGGCCGCGAATCCAGACGGGTTCGTGAAAAATGCCGACGGAACCGCAGCCGCCAACTATGTAATCAAGGAATACACCACGGCCTGGACCGATCAGGCCACGGCCCGGAAAGCGGTTCAGTTTGAAGAACGGCTGGAATTTGGCATGGAGGGGCATCGCCGGTTCGACCTCGTTCGCTGGGGCGTCGCCGACCAGACGCTGAACACGTATTATACGACCGAAGCGACCAAACGAAACTACCTGAACGGAGTGAAGTTCATTAAAGGCCAGCACGAATATTTCCCAATCCCGATCCAGGAAATATTCAACAGTAAAAAAGATGGCAAAGAAACGCTGACCCAGAATCCCGGCTACAATTAACCTGTAGTCGGTTTACGGTAAACAGTGTAAATCTTAGTGGGTAATGGGCAAGTATAGCTTGCCTGTTACCCACTTTTCATTGTTCAACTCTGTAAGCTCATGTTCGAATCATCTGCTCTCAATAACCGCCGAACGTTCCTGAAACAAGCCGCAGGACTGGCGGTCTTTTCTATTGTTCCCCGTCATGTGCTGGGTCGTGGATTTCTGGCTCCCAGCGACCAGATTTCGCTGGGTCTTATCGGCTTGGGCAAGCAAAGTGCCGGGTTGCGCGGACAGTTCCTGAAGAATAATGCCCGTATTATGGCCATTTGCGATGTCGATAAGCCTAAAGTAGCCACCTTCGCAGAGGTTATCAATAAACATTACGCCGAAAAGGCGGACAAGGAATCGTATAACGGTTGTTTGCTCTACAACGATTATCGGGAGTTGCTGAATAACAAAGGAATTGATGCTGTCGTGATCGCTACCCCCGACCACTGGCATAGCCCCATAGCCATAGCGGCCGCCAAAGCCGGAAAAGATATTTACTGCGAAAAACCACTGTCGCTTACCATTCAGGAAGGCCGTGATATGGTAAATGCCACCCGCAAATACAAGCGTGTGTTCCAAACGGGCAATATGCAGCGTTCGTGGAAAGAGTTTCGGCAGGCCGTGGAGCTGGTTCGTAATGGGTATATCGGGCAAGTAAAAACAGTCAATGTCAACGTTGGCGGCCCGCCACACGAATTCAATCTGACTGCTGAGTCCGTTCCTGCCGGTCTTAACTGGGATGCCTGGCTCGGCCCAAATACCGTTGAGCGGCCTTACAACAATGTGCTCGATCCTTCACTGACCGCTACGTACTGGGGCCAATGGCGCGATATTCGCGATTTCGGGGGCGGGGGCATGACCGATTGGGGTGCGCACATGTTCGATATTGCCCAATGGGGACTGGACATGGACAACTCCGGCCCGGTAGAAATGCGTCCGGGCAAAGAAGGAAAGGGTTTGGTTTATCGCTATGAAAACGGTGTTGACATGCACCATACACCCGTAGAAGGGTCGCAATTCTGCCAGTTTATCGGTACCGAAGGCGAAGTAAAAGTAAGCCGGGGCAATTTGACCACCACACCCGAGAGCCTGAAAGACAAGGTCATCGGCGAAAGTGAGAAGCACGTTTACTTTAGCGACAACCACTACAAAGACTTTCTGGATGCCATCAAGAGCCGAAAAAATCCGATCTCCGATGTTGAAGTAGGCCACAGAACGGCCTCGGTGTGTACGTTGGGCAACATTGCCTATCAACTCGGTCGGACGCTGCGCTGGAATCCAAAAACCGAGCAATTTCTGGGCGATGCCGAAGCGAATAAGCTATTAAGTCGCCCTATGCGAACTAAATGGACCGCCTAAAAATGCCTATCTTTGCGGGCTGTTACTGAAAGCCCCTATGATTCTGCATCTTGACCATCTCGACGAACTTGACACGGTTGCCCGCCAATTACTGGCCGATGGCAGACAACAGTCGGTGTGGTTGTTTGAGGGTGATATGGGTGCCGGTAAAACCACGATCATTAAAGCCATTTGCCAAACATTGGGCGTTGTCAGTATCGTACAAAGTCCCACGTTTTCGATTGTGAATGAATACACCACCCACGAAGGGCATTCGGTGTACCATTTCGATTGTTACCGGCTTCGGAATGAAGCCGAAGCGTTGGACATTGGTATTGAAGAGTACTTGGATTCGGGCAATTTCTGCTTTATCGAATGGCCGGAGCGTATCACCTCGCTTTGGCCCGCTTCGTATTATCAGGTGCATATTTCGGCGGATGAAGATGGTCGCCGAACAGTGGAAACGAAATTTGTGGACTAGTTATTGGTTTTTAGTTATTAGTGATAAGTCATTAGTTATTAGTTGAATAGACCATCAATCAATAATCAATAACTAGAAATCAATAACCAATAACAAACATAAAGTGACTGGATTTGAGGAATTGGCCAAACAAACGGCCCTCTACCCGAAAGAATCTCCGCTGGCGGTAAAGACCAACCGGAATAGCCTGCTTATCGGTTTACCAAAAGAAGTTTCGCTTCAGGAAAACCGGATCGCGCTCACGCCCGAAGCGGTAGCTATTCTGGTGCGAAATGGTCATAATGTGATCGTTGAGCAGGGCGCAGGCGAGAAAGCCAAATTCTCAGATACTGAATATAGCGAAGCCGGAGCGCAGATTGCTCCCTCGCCAAAAGAAGTCTACGAAGCCAACCTCATCCTTAAAGTAGAGCCCTTGGTCGACGCCGAATTTGACCATGTCCAGTCGGGTAGCACCGTCATCTCTGCACTGAATTTACCTGTTCATGACCGGGCCTATTTCGAGAAAATAAACAGTAAAAATCTCACCTCATTTGGCTACGAATTCATTGAAGATCAGGGCGGTAACT
Source organism: Spirosoma pollinicola (assembly GCF_002831565.1). NCBI lineage: Bacteria > Pseudomonadati > Bacteroidota > Cytophagia > Cytophagales > Cytophagaceae > Spirosoma > Spirosoma pollinicola. The sequence goes on along the minus strand of NZ_CP025096.1, from coordinate 4,324,182 downwards.
TGCCAGTAATACGCTCGATGAGCGAGATTGCAGGCAGCACCGTCATGCTCATTGCGGGCGAGTATTTGAGCAATGCCGACAACGGCCGGGGCATTATATTGGGCGGCATTACGGGCGTTCCACCCACGAAAGTAGTGATGCTGGGTGCCGGAACTGTTACTGAATATGCCGTTCGTACAGCCCTTGGCATGGGTGCAGATATAAAAGTATTCGACAAACATCTGTACAAACTTCAGCGGCTTAAGTACGCGGTTGGGCAGCACGTCTACACCTCCATTATCGACTCCGACACCTTGGCCGAAGCCATTCAGCGGGCCGACGTGGTTATTGGCGCCATGCGGGCCGATGATGCCATGAGCCCGGTCGTTGTAACCGAAGAAATGATTGGCCGCATGAAACCCGACTCGGTTATTATTGATGTGTCGATTGATCAGGGGGGGAATTTCGAAACCTCCCGCATGACGACCCACAAACAGCCCACGTTTAAACATATGGGCGTTATTCACTACTGCGTACCCAATATTGCGGCCCGCGTCGCCTACACGGCTAGTATGGCCCTTAGCAACATCTTCCTGCCCTTTTTACTGGAAACCGGCACAACTGGCGGCATCGAACAGATGATGTATGCGAACCGTTGGTTTATGAAAGGTGTTTATACACACAAGGGCACGCTTACCAACGCCTACATCGCGCGCAAGTTCAACATGCGCTTCAAAGATTTAGACCTCTTGCTGGCCGCCCGGTTTTAAACCAGATCGTGTTTCTACGTGGTGTCGGGTTCTCCGTGGTGTTGGGCCCTAGAACGCCAGGCCGGTATTAACAAGCATGCGTCAGCCAACCGTAAACTAAAAACCGAAAACTACTTTTCATGATAAACCACAGCAACGAGAATACACTGCTTGACGACGCCAATTCGTACGACGTCAACAGAGAATTGATGGGCACGATCTCGTCTGATTTCGTGAAGGTGGCTGACCAACTAAAAGAAGCTTCCTATCAGATCAGGAAACGTGGATTTTCAGAATTCCCCATTTTTGTTGCCTCACGTCGTGAGATTCCTCTTGGGCAAACACTGATTGCGGCTGATGAGCTGGAGAACAAATGGAATTATAAAGCCTCGTTTGTCGATGAGTTCGTTCAGCGTGAACTCATCAGCCCGGAATCGTTGGAACTCTGGAAGGAGAACTACAAACCTGCCGACGAATATTGCTGTCTGTTTGTTGTTCACGGCGATTTTGCCGGCTTCGTTTATATTCCCTTTCCCGAAGATTAACAACCTCTCTATTACGCATTTGTACCCGGCCGAATCATATTGATTCGGCTTTGTTTTTTTAGTATAGTCAACTCAATAGTATCTGTTGGCGCAGAACCTGACCTTCTTCGGATGTACAGACGTAGGATCAATGAAAACGCCCTCACTATTTATACCGGTTAATGATACTTTTTCGTGAAACTACCAGTTGGTTACAAAGCTGACAAAAATCACCTTTTTTCGACTGATCTTACCAGCCGAAAATAACTGAAAAACTGGCTTTAATGGCCATAAAACGAACGTCAGGGCCGTCATTGTACCGTTAACTAATGATTAGAATATTTTTTCGTATAATAAGCTAATCTCGGCAAAGATGGGTAGGAAAAGACTAAAAATTTTTGTATTTTTACAATCTGTTAGACCCATACAATCAAGCTGTTTTTAAGCCTGAAACAACAAATTTCTAGCACGCTCCATTCTGATATGACCAACGAACTTATTGAAGCAGATGCTCCCGTTGAAACTGCATTAGGCAACTATGGTGCCGATAATATCCAGGTTCTGGAGGGTCTGGAAGCTGTACGCAAACGTCCATCCATGTACATTGGCGACGTTGGTACACGCGGTCTCCACCACCTCATCTGGGAAGTTGTCGACAACTCCATTGATGAGGCACTGGCGGGTTACTGCGATAAGATTACGGTAGCCATCAACCCCGACAATTCAATTACGGTGCAGGATAACGGCCGGGGTATCCCGACAGGTATCAATACCAAGATGGGTGTTTCGGCCCTTCAAATGGCCATGACCATGCTGCACGCTGGTGGTAAATTTGATAAAGATACTTATAAAGTTTCCGGCGGCTTACACGGCGTCGGCGTTTCCTGCGTAAATGCCCTGTCAACCGATTTGCGGGTAGAAGTTCACCGCGATGGCAAAATATTCGAACAGGAATACAAAATCGGCATTCCGCTTTATGACGTGCGCGTCATTGGTGATGCGGAAGATACCGGCACAAAAACCCACTTCAAACCGGATGGCAGCATCTTCACCGATACTGTTTATAAGTACGACACCATTGCAGGACGCCTGCGCGAATTGGCTTACCTGAACAAAGGCATTCACGTTTTCCTGAAAGATTTGCGTGAACTGGATGAGGACGGCGAGCCAACACGTCAGGACGATTTCTTTTCGGAAGGTGGCCTGGTTGAGTTTGTCGAATACCTCGACCAGACCCGCCCTGCCCTCGATGGCATGAAGCCCATTTACATGGAAAATACCAAAGGGCCGACGCCTGTTCAGGTCGCCCTGGTGTACAACTATGAGGCTGGCGAAAACGTACTGTCCTATGTAAACAACATCAACACCCACGAGGGTGGTACGCACGTACAGGGTTTCCGCTCTGCCCTGACGCGGGTGCTGAAAAACTATGCGGATAAAAATCCCGGTGTTCTGCCGAAGAACTCGGGCAAAGTTTCGTTCAGTGGCGAGGATTTCCGGAAGGGCCTCACCGCCGTTATATCGGTGAAAGTTCAGGAGCCTCAATTTGAAGGCCAGACGAAAACTAAACTGGGTAATCAGGATGTCGTTAGTGCAGTGAGCCAGGCAATGGCTGACCTGCTCGAAACGTGGCTTGAGGAGAACCCCAATACAGCCCGTGGTATCGTTAAGAAGGTGCTTGTGTCGGCTCAGGCGCGTATTGCGGCTGATCTGGCCTACAAGCGCATCATGACCGAACGTAAGGACTTTATGGGCGGCATGGGACTTCCCGGCAAACTTGCCGACTGCTCTGACACCGACCCTGAAAAGTGTGAACTTTATCTGGTAGAGGGTGACTCCGCTGGCGGAACAGCCAAGCAGGGTCGTAACCGGGCGTTTCAGGCTATTCTTCCCCTACGTGGTAAGATCCTGAACGTAGAGAAGGCTATGGAACACCGGATTTACGAGAACGAAGAGATCAAAAATATATGGACTGCTCTCGGTGTTCGGCTCGAAAAGAAAGACGATGAAACGGTGATGAACCTGGACAAGCTCCGGTATCATAAAATCATCATCATGACCGATGCCGACGTAGATGGCAGCCACATCCGAACGTTGATCCTGACGCTGTTCTATCGCAACATGAAGGCGCTGATCGACAACGGGTATATTTACATTGCTCAGCCACCTTTGTACCTCATTAAAAAAGGCAAGGAAGAGCGGTATTGCTGGACAGAAGCCCAGCGCGAAGCAGCGGTGAAAGAACTGGCGGGCGGTGGCAAAGAAGAAAGTGTAGGCGTTCAACGCTACAAAGGTCTCGGTGAAATGAATGCCGAACAGCTCTGGAGCACCACCATGAACCCCGACAGCCGAACGTTGAAAATCGTAACGGTTGAGTCAGCCGCCGATGCCGATCACGTCTTCTCGACCTTAATGGGTGACGAAGTGGCCCCAAGGCGTGAGTTCATCGAACGAAATGCGAAATACGCCCGAGTGGATGTTTAACCGAAAAATAACATAAGGCGGGCTTTTTAGTCCGCTTTTTTGTTGTACTTCAAAGCTTAAAGAAAGAGTATGCGCTATCCCCTTAACACAAACCGCACCATACTGGGCAATCTGGTTTCCCGTTTCACGAACCGGCCGGTAAATACGCCCGCTCAGGGAACCGATAAGCTGGCAAAGGTGAGCGAAAAAGTAACCAGCGTTATCGACCAGAGCAATTATCTGAGCCGCGATTTGAGCTGGCTTAAATTCAATGAGCGCGTGCTGGATCAGGCCCGAAATGCGAAGCCCCCTCTCAGTAACCGCACACTCATGGAGCGGCTGAAGTTCCTGGCTATTTCGGCTTCGAACATGGACGAGTTTTTTATGATTCGGGTGGGTAGTTTGTATAATTACCTGGATTATCATAAACAGCGTGTCGACTATTCAGGATTGCGCGAAGTGCCCTTTCGGAAAGCGTTATACACTACCTCGCATCAGTTTTTTCAGGATCAGCAAGCTGTCTTTTCTGAGCAACTATTACCTCTTTTCCCCGAAAATGGGCTTCAACTGGTTACCTACGCCAGTATGGCCCCTGAGGAACAGGCCGAAGCAACGAACTATTTTGACCGGGCAATTTATCCAACATTGACCCCAATGTTGTATGACTATACGCATACATTCCCGGTATTGCTGGCCAAGGTGCTCATTTTTGGCGTAGTCACACAAAACCCCGAAGAAGGTGAAATTAAAAGCCTGCCCTCAGAGGATGAAGACGACCGCCAGCGACTTTCCTTTGTTCAGATTCCGGCCAATTTACCCCGTTTTGTATCCTTTGAGCGTGAAGACACCATCGTCTTTATTCCCATTGAAGAAATTGTCCGTCATAACATTAAGAAACTCTACCGAAACGTTGAAATTGTTTCGGTAAACCTGTTCCGGATTACTCGAAACGGTGATTTTACTCTCGATGAAAACGACGACGATGAAGTAGATTTTATTGACGAAGTTCGTCAGAAGATCAAAAATCGTCGGTTAGGCCGGGTAACACGGCTTGAAATAGAAACGAAGGGCAGCGGTGCCGACAGCCAGTCAACTATTGTGTCGCCCTGGATGTTGAACCTGCTAAAAAAACGGTGGGAAATTGATGATTTAAATATTTTCGAATCCCATACGCTCCTTGACTTCTCGTCGCTGTGGCAAATTATCGGTAACCCGGAGTTTAAGGACGACATGCCCCTGCCCCATTCGCCGGTACCACCGCTGGGGGTAAGTCGCGATAAAACCGACGATATTTTTGAGTTGATCAAACAGCGGGATTTACTGCTGCATCACCCATACAACAATTTTGAGCCGGTTCTTCAATTGCTCGAACAAGCAGCCGAAGACCCACATGTATTGGCCATCAAGATTACGGTTTATCGACTGGCCAAGCGGTCCCGCATCACAGAAGCCTTATTGAAAGCTGCCGAAAATGGGAAACACGTATCGGTATTATTTGAAGTAAAAGCCCGTTTCGACGAAGAGAATAATATTCGGGAAGCGCAACGGTTACAAAAGGCCGGTTGCTTTGTTATCTATGGCATCAGCCGATTCAAAACGCACACAAAGTTACTGCTGGTGGTTCGTAATGAGGGCAGTCGGGTGGTGCGCTATGCCCACATGGCAACAGGCAATTACAACGAAGATACCTCAAAGCTCTATACGGATATTGGTCTGTTGACAACCAACGAAACGTATACGCACGACATCTCGGAGTTTTTCAACGTTATTACCGGCCACTCGGTACCCAACGAATACCAATACCTGATTACCGCACCACGCGATATGCGGGAGCAGTTGCTTCGCTTGATTCGCGTAGAGGCCGATAATGCACAACGTGGCTTACAAAGCGGAATTTGCATTAAAGTCAACTCGCTGGAAGACAAGCAGGTAATTGATGAACTATACAAAGCATCGCAGGCGGGTGTACCTGTTCGCTTAATCGTGCGTAGTATTTGCTGTTTGCGCCCACACCGGGCCGGCCTGAGCGAAAACATCACCGTTCGGTCTATCGTTGGCGATTTTCTGGAGCATACGCGTGTTTATTACTTCCATAATAACGGCGACCCCAAAGTATATGGCGGTAGTGCCGATGTAATGGTGAGAAGTTTTGACCGGCGTATTGAGTCTCTTTTCATTCTGGCCGATAAACGGGTAAAGCAGCAGGCCATTCTAATTTTAAAAGATAATCTGCTCGACAACGTCAATTCCTATGAGTTGGCAGAAGACGGAAATTTCAAAAAATGCGAAGTCCCTGAGGGCGGTAAGCCATTCAATATGCACGAACGATTCTTTGACGTAACCGAAAAAGAAGCGATGGACGCCCGGCTATTTGATACCGAACTGAAACCAGTCGATATAGCGCAAATTGAAGAGGAATATCAGGAAGGCGCCGAACGAGCCATTGCCAATATATAATCTATTCAAAAAGTAAGTAGTCAAAGGGGAATTTCAGGCTATTTTCCACTAAACCATAGTTACTTTTTACAACGCGTTAGTCATAGTCATACTATATGGAATCAATACGGGTGCATTTACCGGAGGATTTGCGAATGAACGATGATGAGTTCATTCGGTTTTGTCAGGATAATCCGGACCTGAAATTTGAGCGCCGAAAAAACGGTGATATTGTATTTATGGCTAATACAGGCGGAGAAACAGGTAATACCAATTTTGAATTAAGCGCTGACTTTGCCATTTGGAACCGACAGGTTAAGTTCGGTAAGTTTTTTGACTCGTCAACAGCATTTCGATTACCCGATACATCAATCATGTCGCCTGATGTTTCTGCCATAACACAAAACCGCTGGGATGCCTTAACGCCTGTAGAACGACGTAAGATTTTACACGTATGCCCTGATTTCATACTTGAACTACGTTCACAGTCAGATCGTATAAAAGATTGTTTTGAGAAAATGGACGATTGGATGGCAAACGGTTGCAGATTGGCCTGGTTGATTGACGTATCTAATCAAGTATCGTATATCTACCGGCCTGATCAAGCTCCGCAAGAGATAGCAGGACTAGGCCAATTATCGGGCGAAGATGTTTTGCCCGATTTTGAACTCGATCTGACAAGTCTTCTCTGAACAAGTATTACGTTAAGCTAACCGGCTGATTTGACGAATATTGTTCGCCAAATCAGCCGGTTTTTGTTTGGTCAGCTTTTTTATAAACTCGTTCCACGCCTTCTTTTTGTATATTCGCCAACCTAACTGTAATTGTGTCATCACTGAATGGAGCGTTTTACTGGACTAATTGGCATTGTTTTAATTCTGGGTATTGCCTATGCCCTCTCTGATAATCGCAAAGCAATAAACTATCGTACCGTTGGTGTAGGACTTGGTCTTCAATTTGGACTGGCGGTGTTTGTCTTAAAAACTGAGCTTGGTCAAAACCTGTTTCAGGGGCTCGGCTATTACGTTGATCGCCTATTGCAAAAAGCAAATAAAGGCGCTGAATTTGTATTCTCATCCCTTGTCAGGCCTGATGTATTGACAAAAGCATTTGGTCCTGAAAACAGCTTTATCTTCTTCTTCAAAGTTATTCCAACAATTATTTTCGTTGCGGTACTGGTCAACATTTTCTACCACCTGGGCATCATGCAACGTGTGGTAGCGGTTATGGCCAAAGCCATGAAATGGCTTATGGGTGTAAGCGGTGCCGAAGCCCTTTCCAACGTAGCGAGCACGTTTGTTGGTCAGGTTGAAGCGCAAATTATGATTAAGCCTTACCTCAATGGCATGACCAACTCCGAGCTACTGGCCAGCATGACAGGATCATTTGCCTGTATTGCCGGGGGCGTTTTGGCAGTATACATCTCACTGGGTGTTCCGGCACCTTACCTGTTGGCAGCCAGTATTATGGCCGCTCCGGGTGCGTTGGTTATCAGCAAAATTGTGATGCCCGAAACGCAGGTTTCTGAAACACAGGGAACGGTAAAAGTAGAAATCAAAAAGATTTACGCCAACCTGCTCGATGCCATTGCTGCTGGAGCCAGCGAAGGCCTGAAAGTAGGTTTCAACGTAATTGCTATGCTTATTGGTTTTATCGCGCTGATTGCCTTACTGGATAGCATCATGTTCCGCTTGGGTTTTTACGTTTTTAATATTGACTATCTGAGCCTTAACTTTCTACTGGGCAAATTCTTCTCTCTTTTTGCCTGGGCAATGGGTGTACCTGCCAAAGACATACAGGCTGCTGGTGCATTGATGGGTACCAAAATGGTTGTTAATGAGTTTGTGGCGTACCTCGATTTAGTAAAGATCAAGCAAACGCTTGAGCCTAAAACAATCGCTATTGTCAGTTTTGCCCTTTGTGGTTTTGCCAACTTCAGCTCTATTGCTATTCAGGTTGGTGGTATTGGTGAATTAGCTCCTAAACGTCGTAGCGACCTTGCCCGAATTGGCTTTAAAGCTCTCATTTGCGGTACATTAGCCAGTTATATGTCAGCAACTATTGCAGGCTTACTTCTTTAGTAGCACTGACGCAATAGGTAATCAACTATCGTATAAAATAAGCCCGGTTGCCACTTAAGTGGCAACCGGGCTTATTTTATACGATACCATTTTTTCTTTCCATTATTCAATTTTACCTTCGATCCATTCGTTTTTTAGTAAATACCTTCGCCAATTATGATTCAGACCAAACTAATTCCACGTACCGCCGAAGCCCATGAACCGCCCATGCTCATCAAAAGTATGTTGGCACAATCGCTCAAATACGAACCCCAGCGCGAAATTGTTTACCGGGACTTGTTCCGAATGAATTATATTCAGTTCAACCAGCGTGTCAGAAAGCTAGCCAATGTATTGACTGAACTGGGCATTAAACCGGGCGATATGGTTGCTGTCTTCGATTGGGATAGCCACCGTTACCTTGAATGTTTTTTTGGTGTTACCAGCTATGGCGCTATTCTGCATACGATCAATGTCAGGCTATCTCCTGCGCAGATTCTTTACACAATGAATCATGCCAAAGATAAGATTGTTCTGATTCACGAAGATTTCCTGCCCATTCTAGCCGCCATTAAAGATCAACTGACAACCGTTGAGAAATTTGTTGTTCTGAGTGATAAAGTATATACTGGCACCGCCGAAGTAAAACCTCTCAACGAACTCCCTGAGGGTGTTGAAGGTGAGTATGAAGCCTTATTAAACAGTGCATCTGACCAGTATGAATTCCCGGATTTTGACGAGAATACATGGGCTACTTCGTTTTATACCACCGGCACAACGGGTAACCCCAAAGGCGTTTACTTCTCCCATCGGCAGTTGTTCATGCACACAATGGGCTTGCTGACTTACATCATTGGGTATGAAGCCATGCCGTTTAAAGGGTCTACAGACGTATATATGCCCATTACGCCTATGTTCCATGTGCATGCCTGGGGTTTCCCATTTCTGGCAACAATGATGTCGGCAAAGCAGGTGTATCCGGGCCGTTATGAGCCAGAACTGTTGCTAAAGCTCTTGATTGCAGAAGGTGTTACGTTATCCCACTGCGTTCCCACCATATTGAATATGCTTGTCAGCAGCCCCGCTGCACCCAGGTTTAGAGAGAATTTGAGCCGCTGGAAAGTGATTATTGGCGGTTCGGCCCTTACAAAAGGTCTTGCCAATGCGGCAACAGGCTTAGGGATTACGGTCATATCGGGCTATGGTATGTCTGAAACAGCACCGATTCTAGCCGTGGGTTATCTTAATGAACAGGAGAAAATGTGTTTGCCTGAGGAGCAAATTGATCTTCGCACACGTGCCGGTCGCATTGCTCCGTTTGTTGAACTGCGGTTAATGGACGATAATGGCCAGTTTGTAGCACATGATGGGCATTCACTGGGCGAAATCGTGGCTCGGGGCCCCTGGCTCACACAAGGGTATTACGAAGACCCAGAACGAGGTGCCGACCTCTGGAAAGGCGGCTGGCTACATACAGGTGATGTCGCCAGCATTACTACCGACCATTGGGTAATTGTTTCAGACCGTACCAAAGATGTAATCAAAACCGGTGGCGAATGGGTGTCATCACTGGATATGGAAGATGTGTTGTCTCAGGTAGAAGGCATAGCAGAATCAGCCGTAGTTGGCCTTCCCGACGAACGTTGGGGCGAACGTCCGCATGCGCTCATTATTCAAAAGCCAGGCTACGCATTAACTGCCGAAGGCGTAAAAGCCGAGTTACAGGCAAAAGTTGACCGGGGCGATTTGCACAAATGGTACGTACCCGACCGCATTGTGTTCGTGCAGGAGATCCCTAAAACGAGTGTCGGAAAAATCGACAAAAAGAAGATTCGTAGTGAGATGAAAGAGTTAATTTTAGGGAAATAGTTGGTAAGTTAAAAAAGCCGGTAAATGGCCAATGCAAAAGTAACACTCATACGTCACTGACTTACCGACTTATTAACTAATTTCTCATGACCCGAATTGGTCTTCTGTCCGATACACACAGTTACCTCGACCCGGCTATATTCACTCATTTCGACGCTTGCGATGAGGTATGGCATGCTGGTGATGTAGGTCTACTTACCGTTGCCGACCAGCTGCGAGCGTTTCGGCCTTTACGTATTGTAAGCGGCAATATCGACCGGGAAGATACTGACCTGCCTGCCAATCAACGTTTTACACTCGAAAGCCTCGACATTTGGATAACGCATATTGGTGGAACACCTCCCAACTATAACCCTACCACACGACCTGTATTGAAAGCGAACCCACCGGATTTATTCATCTGTGGCCATTCGCACATTCTCAAGGTTATGCGTGACCCGGCTATTAATAAACTATTGTATATCAATCCCGGCGCAGCCGGAAAAACCGGTTTTCATAAGATGCGAACCGTCATTCGATTCTCGCTCGATGCGGGTCGGATTCTGGATATGCAGGTGATTGAACTTGGTAAGAAGTAAAACAAAAAAGGGACGCTTGATCAAGCGTCCCTTTTTTGTTTTACTTCTTACTTTATATCGGCAACGATTGAGGCTCGGTTTCGGCAGGCTTCGATTCAAGGCCAATTTCCTCTTTGACTTCCTCAGCCACACCTTTATTTTTATACGCCTGATAAACAGTTTCCCGTTCAAAAGGCCGCTTGCCAATCAGGCGAACCAGGTCATTTTGGTAAAGAATTTCTTTTTCAAGTAATTCCTTTGCCAGAATTTCCAGCGCATCTTTATGATCGCTCAACAGGCCTTTTGTGCGTTCGTAAGCCGAACTGATGATCTTGCGAACTTCTTCATCAATGTGCTTGGCCGTTTCTTCCGAATATGGCTTATTGAAGTTGTAGTCCGACTGTTTTGAGTCATAGAACGATATATTACCAATCTTGTCATTCATGCCATACATGGTAACCATGCTATAGGCCAGCTTGGTAATGCGTTCCAGATCACTCAAGGCACCTGTCGATACTTTACCAAAGATCAGATCTTCGGCAGCACGACCGCCCAATGCCATACACATTTCGTCCAGAAGCTGTTCTGTACGATACAGATACTGCTCACGAGGCAGATACTGAGCATAGCCCAGAGCAGCTACGCCACGTGGCACAATCGACACTTTTACGAGCGGATCAGCAAATTCAAGATACCAGCCAGCTACTGCGTGACCCGCTTCATGATAAGCAACAATCTCTTTCTCTTCCGGCGAGATGATTTTGTTCTTCTTTTCCAGACCACCAATCACACGATCCATCGCATCCTGGAAATCTTTCATATCAACGGCTTCCTTATCGCTACGAGCAGCAATCAGAGCAGCCTCATTACAAACGTTCGCAATTTCGGCACCAGCAAAACCGGGTGTCTGAGCGGCTAATTCTTTTGGATCAACATCCGTCGATAATTTAATCGGCTTCAGGTGAACCCGGAAAATTGCTTCCCGACCAATAATATCCGGTTTGTCGATACTGATCTGACGGTCGAAACGACCGGGCCGCTGTAAAGCAGGGTCCAGTACGTCGGGACGGTTCGTAGCAGCCAGAATAATGATACCTGAATCGGTAGCGAAACCATCCATCTCAACGAGCAGTGAGTTCAGCGTGTTTTCGCGTTCGTCATTGGCACCGGGCATGGAACCCCGTCCACGCGAACGACCTACTGCATCAATCTCATCAATAAAAATGATACAAGGCGCTTTCTCTTTTGCCTGTTTGAACAGGTCACGTACTCGAGCGGCACCTACCCCAACAAACATTTCAACGAAGTCGGAACCCGACAGTGAGAAGAACGGAACGCCCGCTTCACCGGCTACGGCTTTAGCCAGCAACGTTTTACCTGTACCTGGAGGGCCGATCAACAAAGCTCCTTTTGGAATTTTGGCTCCAAGTTTTGTAAACTTGGTTGGATTCTTCAGGTAATCAACAATTTCTTTAATTTCCTCTTTTGCCTCGTCCAGGCCAGCAACGTCGTTGAAGGTAATTTTTACCTTACTATCGGCGTCAAACAGGGCGGCTTTCGATTTGCCAATGTTAAAGATTTGACCACCGGGGCCACCGGCCCCAGACATACGTCCAAGCAGGAAGTACATAGCGAGGATCATTACGATCAGGAACCCCCACGTACTGATGATGCTACCAAAGTCACTTCTGGTTTCGAACTTAAGATCAATTTTTTCATTATCAGGAACGCCCTGTTGAATTAAATCCAGATCTTTCTTGAACGTTTCTCCAGACGCTATTTGAAATTGAAATTGCGGTCCTTGAGTAGTGCCGAAATACGGCTTTTCCGCAGATAAGTTGCGGTATTTAGGACTTTGTGCGGCTTGCTGCGAGAGCGTAACTTCGGCAATTTTGTCATTAACGACTATAGCTTCAGCGACTTCGTGATCTTTCACCATACGCTCAAAGCGCTTCTGTGAAATTTCGTGGGTAGCTGAGCTTCTGTTAAAGAATGTAATGCCAAGAATGGCGGCAATCAGCAAAGCAACAATCCAGCCCTGAAAGTTGGGCTTACGTGGCCCACCACGGGGTACTAACGGATTTTTATTATTTTCTGCCATTTCCTCAGGTTGTACTAACGGATTTCAAGGGTAACACCGTTTCGCGAATGATTGTTTCTACTGCGAAATGGTTAGGACAGACGGTTTGTCAGCCCCACAAGCGGCCAGTTACAGGCTTATTTTAACTATAACAACGAGTTAACCATTTAGTTATTAGATCACTGAAAATCAATAGATTACAAATAATCTAATAACTAAATAGCTACTAATCAAGACGCTACGACAAGGTCACTGTCTTCGATCAGACGAATCTCGGCATCTCCCCAGAGTTGTTCGAGATCGTAAAACGAACGTCGGTCTTTTTTGAAGACGTGAACGACAACATCGACGTAATCCAGCAAAATCCACTCCCGGTTCAATTTTCCTTCTTTGTGCCAGGGGTCTTGTTTGCTGGCTTTATAAACTTCTTCTTCAACGGAAGTTGATATAGCGTCAATCTGCGTGTCGGACGTACCCGAACAAATAACGAAATAATCGCAGATTGCATTTTTAACTTTGCGCAGGTCCATTACAACAATATCTTGTCCTTTCTTTTCCTGCATTCCCCGAACAACGAAATCACGTATCTGCTCGGCGGTAAACTCATTGTTTTTGTTAATTCTCATGCTTTCAGTTTAACATTGCACGAGAAGCTAATCAGCGGGTACATTGCCTAATAGGGTATTTTAAAAACCCGCAGTACCATTCATTAACTCTCTACTACTAAACTATACAATATTTTGTACAAAATCTATCCCAAAACTCTTTTTATTGGACAAATAATCCAATATCTGCCAAGCTGTCAGTCAACTAACGATGAAGCGGCTACCTTGATTGCTCAATCAGACCCAAATAAAGGACTAGTTGTCATAACTGATAACCAAACAGCCGGTCGGGGGCAGCGGGGTAACCAATGGGAAGCAAAAGCGGGAGAAAACCTGACATTCTCGCTGATTTTGAAGCCTGGTTTCTTAATGGCTACGGATCAGTTCTGGCTTAATATGGCTATTTCGCTGGGTATTTATGATACGCTGCAACCACTGCTCGGCCATTCTCTGCGTATAAAATGGCCAAATGATATTTATGCCGGTGATCTTAAATTAGGCGGTATACTAATTGAAAATACGTTGCATGGCTACAGCATTGCATGGTCGGTAGCGGGAATTGGGCTCAATGTGAATCAAACAGAATTTGGGTATTCAACGGCAACTTCGTTGCAACATGAATCACCCTTACCTAACACCTATGATCTTCCCGGCTTGCTCAGCAGACTCTGCGAAACAGTAGAGCAACGTTATCTCCAGTTACTGTCAGGTCAACGTGAAACACTGAAAATAAGTTACTTACAAATTCTCTATCGCTACCAAGAAGAACATAGCTTTGACAGTGACGGGCAGTCCTTCCGGGGCACTATTTGCGGCATTGACACTACTGGTCGATTGGCAATTAGCGTCAATGGAGAAGTCAGGTATTTTGGGTTTAAGGAAGTAAGTTTTAAGTAAGCCCGACCGTCCCGGTCGGGCTTAACAAACAAGTCTATTGGCGTTCTTTTACACACCCGACCGGGACGGTCGGCGCTACTTAAGGGCTTCCTCAACCGGGTTGCCAATACAGCCGCTGGGTTCGAGAAGGCCAAGCAGGGCAGTTATGGTTGGGGCAATGTCGTGGATATGTGTCCGACGGAGCGTTTGCCCCGGTTTAATACCCCAGCCGTACAGCAGAAATGGTACGTGCGTATCATAGGCGTAGGTAGTGCCGTGTGTAGTGCCCTTATTGCGTCCCTCTAGCCAACCCGGTTGCTGCATCACATAGAAATCACCACTGCGGTTTGGATAATATACATTGCGAAATAGATTTTCCTGCAAAAGTGGTAAAGCCTCGGCACCCAGGTTATGTAAATTCACGACGTTAACAACCGCTTTCTGTTTTAACAAAACAGTCCGAAGCAACTCATACACATCCTGCATGGCAATTTTCTTTTCCGTCATTAAGGCATGGTTCAGGTAAACCTGCTGGTTAAAATACGAGAGCATCCATTGCCCCGGACCGTAAGCTTTTTCAAGCGTAGACTTCACCGCTTCGCCAATTTCGCCGTAGCCCCGCACACCCGCCGGAATCCGGTTTTGCTGCAGGAATCCCGGCGCATCGACAACACCGTGATCGGCTGATAGAAACGCCACCCACTGCCCCTTCCCTACTGTAGCGTCTAATTGATTAAGCAACTGGGTCAGTTGCTGATCGAGTCGTATGTACTGATCTTCGGTTTCAATCGCGTGCGTACCAAACGCATGGCCAATGTAATCTGGCGAAGAGAAGCTTACGCAAAGCATATCTGTCACGTCTCGCTGGCCCAGTTGTTCGCCTTTCAGCGCAGCCAGCGCAAACTCTTTCGTGATCTGATCGCCATAAGGACTTGTCCGTAAGGGTTCATATTTACTTCCACCTGCCTGAATAGCAAACATATGCGGAAAAACAGATTTAGTTTCACCAGCTAACACGGTTTCATAAGGTTCGTCATCAACTGTACTTTCGGTGTATTGATTCATAGGCAACGAAGGCTCCCATTTCTGACTCAAAAATTGATCGCTCAATTTCCGTGCGTTAAAGTCCTGCACCCATTGTGGCAACTCATTTTGGTAAAACGTGCTACTGATGAAATTACCATCTTTCGAATCGAACCAGTAAGCGGCATTGGCGGCATGACCAGCGGGCAATATGGCCCCCCGATCTTTCAGCGCAATCCCGATTACTTTCGCCCGGCCATCAGTGGCCAGTTTAAGCTGATCGCCAATGGTTGTAACAAGCAGATTTCGGGGCGACATTTTACCGGCAATGCCCGTATTGCCAACGGTACTTACTGTTGTATCTTCGGCACAATACATCAGCCGGCCTATATTCCGTTCATAAAAATCATTACCCACAATACCGTTCAATGCAGGTGCAGAGCCCGTGTAAATAGCTGCGTGACCGGGGCCGGTATACGTAGCCGCATAATGGTAATGGTTATTCCGGGCATTGAACCCACCATCCATCATCCGCCGAAAACCACCCTTGCCAAATTTGTTGTAATAACGGTACAAATAATCGTAGCGCATCTGATCAACCACAATGCCAACAACAAGCTTTGGCCGGTCCAACGTATGGGGAGTTGAACTAGCCGTTGTTGTTGATGTTTTTTTAGACTGAGCAAATGATGCTGTGCCAAGTGCAGACACCATCAGGATCGAAAGAAGTAGGCGCATAAAGCCGTTTTATTGAGTGTTTGAGTACAGAAAGCAAATGTACAAACAAATCGATGGGACAACGAACCAAGCAAATGAAGGGACTGTGAACAAACAAAAATGAAACCAGAAACCGCTAAAGTTCGTATTGCTAATTAATCTTTAAGATTGTCAACAATGATGTCTTGATTGAGTTAAGGCAGTAATAAATCAGTCCATATTATATCATGATTGCGATTACAAACCCAGCTACGCTTGGATTAACGGCCTTACTTTTCTTCATCGCTATTTTCGGGCGATATGTGCTGTTTTCGCTGGCATTCTGGTGGCTGTTTAACGTTTCGTTAAAAGATCAGTTCGCCCATCGGGCCGTGCAGACCCGCCCCCGGAAAGCCGGGCAGGATTGGCGTGAAATCGGTTGGTCGGTGTTGACATCCTTACTGTTCACGGTGCTGGCACTGGCGGTTATTCTGGCTTACCAACATGGGTATACAGCTATTTACACCAACATTAACAGCTACCCGATTATCTGGTACCCAATCAGTATTGCTATCGTTCTGTTCATTCACGAAACATACTACTATTGGCTCCACCGCTGGATGCATCGGCCGGGCGTTTATCGGTGGGTGCACAAAACACACCACGACAGTATTACAACCTCACCCTGGACGGCCTTCTCGTTTCACCCTACAGAAAGCACATTACAAGCTATCATCATTCCCATCTTGACATTCGTGTTGCCACTACATCTTTCGGCTGTGGGGCTGATTCTGTTGATCATGACCCTGTCAAGTGCCATCAATCACTTGAATACGGAAGTTTATCCCCACGATTTCGACAAACATTGGCTGGGGCGCTGGCTCATCGGTGCAACACACCACAGCCTGCACCACACGCAGTTTCGATTCAACTACGGCCTGTATTTCACTTTTTGGGACAAGTGGATGAAAACCGAAAGCCCGGACTTCCACCGGCTGTTTGGCGAAAAAACGAAAAAGGGAGTTAATAATGAATAATGTAAAGTGAAGAATGAAGAGTAAAGAATAGCTAATCACTTATAATTCACTCTTCATTCTTCACTTTACATTATTCATTATTAACTCTTATTTGCTTCGATCAATTGTGTACTGTACCAGTTGATGCAGAGACTGACGATAACGTGAGTCGGGGAAGTTATTCAATAATTCCTGGGCTTCGGCAACATAGTGATTCATGGCTTCGGTTGCGTATTCGATACCGCCCGAGTTTTTGACGAAAGCAATAACTTCATTAACTTTTTTTGGTTTCTCGCTTTCGTTTTTGATGATATTAATAATTCGGCGCTTTTCCAGAAATCCGCTTTTATTAAGGGCATAAATAAGCGGGAGAGTCATCTTTTTCTCTTTGATATCAATACCCAGCGGTTTGCCTACTTCAGCCGTGCCATAATCGAACAGATCGTCTTTAATCTGGAAGGCAATACCGACTTTCTCGCCAAAAGCATGCGCTTGATCGACAATCTCTTTGGCGGCTCCAACAGACCGCGCCCCAACAGCACAACAGGCGGCAATAAGCGAGGCCGTTTTCTGGCGGATAATTTCGTAGTAAATATCTTCAGTAATATCCAAACGCCGGGCTTTGTAGAGTTGCAGCAACTCACCTTCGCTCAGTTCGCGCACGGCAGTCGAAACAATACGGAGCAGGTCAAAATCACTGTTATCAACAGAAAGCAGTAGACCGCGCGAGAGTAGATAATCACCTACCAGCACCGCGACTTTGTTTTTCCAGAGCGCATTGATTGAAAAAAAGCCTCGTCGGTAATTGGACTCATCGACCACATCGTCGTGAACCAGAGTAGCTGTGTGAAGAAGTTCGATTAAGGACGCACCCCGGTAGGTAGCTTCTGAAATGGTGCCGCACACGCCCGCCATTAAAAACACAAACATCGGACGTAGTTGCTTTCCTTTCCGCTTCACGATATAATTCATGATTTGGTCGAGCAGCATGACATCGCTTTTCATTTGCCCTTTAAACTTCTGCTCAAATAATTCCATTTCAGCAGCAATCGGGGCTTGTATATCGGCGACGGTAATAGGCATTTGGAGGGAGTAAGTCGGTGTCAACGAGTTGGTAACGAAGCCGCCTGCGCGACCGGTGAGTGCTTGACGCATGATTTAATAGCGTACTGACTGACTGGCGTACTAATTTACCAACTAAATTTCTGGCAAGTATAGTAAGGAAAGTGCAGACACCGAAAAAGCCGTTTACAAAAACAGGCGTCCTTTCCATAACTATACCTTATGCCAATTCGTTTGATTAGTGGTTGAAAAGTATCAACTTACCATATTTGTGCATTGCTAACGCCACCTGCTATACTCCATATGATTGATAATCCTACCCCAACCCTTCCTCATCCGGTCGTCCATCCAACCGCAGCGACCACACCGCAGCGTGCACTCGTATTGGGGGGTGGTTCACTTAAAGGAGCGTTTCAGGTAGGTGCTGCCATGGCGTTATTTGAGTCGGGGTTTGTTCCTGACCAACTCTACGGCATTTCGGTTGGCAGCCTCAATGCTACGTTTATGGCCAACGAAGCCGCCCGACAGCATACCGAAACAGGCCAGGTCGACTGGGTAAAAGTGGGTAAATACCTGATTGAGTTCTGGATTCGAAATATTACCAAGCCCAGCGATGTAGCCGTCATACGGTCGCGGTTTCGTATGGGATACAACACTATTATGAGCCGTTTCGATGGGTTGCTGGACAACTCGCCCATTCAAAATTTAATTCGTGAACAGGTTAATGTAGAAGCTATTAAGACCGGGCCGGTAAAGATTAAAGTTGGTGCTGTAGACATCATACAGGGTGATATGTTCTACGCCGATGCCTATGACCCTAACTTTCTGGATTTCGTATATGCCAGTAGTTCATTGCCGTTTCTGATGCCTGCCGTACAGATAGGGGGCGATCACCGGCGTGCGTTTCTGGATGGTGGCCTGCGTGAAGTAGCCCCATTACGTGTAGCCATCGAAGACGGTGCCATTGAAATTGCTTGCGTGGCCTGTCATGCCAAAAAGATATATAATGAGAAGTTCAACTACCGGAACCTGCTGAACCTGATGGATCGGGTTAAAGACATTACGGTAAATCAACTGGTAAATAATGACATTGCCTGGGCCGAACGTTTCGCCAGCCGTGAACACTTAAGCGGACGGAATCTGGCTTTAACGATAATACGGCCTACCGAGCCGCTGTCCCTGAATCTAATGCATTTTACGTCTGAAGACATTGGCCGGGTCATTGTGCAGGGCTATCAGGCCGGAACGGACATGCTTAAGCATAACCGGCAGAATGGCAGCACGACTATTTTGCCGTGATACGAATCAGGGATGGTAAAAACCTTTCCCGAATCGCGGGCGAAGTTGAAAGAGATGCGCAGGAAGGCAGCTATTCTAAAATAAAGCAAAGACATCAACCGGCCGATCAGTCGTGATAATATCACCACCCTGGCTAAATAGCTTTTGATATCCGGCCTTAGCATCGGCCATTGGCTTTTCATCCAATTGGTTCACACCATATGTACCCACAGAAGCCAGCATGCCAAGCTTATGCAATCGTTCATAAAAAGAAACCGGCTGAAGTTTTTGTGGAGTTAGTGCGATCAAACGTCCAGACAGCGGTTTACTGGTCTCCAGCCGCTCCAGATCAGCCATAGTATTTACACCAACCGCCAGCCAGAGAGATGGATATTGTTCGCGTACTCGTTGTGCTTCGGCAATGGAGTAGCAAATAATAAAAACGGAATGCACCGCCTGGTGCTTTTCCACGTCCTTCATGACCCGTAGTGGGTCTGTTCCCGGTTTTACATCCAGAGCCAGCATATAGCGATTCTTATTCCAGATCAGAACATCCGTAAATGTTGGTATCGTTTGAGCTGTCAACTCACCGGACAGGGTTTTAAGCCTTACTTTTTTAATCTCATTCAGCGTTTTTTCGGCCACTGGCCCCGTAGCGTCAGACTCCCGATCCAGAGTAGCATCGTGTAAAAGAACAAAGCTGCTGTCGCGAGTCAGGCGTACGTCCATCTCAATAATAGCGTTTGGTAACGCCCTTGCCGTTTTATCAAATGTAGTTATTGAGTTTTCTGTATCAGACAAACCCGGTCCACCCCTATGGGCCAGAATAAGGGGATGTTTACGTACTGCGTTGATGTCAAAGAATGCATCAGCAGTTTGGCTATCGCTGAACCGATTCGGCGTTTGTCCTAGTACATTGTTAGCCGACAGTAAAATTAGTATCCAGAAAACTTTAGCTTCCATAGTGTAACGCTATACCAACAAAAAAATCCCCCGTCACAGTAATTGTGCGGGGGATTTTTCAAACTAGTGATAGACTTAGTTAAAGATATAACGCAGACCGATCTGTGCCTGATAAACGTCACCACTGTTAAGCGAAGCACTTTTTGTGAATGAATCTTTTAACAGAACCGTTTGTCCGTTTATATTCTGTGTAGCCAAACGATAGGTTGGTACACCTGTCGTTGCATTTACACTTACCAGCGACAATGGGTTGAATGTAGTTTGCAAATTGCTTACACCCCAGGCGTTATTCAGCAAGTTACCAACGTTCAGAATGTCGATACGAAGTTGGATTGTGTTCCGCTTGTTGTTCTTGCCAACGGCCACATAGAATTCCTGAATAGCCGTGAAGTCAAAACGGGCCAGCCATGGAAAAGCACCGCCATTCCGCTCGGCATACTGGCCCCGGCGTGTTTTCAGGTAGTCATTACCATTAATGTACGAATCGAAAGCAGCCTGTTGCTGTTCTGGAGAATACGTTACTGCATTAGCGCCTGTTCCTACTGTAAGTGGGCTAAACGTCAGTTCAGAAGCGCTTTTTGGTACGTAGATCAGGTCATTGTTGGTCTGACCATCAAAATTGAGATCCTGGCTGGTAACATACGAAATCTTGCCACCGCTCTGGAATGTACCACCCAGAGTAACGGCAGTCGAGCCACCAAATTTACCACCATAGTTCAGGCGATAGTTAACATAGCCGTTAATCCGATGGCGAAGATCCTGATCAGAATACGACGTATTCAGGTAGTTCTGCCCATAAATAGATGGAACGTTTGCCTGAACTGTGCTACCGACAAAGGCCAGGTCACGAGCTTTTCCGTAGGTGTAGGCCACCAATCCACCAAAGCCTCTCGTAACTGGTTTCTCCAGTTTGAACGTCACGATATACGAATCACCTTTGTTCGTATTTTTCAGAACGAAAGCGTTGGCAATTTGCGGGTTGATATACCGGGCTTGAGCTACTGTGTTAGCAGAACCAGTACCAGTGCTTGTAACCCCGAAAGCAGGGAAAACATTACGCGTATCAGAACCACTCAGCGTCTTGCTTGGAGCCCGCAGGTTAGCATCGATATAACGCAGCGCCTGAATATTCTTGTTGTAAATGAACTCAACCGTTCCAACCAATCCTAAAGGTAGTTTCTGATCGACAGCGATGTTCGTTTTCCAGATTTGTGGATACTTCAAATTTGGGTCCGATGCATTGATCGTATAAGGCAGCAGTTTCGATAAATCAACCTTAGACGGATCGGGCGGACGAACAGCAGCCGGTAATTTACTTGGATCGGTCACAAACGGATAAGCCGTTGTGTTCGTCACCGTGATCAGCGCGGTATTCACGCCGTTATTACCCAATTGGTTAGAAACCAGTACTTCAGGAATACGCGACACAAAAATACCTGTACCACCACGAATCTGGGTTGTCTTATCGCCTTTCACGTCGAAGTTAAAACCAAAACGAGGCGATAGCAGCACACGGGCTTTAGGGAACGTACCCGTACTGATTTTATAAGGAGCTCCGTTTTCATCATTGAAGGTTAAACCTGCCACAATTGGGTTGTTGAAGTCCTTCGCCGTGCTGTTATCGTAATCAAAAAGATCAGCCCGCAAACCGTACGTTAATTTCAAATTCTGAGTAGCCTGCAATTCGTCCTGAACATAAGCGCTATACAAATTCCGCTTCAGTTGCTGTAATGGCTCTCCACCACCCGGAATCAACGAGTAACGCAGGTTGTACTTAGCTAACGTAACGGGTGATGTTGTACTGTTTGGGTCACTGATCGACGCTAAAGCAGCCGTTTTAAAGTCCGCAATGGAGTTATACACATAGACACCATTCGATGATGCGAAGAATACGTTGTTCGATGTGTAGTGTTCAAACACCAAACCTGCCGTGATCGTATGCTTACCCGCAAAGTAGCTAAGGTTATCCGTAATGTTAAATGTCGAATAATTTAGCTTGTTGTTCGGCGTAAATGGGTCAAAACCAATCGACGTGTAGGTAGTTCCACCCGGCGCGATGTCGATTGTTGGAAACAACTGTGTTTTGTACGTCCGGTCTTCGATCTGCTTATTATACGTACCAACGAGGTCATTGGCAAACTTACCACCCCCAAAGTTTGAGGTCAATTCAACCGCTAACGAACGGGTGTTATCGGCAATTATGTAACCCGTATTTTGTGGCGAAAGCGAGGTTGGGAACACGTTCCGGTTACCATTACCTGCCGTGTTACTACTGTTACTGTTGCTAATCACCTGATCCGAAGACGAATTATGGTGCGAGTAGCGAACAGATAGTTTGTTGCCGTCGTTAATATTCCAATCCAGGCGAATCAGCCCTTTCGTACTTTTAACCTGGTTATTATAGTTATCTAAAGCGCCCAGATCGAAGTTAAAGTTCGTCATCATGAAACTCTTCAAGTCTACCAGATCAGAGTATAATACGCTTGACGGGTTAGCCGCCGTAGCACCAGGCCGTTGGGCAACATAGCTTAAGGCTGGTGTGCTGCTGGTAAACTGCTCGGCGTTGATGAAGAAAAACAGTTTATTTTTGATCAGCGGGCCACCCAGGCGGAAACCCCAGGTTTTTTCATCCACGTTAACGGTACCAATCGAGTTACCAGCCGCAGTGTTACCAACCAGCCCTTTGTTACGGAACAGATGGTAAACAGAACCCGAGAAATCATTGGTACCCGAGCGGGTTACCGCATTGATACCAGCACCCGTGAAACCCGACTGACGAATATCAAACGGAGCAACGTTTACCTGAATCTGATCCAGCGCATCAATAGACACCGCGGTTGTACCCGTACGACCACCGGCTAATGCCGAGCCACCTAAACCAAATCCGTTGTTGAATACAGAACCGTCAATCGTGAAGTTATTGAAACGTGGATCCTGACCAGCAAATGATTGACCATTACCATACGGATTGTATTTGGTAATGTCGGTCAATGTACGACCAATGGTAGGCAGTGTGTTGATTGCCTCCCGGCCAAACGAAGTAGCAGCACCCGTACGATCTGAACTGAAAATATCGTTCCGGTTACCTGAAACAACCACTTCATTCAGGCTGGTGCCTTCATCGGCAAGTTTGAAACTAACGTCGGCCGTTGTTCCCAAACTGGCGAACACATCACTTTTTGCTTGTTCTTTAAAGCCTACAAACGAAACCGTAACGGTATATGGTCCACCTACCCGAACGTTTGGAAACGTATAAAAGCCTGACGTATTAGAAATCGTACCGTAACGGCTCCCCGATGGCGTATGAACTGCCACCACAGTTGCTCCCGGCAGTCCCTCTCCTTTTGAATCAGTAACCCGGCCATTAATAGCCGATGACGTTACCTGAGCCATAGCTGTGCCTCCTCCGAGCACGGCCATTAGAATACTGCCGATCAGCATGAAAGCCACTCGAAATTGCAGTAGTTTTTTAGACATAGAAGTGTTTGTTAGTTTGTTTAATCCTAAAAGACATTCGTTTAAATACGGTGTCAATTTAAGGACAAATATGATTTATTTTTTTGAGCTGTTTAGTGTTAGGTCTTAAAAAAGTACCACAATATAAAGTACTATAGACAAGATTCTAAGAATAACCCTATTCTACGTAAATTACATTCTATAATTAGGTGTTATCTAATTGTTAAGCCCACATAACCACTAACATAGCTTTGTAGACTTCATAGAACCATCCTGTATAAAGTGATGTACATGTAGCAACTAATTTACGCGGCACTCTCCTATTTCTGTCTTAGTTTTGTCCCCTTATGACACCAACCGAAACCACTGTCTTTAAACTTACCCAATATAGCCACGGAGCAGGCTGTGGCTGCAAAATTTCGCCCAAAATTCTGGATCGAATTCTGCATGGCCAAACCAGCGGCCCTACACTCACGAACGATAGTTCGCCCAGTCAATTCTCAACTCTACTGGTCGGCAATGACGCCCGCGATGATGCCGCCGTGCTCGACATTGGTAATGGTGATGCCATCATCAGCACCACCGATTTTTTTATGCCAATTGTCGATGATGCGTTCGATTTTGGGCGTATTGCGTCGGCCAACGCCATCAGTGATGTATATGCTATGGGGGGCGAACCCATTATGGCCATTGCCATTTTGGGCTGGCCACTGGATAAACTACCGCCCGAAGTAGCGGCACAAGTGCTGGAAGGCTCGCGGGCTATTTGCCGCCAAGCGGGTATTCCGTTGGCCGGTGGACACAGCATCGACTCACCCGAACCTATTTTTGGGCTGGCCGTAACCGGAAGGGTGCGGCTCGACCATTTGAAACAGAACAATACCGCCACCAAAGGCTGCAAATTGTATCTGACCAAACCAATCGGCGTTGGCATCCTGACAACAGCCCAGAAAAAAGGTATTCTGAAACCCGAACACGCCAATGTAGCGCCCGAACAAATGGTTAAGCTGAATAGCTTCGGGGCTATTCTGGGCAAACTTCCCTACGTTAAAGCCCTGACCGATGTAACGGGCTTTGGCTTGCTGGGGCACCTCACCGAAATGGCTGAGGGGTCGGGCCTGAGCGCAACCCTTACGTTTGAGGATGTACCTCGCTTGCCAATGGTCGAGGAATACCTGGCGCAAAAAAGCTTTCCCGGTGGCACTGTTCGCAATTGGGATAGCTACGGACACAAAATCAGTGAACTAACCGAAAATCAAAAATACATTCTGGCCGACCCGCAAACCTCCGGCGGCTTGTTGATTGCCGTTGAACCCGCCAGCACGATTGAATTTGAACGGGTAGCCAGCGAAAATGGGTTTACCTTACAGTCGTTCGGCGAATTAGTTGAGCAACGCGAAAAAATTGTTTACGTAAATTAAAGAGTGAAAGAGCGAAAGAGTGAAAGAGCGGCCGACCCAAATAGCCCATCTTTCGCTCTTTCACTCTTTCACTCTTTCGCTCTTATGAAATTATTCTTCCGCCAAACTGGCGACACCGGCCCGGCCATTGTTATTTTACACGGTCTTTTTGGGTCGTCGGACAACTGGCTGACGATCAGCAAAACGATTGCCGCTCAAGGGTATCGTGTATTTTTGCTCGACCAGCGTAATCATGGCCAGTCGCCCCGTGCCAATGATCAGGATTATCAGAATATGGCCGCCGACCTGTATGAGTTTTTGACCGATCAAGGTCTCGATCAGGCTATTCTGGTTGGACATTCGATGGGTGGCAAAACCGTAATGCAGTATGCCATGTCATTTCCCGGTACGTTTAAAAAACTGGTCGTTGTCGATATTGCTCCCAAATTTTACCCGATCCACCATGCCGAGATTATTCGTGGTCTAAAAGCAATCAATTTGCTGGGTATAAAAGGACGTAATGAGGCCGATGCCATTTTACAAGCCTATGAACCAATCATTCCCGTGCGGCAATTCCTGCTCAAAAACCTGTATCGCAACGAGCATGGTGTGTTTGACTGGCGAATAAACATTCCCGTCATCGAACGGGAACTGCATGGTATTGGCGAAGAGTTGACCAATCCGAGAATTGTGACCGATCCTACCTTATTTATACGGGGTAGTGAGTCGCCCTATATTCTGGATGAAGACATTCCAAATATCAAACGAATTTTCCCAAACGCCCGTATCGAAACGATCCAGGGGGCAGGTCACTGGGTACAGGCCGAAAAACCCACCGAGTTCGTCGAATTATTGATCGGGTTTATAAATAGCTAGCTTTGTCACGCTGGAACGCCAGCATGACAAAATATGCCCACTTTATATCTCATCCCTACCCTGCTTGCCGACGATACGGCCGAACAGGTTCTGCCCCCTCACATCCGCTCAATAATTGAAAAAACGGATGCTTACTTTGTCGAAAACGTTCGCACAGCCCGGCGCTTTATCAGTGGTTTAAAAACAAGCCGTGTCATCGACGAAACGACCTTCTTCGATCTCGATAAAGATACCCCCCCTTCCGACACACGCCGGCAGATTCAGGAGTTGATGGAGCGGAAACGGAACGCAGGGGTACTGTCGGAGGCAGGTTGCCCCGGTGTAGCCGACCCCGGCTCAGTAGTGATCAACATGGCTCATACGCTGGGCTGGCGGGTAGAACCACTGGTGGGTCCATCCTCCATTTTGCTGGCGTTAATGGCATCGGGTATGAATGGGCAATCCTTTGTCTTTCATGGGTATCTGCCCATCGAACGGCAGGATCGTGCCCGCGCCATACGGTATATCGAGAAAGAAGCGATGGATCGATTACAAACCCAGATTTTCATGGAAACGCCCTACCGAAATGATGCGCTGTTTGCCGACATAATTGCTAATTGTCAAGGCAACACACGTCTGTGCGTGGCCTGTAACTTAACCGCGCCCGATGCCTCCGTCCGTACCATGACAATCCGCGAATGGAAAACGCAGGTACCCGACTTACGTAAAAAACCAACTGTGTTTCTACTTTTGTAAAAATTTAGTAATAAGTTTTCATGATTCAAGCATTCGAGTTCTCTCCCTTACAGGAAAATACATACGTCATTGCCGACGATGCAACAGGCGAGGCTGTCATTATAGACCCCGGTTGTTATGAACAGGCGGAGAAAGAAGCATTAGGTCGATTTATTGACAGCCATAAACTTACTGTCAAGTATTTACTCCTCACACACGCTCACCTCGACCATGTATTTGGGGTTGCTTATGTGAAGCGTAAATTTAATGTCGATGCCTACCTGCATGAGTCGGATATGGTTATCTTCAACGATGTGCCCACTCGCTGTGCGTTATATGGCCTGAGGGGTTATGAACCGTCTACAATTGATAAATTTCTGAAAGAAGGCGATCAGTTTCGATTTGGCAACACGGCATTAGATGTCATCTTTGTGCCAGGCCACGCGCCGGGTCATGTGGCTTTTGTGAACCACGCCGAGCGCTATATAGTTGGTGGCGATGTGTTGTTCAACGGCAGCGTTGGCCGCACAGACTTTCCCTACTGCAATCATGCCGACCTCATCAACAGCATACGAGACAAGTTTTTTACATTACCCGACGATTATGTTGTTTATGCCGGGCACATGGAACCAACCACCATCGGTCAGGAGAAACGAACTAACCCCTTTGTGAAACAAGTGAAGAAGTAGACGTGAAGACGGGGCCACCCGTGTGGTGAAGAGCTAGATCGGCACTCACTAGTATTCATTCTTAACTCTTCATTCTTCATTTATGAAATCGCTACTTAAGCACCTTCCCAACGCTATGACCTGTGGCAACTTGCTATGTGGTTGTATCGGTATAGTGATGGCCCTTCGCGGACATCTGGACACAGCTTCCTGGTTAATTGGGCTGGCGGCTATCCTGGATTTTGGCGATGGCTTTGTGGCCCGCCTTGTGCATGTGTCGGGTCCCTTTGGCAAAGAACTGGACTCGCTGGCCGATGTTGTGACGTTTGGCGTACTGCCCGCCACAATCGTTTTTCAACTTTGCTGGTTTCAGGAGTTGGGCGTTATTTCGTACGGCGCGTTTCTTATCGCGGTTTTATCGGCCCTGCGGCTGGCTAATTTCAACATTGATACGCGTCAGTCTGAATCCTTTATTGGGTTGCCCGTTCCAGCCAACGCAATGCTGATTGGCGCATTTCCTCTTATGGAACGCTATCAGCCCCAATACGATGCTATCTGGAAAAATGACATAGCATTGGGCATGATGATTGCGTTTTCGTTCATGCTTATTTCGGAATTGCCTCTCTTTGCCCTCAAATTCAAAACCTTTGGGTGGGCTGAAAACCGGATTAAATTCAGTTTTCTGATAGCTTCCGCCTTGCTCTTGCTATTTTTGCAGTACGCAGCTATTCCATTAATTATTCTGCTTTACATTCTTGTTTCACTTTTTTCAAATGAGCGAAAGAGCGAAAGAGTGAAAGAGTGAAAGAGCGACTAAGTGAACCTCTATCACTTTCTGACGCTCTTTCACTCTTTCACTCTTTCACTCTTTCACTCTTTCACTCATTAAGTAATGACTTACATCGCTGAAATTAACATCATGACCCGCTCGGAAATTCTTGACCCTCAGGGCAAAGCCGTTAAGCTGGGACTTCATAATCTCCAGATGGACAGCATCGACAAGGTTCGTATTGGCAAGCACATCAGTCTTGAAGTAGATGCTGCCACCGAAGAGGAAGCCCGCGCAACGGTCGATGCCGCCTGTCGTCAGTTGCTGGCCAACCTGATTATGGAGGAGTACTCGTTTGAGTTGCGTACGGCTTAATAGGGTTGTATTTTTTCTGGATTAGCCAGTACAGGCAGGCAATAGGGCAAATGCCGCCAGAAAAAGTACTACTTTTACGGGCTATTTTACAAATAAAGAATGAATACGGTTTATTCTAGTATTAAAGGGCTGGGCTTTTATGTGCCGGATAACATTGTCACAAACGACGACCTGACCCAATATATGGATACCTCCGATGCCTGGATTCAGGAACGGACCGGTATTAAACAACGGCGTTACTTCACGTATGGTAAAGATACCAACGCCAGTATGGCAACGGCTGCATCGCGTATGGCCCTCGACCGGGCTGGTCTGGAAACCTCGGCGGTTGACCTGATTGTTTATGCAACCATTACACCCGACTACTACTTTCCGGGTTCTGCGTTTCTGATGCAGCGGGAGTTAGGGCTGGAAGGAATTGGGGTTATCGACATTCGCAACCAATGTTCCGGCTTCGTTTACGCGCTCTCTATAGCCGACCAGTTTATCAAGACGGGGATGTATAAAACCATATTGGTAGTTGGGTCAGAAATCCAGTCGTCACTGCTCAATAAAAGCAACGAAGGTCGGGGGGTTGCCGTCATTTTTGGCGATGGTGCGGGCGCGGCAGTTCTCCAGGCCACCACCGATCCAGAGCACCGTGTTCTGTCAACGCATCTGCACGCCGATGGCCGCTATGCCGAGGATTTATATATCAGGGATCCGGGTAGCAGCCGGGAAGGCCAATGGCTCACAGAAGCGACCCTTGGCGAAGGAAATTATAACGTGACCATGAATGGCAATGCCGTTTTCAAACACGCCGTTGTTCGATTCATGGAAGTAATTAATGAAAGCCTGACAGCCAATGGATACCAACCCGACGACCTTTCGCTGTTAGTACCGCATCAGGCCAATATTCGTATTTCGGGCTATGTGCAGCAACAGATGAATCTTCCCGACGAAAAGGTGTTCAATAATATTCAGAAATACGGCAACACGACAGCAGCCTCCATCCCAATAGCCCTCACCGAAGCCTTCGAACAGGGTCGCATCAAACCGGGTGACCTGGTTTGCCTGGCAGCTTTCGGAAGCGGCTTCACCTGGGCATCGGCCCTGATAAAGTGGTAATGTTATAATGTAGAATGAGTGACTGATAGAATGAGTGAATGAATAATTGGTCTACTTATTCATTCACTCATTCTACATTATAACATTATCAATACGTCCCTACAGATAACATCACCAGCGTACAGGCTTCAATGGGTTCGATGCCTTCGGCTCGTAACTGGCGCTCAAATTCCGGATTTTCGGAACCGGGGTTAAATATAACGCGCTTAGGTTTCAGGCTTTTGATATACTCGTATAAGGGTGGCTGATTTTGCGGCCCTACGTACATTGTCACCGTATCTATATCGTCCAGAACTGGATGCCCCGTCTGAATTGGTCGTCCTTCAATCTGACCTTCGCGCAAGCCGATCAATTCAATATCATGCCCGTGGCGCAGGAGGCTGTAGGCTGCCAGATTAGCATAACGGCCTGACTTTTCGGTCGCTCCTACCACTACTGTTTTCTTGCTGTTTGTATTCATAGCATCTGCAAATTGCACATTAGGTGTTTGTGCAGTTCTACAAATAACTAAAACTGTCGCCTATCAGTTTTATATCCTTGTAGACAGTGTCGTCAAAAGGCAATTTTGGGCATGTCTTGACTATGAATTGGTCAACTTGTAGTCAGAAGTTTTTCTGTTCCCCTGAAAATTCAGGTAACCATTTTAACTTATTCTTGTTAAGAGTCCATTAATACTATTATAAAGGGCCTCCGGCAAGAGTGAAAGGTAACAAGCTACTATCGTATATTGTCATCATGCCTCTTTTCCTTTTTCACAGTTAAGTACGTTTATTCAGGTCGGTAGTACGTTATTGACAATAGCTGCGCCTAAAAATTTGCTTCATTCATGAACGTCAAAGAGAGCCAAAGTTTTTGGAACGAGAAGTGGGTAACAATTGTATTTGAGGGAATTGAAAATCCACCGCACTACGAGGTCTCAAATTATGGCCGATTACGTAGTTTTCAATCGGCATCAGCAACTCGCTCTGGTACGGTTGCAAGTCCAACCACCAGTAAATTCATAAAAGGCTCCGTTATTCAGGGATACCGCTCATTGAATATTCGGTCGGGTGGCAAAACGCTGAACCGTTATGTGCATAAGTTGGTAGCCGAACATTTTCTAACGCGCGATCAACCGGAGCAAACGTTCGTCATTCACCTCGACCACGACAAGAAAAACAACTATTATCCGAATCTTCGCTGGGTAACGAAGGAAGAGATGATTGAGCATAATCGAAATAACCCAAGTCTCAAAAATCGCCAGTTACCCCGTCAAACGCGTAATTATAAACTGACTGAAAGTAAAGTCCGGATTATAAAGAAGCTGTTACTCAACGACAAGAACCGGCTGAAAATGATTGCCAAGCAGTTTGGCATTACCCATACGCAACTGAACCGCATTCGGTCGGGGGAGAACTGGAAGCATGTCAAAATAGACTAGCCGTTTACACCAGGCATTCGCTAGCAGATTAGCGATCTAGTAATTAACTGCCTCTCCCAACAAAGGACCAGGAACGCCCGCTAGTGGGAGCGATACAAAGAAAGACGTGCCAACGCCGTCGGTGGTTTCAAACCAGATAGTGCCCCCTGCGTGCTCAATACCGCGTTTGGCAATGGCCAGTCCCAGACCTGATCCACCCCGTTTGGTACTGAAATTTGGCAAAAATACTTTACTTCTGATAGCCTCCGGTATACCCGCGCCATTGTCATGAATTTCAATTTGTACGGCATCACTATTGGTGTATAGCTTAAGGTCTATTTCGGGTTTACGGCCCGCCGGTACCGATTGAATAGCATTAATGAGCAAATTGGTCAGAATCCGACCAATCAATTGCCGGTCTCCAACGGCCATAACCGGCCCGTTTGTGATTTGCCGACGAAGCGAAATTCGTACATCATCGGCATACAGATCGGCGGTTTTGTTGAACACGCCCGTTAATTCGAACACTTCTTTTTTTGGCAATGGCATTTTCGCGAATTCCGAAAATGAGGTAGCAATGTCGCTGAGGTTATCAATCTGATCTAACAGCGAATCAAACGTTCGCAAAATAATCCGACGAGCCGGGTCATTAGCCCCGCCCGCAGCTTCGTTCGGCGTCGGGAACGTTCGCTGCAAATGCTGCAGCGTTAATTTCATGGGTGTTAGCGGGTTCTTTATCTCATGGGCTACTTGCTTGGCCATTTCCCGCCAGGCCGATTGTTTCTCGGTTTGCGCCAAGGCCTGTTTGCTTTCCTCAAGCTTTACCAACATGCGGTTATATTCCCGAATAAGCAACCCAATTTCATCATCCGACTGCCAGATCAATGGATCGTTTGGCCGTTCGAGGTTTGTCTTGCTGATTTTTTGTGTCAATAAGCGGAGTGGCTTTGTCAACACGTGCGACGCGAAATAAGACAGGACCAGAAAGGACAGGAACAGGGCCGTAAAGATGCTCAGTGCAGAGGCTATCACCTCAATAATCTGACGATCCAGCTCAGGACGGGCATAAAAATAAGGAATACTCAGCACGCCCAGCAATCGTCCGTCATACGATTTTATGCCTACGTAAGCTGTCCGATATTGCTTGCTTCCCAACGATTCATTGAGCAGCTGCTCATTTTCTTTGTCTTCAATAATGTGAATGTAAGCCTCTGGATTAATGTATTTTGAGAGATAGCCCCCTTCATAAATAATTGGACGTGTAGAGGTATAAAGACGGCCCTGCGTATCAAATAGATTGATGTCGATATCTGCATCACGCGCTATCTTACTTAGTTCTTCCTCCATTGATGCCTTACTGCGTTTATGTGCGTGCAAGTGTTCATCTAAGTAGGTTAGAAAGTTAGTGGCAATGTTGCGTGTGTTGCTTATATAGGTACTCTCCTGATTGGCAATGTAATTTGAACTGATCACATTCACGATGATGACGATTACCAACAAGAGGGGTAAGAAAAAAGCAATGTTCAGCAGAATCTGAATCCGGGTCGAGTAGTTGACACTGAACTTAGAGAAGCCATAATTAATAGCATAGCCAATAATAACAATGATCACCGTCAATACCAGCAGCAGATACAGAAAAGAGAAGTTGGAAAATATATTCCGGAACGGGTATTCTGCCGACGATACGACAATGATTCGTCCATCTTTCCCGCGTTGTGCTACGTGCTGATACCCATTACTGGCAATACCACTTTCAAACAAAGTTGACTTATCCAGTAAAGAGAGATCGAATTTGCGATCATAATTATAGCTACCTGCCGTGTATAGCACCTGATGTTTATTTGCATCGGTTAATGAGTGACTTTGGGCAGAAGGACCGCTAAAAAAAGCATAGCTGTAGGCTTGGGTATCAGGATTCTGCGTAAATTTTGTATCGACCAATAGCTCAGGATACACGCTTTTGGGTCGCTCGTTACGCAGTCGAAAATCCAACACTACCTCACCCAGTATAGCTTGATTATCAGCAGATTTCGATTGATCCGGCATTAACTCCAGACCTTCTTTTCGAATAGCAATAAAGCATAAATATTGTTTGACAAATTGATTGCCAACTTCATTTACGAAATACACACCGGGGTATTCGGTTTCATAATCGGGCTTTCGATACCGGTTTTTGAATGTAGCAAATGAAACAGCATTAGGGCTGTTGTCGAGCGGACGACCATTGGCCCGGAATGAAAACACTTCAATGTCATACTTGTCGAAGTATTTATCAAGGTGCAAACTTTTGATACGCTGTTGGATACGTTCCCGCACAAGCAACGTATCGGTTTGTAACGCCTTACCAATATCGGCATCGCCCTGAATCGACTCCTGTGCCTTACTCATTAAAAACTCTCCGAATTCATCATTTTCGGCCAAGAGTTGGGTAGCAAACTCCTGCTCATGAATCAATTGCTTCTTAATCTCCTGATTATAAACCACATAAGCCGTCATTACAGCATAAATAAACGCGGCTAAAAACAAATAGATCGACGTTTTGTAGCGGAATGAGTAAAGCGTTTTTGTGAACTGACTGGCAAAAATGACCAGGAAATAAACGCCATTGAGCAAGAAGATACTGTTTACTGGCCAGCCGAGTACAAACCAAAGTCCACCGCTGATCAACGTGCCTGCCAGAATCAAGGCGATTCCCAGACTAACCTTATTTCGATTATACCGTAGAAACAGGCTTGCCAGCAGGTGCGTAACTAAGAAGTAAATGAATGAAATGGTAATAAAAACGACCAGGCAAATGATCTTAAGAAACGAGAAGCGGATGTTAAGGGTGATATCCAGCGTGAACTGCGACTTTTCGTAAATATTATTGAGTTCAACAAAGCAGAGCGTATATACTCCATAACTAAAGATTACGCATAAAACCGAAATAACCGGCCGTAGCCAGACAGGTACTTGTAAAAGTAGACGATAGATCTGGGTTCGGTAATAATACCGAACCCAGTAAAAAGTCAATATCACCCCAACCAGTGTATTCAGCAACAAGTCCCCCAGCGAGGGCACCAGTACAGAAGACGCGTAAAATTTAGGGTTAAACAGGTCTATCTCAAAAAATAAAAACGGTACGCCAAAATAGAGCATCACTGCCCGCAGCAACAGCAGATAAGCGGCAAGCAACATAAAGCTTACCTCATAGTTTCGTTTTCGTTTCAACCGAAGCATCAGTTGAAGGATATACAGACCTAGAAAAATTATACCCAGCGATGCCAGAATAACCGTATTGACAGGCGTAGAATGGTTACGATACGCATCAACCTTGGGCGGTATGACCGAAAATAAAAAGGCTGACGAATTATCGTAAATAGTTTGGAATGTAGTTGATCGTTGGTCTGATATAGTGGTAGGATCAAGCGAAAACAAATCAGGATTGTAGCCGGACTGTAAATAGGTATTGCTGCTGTGGTAATATCGATAAATGTTGATGAGTGAGAATACGTCCAGACCATCTGCCCCATCGTCAACTCGTTTATGGCTAACGATATATCGTTCTTTTCCAAAATCAACCAGCTTAGGGGTTGTTACCAGAGCAAGTCGGGCAAAATCGGGAATAAACCGGTGATCGGACCAGAAGACGAGTTGCTTCTTACGAAAGACAAAATAAGGATAGTGGGTAGGTATGCTTAAGTCCGCAAAGGTTGGCGTTGGCTTGCGTTTCAGTAAAGCCGTTACACTATCAAGTTCAGTTGCGCTGACTACTAGTTCTTCTTTGACCCGTTGCTGAACAGAACTCAAGTATTGCTCATCTGTAGCCCCCGGCGCATTCTGCTCCAACAAAAAAAAGCACGATACCGATAAGGTTACACACAATACAGCTAACAGCAAAAAAATATGTTCTTCAATGCGTTTCACAAAACGTAGATATTGGCTCTTGCTTAAATAGCCCTAAAATCATGCCAGAATTTTGAGAACAAGTATTCTTGAGCAGTTATATGGGGATGTTTTTTAAAAATCCTGTATAAATAAAACCAACTAACTGATCATCAGTCCTTTTCGACCGTAAATCCACCAGGTTCATAGCCAATTTCAGCCCCCAGAACATACAGTAAATGTTTGCGGTCAATAATGACCTGTACACCTTCCACGTTATACACTTCGTCGGCGGGACCCGGCACATCGAAGCCTAACAACCAGGATGAACCACAACCTCCACCCCGAACACCAACACGTAAACCGTATTCTCCGGGAATTTTATTGGCCCGTAACGTGTCCAGAATCTGTTGACGAGCTTCGGGGCGAACTATAACAGGATTATCCAGCATAATAAATATTGATAAATACAGGCGCTATTGCTCATAAATAGGTGATAAATAGTAGCCTGTTACGGTAAAATTACCTTTTTCCCTAAACATCGTTTTCCTTTTATGGACTTACTGAGTGATTTTTTGAAGTTGATTGTTCCGGCCGGTTTGGTATTATACGGTATGTATGTGACTGTCAAACTGTTGTTAGAACGCGAAGCAGACCGCCATACGTTCGAGGTTAAAAACCGATATACCGATACGGTTGTACCCATACGATTACAAGCTTATGAACGAATGGTTCTGTTTCTGGAACGCATTAGTCCCAATAATTTATTGCTTCGGCTGAGCGGTAGCTCTACAACCGTGCTGGAGTTTCAGCAACGGCTCTTGCAGGAAATTCGGGATGAATACAATCATAACCTGTCACAGCAGGTATACATGAGCCAGGCTACTTGGGACCAGATTCAAGGGGCAATGAACGATGTTATGGTGCTGATCAATCAGGCATCGGGCGACACCCGCCCCGACGCCCCCGCCCTCGAACTCTCCAAACGGATTTTTGAACGAATCATCCAGAAAGACAGACAACCTACCTACGACGCACTAAAAGCCGTGAAAGAAGAAATTCAGGTAATGTTTATGTGATGAGTAGCGCGGACGGCCGGCCGCTGCCGTGGAAACCCGCGCTACATTAAAATACTCCTGCCGATAGTGTCAGAGCTTTTTGAAAGGCCTCCTGATTAAGGGATAGGTTTATACCTTCGGCAGCCAGGGTCTGGATGATTTCCTCGGTAGGCAAATTGCCGGTAAGGGAGTCAGCCGCCATTGGGCAACCGCCAAAACCCCGCAATGCGCCGTCTATTCGCTGAACACCAGCCCGCAAAGCCGAGCGTACTTTAGCGGGGGCATCGCCCGGACGAGCATGCAGATGAGCCCCGAATTCAATCTGCGGAAACTTATGAATCAACTGCGTAAACAGGTTTTCGATAGCTTCTGGCGTTGATGAACCAACGGTATCGGATGGCGCAATGATTCGAACGCCAAGTTGGACCAGTTGAGCCGTAAATTCAGCAACCAGATTGGGACTATAGACATCTCCATATGGATTTCCGAAGCCCATTGACAGATAAACGACTAAGTCTTTACCGGCCTGAATGCACAGATTCTGCATCTCGGCGACCTCAGCAAAAGCCTGATCGATAGACTTGTTAGTATTCCGCTGCTGAAACGTTTCTGAAACAGACAGTGGAAAACCAACATACTGAATTTGTGAATGATCTACTGCCTGCTCAGCCCCCCGAACATTTGCGACGATAGCCAGTAATTTTGTTTTTGTCGTCGATAGATCAAGCCCCGCCAGCACCTCGGCGGTGTCGCGCAGTTGTGGAATAGCCTTCGGCGACACGAAACTGCCAAAGTCGAGCGTGTCGAAGCCCACCGTCAACAACGCGTTGAGGTAACGAATCTTGAGATCTGTCGGCACAAAATGAGCCAGCCCCTGCATGGCATCGCGAGGACATTCAATGAGTTTCATCGACGTATTGGTTGACGCGCCAGCGCGGCCAGTATTCCCATCACCAGTGCGCAAATGGCCAGCCCACCGGCTTCGCGGGCCAGTTCAATGTTCACACTCCGCATACCAACTTCACTAAACAAAAAGCCTTCAAAGACCGGCGGCCACTGATACACAGCCGCAACAACAAACATAACAGCCAGCAGCCCGAAAAACCACCATTTCCCTAAACCGGCATAGGCCATAAAACAGGCCACAGCGGCAATACCGTAAATAGGTATCCAAACTTGTGGATCGGGGTCGTTGTACTGAACGGCGGCAAACAACAGGAATAGCACGCCAAAAACAATTGAAAGGGTTTTTCTCATCTTGATCGGAATTAGATTCAGGTGGGTTAGTTTTCCCTATAAGAACACACCTTGAATGACTTACTGAACTTGTGGCATTTACGCTGCAAAAAATTATTGGCAATACTCGGCCACAGCATTGGCTGCGTCGACATAACCCAGCGTTTGGGCTTGCTTCAAACTCAGGCAACCGCTTTCCCGTTCGTTGTTGATTACCTGGGCAATGCCTAACCCATAAAACGCTTTACCAAACTTGGGATCGGCGCGGACGGCTTCCTGAAAATCGGCAATTGCACCGGTCAGATCTTTCTCTTTAAATCGCAAATTACCCCGGTTATACAAAGCCAGGGCGTTGTTCGGATTTAGTGAAATCGCCTTCGAGAAATCGGTGATGGCGGGTTGAGTTTGCCCTTGCGTTGCAAATAATTGCCCCCGATTCAGGAACAGCTCGGCGCCGGTGATCTTACTCGTATCGGGAACAAGCCGAATCGCATCAGAATAATCTTTGAGCGCTCCGGCCTGATCATTCTGAGCTATTTTCAGGAGGGCCCGGTTGTAATAAGGTCGGTAATAATCGGGTTTCAGTTTAACGGCCTGCTCGTAATCAAGAGCGGCATTGGCGTATTCCTTTAGCTCAAAATAAGCAACACCCCGCGAGTTAAATGCTTCGACATTTGACGAATTTGACTCAATTGCCTGGTTTAACACCTGCACAGCTTCCCGAAATTTACCTTCTTTTAAATAAATACGGCCCTGATCAACGTTTTTATCCGATGAACTACATGCGCTGATACTGAATACGATACCTAAAATTAATCCTATTGAACGCTTCATACTTACTAAATTTGACAGCAAAGGTACGGGTGAAATTTGGTCGTTTGACCAACATTTACTTAACTTTGCATCGGCAAATCGGTGCTACCAGCTCCTGCTGAATCCCCCAGGTCTTGACCGAAGCAAGGGTAGGTGGTCGTAGCGGTGAGACATTGGTTTGCCATTTTTTATTTCCGTCCAGTCAAGTTTTGTCGAGCGGTGGCGCTATGTAGCGGGTTATGCGTTTAGCTGTATCAAACCGCTAGATTTCCCAAGCCCTACATGGATTTACTTAATCAGCTTATCAGTTCTTTTCAACAGGCTTTTCCCCCAGTGCCTGCCGATCCGCAACAGCGGACCAATGCCCCGCTCCTTATTTGTTCTCCCGGTCGAGTCAACCTTATTGGTGAACACACCGATTATAACGAAGGTTTTGTCCTTCCGGCAGCTATCGACAAAGCCATTTATCTAGCCGTTGGGCCTCGTCAGGATAATGAACTTCATTTTATAGCATACGACCTAGACAAGTCATACCAGGGTTCTTTGACTGATTTAACGCCAACCCAAACCTGGTCCGATTATCTGCTGGGTGTTGTCTCCCAGTTTCAATTGGCTGGCTATAAAATTGGCGGGTTTAACTGCGTTTTTGGTGGTACAATTCCCATGGGTTCGGGCCTGTCGTCATCGGCGGCACTCGAAAATGGCGTTGGTTTTGCCATGAACGAACTTTTTCAGCTGGGACTTGAGCGGGTAGCTATGGTGAAGCTTTCACAACGGGCCGAAAACGAATTCGTTGGTGCCAAAGTGGGCATTATGGATATGTTTGCCAGCATGATGGGCAAAGCCGATCATGTAATCAAACTCGATTGCCGGTCGCTCGACTACTCATACGCGCCCCTGCAAATGGATGGTATCAGTATAGTTCTCTGCGACTCGCGGGTGAAGCACTCGCTTGTCACGTCGGAGTACAATACACGCCGGGCCGAGTGCGAAGCCGGGGTTCGGTTTCTGCAAACTTTTTATCCCGAAATCAAGAGTTTACGCGATGTGACTATGCCTATGCTGGACCAGCATCTTCGCGACACAGAGCCGTTAATATACCGTCGGTGTGCATATGTCGTGCAGGAAAATCAACGGCTGCTCGATGGCGTAACAGCCCTCGAAGCTGGCGATGTAGCTACCTTTGGCCAACTGATGTACGGCTCTCACGAGGGTTTAAGTCACTGGTATGAAGTAAGTTGCCCGGAGTTAGATACGCTGGTAGATATTGCCCGTCAACAGCCGGGTGTGTTGGGTGCCCGGATGATGGGCGGTGGCTTTGGCGGTTGCACCATTAACCTGGTGCGCGAAGAAGCACTTGATGATTTTACGAACCTGATTACCAAACAATATAAAGCCCGAACGGGGAAAGATACGTACCTTCACGTCTGCAAAATCCAGGACGGGACGAATGTAATTAGTTAGTCTGGTCGTTTGGGCAGTCTAATGGGCTAATCAACTCCACTAACTAACAACTCGACTGTTTAACTGTATAACTGTTTAACCATGAAATTTTTCATTGACACAGCCAATTTGGCTGACATTCGCGAAGCCCAGGATATGGGGATTCTCGACGGTGTAACAACCAACCCTTCGCTAATGGCGAAAGAAGGTATTACGGGAAAAGACAACGTAATGCGCCATTACAAACAAATTTGCGAGATCGTACAAAGCGATGTCAGTGCAGAAGTTATCTCCGTTACATACGATGAGATGATTAAGGAAGGCGAAGAATTGGCGGATATCGACGAGAACATCGTGGTAAAAGTGCCGATGAGTGGCGATAGCATCAAGGCGATCAAATATTTCTCTGAAAAAGGTATCCGTACCAACTGTACGCTGATCTTCTCGGCAGGACAGGCGTTACTGGCTGCTAAAGCCGGTGCTACTTATGTCTCGCCGTTTGTAGGTCGCCTGGACGATATCTCGACCGACGGTATGGCGCTGATCGAACAGATCGTTACGATTTTCACGAACTACGGCTACACAACCGAAGTACTGGCAGCTTCTGTACGTCACCCAATGCACGTTATTCAGTGTGCTGAAATTGGTGCAGATATCATGACAGCCCCGCTGAGCGTTATGAAGATGTTGCTCAATCACCCGTTGACAGATAGCGGTCTGGCTAAATTCCTGGCCGACCATGAGAAAGCTAATCTTCCAGTGAAGTAATTATTTTTGAATTACGAGGTATGGTTCACGGTTTTGACATCGTAAATCGTACCTCGTAAATCGTAAATCCTATGTTTTCGACGGAACCCGTACTGACTCTCGATCATGCCGATATTTACCAGGAGAAGAAGCTGGTATTGGGCGATGTATCGTTTCAAATCAACAAAGGCGATTTTGCCTACCTTATTGGCCGAACGGGCAGTGGCAAAACCTCCTTACTGAAAACATTATATGCCGATCTCTGGCTTCAGAACGGCAAAGGCTCCGTAGCAGGTTATGCTCTCGATGCACTCAAGCCCCGCGATGTGCCGCAGCTACGCCGGAAAATAGGCATCGTTTTTCAGGACTTTCAATTGTTTTTCGACCGTTCGGTCGAGGATAATCTGAAGTTTGTGCTGAAAGCAACCGGCTGGAGTAATAAGACAGACATGAACAACCGCATTGCCGATGTGCTGATGCAGGTTGGTCTGGGAACAGCGCAGAAAAAAATGCCCCACCAGCTCTCGGGGGGTGAACAACAGCGTATAGTGGTTGCCCGGGCCATGCTGAACGAACCCAAAATCCTTATTGCCGATGAACCAACCGGCAACCTGGACCCGGCCGTAGCCGACCAGATTATGAAGGTATTCCAGGCGATCAACAATGCCGGAACTGCCGTACTTATGGCGACCCACAATTACGATCTCCTGCACAAATATCCGGCTCGCGTACTACGCTGTCAGGATGGTCAAGTGCTCGAATTAAAAGGGTAACTACCCTCCTACTTTCTTTTTGTAAATCACTGCTAACGCTATTGTTAGCTAGTGTCTGCGCATGCTCGGCAGTGTTTGAATATCCCAGAGTTGGCATAACTGATACCTAGTGTATACCCCAAATTTTTAACTACTCGTAAGCAGGATACGCCCTGTCGGCTTATTTTTGATAGTTATATAATGAGTTCTATACCCGAATTGTCAAAATACAGCCAGTATGCACATGCGTCTTAGGCTACTCGCCTTATCTTTTATTCTATTGGTACTATCAAGTAGTGACCCGCTTTTAGCCAAAACATACAGGAATAAACCCGTCGATTCAAAAGCCACTAGGGAGACAGAAGCGCTTTATCATAATCTACACAAACTAGCCAAAAAGCACATTCTGTTCGGGCATCAGCACGCCACAGAATACGGACATGGCTGGGCTGGCGATGCCAATCGCTCCGATGTCAAATCGGTGAGTGGGTCGCATCCGGCAGTGATTGGTGTTGACTTTAGCGGTTTATCCGGTCGGCCGCCGGAGGCTATCGAAAAGGCAAAGGAGTCCCTCCGTAAACAAATCACCGAAACCTACGACCGGGATGGCGTAACGACCGTTGCCTGGCATTTTCCCAACCCGGTTTCGTCTAATGGGTTCAATTGGGTTGACTCGGTCTCGGCACCGGCGGTATCCTACCTTATTCCGGGGGGCTCATACAATGGACGGTATAAAGAAATTCTCCATACCATCGCCGATGTGGCACATTCGGCAAAAGGGAAAGATGGCACGTTGGCTCCCATGATATTCCGGCCTTACCACGAGTTCGACGGAGGTTGGTTCTGGTGGGGAAAGCCCCATTGCAAGCAGGAAGAGTTTGTTTCTTTATGGCGTTTTACGGTTTCGTATCTACGCGATAGCCTTCAGGTTCACAATTTTATCTACGCTTTCTCGCCCGACTGTCTGTTTAAAACTGAAGCC
The DNA here is from genome assembly GCF_002831565.1 of Spirosoma pollinicola. Classification (NCBI taxonomy): domain Bacteria; kingdom Pseudomonadati; phylum Bacteroidota; class Cytophagia; order Cytophagales; family Cytophagaceae; genus Spirosoma; species Spirosoma pollinicola. Next base: position 4,282,287 of record NZ_CP025096.1, on the reverse strand, counting down.
AGTTACCTGGAGCGGTATCCCGGCGATGAATGGGTCGATATGCTTGGCGTGGATAATTATGCCGATTTCGGTCGCAATGGCCGCTATAATGTACCCGCTGGTATTAAGAAACTAAAGATCGTATCTGATTATGCCCAAAAAGCCGGAAAACTGGCGGCTTTCACTGAAACGGGTCTGGAATCAATTCCTGACACGACATGGTGGACGAATACATTACTGAAATCGTTGAAAGCGGAGAAAGTAAGACTCTCGTATGTACTCGTCTGGCGTAACGACCGGCAAAGTCCAACCCATTTTTATGCACCCTATCCGGGTCAGGCCAGTGTTCCGGATTTTCTTCGATTTTATCAGGATCCGTATACCTGGTTTGAAACAGATTTACCCAGCCTGTACCGGCGACGGTGGTTTTTCTAATCCTATTGAACCGACTTAACACCCGCTTTTTTTAGACGGCCCACCACAAATTCACCTATCGACCTGCCCTGCGATTGCCCATTTTCAATAGCATCGCGGTAATGAATACCCCCATAAAGTCGGGAAATTGCCGCTTCGGAAGCCGCCTGCCGAAAAGATTTAAATTGTCGTTCGGGTAATTCAAAAAGTACTTCAGTGTTGTCGGTAAAGGCGAAATTATCACCCAGCAGATACGTAAGCAATTCGGCAACGGCGGTCGAAATAACACTGTGTCCGCTGGTGTATTCGGGGAAGGGCGGTGTCTGCAAAAGGGGTTGCCAACGCACATTGATGTATCGATTGATAACCGTTTCCGGTCGAATTCGGCTGCTCCGGTATTTTTCGTCCCAGCAACTGATAAACGAATCCATCAGCGCCATGGCTACCAGCGATTGCACCATGATGGCCTTATCGAATGACAATCGGGCTTTGGTGGTGGCAATACTCGTGATGTTCATCCAGTGTCCGCCAGGACTTATCTTTTTAAATCCGATAGACATATGGCCCGATGTATTGATCGCAAACGGATTGCAGTCCCAGTAGGAAGCAATGAAGCGCTGTTCGTCGGTCAGTGTATTTCCCACCTGATATACCTCGTATGCAAGTTTATAAAACGCGCTGGTTGTGTCTTTACTGAACGCAACCGGAGGTTTGGCTTTGAACTGACTACAGGAGTCGATCAGCATGGGGCGGATAATACGCCAATGTGGCTCAATGGCTTCAATATAGCCTGGCGGTGTTGGGTACCAGAATCCATCGGCTTTGCTGGGTCGGTAGCGTGTACGGGCGCTCAGGTTCCGGTAATTATCGGCGGCCGCATACGCAACAATCTGTTTGGCTACATCCTGTGCCAAAATGACTGATTGCCGGATGATCTGTTCGCCATATTTTTCATGCGTCAACTGGTCAAGCAACTTTTTCTCTTCGTCTTCCAGCATATAGCCCGACGGTAAAATCAGGCGGCCTGTTTCGAGGATACAATAAAGAGCAGCGATCTGATAATCATATGGCTCCTTCGTTTCCAGATGAATCGTTTTGAGGCTTCGGACAAAAGAGGTAGGCGAAACGACAGACGTTTGATGTTGAGCCACAATCTCGTGCGCTCCCAACAGACAATATGTATAAAACCGACTGGCCGCAGGCGGATTTACCACATCATGAATCATTACCATCGTTGCGGCAAATACGGTTGGCTGGAGGTGCTTGCCCAGATCCGGCTTAACAACCTCAGCCCTTACAGTTTGGCCCAGCCATAAAAAAAGGAGTAGCACCCACTTCATGGTTTCTGTTTTTTGTAGACCTGGAGCGCTTGATTAAAGGCGCCTATGACCAAATAAGGTGTCTTCTTAACATTTACTTCGATAACCGATTTGACATCGCCCACCACAGACAATCCGGCATCGACTTGGTTCACATACGAAAAATCTCCTTTGCCGTTTCCCTTGAGCAAACAGCCGTAGTTAGCATCCATACTACCCAGTTTCAGGCGGTTGTCCGATTTGTTACCCAGCAGTAAAACGTCCATATTACCGTCCTGATCAAAATCGGCACTCATCATGTTTGTTATAGGCGAAAACTGCGCCTGTAAGGGCAGAATATGTTTTTCGAATTGCCCATCCCTTGCCAGAAAACAAACCGAATGACATTCTGTAGCCGTCAATTTCCGGGCTTTAGCCAGTTCGTCAGCCGGAAAAATATCGTTGACGGTGGCATTGGCGTAGTCCTTATAATAGGCAAACTTCTTGCGCATGGCATAAATTTGATCGTTCAGTTCATCCCGACTAACAAAGGGGTAGGCCGTTCCCTGAACGTAAAAGCTAAAGAACGGGTCAATTGACCCGTTGTTATCAAAATCGGCATAAACAAGCTCAACCGGCTCTTTTCGGGAGAATTTAATTTGCGTATTGCTCCCCAGATTACCGGCAAGAATATCTTTTTGTCCATCTCCATTTACATCGGCTATCGTGAGCGATAACCAGAATCCATTCTCCTCGTCAGGAAAGTACTGCTTCGTTTTGTCAATGAATCCCTCTTTCGTATTTCGGTAGATTTTCAGGGACATGAATTCCCCGCAAAGAATCAGGTCCCTTCGACCATCAGCGTCCGTGTCGGCCCATTGGGCATCGGTTACCATGCCCACCATCGCGAAGGGAATGGCTACCGGCTTAAACTGCCCGTTACCCGTATTTTCGAGTAGGTACGAGACCGGGGCTTCGGGATAACGGCCGGGTACCACACGTCCCCCTACAAACAGGTCAACGTCTCCATCTCCATCGTAATCGCAGGGGCGAACACAGGATTTACTACTGGCGCTTAAGTTTGGTAAGGCTGTTTTGGCCAGACTTAGCTTACCCTTTCCGTCGTTCAGATAAAGTTCATCCTGAAGCGAAGCAGTATTGACCTCAAATAAAGAATAGCCACCCTTGGCTACGTAAAGGTCGTCATAGCCATCGCCGTTGGCGTCGAAGAAAACAGCGGCCGAAATAGCCGAAACGGCTTCATCTCCAATAGTTAATCCGTCTATTTTCTTGAACGTTCCGGTTGCCTGCTGCGTCCAGATAGCGGCTGGTTTGTTCTGATCGCCACTGATAAACACGTCGTCCAGACCATCTTTATTAACATCACCTTTGGCTAATACCGGTCCTGTGTGAGAGTACATCCACAACATGAGAGGCTGGCGTTTGAAATCATTTTCCGAATAGCCCTCATGTGTGTGTGCAAGAATAGGGTCGACCCTTGCAAAAACAGCTGACGCCATTTTCTGAACCGGCAGCACACTCGCTTTGGCAGACGCTGCCTGCTGTATAGTAAACAGTTGATTGATTGCTACGTCCGTTAATTTCTGTACGGTCTGGTCCGGCCATACAACCTTGATGGAGTCAATTTTCGATCCTGTTCCCAACCCGAAATGAAGCAGTTGTGGCTGGGTAGACAAGTATCCTCTCACCGGATTCACTTCCTGATACTGTACATTTCCGTTGGCGTAAACTGTCACTTTTGCGCCAATAACCTGTTTGTTTCCATTGGCAGGCATCAATTTTAGCTGAATGTACCCATTCTTCGACTGCTCCCGGCTCATGTTCTGGTACACAAAAGCGGGCTCGTTAATATTATTGACAATGAGTTCCAGATCACCGTCATTATCCAGATCGGCATAGGCGGCTCCGCTGGAGATAGCGGGCGTTTGAATACCCCACTCCCGCTGTTTGTTCGTAAATGTCAGGTCGTGGTTGTTGCTGAATATGTAACTCAGGACTTTGGTCGACGGCATAGCCTTCACCAAATCCATCAATTGTATCGACTCCCGGTTGATCGCTTTTTTAACTTTATAATCACCCCAGTATTTCAGGAAATCTTTGTTTGTGTAATCACGCAGATATCCGTTCGATATGAATAGATCTTTATAACCATCGTTATCAAAATCGGCCAGCAAGGGCGACCAGCTCCAGTCGGTATTCGATACGCCCGCAAGCTGACCGATCTCGCTGAATGTGCCATCGCCGTTGTTCAACTGCAACATGTTTCGCATGTATTGTTTCTGCAGATTTTGCTGCTGCATCAACTCGAACGACTCATAATTTTCCTGGAGCTGCAACAGCTTTTGTCGTCGGTTATCCTCCGGCAGCATATCCAGCGACATGATATCCGGCAGGCCATCGTTGTTATAATCGGCAATGTCGATGCCCATCGAGAAATGCGCCATATGTCGGAAACAGGCTTGTGTTTCGTCTTTAAAGCGACCATCCTTCTGGTTTATGTACAGAAAGTCCGGCTCGTTGTAATCGTTGGTCACGTAAATATCCGGCCAGCCATCCTGATTCACATCGGCCACGGCCATGCCTAATCCAAATGTAAGCGGGTCCTGATGAATGCCTGCCTTCGTTGAGACATCGATAAAATGGTTATTCTTATTCTCAAACAGTTTGTTCCCAGCTAGTGGGTCGATCTCCGTCCTGAATTTAGCCAGTTCCATATTATCGTACTTCTTGACATTATGGTTCAACAGAAACAGGTCCAGATCGCCATCCCGGTCGAAATCAAAAAAGGTTGCCTGGGTGCTGTAAGCCGGGTCATCAAGACCATATTCTTTAGCTTGCTCGACAAATCGAATCGAGGCATTTTTGCCCGATGCTCCCTGGTTGATAAATAGTTGATTCCGTCGTTTGTCTTCACCTACTTTCCCTGAGTAGCAGATGTAAATATCAAGCAGCCCATCGCCGTTTACATCGGCCATGCTCACGCCCGTTTTCCACCCACCTGCCCGACCGCCCAGGACCGGCCCGGCTTCGGTAGTAATGTCTTTAAATTTCAGCCCGCCCAGATTCAGGTAAAGCTTATTGGGTTTCAGGTTGGCCGTAAAAAACAGATCCTGCAAGCCGTCGTTGTTAAGGTCGCCAACGGCTACCCCTCCCCCATTATAGAAATACTCATAGGCCAGCACATTCAGGCTTTCGTTTTCGTCAATGTCATTCCGAAAAGATATACCTGTCTGACTGGACGGGAGTAATTTCAGCAAAGGCGACTGGGCATGTATTGACGAACCCACTACACATAAGACGGCGGTAATCAGAAAAGCACAATAGGTTGTTGCGTTGATCAAAAGCGTCCGTTTATGTAGAAAATCTATACCGTTCATAACTTACAATTAAACTCGGGCTGTACTCATTGAAAGTACGTAAAAAAGATAAGGGGCCGTTAAGCCCCTTTACCTTTTTTTATGTGTATGGATTATTTGTCCCACCAAACGCGGCTCGTCAAAAGATCGCCACCTGTCAATCGACTTACGGCATCTTTGTAATTAGTCGGGTTGGTCAGGCTTTCCGTCGAGAGGTAGATCATCCGTCTTGGAATCTGTCCATTCGTGACGTTACCCGGATAGTTGACCGGAGTAAGTTGCGGATAGCCCGACCGTCTCCAGTTGAGCCATGTCTCGATAAAGTTGAATGTAGAGCCCGTTTCCAGCCAGTACTGTGTATTAATTGCTTTCAGCGAAGCCTCGGTTGAGGTAACATCCAGCGGATGCGCTGCTGCAAAAGCGGTCGCTGCTTCGGTCGAGACGGCAGCACTGGCGTCCAGTTGAGCCAGCGACGTGATAGCGGCAATTACCCCGTTTTGATAATGCCCGGCGGCAGTTCCCGGCACGTTCCAGCCTCTTACTTTTGCCTCAGCCAGCAACAGTTCTGTTTCGGCATAGGTCAATACCATAAGCGTACCTGCTTTTTTCAGGTAAACAGAGATGCGTGGTCTTGAGTAGTTTCCCAGAGGGGCCACGTCATCACCTGTTCCGGTTGGACCCGGATAACCGGCCGATTTCCGAACGTCCGTAGCTCCCCCATTCAGGTCATACCCGTTTGGCAAGCCAACCTGCGCAGCAGCCGCATTGTTACCAACCAGTGTCTGAAGCTTATTGTTGGCAAGGCCAGTCTGGGGCACTTCGGCAATGGCGCTCAACCGAGGATCGCCGGTCGTTTTCAGGGCGTCGATAAACGTTTTCGAGAAACGAAGTTCCCGAAAATCGTCCGCTACCTGATACACACTGTAGATCCCAGAGGTCGCGTTGTTGGCATCAGCAATTTCAAGCGCATTGTCGTCATTGGAGGCAAATACACCACCGGCTGCCGCTTTTTCAGCGTACTTCTGAGCCGTTGCGGGGTCAACTTTGGTCAACCGCATAGCCGTACGAAGCATCAGCGAATAGCCGAATTTCTTCCATTTGGCAATATCGCCAGCGTAAAATAAATCGCCCGATGGCTTCGCTTTAGCCGCATCCAGAGCCGTGACGGCGGCATCGAGTTCAGTCAATAAGCTCGTATAAATTGACTGCTGCGTATCGTACTTCGGCGAAGCGTTTCCGGTAGTCTTCACCTGGAAGGCTTCAGAGTAAGGCAAGTCGCCATACACATCCGTACCCCGACCAATGTTCATTACCTGCATGATCCGCCCAATGTTCGACAGGTTCGCATACTGGTCTTTTCCCTGGGCAAGCGATTGTAATTCGACCAGCACGGTGCCTATTCCATAAGTGGTATTGAACAGTGTACCCTGATAGCTGGTCGAGTTCTGGGTATTGATGTATTTGTCGCCGTTACCGTAATAAGTGAATGTAGACGCCAGTACCTGCATGGCCGGGGCCTGGTACAGCATGCTTCCGTACCCCAGATTTATGTAGGAGTTCTGAACATTCGGCAGAAAATAGTTCGGGTCCCAGTTGGCAGCACTGGCCTTGGTCGGGTCTGTGTTGATCTGGTCAAAATCTTTGGTGCACCCTGCCATTAACGCTAGTAACAGGGATGCTATATAGATCGATTTCTTTTTCATGAGTAGGGCTTATTTTTTGAATCGGGCGTTTAACGTGAATCCAAATGTTCTTGTCGATGGCATCTGCAACCCTTCGATACCAGCATACCGGACATCGGACGAGATACCGGCTTCAGGATCAAAATTATCCGTGTGTTTCAACAACGTAGCCAGATTTCTGCCAACGAGCGAGAACGAAATCGCTTCGAAAGGAAATTTGGTGTTGCTGAACCAACGGGCGGGCAGATGGTAGCCCAATACAACCTGACGCAACTTGATGAAGTCAGCACTAAACACGTTTAGCTTCGAGATATTGGTCACCAGAGCCGGGTAGTACGTATAGGCCGGAACGTTTTTGGCATTCACCTCACCCGTTGCCAGCACACCATCGGCAACAACTCCACCTTCGCGACCTACCAGCGTAATTTTGTTCAGCCCGTCCACGATTGAATAGTGATTAGTGGCCGACAATACTTTTGCGCCGAACTTGTAATCGAACAGGAACGAGAACGAGAAGTCGCCGAAGTTGAAACTGTTGTTCAACCCTCCATACAAATTAGGCAACGCCGAACCCATTGGTTTGAAATCACCCCGAACCGGCACCCCATTGTCGCCAATGATCATCTTCCCATTCGCATCGTACTTGTAATCGTAGGCCAGCACCTGCGCTGCGGCCATACCTTTTACGTGCGCAATGTTGCCGTTCAGCGGGCGGTAAGTTCCCAGGATGAGTGGGGATGGATTGGCCGTACCGTCAATATCGACGATGGTATTTTTAACGCTGGTTATGTTAAACGAAACATCCCATTTGAACCCTTTGCTAACCAACGGCGTGCCTGTAATCAACAGCTCGACACCCGAGTTTTTCGTCGATCCAAGGTTCAACACCCGCGATGTATAGCCCGACGCAATGGATAACGGCCCGTTCACAATTTCTCCATTTGTTTCCCGGTTGAAGTACGCCAGGTCGATACCCACTCGATTGTTCAGGAATTTCGTTTCAAAACCGATTTCAAACTCCTTCAGCCGGAACGGTTTCAGGTTTACATTCGGCAGGGTCGAGCTAAAGCCGCCTTGTGGCAAGCCATTGTAGGTATTGCCCAGGGAATAGTACTGACTCGTTAAATACGCATCGTAGGCTTCACCACTCGTTTGTGCATACGACGCTCTGAGTTTACCAAAATTCAGCAACGTCGACTTCCATAACTCAGAGAACACAAAACTAGCTGATACCGACGGCGCAAAGATACCCCGGTTAGCCGATGGCAACGTCGAATAAACGTCGTAACGGCCGGTTGTCGATAGAGTCAGGTAGTTTTTGTAGTTAAAATCAGCGGTGTAATATGCCGATTGGACCTGCCGTTCGTTATACCCATACGACTGATTTTTCGACAGCGTATTGCTGATCGTATACAGGTATGGGATATTGAGTTGGTTACCCGAAATGCCAATGCTTTCGATTTTGTTCTTCCGGAGGTTGGCACCTAAGGCTACATTTAGATTTATAGCCTGCGTTATGTTCCGGTTGATTCCCAACAGACCGTCGATGTTCAATTCTGTCGTCTGGGATTTAGCCTGGCCTATACCCCCTAAACGGGAGTAGGCTGTTCCGAAAGGAGTGATGTTAAACGCACCATCATTGATAGCGTCATATCCGATACGACCCTGAAGGTAGATCCAGTCAGCAAATTGATATTTACCCGTGATAGCCGAGATCAGCCGTTTCCGGTCAAAGTTATTCTTGTACTGATTGACCACAAACCAGGGGTTTGTTTTGTATGTATCATCACTAAACGTGGATTCATCGCCGGTTATGGTGTTATACCCCGGTTGTAAGGCCGCCTGATTAAAGCTGGTAGCCAAAACCTTGATACCATAATTGGCATTCATTGGACCATCCATCAATTGGGCTCTGTTCTCATCCTGCTGATCGACATAGTTACCCATAACGCTCACATCGAACTTGCTGGTAACCTTCTGGTTTATGTTGAGGTTGAAGGTTTTCCGTTTCAGTCCGCTATTGCGCAATACAGACTGTGCATCGAGCGAAGACAGCGACAACCGGAAACTAGTCTGGTCATTGCCACCCGAGAGGGCAACCGTATTCGTTAATGTTGTTGCCGTACGGTAAAAATTCTGGAGGTTATCTTTAACGGGTGAATAAGGATATTGCTTGCCATCGAACTGGGTATAGAGAGCGCCATCCATTTTTTCGCCCCAACTGTAAATCCCCGAATTTTTGGCGCTGGCAACATCTGTAGGCCGTTTGCCCTGCGTGCCCTGACCGTATTCGTACTGGTAATCGCTAAAGTCAATAATCTTATCGGCCTGGAGGTTTACATTATACTCAACTGATAGGCCCGAGTTTTTGCTGCCGCTTTTCGTCGTAATCAGGATTACGCCGTTTGCCGCCCGTGTACCATACAGAGCCGCAGCCGAAGCCCCTTTAAGTACGGTCATGGTCTCAACATCGTCGGGGTTGATGTTCGAAATACCATCCCCGTTGGTCGAACCACCCCACTCGCCAGAGTTACCGCGCTGGGTGTTGTCCATAGGAATACCATTGATAACGAACAGAGGACTACCACCGCTGAAGTTACTGACACCCCGTAAATTGATCCGGGACGATGTACCCGGCCCGCCACTCGATGGGGCAATATTCAGCCCGGCCACACGCCCCTGCAATGAGTTGATAACGTTCGTTTCACGCGCTACATTAAGCGCCGATGATTCGATGGTTGTGACCGAATATCCCAGTGCGCGCGTGTCTTTTTTAATACCTAAAGCGGTAACGACCACTTCGTCCAGCGCAGCATCGCCCGGCAGCAGTTTCATGTCGATAACAGATCTGGCACCCACAGCAACTTCCTGTTTCGCATAGCCGATATAGGAGAACACTAATACCGCATTGGCATCAGGAACCGTAATTCGGTAGTGTCCACGACCATCTGTGTTCGTTCCCCGATTCGTTCCTTTAATGGTGACTGTGGCACCCGCCAAGTCGTTGCCCTTCTCGTCGGTGACATTCCCAGTCACCTCTTTATCGGCAGCAAATGCAGGCAAAGCAGCACCGATGACCCAGATACCAAGAAAGAGTAGAAGTCCGGGAATGGCTCTACGTAGTTTTTGTTCCATATTGGTTAGACATTTGATTAGGTTAAAAGAATTTTACTCACAAAACTCAACTTTATTGCAACGTTCCAACAGCCTTCAAAGCGTAATCAGCCTGTTTGTCAGTAGTAATGCAGATATATAAATGATATACTAACTATATAGTCCCGATATGTCCTTATGTACCAAATTAATTATGTAAATCAGGAGATATATCAATATTTAAATAAACAATCATGATAGTTTGACAAATATATATAGTATATGATCAAGTTAATAATTTTTTTTAAAATTGCCTTTGCTTAATAATGCGTATAAAGGTAGTTGCCTCTTAATTTGCATTATTCCGCATTTCATTAGTTTAATTTCTGCCGCGATACACTCAGGGCTGAAGATTAGAAGATTATCGGTCAAATAAATAGTAGGATACTCTCAACGAGAATGAGGGACACCAAAGCCATTATTAATAATATATTTTATTATAACAACGTGTATATATAAATTTTTTTATTGTAAGATCGCTATTTATATAAGTAGTTAGTGCATTACCATAGCTTTGGAACTTTAATGTAATATCACCGTTCTACTGTACTTTCCGTAACGACTACATCCTATCTAATAAACATGAACACATCTCTTGTCCTTGATGAAGAGCCACCAACTCAGCAATCGGTTGTTGACTACAAGAAGAATCAAAAACAGCGTAATGTACTGGCCCATCTGTATGCTGAAGGCACCTGTACACTTGCTCATTTGACGAAAATATTACACAGCAGTGTTCCCTCCGTAACGAGCCTGGTCGAAGAGCTTATTGAGAACCATTGGGTTACGCCTATCGGCACGGCAACCGGCAGTAACGGTCGGCGACCGGTGCTGTTTGGGCTGAACACGAAGCATAATTATGTGGCCGTGCTGGATGTCAGCACACACGATACCAAAATCCTCTTCATGAACATCCAGCGAAAAGTGATCTATCGCGGTGATTATGACTTACGGCTAAATGACAACCCAAGCTTTCTTTCATCCCTGGCTCACTACTTTGCCAGCGCACTAGCCGATTCGGAGATTGATGCCAATGACATCCTTGCGGTGGGGGTGTCAATGCCGGGTTTAGTTGACGCCCGCCGGGGTATAAATTTAACCTATATGCACCTCAACGAAACCGGCGAGTCACCAACACAGTGGCTTTCGGAGCAATTGGGCAAGCCGGTGTATCTCATAAATGACACAAAAGCAACGGTTCTGGGCGAAAGTCGGTTTGGGGGTGCCAAAGGGAAAAAACAGGTGCTGGCCATTAACATCGACTGGGGTGTAGGGTTGGGAATTATTGTCAATGGCGATGTTTTTCAGGGAGCCAGCGGATTTGCCGGTGAACTTGGGCACATTCAGGTAGACCCGGAAGGAGAGCTGTGTATTTGCGGTAAAATTGGCTGCCTGAACACGATCACATCGGCCTCGGCACTTGTCAAACGGGTAAAGCGGGATATCCTGGCGGGGCAAATCTCAAAGCTGGCATCTTTCCAGAAGGATACCGATCAAATTGATATCGACGAAATTATTAACGCAGCGCATCATGGCGACTCCTACGCCATCGACGTACTACACGAAACCGGCTATCAACTGGGCAAAGGGCTGGCCATTGCCATTAGTTTATTCAATCCAGAGATCATTATTGTGGATGGAGTACTGGCCACAGCATCGGCCTTTATCCTGAATACCATTGAGCAAGCCATTAGTAAATACTGCCTGAGCGAATTCCGGAACGACATGACCATTGAACTAACGCAATTGGATGGCACGGCTAAATGGTTAGGTACCCACGCTTACATGATGGAAGACATATTTGCAACCTATTGATTGGGGAGTAGTGAAGTAAGTGAAGTGGGTAGATTAATGAAGCGAGGACCAAAGTCTGAAACTCACTTCACTAATCTACCCACTTCACTTACTTCATTAATTCACTTACTTCGCTTTCAAATACGCAAAGGGAACAATTATCTCCTCCAGCGATACGCCCCCGTGCTGGAAGGTATTGCGGTAATGATTCACGTAGTAATTGTAATTGTTAGGGTACGCAAAGAAGTAATCTTCGAGCGTAAATACATAAGCTGTCGATACGTGGGGTTTCGGCAGGAACAACCGCTCAGGCTTGCGTCCTACAAAAAGGTGGTTATCATCGAACCCTAAGTTTTTGCCCTGTTTGTAACGAAGGTTGGTATTCGTTTCGCGATAGCCAACTATTTTGGCCGGTTTCTGAACCCGGATCATCCCGTGATCGGTCGTAATGATGAGTCGCCCACCCTTGGCTGCAATCTTTTGCACAAACTCTAAAATAGGTGAGTGCAGAAACCACGACCGCATAATAGACCGATAGGCCGATTCGTCAGGAGCCAGTTCCTTGATCATAGCCATATCCGTTCGGGCGTGCGACAGCATATCCACGAAATTGTAGACCACTACGTTTAACTGATTCTGTAACAGGTTATTAAAATTATCGACAAGCGATTTTCCCTGATTAACATTCAGAATCTTGTGGTACGACATCTTGATGTTCAGGCGACTTTGGTCAAGCTGCCGACGCAGGAATTCTTCTTCGTGGTTGTTAAGGCCCTCATCTTCACTATCGTCATTCACCCATAAATCGGGGTGTTTACGCTCCATCTCGCTGGGCATCATCCCCGAAAAAATGGCGTTACGGGCAAAACCCGTTGTCGTTGGCAGGATAGCATAGTACGACGACTCTTCCTCAATTGTGAAGTACTCTGCCAGAAGCGGTTCAATGACTTTCCATTGATCGAACCGCAGATTATCGATCAGAAGAAAAAATAAGGATGCCCCACCGGAAGGTGCTCCACCGGACGCAGACGAACTACCACCCGACTCGACTAGTGGAAATACTTTTTTGCGCATCAGTTGATGTGACATAACCGGACTTTCGGTTTTGGGATCGTTCAACCAATCTTCGTAATTATCGACAACAAACTTGCAGAATTCAGAATTGGCTTCACTCTTCTGCATGTTCATCACCTCCAGCATACTCTTATCCTGCGAACTATCAAGCTCTAACTCCCAATATATGAGCTTCTTATAAACATCAACCCATTCATTGAAGTCCATGCGGTCATTATACTGCATGGATATATTTCGGAAATCCTGTTGATAGCCAATATTGGTTCGTTCGGTAACAAGCCGTTTGTTATCCAGAATTTTTTTGACCGACAGAAGGATTTGATTCGGGTTCAGAGGTTTGATCAGGTAATCGGCAATTTTAGAGCCGATGGCCTCTTCCATAATATGCTCTTCTTCGCTCTTTGTAATCATCACAACGGGCAGATTAGGGCGCACTTGTTTAATCTGGGCAAGCGTCTCCAGCCCTGTCATACCCGGCATCATTTCGTCCAGAAATACGACGTCATAATTGGTCTGTTCAACCTGATCGAGCGCATCAGCTCCGCTATTAACAGGCGTTACGTCGTATCCTTTATTTTTCAAAAACAGGATGTGGGGTTTTAGAAGATCTATCTCGTCGTCGGCCCAGAGTATCGAATAATTTTGCATAATTTTTAAGGAGTTCGAAGCAGTGAAGCAGTGTTTGCCAACGGGTTGATGAGCTGTTATTGAGACATCACCCATTCGTCATTTTTGCCTTACTACCTCTTTGTAGTTAAACATCAAACGACCGCTTCTGTTCAGGTGGTTCTGTTTTAAGGTTTTTTAACAGCATAAAACGGTATTTTTGTCAAAACTTCGTCGAAAATTGTAAATTTCGTATGCTGTTTACCCCCTTATGACGCATACATTCTAAATTCGGTCGAGTATAAAACTACCCCATAATTGTGTTAATTTTACCTATTAAGCCGTTTATAGAATTGGCCGTTGTCTATCACTTCGACCGCTTTCCGGCTGCCAATAACCCATGAAAAAAATTTCACTTCGTTCCGCATTGTGGCTGGTAGGCAGCATACTATGCATCCATGCTGTCCAGGCCTATCCATCCTTTCCTGTAAAGCCAACCGTTACCGATTCCATTGGTGTTGAAAAAAAAGACGGCAAACGATTTATTTTACATCGTGTTAATGAAGGCCAGACGCTTTACGCCATTGCCCGACGCTATGGCCGCTCCGTTGCCGACATTAAGGCGGCAAATCCAACGTTGAAAGATGCCGTTAAATATGCTCAGATCGTCCGGGTTCCAATTCCGGACGGTACGCTAAGCCGGAAAGAAGAGAAGGTGATCGACAAAGCGGTTAAGAAACAGGAAAAAGCGGAGAAGAAGGAAGCCAAAGCAGCAAAAGCCCAGAAGCAGCCAGAGAAAAATATAATCAAGGCCGATGATCCGGCAAAGGCGGGCATCCACGTAGTTGAACCCGCCCAAACGCTTTACAGCTTAGCCAGCCGATATGGCGTGTCGCAGGAAGATCTGCGTAAATGGAATAATCTCTCCGGCAACAAAATGCTAATTGGCCAGGCGCTTATTGTTTCCGAAAAAGCGTATCTGGACCGTACACCATCGGCTCCATCTACACCTGCACCCGCAGCCAAAACGCCCGATCTGCCAACCCGTCGGAATACCCCCGATCCCGCACCGCACGTAGCTGTTCGGCCTACCGAGCCACGCCCCACAGAGCCTAAATCGACGACACCCGCCGACCCTAAACCCGAGCATAGCCGTCCAACACCGACCGCCCCCGCTACGACAAAACCAACCGAGGCCGAAACCCATCCAACAACAAAACCCGCTGAAAAACCAACGGAGAAACCCGTGGAGAAGTCGCCCGAAAAACCAGCCGAAATCATCGAGCCACCCCGGCCCGGAAACGATGCACCCATGCCAACGCGGGGTCGACGGATATCGAACAGTGGTGTGGCCGAGATGATTGAAGGAAATGATGGTTCGGGCAAATACCTGGCCCTTCACCGGACAGCGCCCATAGGCACACTGGTACAGGTACGAAACGAGTTTAACAACCAGAGCTTGTGGGTAAAAGTCATCGGCCGGTTACCTGATACAGGTGTTAATGACAAGATTCTAATTAAACTATCGACACAGGCCTTCGCGAAACTTTCACCCGAAGATCGGCGTTTTCGGGCAGAGGTCAGTTACATAGTTCGATAGCTCATTTATGGAAACGAAAGAAGAACGTATTGCCCGCCGTCACCGGGAACGCGACGAACAAATGAAAGCCACCCCCGGCTACCTTACATTCAGTATCATGTTCACGCTGGCTTATCCGTTCATTGCGGTCTTCACGTTTCTCATGTCGAGCCTGTTAGCCTTATTCTCAGGAATTTCAACCGCAATGGCCTGGATTGTTAGTGGAGGAAAAAGTAAATGAATGATGAGTTAATCATTAATACCAGGCATTACGCGTCAGTAAAGGATTTTTTAGATACGAAGGCCGATCAATACAATCGGCCTTCATTTATTGAGCGTGACCCCATTTCGATTCCCCACCGCTTTAGCCTGAAACAGGACATTGAGATCATGGGTTTCTGGGCGGCTGTGCTGGCCTGGGGGCAGCGGCCGGTCATTCTGAAAAAATCTACTGAGCTAATCGACTTGATGGATGGCGCTCCTTACGACTTCATTCAACATCATGAAGAAAGCGACTTAAAGCGATTTCTGGCCTTTAAACACAGAACATTCAACGCAATCGATGCGCTGTATTTTCTTCATTTCTTCCGACAGTATTTTCAGAAACACGACTCGCTGGAAGACGCTTTCCTGAGTGACCCGGCCGGAACCGTAGAAGCGTCGCTCATTGCTTTTCATGATCGTTTTTGCGGCCTCACCGATTTTTTTCCTGAACGAACCCGCAAGCACATCGCTACCCCCGCCCGAAATTCGGCCTGCAAACGGCTACTGATGTTTTTGCGCTGGATGGTTCGGCAAGACGATCGGGGTGTAGATTTTGGCGTGTGGACACGCCTGAAACCAGCTCAGTTAGTCATCCCGATTGATGTTCACGTAAACCGGGTAGCTCGCCATTTGAAGTTGCTATCCAGGCCACAAACCGACTGGAAAGCTGCGCTCGAACTCACCGAAACGCTCCGGCAATTTGACCCAACCGATCCCGTACGGTATGATTTTGCGCTTTTTGGGGTTGGCGTTGAAGGCGAGTTGTAACGTTGACCCAGCGCACGATTTGCTTATTTTTATGCGCTTTATCAAAACAATACAATCGTTGGAAGGCTTACTTATTGACTGACTGCATCTTTTATATCATGCCCTTTCAGATAACAACCCAGCCATTTGGCCCATTGGCCACCGGAGCGGAACCGCTTACCGAATACATCCTCGAACACACCGAAACGGGTGAATTTATAACAGTCATTCCAGAATACGGGGGTATTCTGCGCCGATTGGTTTTGCGGAAAGGACATCATTTATTCGCTTTACTCCAATCGCCCGATTCACCGCAGGCACTTCTGAGTGACGAGAGTTACGCCAGTGCGTTGCTGTACCCGTTTCCGAGTCGTATTCGACATGGCATTTATCATTTTGATGGCGAAGATCATGCGCTGAAGCTCAATGAGATAAAGCGCGATAATTCCTTGCACGGTTTTGTTCATGGCCGTGTCTTTTCGGTCGTTAGTCAGGAAGTTACCTCGACACATGCCCGGTTAGTAGTTGAATACACGTATGAAGGCGATACCGTTGGCTATCCTTTCCCGTTCACCCTGACGGTTACGTATACGTTAGTTCAGGCTAATTTGCTACCCAACGGAAACCATTCCGAAAACGACCGTATGTGTGCGCTGGAAGTCAAATATTCGGCACTTAATACAGGTTCCAGACGCTCTCCGGCTGCTTTTGGCTGGCATCCCTACTTTACGTTTACGAACGAATCGGTCAATAACATGAGCCTGTCACTGCCGAATCGCACGCCTGTTCTCCTCGATGAGTACATGATCCCAAAGGGTAAACAGGCGTTCGAGCCAGCCGCCACAATTGAGCTGAATGACGTACAAATGGATACCGCTTTTGCTATCGAACCAACCAGCAATCCCGAAAATCCAAATCCTTTTGCCGAAACCATACTCACCTCCCTTGACATGGGGATTCAATTGATCGTAGGACAGGAAACCGGTGAAAACAAACTTAATTATCTGGTTTGTTACACCCCCATCCGGCGCGATAGTATCGCTATTGAGCCTCTAACGGCCAATGTAGATGCCTTTAATAATGGCGAAGGCCTAACAATTTTAAATCCGGGAGAAACACTTTCCGGTACTATCTGGGTACGGCTGGAATAATTTCCGATTACGGCTAGTCTAACTAATCAGGAACTGACAATCAGTTCATTCATGGACAAATTTGATTACCGTAATTTTATGTTCGGTCGTTGATTAAGTCATTGCCTATAAAATCCATGTTATAACTCTGGAAATTAATACGTTAATGTATATTGACATTTAATTGGCAGGAAGGAGTGTATGCATATTTTTTAAGGTTCTTATCCAGCATGAAATATCTGACTACCGTTGTAATTATCCTCTTCAATCTAGCTACGCTTCAGGGACAAAGTTTAAAACTAGACAGTCTGGATCGTCTTATTCGTCAGGCCACAACAGATACCGGACGGATTAATCGAATCAATGCCAAGATTAATCTATTGAGTCAGATAAATATTGATTCAGCTATAAGCCTGAGCATCAAAACAATTGCTGATGCCCAGCGAATCAAGTACCCACAGGGGGAAGGTATTGCCCGAATACGATTAGCGTTTAACTACAGCGTGAAGGGGAATTATGCCGCAGCCAAAGCGAACCTTAAAGCAGCCGAAGCAACCTACATCGCCTTAAACGATACGGCTCGTTTAATAAAAGTGTATAATACCTATGGTGCTATGTATGGCATGCAGAGCAAGTACGACAGCTCTATTATATTCTTTGAGAAGGGTATGGTGTTGGCCGAGCATTCTGCCAACAAGTCTGATTTAGGCTCGATTTATTTAAACATCGGCATTTCCTACGATATGCAGTCGAATCGACCACAGGCACTTCGATATCAACAAAAGGCTTTGACTCGGGCCGAATCCACCAAAGATGTTAATACACAAGCCTATTGTCTGGTCAATATGGCCAATACGTATAAGCTGATGGGTGACTGGAAAGGAGCCGAGCAACGATACTTACGGGCTATCAAGCTGTCCAATCAGGAAGGTATAAAGAATGTGGAGTTATATGCTTATACCAATCTGGTGGATGTGTACAGTGAAATGAAAGCTCCTGAAAAGGCGTATGAAGTTGCTCTTAAAGCAGCAGCACTGGGGAAAGAAACAGGTGATCAGGCCATTCAGGCAACCAGTTTATCGAAAGCCGCCACGAACCTGGCCCGACAGAAAAAGTTTGCCGAAGCCGAAAAACTGAACCGGCAGGCGATGGCACTCGCCGATGCCACCAGGCAACCGCTGAACATTCACCAGACCTACGCGGCCATGGGGACAATCCTGAACCAGCAGGCCCGTTACCCAGCCGCGATCCCTTATTACGAGCGCAGTTTCGACGTGCTTAAAGAGGCCGATATTTATGATTCACAAACGGGAGAGATCTACGCGGAGTTGTCTGCCTGCTACGAGAAAACCGGCAACTACCGCCGAGCGTTGGATACGTATAAAAAATCGGCGGCTATTACAGATTCAGTACGGGGCAAAGAGAATGTTCGTAAAGCCACGGAGTTGTCCATGAATTATGCGTTCACTAAAAAACAACAGGCAGCAGATGCCGAACAACAAAAACAAAATGCACTGGCCCAAACCCGTCAATGGGCACTAGTGGCCGGTATGGGCCTGATGTTACTCGTTGCTGCCATAAGTTTATACGCTTATCGCACAAAACAAAAAGCGAACGCCTTGCTTGAGCAACAGAAGAAAACACTTGAGCAAACGCTCGCCAAGCTTCAATCCACCCAGACCCAGCTTATTCAGTCGGAGAAAATGGCTTCCCTGGGCGAGTTGACAGCCGGCATTGCTCACGAGATCCAAAACCCACTAAACTTTGTGAATAACTTCTCGGAGGTGTCGGCAGAACTTCTGGAAGATATTCGGGCAGAACGAAAAAAGGAGCAACGTGATGAAGTGCTTGAAGAAGAGATACTGGGCGATCTTTCGGGGAATTTAATAAAGATAAATTATCACGGCGGGCGGGCATCGAACATCGTCAAAAGTATGCTCGAACACTCCCGAACGGGTACGGGCCGTAAACAGCCCACCGATGTTAATGCCCTTACAGCGGAGTATCTGCGGCTGGCTTATAGCGGCCAACGCGTAAAAGACAAAGATTTCTATGCTGATCTCGTTACTGACTATGCTGATGACCTGAACAAGGTCGACGTTGTTCCGCAGGAGTTGGGACGGGTGCTGTTGAATCTGTTTAACAACGCTTTTTATGCAGTCGGGGCAAAACGGCATGCTGGTCTGGATGGGTACCACCCAACTGTACACATTAGCACTAAACAACAGAATGGGCGGGTCGAAATTCGCGTCGTCGATAATGGTACGGGCATTGCTCAGCCCGTATTGGCCAAAATATTCCAACCCTTCTTTACAACGAAGCCTGCCGGTCAGGGTACAGGCCTTGGCTTGTCGTTAAGTTATGATATTATCACGAAGGGACATGGTGGCCGGCTAACGGCAAAGAGCCAGGTTGGTGAATTTTCTGAATTCATTATTGATCTGCCCACAGCCGGTTAAGCACATTTAGCAGATACGGATTAGTAGCCTAAAGCCAGTTAGGTACAACCTACAGTTTTACTCCTTGAATCAGGATAGCTGTTCTTACCGATTGCTCTTTCAGGTGTAAAAACTGCTTCCAACTTTCGTCTTGCTGGAAAGCTGCCAGGTCCTGCTCCGAGTCAAATCGCACAAAATGTATTTCATAAGGTTTTTCCATACGTTGCTCAATATATGCATCATCAGTTGGTCGTATTCGTAGTAAAAGTTGTCCGTTATACTTCCCGATCAATGGAATGGCAACCTCTTCGAACTGATTGAACACTTCTTCCTGACCTTCCTTAATGAAGATTAACTGAGTTAAGTAAATCATATGGGTGGAGGATTTCGATTGATGCCTTATTTAATTGCGTTGAAAACTATATTTCTGAACGTGCTCGCTGTTATCGGAAGGCCGCCCCACACAAAGAAAAGTAATAGCGCACTAGATCATATATTCAGTAAGGTGAGGCTATAGGAAATAAGAAAACAAGCTAACGTGATTGATAACCCTATGAAGGGGATATTGAACCAATATTTTTCTGCCAGCCAAATGTAAAAGCCAATTGTAAGAATATTAAAAAGAAAAAAGAAATGATCGGATTGTAAAATTCTAAAATACTGAAGGGCTAGATAGACATTAATAACGCCGATAAAAATTGCCCCACTGCTATGACTGCCATTAAAACCAATCCACGCTTTCCACATGGTTATTTTCTGGGTTGAAATGGGCGATGAAACTTTCATTTCTTCAATCATCCTTGCATTTTTTGACGAAAATACGTCGGTAAAAAATGTATAATACAAGTGAGTAATTCCTAATAGGAAAATAAATACTGAACCTGTTATCCAGAGGTATTTTGCCAGCATCATCTTATTTTTTAATTTAATACTACAGCAATTTTCCCTCTCTATGTTGAGCTGAAAATGCTTCTTGGAGGATAGGTATACCGCTCCAGAAAGTTGCTGTACTTTACATTACTTTTTTAGTATTCCACGATCAACACTTTCATTGATTAGGCCCTCTGCGTAATCCCAAACTATAGTTGACCCATTTTTAATAGCTTTTTTCTTGTCATAAACCTTTTGGTAGTTTACATCAAATTCTACCCAGGTCCCACCATCATTTGACGTATTTTGTAGTAGCGGTTCAAACCTATCCATTGCTCTGGCAAATTTCGCTTCATTGGTTGAACATTCCTCAAACTCTTCCCAAACTGCAATAAACTCATCAGCTTGCTCTTGTGGTAACAGCCCAAATATTCGTTTTGCGGCAATTAGTTCTTCACGAGTATTCGTGTGATTTTTTTGCGTGTCATAGATAAATGTATCACCCGCATCAATCTCCACAATATCATGGATCAAGACCATTTTCAGTACTTTTAGTACATCGACTGGAACATTTGAATGCTCTGCTAAAACAATTGTCATCATAGCTAAATGCCAGCTGTGTTCAGCATCATTTTCATGCCTGTCACTGTTAAATAACCTGGTTTTACGCTGTATATATTTGAGCTCATCAATTTCCTTTATAAAATCGACCTGCTTCAATAGATTGACATTTTTCATTTTTATTTATGGTAAAATCCACCTGCCTGATATACAAAAATACACCAATAACTCTACCTGGTCAACGGGGGTGTTTTGCCTATCGGCCGAAAACTAAAAATGAAAACTCAATCTTATAAAACAGGTCATTCACTTCATCCCACAAGATCCGAAATCCGATAACTTTGTAAACATACACTCAACACCGCTGAGTATTGATGGTGACGCAGGAGTCTTTACACACATGGCCGGATGTGTTGTAATTCTATAATACACTGATAATCAAAGGCCGTAAACTTACAGCCTGTTGGGAATTTTTTCCCAAAAACACGGTGGTGGTTGGGCTGAACGCTTTCATTATGGGTCGATCAAGCTGTCGACGGAAAGCTACCCCCAGGCGGAGCGAAACAAAATCATATCAGGCTGTTACTGTGTTGGCTTCTTTTTCGGAAATAACAGTAGAGAAATTGCAATGGCGACGATGCTGAAAAAGCCTCCTACCACCAACAAAGAATCAGTCGGTACGCCCAAACCAACAAAAAAAGAAAGTAAAAAGACGAAACCGGCGACGATGCCAAGTAACAAAGAAAGTTCTTTTCGATTTGTCATAGCAGACTAAGTTTTATGATTTAAATCCTTATTGAGTATTTCTCCAAAGGGCGTTCGGCTTGTCAGTCGCAACCCCGTAGTGTAAATATAACCTTAGCCTGTCGGGGCGCTCCCTTTGTCACACAGAAGCAGCAAATGCAAGCACTAAACTCGACTTACCAAAACGTTCAACCTGTCAACCGAAACCTACCAAGCAAGCACTTGTTGCATTTCCACCCAATGCTCCAAAAGGCTGATGATGTGCAATTTAGCTCACGTTTACAAGGTCACTTCTACCTTTACACCCTTTGTAAGTTGGTCTAAAAACGCTCCTTCGGGGGCGAGCAACCTGTCGCTCGAAAACATGCCAATGCGGAGCCCACACAACGCACTTACCGTAACCGACGAATGGGGCGAACTGCTGACAAAGCTCCAAACGTCAATCCACACTTGTAGCAAACCCCATTTTAGTAGTTATTGTCAGTCAAAAATGGATGGGGTTGTTTACCCACAATGCTATTTTGAAAATTGCAGTTATGGGCATCCATAATATCAAGGGCAACAAATAGTAAAAGGCAGCTTTTGAATACCTTGAAAATATCCATCCCAAAAGTAGTGAGGTCAACACTCCGTTAATATCCATAAACGTCATGATTGCTGGATTGCCATTTGAAACGTTTGCAATTGGTAGAAACAGAAAATTTGTCAAGAGAATAGATATATAAAAAATTATAGCCCCCCTAACGTCAAACTCTTTTCTTTTCACCCAAATGTGTCCTGCTGCCAAGCCCATTGTTGGATATAAAATTACCCACACTAGCCAAAATACCCAAAGTTGTGGATATATTTTAGGTAGATGATAAGTTCTCTCCAATGGGAATAACGCAAAACTAATATAAGCCGTCAGTAACCCGATTATTAAAGTGCCTATTGAAAATAGGATGAGTATTTTAATGTTTTTGTTCTTTGAAGCTTGCATCTCTTTATTGTTTTATGATACAAACTTCAAAATAAAATGCTTTGACAAAATTGCCAAATGGCAATTAATATGCTACTTGATGTTTTTTCTAATTCTACTTAATGAGGTTTGCGTAATACCCAAGTAAGATGCAAGTTGTTTTAGTGGGACTTTTTGTAAAAGGTCTGATTGTTTCATCATACCCAAATAACGCTCTTCGGCTGTCATAGTTTGATAGCTCAATATCCCATTTATGACTTTAAGGAAAGCGTTTTCCCAAATTTGTCTGCCAAATTGTTGCCACAAAGGAAATTGTCTATAGAGTAGTTCCATTTGAGACTTGTCAATCGTTAGCAAAGTTGAACTTTCAATTGCATGAATATTAAATTGTGTTGGTTGTCCTGATTTAAGGCTATTGAGTTCAGTGAAAAAATCATTTTGAAAAGCCAACCAACCTGTTATTTGTCTGTCGTCTTTGTCAAAGTAAATGCGAAGTCCGCCTGATTTGATAAAATAATACGATGTTACAATTTGCCCTTTTTTTATAACAAACTTGTCTTTGTCAATAGTCCGTTCTTGAAAATTTGAGAGGATAGTTTGCAAATCGTCGTTAGAAATATTGATTTGTGATTTTATGAAGTTGCTCAACTCTATCATAATCTTTCTGTGGAAGGCATGGTCTGTTAATTACCGCTAACTCTCCTAGTACCGCACTTTCAACACAAAATACGTACCACGCATTTTGTATTACTGTATCATTCAGGGCCTTATCTGTCGGGGCTTGCCACATACCGCCGGTAACCCGCCTTGCGCGCCCAATTTGGACCCGCCACCCAACGCCCATATCTTTGGATCCAAGGTTATTCGCTTAAAATAATGCAATTTGTAGCCCAGTCATTGGTGAGTAGAAAAAGCTTGAACCCAACGCAAATGCGTCGCTATAAAGACGACATACATCGTGTGGCTTGGCCCTACTCACCACCCTTTCCGGTAGAATGAACAGTACCCAAGGACGAGGCATAGCCTCGATCCAGCATTATGTGCAAAGTCGGGAAAGTTAATGACCTAAACAAGTGTTTCCCCCAACCTATTTCACTATGGAAGCGAACCTAAAACCGCTCAAATATGGTGTTGGTATTGACATGGGTAAGGATGAATTTCATGCCTGCGTCAGTGCTATCGATCCTACTCAACGCGTTAAAGTAAAGGCGACCCGAGCCTTCAAAAATACTCCAACCGGCATTCTTGATTTCCTCCAGTGGAGCGACCATCATTGTAAAGAGCCGGGTATACTTGTCCATTATTTGATGGAAGCCACAGGGGTCTACTACGAGTAATTGGCTCTGGCTCTACACCGCCAGCAGGTGCATGTTTGCGTAGTCTTACCCCAGAAAGCCAAGTACTACATCAAAGCCCTGGGCATCAAAACAAAGACCGATGGGGTTGATGCTCAGGCACTGGCTATGATGGTTTGTCAGCAGGCCCTGGAAGCCTGGAGACCCATTAGCGAAGCCATGTATATCCTACATCAGCTAACCCGTCAATATACTGATCTACAAACCTTTAAAACGCAGGTAAATAATCAACTGATGTCCCTTGAAGTAGGCATGTATCACTCGCTGACGGTTAAAGTGCAGTTGAAAACGCTCATCGCTGAGTTGGATAAACAACTGGCCCAATGTCTCAAACTTATCCACAAAGCTATCAAGGAGAATGCCGAATGGAAACGAAAAACCGAGCAGATCTGCCGCATCAAGGGCGTGGGCGAACTGACCGTAGCCAATCTGATCACCGAGACCAACGAGTTCGCTCTCTTCGAGAATCAACGGCAACTGGTGAGCTTTGCAGGCTATGACGTGGTAGAAAATCAAACGGGGCCGCCCGTGCGGTGGCAAACGGGTAGGCAAGACCCGCATTAGTAAACGGGGCAACACTCGCATTCGACGGGCGTTACACATGCCGGCTTTGATGATGGTGACCTTTGAGCAAAGACCCTTCATTGACCTCTATGAACAGGTCTTTAAACAGACTAATATCAAGATGAAAGGCTATGTAGCCGTGCAGCGCAAACTGCTCACGTTGATCTTCGCTTTGTGGAAAAAGGACGAGCCCTATGATCCGACTTACGAGCCCGTGACTCAAAAAAAAGTAGCCCCAACTCAAGAGGCTACCCGGCATCAACCCCAGGGGGCCGTGCTTAAGGAAGTAAATATAGGCGAGTTAGTGGACTCTTGAAATATTACCAGCGTTTTTCTTGGATTGGAAGACAGTACCACACGGGTGTTGATGGTGGGCGAGTCACTCACCTGAACACGAGTCACTTGCACCTTTACACACCCGTTATGTTGGGCTGCAAACTCACCTTCGGGGCGTGCTCCCTGTCACCAGGAAGTCAACCCACGCGGAGCGGACAACCACGCACGGAACCGATTTGTATAGACCAGCGCGTAGCTCAACCACCGGTACGCCGGAGCGGCACTTAACCGATTTTGGCCAACCTGCCCACCGGGGCGTTTGCCTTGTCGACCGGAAGCGGCCCAACTTGTCCAAGCCCGCACTCAGGGCGGTTCTGGTGTCGACCCAAACCGGCCAAAGAGCCAAACCACTGGCCTGTCGGGGCGGCTCCACTGTCGCCGGCAGCCCGCCTAACGAGCCCAAAGCGAACCGTTGGCACGAGCACTCTGTCGCCGGTAACCCGCCTTGCACGCCCATTTTGGCCGGTTCACCCAACGACCACGGGTGTTGATGGTGAGCGAAGAGAGCCTTTACACCCCTGCCCACGTTGGGCTGAAAACGTTGAATTTGGGACGTGCTTGCTGTCACAGGAGAGATTGAATACTATTCGTTTCTTTTTTGGATTTCTATAACTATATCAGTAGAGACACCAACAGAATTAGCGATTTGCTCAATTGTTAAAATTTCAAGAGCTAATAAATTCTTTACAGTCTCTTTTTTGACCTCTATAATTCTTTGCTTTTCTGCTTTGACCGCTTCAGCATTGGCCGCTGTCACACGGGCAAAGTAAGCTCTTTCCTCTGGAGTCATTTTCCGGGTGTCTAACTCATCAATGGCCCGCTTAAGCCATTCCTCATTCCAGAAAGCAGGGTACTGAGTCGGTTCGGTTGTATGGAGCGTCTTCATAGTATAAACTAATTTCTCTAAGTCAGTCTCTATCTCAGCTACTTGTTCGTTAAACTTAGCCAATTCTACGGTGATAAACGTCATTTGAGTATCAATGATTTCACCGGTCTCGCTTCGTAGATTAGCAACGGTATGAAAATGAGCCGTTGGCAAAATGCTCTTCGCTAAAATGGCGATGGCATAGATTTTGGGCAGGTTGGCATAATCAAACTCTCCTCTTTCCACGACCGTGTTAAACTTGTGAAGTGCATAAAACTTCATGCGTTGCACAAAATGTGGTGCAAAACCTAATTGCATTTCAACAATGAACTGACTTCCGTTTTCGTCTGTACAGGCTAAATCAAAAATGCCACTCCGGCTGTCAATAGTCAGAGCCTCGAAAGCATTTTTATCGAAATGTACTTCTTGGATAGGTGTATCCGATTTGATAAGGGCCTGCAAGGCTGTACGAAGGAACAAACTGTCAGCTTCGTTGCCGAAAGTAGCTTTGAAGCCGTAATTTGAAATAATGGGAATGTAAACGCCTGTCTCCATTTAGCAAAGTTAATCGAAACATAGAAACGTGCGTCTTGTCAGCGGTAGCCTGCCCACGCGGAGCGTAACTTTTATTAATTCAGTTTTGCCGTCAAAGTTTCATAACTCTCATCATCGCAAGATTCACGTAGCTTTTGCAGTGTTTTTGCTGCATACTCATTCGAGACCAAGCCCTCTGCAATCAATTCAACACCTTGTATAGCGCCCTCAATGGCTGACCATATTTGGCTTTGCATAGAACCGAAGACGGTTTTCTCGTCAGGGTGGCCAACACGGGCAAAACCATCTCCATCACCGCTATACTCATGATATAGTTTGAGTCTACCTATGGTAATGAGTGTCTGCTTTATCATTGTCACTAGTTTGAATTATCAGCCGAGCCGCCGAAATGGAAGCTTGAGTTCGCCTAACCGGAGCGTTCAACCTGTCGACCGGAAGCTGGCAAATGAATCCAAAACGACCTGTCGGGGCGGCTCCACTGTCGCAGGTAACCCGCCTTTGACGCCCATTTTGGACGAGCCACCCAACGACCATGAGTGTTGATGGTGAGCACATACCTCAACTCAACACGAGCCACTTGCACCTTTACACACTCATCATGTTGGGCTGCGGACCCTCCTCTGGGACGTGTGCCCTGTCGCCGGTAAGCTATTCCACGCGGAGCGGACAGCAATGCACAAATCCTTTTTTGAAATACTTATTTGCTGATTACAACTGAGTCGGCAACACGGTCATGGATTGCTCTACGCATACTGTCAGAGTGAATGGTCAGAAACGAAATCCAGCCTAATACAGCTTTGACTATGAAGCGGATTAGCGCTTTGGGAAAAGACAATTTCTGGGTAGTATCTGCTCGACTTCTGACCCTAACTTTAAAGAGGAAAGTGCCAAATGTGTAGCCCAAAGTTGAATTACAAATGGGGTCATAGAGGACGGCTAGCCCAAAAATGATTAAGCGAAATTGGTCAACGAAGGACTCTGGCAAGATGCTAACCATTGCATAAGCTAACATAAAAATAAAGTAAACGTCAATTAGGCTTGCTCCAATTCGCTTCCAGAGTGGCGGAAACACTAACGAGACAGGGGTAGAAGTACTAACTTCCGTATAGATAGTTTAAGTGGTTACGGTTTTTTTACTCAGACTTGATAAGTCGCCTTGCATGTGTCGCTCGCTTGTCAGCCAAAACTTCGAAATGGAAGTCCAAACCTGCTTAACCTGGGCATTTTAATTGTCACACGTAACCCGCCTATGAGCAACGGCTTTACTAACTCGTTGCTCCACTGTCGCAGGTAGCCCGCCTTGCACTCACAGCATGGACCCGCCACCCAACGACCATGAGTGTTGATGGTGAGCGAGTTACTGAACTAGACACACGTACTTGAACCTTTACACACTCATCATGTTGGGCTGCCTGCCTGCTGACGGGGCGGGCCACCTGTCGCCGGGAAGCTACCCACGCGAAGCGAAAACCGTTAGTCAGTCAAGCCAAGCACCATCTACTCCTTTTTGAATATACTCAAGTACTGCTGAATGCCCATCGTTTAGCCACGAACTAAATTCGGCATGCCTTGAGTGGTCCCAAATAACAACTACTTCAATTAGCGGGTCAAGTTGTATTCCAAATGCAGGTTCGCCTATAAATACAGCATAGCTATCTTCTGTTTGATAAACGATGCCCTTATAAAAAGTTAGCTTCCTGAAAACCTCTGGCAGTTGTTCACTTAGCAAACTATATAAGTCTTCACCGAAACCCGAATATCGGCTCATGAAATCATCATAATTTTCTTTCACATATTGTTCATTGAGAAATAAAAGCTCTAGACTTTCCTTTTTTTGCGTTTTTACAGACGGCGGTATATACGCAGATTCAATTATTTCTCTTAACTGAGGTGGTTCGCCTGTCAGCCGAAAGACAAAAACATTTTTCCAGATTTTCTTAAGGAGTCGCTCCACTGTCGCCCGAAAACTGACCATAGGATTTTATTTTTATAATTTCACCCAACGACCACGGGTGTTGATGGTGGGCGAGTCACTGGCCTGAACACAAGCCACTTCCACCTTTACACACCCGTCATGTTGGGCTGAAAAGCGTCCTTCTGGGGCGTGCTGCCTGTCACCGGGAGCCTGCCTGCGCGCAGTGAATAACCATGCACAATTCAATTGTCTATGTAGTAAAAATACACCAGATGCCATTTGCCTTGTATTGGCTTAAAGTGTTTTTCTATCATAGAACCAGATTCATCTATCCAAAACTTCTCTACAACAAGCGTGTCCGTCTTCTTTAAACCTACTTTATATAACACATCTTCGTAAATCGAGTCCTTTAAGGGCGGAGGATTCAGGAAACCTAATTCACTCCTCTGCGTGTAGTAAACTTTTGGGATCGTATCTTCTTTCGGCCCGTCCTCACCCAGTTCATGTAAATTTTGGTTGTAGCCTTCTAAAGGGAAAATTACGCGGTTTGCCTGAAAAAGACTGTCTGCATAAAATCGTCTATAGAACGTATCAAAATTTTCTATTTCATTCTGTGGTTGCTTACTGTTCCACTCTTTTTTCTCATTCCTGGCACCACATGATGCCAAAAATAGGCACAGCAAAATCCTGAGAAAAAATTGAGTATTGATTCTAATCATTTTCTTGATGTAAGCGGGTTGTTCAACCTGTCGCAGGAAAGTTAGACGGTTAAGCCTAAACTAAACTTTTAGGGAGCGCGCTCTGTCAACCGGAAGCTGACCAACAAACCAAACCGCTGGCCTGTCGGGGCGGCTCCACTGTCACAGATAACCCGCCTTTGACGCCCATTTTGGACCCGCCACCCAACATATATATGGGCGCGAACTTGCGGAACTATAAACTCCTATCAATCAGCAATCACTAATTCCGCACTCACTAAATTTCCAGGTTAAATGCTGCGGGTCATTGCAAGTAAGAAAACATATACCTTAATTGCAAATAGTAGTTACAAGAAAATGAAGACAAGGCAAATTGTTGTTGGGGTCAATCGGGTTTGGGACATAGACGGCTACTCAACTTACTTCTTCGATGCAAAAGGAGCCTTCTATCGCTTCAATGCACGTGGAGAAGTAATACCGCTTAAACGTACGATGAAACGATATACACAGGGGTATGTCCTGAAAAGTCGTTTCTTTAGCCTGTCCCAACTTCGCCCAATGCTCCGATGGCACAACCGAGACGAGCCCGCTAAAAATCATCCAGCGGACTTTTAAAGGTACTGATCCTGTCGGCCGAAACATGGGTGTAGCGCATGGTTGTCAGAATACTGGTATGGCCCAACAATTGTTGAATATACCGGATGTCCAGACCCGATTCGAGCAGATGAGTGGCAAAACTGTGCCTCAATGTATGGATGCCCCCTTTTTTCCGGATTCCGGCAAAACGCACCGTCTCACTATAAACCATCTGTATCGTTCGGTTCGCAATGGGTTCATGATTCTCCGAATTTTCAAAAAGATAAAGTTGGGGTGATCCGCCTGTTCGTTTATAGCTCGTCAGATATATATCCAGTATCGCTTCGAGCTTATGACTAAGCATGACAACGCGGTCTTTTTTTCCCTTACCAGCCCGAACGATAATGAGCCGCCTGAAACGATCAATATTTGAAAGACGAAGATGAACCACTTCGTTTAAACGCAAACCCGTGGCATATACCAATTGAAACAACGTCCGGTATTTCAAACTGGTCGTCGCACTAAAAATAGCTTTCACTTCGGCCACGCTGTAAACCGTGGGTAGTTTATCCGGAGTTCGTGGATACTCGATATTGTAAAACTCTTTGTCGCGCTGTAGAATCTTCTCGCAATAAAATTTCCAGGCGTTAATATGGACGTTAATGGTAGAGCTGCTGAGCCGTTTCGCCCTGATCAAATACAGCAGATACGTTTGAAATTGATGTTTAGTCAATTCCTCTACAGACCTAGGCGATGCATATCGAATTAGCGCAATACTTGCCTGTTTATAATTTTTAAGCGTTTTGTAGCTGTATTGGTGCAATTGTAAGGCATCGCAAAGGGAAACAACAACCGGATGCCGATCATACTCACGCAGGGGCTTAGCATACCGAACCCTTTTTGGGGCAATACCCTTCCCAACTGGCGGCCACATCGGATTTGTAGCCCGCTCAATTTCCGGCACTGTGGCCGTGGGCTTGTAGAGCCGCACCACAGCTTCATCGAACCGACAATGGTCTTTCCCGAAAAGTTTACCCACCTGTACAACGGCTTCGCGGGTGTTGGGCACCAGCCAGCACCGGCGCGAACGACTCCATCGTCTACCCGGAATTTGCCCCACCAAATCGTTGCCAATTGGGTCTTCTGGAAAGGAAACCGATAAAAGAGACGTTTCTTTCTCATCAATACGAATAGTTACCATACGAATACAGGCTTTTTGTAACCATTTAATTCAATACATGGACACGAAAAACCTGTATTCGTCACTAAGCAAGCTATGTTTACACACCTCCTCTCCTATTCATTTTGTAAAGAGCTGAATTTGCCTAGTTCGGCTGCTGATACCCACTGCCAGATATGTTGGCTTAACTTGAAGTACATGCCGCCCCGACACAACCAGCCCTTTGAACCGCCTTACCCACAACTCCACATCCTCGGGCTTATAATACTTTGCATTGCCAAATGAACTGGTTGGGTGTAACCCAAATGCCTCCCGTAGTCGATCAAAGGCAATGGGCGTGATGTTGTGTTTGAGGCAGATCAATTGCTTACTCAAGTGTCCCGATGCCGATTTGAGTTTTGGCATCTTTGGCGCTTTATTCAGCGCAGGTTTGAGCCGAACAATAGCGCCTTGTTCAAGCCGATCCAGGTCACGCTCTTCGCAACCGAAGAAGCGAAATCGGACAAAATTTACGCCCGCACGTTTGTGCTCCAACAGCCGCGACTGTAGGTCTACTGTTTGCCCAACAAAAACAACATCATTCATGGCATTAATTAAATAATAAATGCACGGATGGGCTTTAAATGGCATTTCTCCGTCTATAATCCGCCCTAAATCAAGGCCCATTCTGGCTATTTTTTCGCTGTTTTCCATGCATTAAATATACTACAAACAATACTTATATACAACAATTAATACATATATTTTTTACCTTTGTTTCATGGCTGGACGACGAGAAAAAAAGAGCAATATTCAGGGAAAATGGCTCAAGGAAGCCCTGGCCGCACAAGAGATGTCGGTCTACCGATTAGCGAAAGAATTAGGATATAGCCGGGAGAAATTTTACCGGCATATTGGTAATAAAACTTACCTCAGCAGCGAGTCGCTGGCCGAGATAGCGAGTAAGTTTCCAACTATGAATATGCGCTATGTACTAACAGGAGAAGGGAAGCCAGTGAATTAGTGAAGTCGGTGGAGTGAGTGGGGTAGGTGTAATGAGTGGAGTTGGTGGAGTGAGTGGAGTAGGTTGAGTGACTAACTTCACCTACTCCACCAACTCCACTCATTACACCTAATCCACCGACTCCACTACAACTCAAATGTAATCCCCTGCGCCAGGGGCATGGTTGTGCCGTAGTTGATGGTATTCGTTTGTCGGCGCATGTAGGCTTTCCAGGCATCGGAACCCGATTCGCGGCCTCCGCCCGTTTCTTTTTCGCCCCCGAAAGCGCCACCTATTTCGGCACCCGATGTACCGATATTCACGTTGGCAATACCACAGTCAGACCCTGCCACTGCCAGAAACCGCTCAGCTTCGCGCATATTCAGGGTGAAAATAGCTGACGAAAGCCCTTGAGGTACGCCATTTTGCTGGCGAATGGCATCATCGAGGGTGGTATATTTAAGCAGATATAGAATTGGCGCAAAGGTTTCACGCTGCACCACAGGCCAATGGTTTTCTGCTTCGGCCACACAGGGCCGTACGTAGCAACCCGATTCAAAACCCAGACCGTCAATAAGGCCCGGCTCCACCACAAACTGCCCGCCCGATGTCCGAATCTCGGCAATGGCCAGTTCGTAACTTTGTACAGCAGCCTGGTCGATAACCGGCCCCACATGGAACGATTCATCTAACGGATTCCCTATACGCAGTTGCGCGTAAGCGTTTTTTAATCGGCTTTTTACGTCGTCGTATATGCTTTCCTGCACAATGATTCGGCGCGTGCTGGTGCAGCGCTGACCGGCAGTACCAACGGCCCCAAAAACAATGGCCGGAATGGCCAGATCAAGGTCGGCATGTTCCGAGACAATAATGGCGTTGTTGCCGCCCAGCTCAAGCAGGCTTTTACCTAACCGACCCGCCACTGTTTCGGCAACGGCTTTGCCCATTCGGGTGCTCCCCGTTGCCGACACAAGCGCTACACGCGGATCACGCGCCAGCCACTCGCCCGTATCGCGGCCACCCGTAATCAGGCACGACACCCCTTCGGGTACGTCGTTGTTGCGCAACACCTCGCCAATAATTTGCTGACAGGCCAGGGCCGTAAGTAGTGTTTTTTCGGACGGCTTCCATACACAGACATCGCCACACACCCAGGCCAGCATGGCGTTCCACGACCAGACGGCAACCGGAAAATTAAACGCAGAGATAATACCAACCACCCCCAGCGGATGCCATTGCTCCAGCATTCGGTGGGCGGGCCGCTCCGAGTGCATCGACAGGCCATACAGCTGCCGCGACTGCCCAACGGCAAAATCGCAGATGTCTATAATTTCCTGTACCTCACCTAAGCCTTCCTGCAAGGACTTACCCATTTCGTAACTAACGAGCGTTCCCAATTCCCGCTTATACCGCCGAAACTGTTCGCCCATTTGTCGGACAATCTCACCCCGACGTGGAGCAGGTACCAATCGCCACTCCGCAAAAGCCGCCTGTGCCGTTTCAATAACGTGGTCATAGTCAGCACGGCTCGTTAGGGTAACGCGGGCAATGAGTTGCCCATCGGCCGGAGAATAAGAATCGAGGGTTTTGGTGGGTTGGCCGGTCGACGAATCGGTAGCGTGCCAGAAGTGCTGTCCGGTGCTGGTACCGGGCTTAACGGGCTGGGTGGGTAATGGAAGAATAGACTGCATAAAAGGGTTTTGTGGTTTGTTGAGACAACAGCAAATCTACCCGCCTTTACGCAAACAACACAAAATTGACCCCAAACTTTTTGCCTGTAACTCGGTTAAAACAGGAAGAATATCCGATATACTCTTAATCGACAACGGTATGAAAATCAAGCAACACATTAGCCTATTCGCGTTGGGAACAGCGCTGATCGCTACCACCGGCTGGGCGCAAACAACCCCAACGGGAGCCGCTACCTCAACAACCTATCCGCAGGGAGCCATTGCTCCGGATTCGATGCCGGCAAAACCCTCCCGCGATCAAAAGCGTGCCATGAAACGCAACCGAAAAATGACTAATCAAAAAGCGGGCAGTGCCGCCACCACCACAAACACGTCGCCACAAGACGCCCGCTATCGGCAGAGTTCATCCAGCGATGGCACAGCGATAAACAACAGTAACACAACCAATTACAACAGCAACAATGTAACCAACGCGCCAACCGGTGCAGGTAGCAACCCAAATGCTGCGCCTGTCGATCCGGTGAATAACGCGCAAAACAACAGTGCTACCCGCAGTTCATCAGGTAGTTCGGGGCTAGCAGATTCCAACGCCGGAACTGCAGCAGCTGTTGAGGGGGCTAAATCCAGCCCAACCCCAGCCGTGAAAGCAGGCAGTACCGTTCGAAACACCAGCATCGGCGATTTTGTCTCGTCATCGCCCAACTACACAACCCTGCAAAACGCCCTGCAATCGGCCGATATGTGGGAAACACTCAAAGGCAGCGGCCCTTACACGGTCTTCGCGCCAACAAATGCGGCTTTCAAAACCCTTCCAACTACGGTGCAGGGTGCTTTGCTGGAAGGCAGTAACCGCGCTGCCCTTAAACAGCTTCTATCCTATCATGTGGTAAGCGGCACGCTGTCGCCCGCAGAATTGAGTCGTCAAATAAAAGCCGGTAATGGGAAAGCAACTTTGAAAACGTTATCGGGTACTAACTTGACTATTCAGGAATCAAACGGGCGTATGACGCTTACCGATGAACAGGGACATACAGCCTCCATTGACGGTAGCGATAACCCTCAGGCCAACGGAGTCGTTTATAGTATAAGTGGTGTGTTGATGCCCAAATCGGGTATGGATTCTTTTCGTTGACCAGAATAATCTAACGATTATCTTCGATAGACCCGCACAGCAACGGCTGACCGTCGGCGGTGCGGGTCTATCACCTTAATCTGGCACATAAACACTGGTTTTTTAAAAAACTGTATATATTTGGCTCACTTAACACCCCCCTCGTGAAACGCCAGTCTTCTTTAGTTTCAGAAAGCGTCTTGATTGAAAAGCTTACCCAGCGCGATCAGCAGGCTTTTCAATGGCTCTATGATCAATATTCACCCGCCCTTTTTGGGGTGGTGCTTCGCATTGTGCGTGATGATGAGCAGGCGGCTGACCTTTTACAAGACATCTTCGTCAAGATCTGGAAGAACCTGGACGCATACGACGCCAGTAAGGGTCGTTTGTTTACCTGGATGCTGAATATTTCCCGAAATACGGCCATTGATTCGCTACGCTCTCAAAAAACGCAACCCTTTGCGGCAATCCGAACCGACGAAGACAACGTACATATTGTTGACCGGCAACACAATACGGAGCAGCCCAACCCAGACCACATTGGTATAAAGGAAGTTGTAAACCAGTTGAGACCCGAACGCAAACAGTTAATTGATCTGGTCTATTTTGGGGGATATACCCATGAAGAAGCCGCCGAAGAACTCAAACTGCCGTTGGGAACGGTAAAAACTCGTGTCAGGGCAGCCTTGCAGGAATTAAAGCAATTATTTAAATCATGAACGTTACGGAGTACATAGCATCTGGTATCTTGGAGTCTTACGTCATGGGTGCGGTTAGCGACCAAGAGCGACGCGAGGTCGAGTGCCTATCGTCTATTTATCCGGATATACGACTCGAACTTGACCAGCTTTCAGAAGTCCTTGAAAATTACGCGCTTTCGCACAGCGTTGAACCACCCGAATCGGTGAAGGCCAAATTGATGGATCAACTTGACTTCGACAAGCCGGTGCAGGAAACCATCGTTCGGCCAATGCCGGTTGATATGTCGACAACTAATTCGTCTCCTACTTTCCGGGTTACCTGGATTGTGGCTGCCTCAATGGGTTTGTTGCTTTTCTTATTTTCGTTCTACCTCCTTTCGCAGCTGCGAACAACCCAAAAAAGACTGACGTCTACTCAAACCGATAACAGCAAAATGCTGGCTGAGGTGCGCCAGTTGCGCGATCAAAAAACACTGGCCGATCAGGCACTGGCCGTTGTCCGCCAACCCGGTACCCGAACGCTGGAATTGAAGGGTAATGATAAAGCACCCCAGGGTACTATGCTCGTTTTCTGGAATAGCCAAACCCATCAGGTAGCTGTTCAGGTTGGGTCACTGCCTCCTTTACCAGCCGACAAGCAATATCAGCTCTGGTCGATGGTGGGTGGCAAACCCGTTGATGCAGGTGTATTCGAAACATCATCAGCTGCGGTCCAACGCATGAATCGTAACGTGGCACGGGCCGAAGCGTTCGCCGTCACGGTCGAAAAACGGGGAGGAAGCCCAACGCCTACCCTCTCCACATTGCTCGCGCTTGCTCCCATAAACGCCTGAACGTAACGCACGTTTTTACTGTTTTTATAATAGAGATTATTTAGGATTTTGATTCCGAACGAGTTTTTGTCATCCCGACGAAGGAGGGATCTTCGGGGTAGGTAGAGTTTTTCATTTATCCCGAAGATCCCTCCTTCGTCGGGATGACAAAAACTCGTTCGGAATCAAAATCCTAAACAACCTCATAGCATATTTCGCCAAATCCGGCGCTCAATGCTTGTGTTTTCGACGCTATTTATAGCGAATGAAAAGAGTGCCTTTATACCTTAGCTTGCATTGACGACCTGGCAACCATGCTCAGACTATAACCTTTGCGTTTACACTTGCGTCTTTGCGCTAAAATCTAAAAAACGATATGAAACTCATTTTGTCAATTCTATTATCAGCTTGTCTGTTTACAGCTTTAGCCTTTACTACAGACGACACGCCCCCTCATAAGGTAGTAAAAACCGATGCAGAGTGGAAAAAAATTCTAACACCAAACCAATACACCGTGCTTCGCGAACACGGAACCGAACGGGCTTTCACCAGTCCGCTCAACGAGATTCACGACCACGGCACGTTCTATTGTGCAGGGTGTCATAACGCGTTGTTTGCGTCTGATACTAAATTTGACTCCGGCACAGGCTGGCCAAGTTTTTATCAACCCATCGCCAAAAACGCCGTAAAGGAGAACTCCGACAAAACCTATGGCATGGTTCGTACAGAGGTGCTTTGTAACGTATGTGGTGGTCACCTGGGCCATGTGTTCAACGATGGCCCCAAACCAACGGGGCTTCGCTACTGCATGAATGGTGTGGCTATGACATTCGAGAAAAAATAGATGTAAGGCGTTATTCTGCCCGAAAGCGTATATTGATTCGTAAAAAATAACCAGGCAAAAATCAGCCGGGCCGTGTGAGCGACCCGGCTTTTGTATATTACATCGGTCGAAAATCCGTTATATTTGGACCCCGGTCCGGACTGACCCGTTCTGGATTGACCCGGACCTGATCGGGGCAATCCGGACCAGATAGACTGGACACCATCGGTGGGCCAGCTGGTGAATAATCAGATTATATTCGACTATTAAAACATGAGTCAATACAGGGAGCGATTCCGCGCTGTTCGGCACGCTTTTGGCGAATTTCGGAAACGCCAGAAAGTAGCAGGCAACGTTAGAAGCAGAGTAGGCCGCCATATCGCACGGGTTGCCGGCGAGGAGCGTGTCAATGCTTGGGCAAACACCTATCATAGCTATCGTAATCAGTTTCGCGCATTCGTTCATCAGTACATCGATCCTGAATCCTGGTATTATCCTTACCTAAAAAAAACAACGAAAGGTATTCTTTGGGCTTCTCTGGCTCTGGGTATTTACGTATTTGTTCTAAACTACAACTTCCTGTATCTCACCGGCGAAATGCCGAGTGTGGGCGAGTTAAGCAACCCAAAGCTTAATCAATCGTCCGAAATTTATTCGCAGGATGGCGTTATGATCGGTAAATTCTACGCCGAAAACCGGACGCCTATCAAGTTCGAGAACATCCCAAAACCGTTAATTAACGCCCTGATCGCCACCGAAGATGCCCGTTTTTACGAACATGGTGGCGTCGATCCACGGGCTATAGGCCGGGCCGTTATTAGTTTCGGCCGCGATGGAGGAGGGTCTACCATTACGCAGCAGTTAGCCAAGAACCTCTTTAAAACTCGCCGAAAAACAAATACGGGCCTGTTAACCCGTATTCCATTGATCCGAAAAGTCATTTATAAGTCGAAAGAATGGCTGATGGCCCTTAAACTGGAAGGGAATTTCTCGAAAGATCAGATCATCACCTATTACTTCAATACGGTGGATTTCGGCCAGAACGCCTTCGGCCTGAAAACTGCCGCCCAGACATTTTTCAACAAGGTTCCAGACAGCCTGAATGTGCAGGAAGGAGCGGTATTGGTCGGCCTTCAAAAAGCCACGACAAACTACAATCCATTAAGAAATCCCAAACGCTCCCGCGAACGCCGGAATATCGTGCTGGGCCAAATGGCCAAGTATAAATTCCTGACAAAAGCCCAGGCCGACTCGATTAGTGCCTTACCGCTTATAACGGAATTTACACCCGAAAATCCTTACTCCGGGCCAGCCAGTTACCTCAAAAATGTTGTTCTGGATTACGTAAAAAAGTGGGGCGAGGAAAACGGGTATGATCTGTATACCGATGGGTTGCGGATTGTCACAACGATCGACTCGCGCATGCAAACGTATGCTGAAGAGGCTACGAGCGAAAAGATGAAGCAGTTACAGCACTCATTTGATAACCACTGGCGCGGTAGAAACCCGTGGACAGACGAAGATGGTAATGAGATTCCGGGGTTTATTGATTCTGTAGCCCATCGGACAGAACGCTACAAAACGCTGAAACGACGCTTCATGCCCCTTTATCCAGACTCGATCATGTACTACATGAAGAATGTGAAGTACAAAATGAGAGTCTTTAGCTGGACGAATAAGCGTGGTTATGATTCAACATCAATGACTCCCTATGACTCGATTGCCTACTACAAGCACTTTTTGCAGTCGGGTATGGTGGCCATGGACCCGCGCACGGGCTACATTCGGGCCTGGGTTGGCGGTCTGGATTACAACTACTTTAAGTATGATCACGTCAAACAGGGGAAACGCCAACCGGGTTCGACCTTCAAGCCTTTTGTTTATACTACGGCTATTGATGATACGCTTAGCAACCTTAGCCCCTGTGACCGCATTCAGGACAAGCCATTCCGCAAAGAATACCGCGAAAATGGGGAAGACAAGATATGGGAACCCCGCAACTCAACAGGCTATTATTCGTATGCGCATTTGACACTTCGCCGGGCTATGGCACGTTCGGTCAACTCAATCACAGCTCAGTTGACTGATGACGTTGGCCCCGAACGTGTAGCCGAATATGCACACCGAATGGGTATTAAAAGCAGGCTGGAAGCCGTACCATCCATCGGGCTGGGTTCATCGGATGTGTCTCTCTACGAACTGGTGGGAGCTTACTGTACCTTTGTCAACGATGGTGAATCGACCGAACCCATTATCGTTCAGCGCATAGAAAATCGCGATGGTGATGTAATCGAGACATTCACGAGCCAGCACAAACGGGCAATAAGCCCCGAAACGGCCTTTCTGATGCGGTATATGCTACAGGGCGGCTTGCAGGAATCCGGCGGCACGTCGCAAAACCTGTGGTCGTACGACCTGTTCAAAAATCACAATGAAATGGGTGGTAAAACGGGAACAACGTCCAACAACTCCGACGGCTGGTTTGTGGGCGTCTCCAACAACCTGATTGTTGGTGCTTGGGTCGGTGGCGATGACCGAAGTATCCACTTCCGCTCAACCGACCTTGGCGAAGGCGCGAAAACAGCTTTACCACTAGTGGGTCGTTTTCTGGAGAAGGTCTATCATGACTCCCGATTCAAAAATCTGCAAGGGCCCTTTCCAAAGGCTGATGGTATCACAAAAGAATACCTGAATTGCGGCTACTCTGGCGACGAACAGGAAACTACTGAATCGGATTCAACCGATATTTCAAGCGAAACAGGCGACTCAACTCTCGTTCCTGTTGCCCCTGCACCGGACCCAACTACGCCCCCCGATACGACAAGGAATCAATAAATTGGTATTGTGTAGCAGTAGTGTCGGGTCTCAGGACCTGACACTACTGCAATTATGGAAAATACATACTTGTTGGGTTTGATCAACACTTGCGTTATATCCTAGAATATTTATAATTGATTGATAATTAACGAATTGTATACATTTTTCAAGAAACGTACTGTACCAGTCGATAAACTCCGAGCAGAGTGACGACAATTATTTAAACTTTTGGCAGGGTATTCGTAGTTATAAATACACACCCTGGCATCATGAAGCTATTCACACAAATTTTTCGCTGGACTATTTTTACCCTACTAATATTGGCCGTTGGTGGAGTCATTGCAGGCTGGTTTGTTGACTCCCGTCAAACAGATCAGGAGTTAGTCGATGAGTTTAAGGATCAGCGCGTTCACCCTGTCGTTCATTACTACCACGTTCAGCAAAAGGGAACTCAGGAACCTCGTACCATTCGGTTTATGGAAACGCCCGTTTCGGAAACCGATTCGACATTGCCAGTCGTACTTTTCGTTCATGGTGCCCCAAGTTCGCTCTCTTTTTTCAACGAGTTTTTTAAGGATACAACGCTGCTTAATCGGGCGCAGCTGGTAGCCGTTGACCGCCCCGGATATGGATACTCGGATTATGGTCGAGTCGAAACGTCGATTATTCGACAGGCCGAATTGCTGCAACCGCTCATTAATCGGTACAAAAAAGCACCCTATTTAATGGTTGTTGGCTCGTCGTATGGCGGGTCTGTCACGGCGCGACTGGCGATGAATAATCCAGACAGGGTCGACCATGTTGTGTTCGTTTCCTCAGCCCTTGGACCTGGACTCGAACGAACCTACCCAATCAGCTATTTTGCCGACAGTCCGCTAATTCATTGGGGTGTTCCTCCCCTATTGCGGCTGGCAAACGATGAGAAACTGGCCCACCGTCGCGCTTTGGAAGCTATTTTGCCCGATTGGCCCAAAATCAAAGCCAGCATTACCATGCTGCATGGCCAGCGCGACGAACTGGTGTATCCAACAAACGTTTCGTTTGCTCAAAATCACCTAGTAAATGCCGAAGTGAAGCAGTTTCTCCTTCCCGAAAACCGCCATGATATTGTGTTCAACAAGCGGGAATACATGACGCAAATTATCCTCGACATCCTGACGCAACGCGATGTTAAGGAAACGGCGAAAGCTAAAACGATAGCCGTAAAATCGAAGCAGGAAGAGACGCCCAAGCTATAGCAAATACCCCTACGAAGCCACTAGCTCGATTCGATTTCCTTCAGGGTCCAATACAACACTTTCGTAATAGCCATCGCCCGTTCGGCGGGGTTCGCCAACGACAGCATATCCATCTATTCTGAGCCTGGCCGTTAACGCATCTACGGCGGCCTCGTTGCCCACGGTGACAGCGAAGTGAATAAGCCCCGTAAATTGGTTCAGGGCATCATTTTTCGTAATGGGAATCCCCGGCATATGCATAATTTCCAGCCGGGAACCGCCATCGGGAAACGTCAAAAAATAAGACGAAAAACCTTTTTTGGAATTGACGTATTTGTCGTTGGCTGTAGCCTGAAAATACGTTTCATAAAAAGTTCGCATCCGGTCAAGATCGCGAACCCACAGGGCAAGGTGTTCGATGTGCATTTGTAGGAAAGTTACTAATCGACAATAGACCCCCAACTTTTATGATTACAAACCTATAAGGTCTCAAAGACCTTGTAGGTTTATTGCTTGACTACTTAACCAATACAACTACTTCACCACTTCACTAAGGTTTACAGCACCAGCATCGGCATCCAGAATACCCCATCGCCGAGCCAGCGATACCGTTCATTTTTAAGGAAATAGTCTGGATAGCGCTGAATTCCATAGAGCGTTAGGCTCATTAGTGAAAGCATTAGGGCAGACCGTTGAGCGAATCGATCTTCGGTCAGGAAACAGAGAGCAAAGCCAGTCAGCACAATGATGAGTGTTAACCAGCGTAAAATCAGGGCACAGTTACCCAACCCCCAGGCAGTGGCTAAGGAAAACTGGGCTTCATGAGGTGCTTCTAACTGTTCCATAACCGCAAACAACAACAGGTTTTGGAACGCGATTCCGGCAAACATCAGCCCTTGTAGTATCTCAATCATACTCACCGACGGGCGTTGTACCCACACACTCCCCCAAATACCAGCCGCATATAACACGGCAACGAGTGGTTCTTTCAGCAGCAAAGCCGGATGCCGTGCAGGCAATCTGAAAACAGCGCCAACGTAAGCAATACAAACACCGCCCAACACAAGCCCGAACTTAATGACGCTGCCGGGCAGAAAAAACGTTAGAATAAAGGCCAGTACAGCCGCACCAATCACAACGCACCATAGCAGCGGGGCATGGTCGCGATGGAACCGATGACGGGCCGTAAGTGGTTGGCTGGCGGGGTCGATAGTAAACTTTCTGACATCAAGTAGCCGGTCGACCGTGTAAATGATAAACACGACCAGAGCAAGTATGATAGAGGTAGCCCAATGCACGGGGTCAACGTCCGACAGGCGTATAGCCATGCGATTGGAAAACACAGCTCCCATCACGACGGGGAAACTCAGGTAATAGCTATTTCGTAGATATTGGAGCAACTTGTTTTTGATTATCTGCGTGAAATCAGTTTAGTCCAGCTATTGGAGGAGCCAGCCACGGCTCCTGCCGGGCAATTACGTCAACAGGCTGTCCCACCCGTAACGTCCCCAGCACAAACTCGCCGGTGGGCTTTGCCAGTACGTTTTGGCCAAATAGAATTTTATTCTTCCACTGCCGATACGTTGCCAGCGTGCGCAGCGGTTCCCTACCCGTCTGGCCGGTTTGGGGGTCAATGGTGGTGAGCACACACCGGGCGCAAGGTTTAACCCCATAAAAATCCATGTCGCCTAGCTTAAAGTGTTGCCAGGCATCTTCCTCATTGGGTAAGCTTCCAGCCACCACTATATTCGGACGGAAACGCAGCATGGACATGGGCCTATCGAGCCGTTGATTCAGGTTATACAATGAAGCCTGACCAATGAGCAGATACGGGTATCCATCGGCAAAACTCACCGCATCGTTCTGGCGGGCATA
This sequence comes from Spirosoma pollinicola, assembly GCF_002831565.1. NCBI lineage: Bacteria > Pseudomonadati > Bacteroidota > Cytophagia > Cytophagales > Cytophagaceae > Spirosoma > Spirosoma pollinicola. The sequence continues at coordinate 4,239,546 of NZ_CP025096.1, read as the reverse complement.
AGCCTCATCGACAGCCCGGTGGGTTGTTTCGGGCATAAACACCAGCCGACAGGGTTTTTCCAGCACGTTCGTAAACCAGCGGTCGGCATCATCACTAACGGTTAGTGCCGGAACATCTTTACTATCCCAGATCGTGACCTTTATGGTTTCGCGGGCTTCGGTGGCATCGTTGGTGTGTTCGGGTATAGTTAATGGCAGTTTTAGCACATCATCGGGGCGATGCCGGTGCCAGACACGCAAAATATCCCCGCCTTCAATGGCTACATCGAGCAGGGCCATTGCATGGTTGGTACGCTGCGTCATAAATTCGCCACTGGGGTCGACCAGCATAAACCGCCGATCATACCGAAAGCCCTTCTCTTCCACAACAGTTTCAGTTACAGAAATACCCCCAAGTGATTTTATTGGATAAATAAATAGTTCAGAAATGGTCATTGAGTTAGTGATTTGGCGTGTGGCGCGGGTATTTACCCGCGCTAGAACTACATACTCATTCTAGGCATTGGGCTAACGGTTTGAGCCGTAAACTCTCCCTGTTCATATTTAAACTGGGCGGCCATCGCAATCATAGCTGCATTGTCGGTGCAGTATTCGAAGCGGGGAATATACACATTCCAACCCTGCTCCTGCCCCAGTTGGGTTAATGAAGCGCGTAACCCGCTGTTGGCCGATACGCCCCCGGCAATCGCGATCTCCCGAATTCCGGTTTCACGGGCAGCACGTTTTAGTTTGGTCAACAGCATTTGTACCAACGTATGCTGAATACTGGCACAAATATCTGCCAGATGCTGGGCAATAAACTCAGGATTCGTTTTGGTGTTATCCCGCAGAAAATACATGATTGCGGTTTTAATGCCGCTAAATGAAAAGTCGAGATTAGCCATTTCGCTCATCGGAAACCGGAACGCCAGCGGATTCCCTTCTTTGGCGTACCTGTCGATCAACGGGCCACCCGGATAAGGCAAACCCAGCAACTTGGCCGATTTGTCGAAGGCTTCACCAACCGCATCGTCCAGGGTTTGGCCCATCACGGTCATATCGAGTGGACCATCGACACGCACAATCTGCGTGTGTCCTCCGCTAACCGTCAGGCACAGAAACGGAAACGCAGGCCGGGGCGCTTCAATAAAGTGGGCCAACACGTGGGCCTGCATATGATTGACCTCAATCAGCGGGATGTTCAGCCCCAGCGCCAGTGCCTTGGCAAAGGAAGCCCCAACCAGCAACGAACCAAGCAGGCCCGGCCCCCGCGTGAAAGCAATGGCCGATAGCTCATTTTTTGGTAGATTTGCATCGGCTAACGACCGCTCAACCACCGGCAAAATATGTTGTTGATGCGCTCTTGACGCTAGTTCGGGCACAACTCCTCCATACTGTTCATGAATTAACTGAGTGGCAATTACGTTCGACAGGATATGCCCGTTGGCGATAACAGACGCCGACGTTTCGTCGCAGGAAGACTCAATGGCTAAAATGTTCACCGTGCAAAACTAATGGATAATGATTTCTACAAAAATGAACAATGGAAGTTACGACTAAACCGTTCACTCGGTTATACAGTCTAAAGGATAACCATTTTTCGTTATTTGTTGTAGCTTAGGCATTTCCACCCTGAATGCGTCAGTTTTTCGCCATATTTCTTAAAACACTGCTCTACCTGATCCTCACGGTATTAGGCTTGACTTTGGGCATTTTGCTGAGCCTCCAACTCCCGGCGGTACAAACACGCCTGGCCCAGAAAGGTGCAACCTGGCTATCCGAAAAACTTCTCTTCCCGGTTACGATTGACGGGGTTTCTATCAAATGGTTCGATTCATTAACCCTCGAAGGCGTGCAGATCAACGACCGTCAGGGGCGACCAATGATTACGGTCAAGCGGCTTGATGCCGATTATAATCTTAGAAATTTACTTGACTCATCGGCGCACAACATTCATTTAGATGAAGTAGTGTTATATAAGCCTGATGTTCGAATGATCAAAAATCGAACGAATGGCGATACAAATCTTGATGAATTCATTGCCCGTATCGAAGCATTAACATCAGACCCCACCAAACCAAGCGTTCCCAATCAGAATGTTCCCTTTACCATCGGGCATATTCATTTGGTTGAGGGCGCCTATACCCTCGAAGACCCCCGCGAGCCTTTTTTGCACAACCGGGCCAGCTTCGATTATAACCATTTTACGCTCCAGCACCTGACCGCCGAGGTTAGTGATTTTTTAGTCTTGGGCGATACCATTGCCTTCGATGCCAAAGGGTTAACGGGAGTCGACCGCGATTCCCGCATAAAAATCCGCCAGCTAGACACGCGCTTTTTGTATTGCAACACCAAAATGGAGTTGGGCCGTTTGTATGCTCACATTGGCAATTCAATTATCCGGAACGAGCTGATTTTTGCGTACGATAAACCCTCCGCCTTTGGCGATTTTAATAGTCGGGTGCGGTTATATGCCAACTTCAAAAACAGTAAAGTAGAGTCGAAAGACCTTGGCTTTTTCTCTGATTATTTACGGGGCCTCAACGAAACCTGGTTGCTATCCGGAATCTTTACCGGCACCGTCAACGACCTTCAGCTTCGGCGTACCGATCTGCGGTTTGGGGCAAATGGACGCAGCCAGCTAACGGGCGACATTGCCTGGAAAGGGTTGCCCGATATGGATCATACAACGGTCAACTTCAATTTCACGCCCTCGGTGGTTAGTATGGCCGATATTCGGCAGTATTACCCCGATAGCTCGTTTAACAAGACCATTCAAAAGCTTGGCACGGTAGCATTCAACGCTACTTTTGTGGGTGCATTCGATGATTTCAAAACGAAAGGAACGTTCAAAACCGGCATTGGCAACGTTACGGGCGACGTGGTGCTGAAGCTTGCCGATAAGTCAGATTTAACGACCTACACAGCCAATCTGAAAGGCGAAAACCTTGACCTTGGCCAGTTGATCAATCAGCCCGACGAATTTGGCAAACTCAATGGCGAAGGTAAACTTACCGGGCGAGGCACCGACTTGAAACGAGCCAGTGTAGATTTCGACGGCCAGTTCAGTCAGTTTGGCTGGCAGGGATATGCTTATCGGAATGTGGCCGCCCGAGGCAATTTACAGAAAGCTATCTTCCAAGGGCAACTGAACATCAACGACCCCAATCTGGCCTTTAATCTTGATGGCGAGTTCAACCTAAGCGGCTCTCGTAATCATTATGACTTCCATGGTCTTGTCAATCATGCCGATCTGCGTGAGTTGGGGTATCTGCGTGACTCACTGGTAATTAAAACGAATCTGGATGTTCGACTGGAAGGCAGTAAGCTCGACGACATTGTGGGGAGTGCCGTGTTCACAAACGCTACCCTAACGCTCAGCCAGCCCGAACGCACCTTGCCTATCGACAAACTCACCCTTGCCTCCACCATTGAACAGCGGGTCGGGCTTTCGGCTGACTCAAGCAGTATCCAGAGTACCCAACGTTATTTTGACCTTGATTCCGATTTCCTGACAACCCGATTGCAGGGAACGTTTCAGCCACAACGCACGATTGATGACCTAACCCGGTTGGCGAAAGAATATCAACTCTATTTTGCAGGCGATGCCGCTGGCATGAAAGCCTATTACGAACAAAAACAGCGGCAGACGGAGCGACTTGCAAAACAACGCTTGACTGACCCTACGCAACGATATGGCGTTGACTATCAACTAATCACGAAGAACAGTACACCCCTGCTTACCTTTTTAAAATCGACCGTTTATGTCGCTCCGGCCACCCGGATGGAAGGTCGTTTTACCGTCGACAATACGTCTTTTTTGACGGCAACGGTCAAAACGGATTCGGTGCGATTCGGGAAAATCGGTTTTGGTCCAAGCGACCTCGATCTTACCACGTCCAAGTTTACCAACAGCCAGGAAGTGCTGGCATCGGCCGTTATTTCATCAAAACGGCAGCGGTTTACGTCCTATCTACCCACACGTAATTTACAGGCAGAAGCCTCCTGGGATGTTGACCATATCAATTTCACGAGCCGCATTGAGCAGGCCGATAGCAGTGGCCGATTCGTTAACCGGGCCGATCTGAACGGCGACCTGAGTTTTAAAGGCGACGCGATTGACTTGACCTTTCGCCAGTCGAAACTGCGTGTACTCGATGGCGACTGGACGCTGAATCCACAAAGTCTGATTCGGAAAGTAGGTGATGACTATACGATTCGGGATCTCTCCTTACTGAACGATAATCAATTGATTCAGGCGTCGGGCCAGATTTCGTCCGATACGTCCGCGCATCTGGCGGTCGACGCCCAGAATTTCCTCTTGGCCTCCCTGAATTCGCTTCTGAACACCAAGCTGGGCGGGATTTTAAATGGCTCTATGGCTATTCGGAACCTCTACAAGACGCCCATTCTTGAGAGTTCATTATCGGTAAAAGAACTCTCTTACGAGAACGCACTTATTGGCGACATAGACGGGCAGGGTGCCTGGGATCAACTGGCGCAACGCTTGAACGTCGATGCGCGTGTGAGTCGAAACGGGGCCGATGTAGTTACGCTGAAAGGTAACTTTACTCCCCAGCAAAAAACCAATCCACTTGCCCTGAATGCCACCGTCAACAATGCGGATTTGTCATTATTGGAACCGTTTACAAAGGGCTTATTTTCCAATCTGGGCGGTATTGCCACTGGTGTGGTGGCCGTTAGCGGAAAACCTGCCATGCCAGTCCTGAAGGGTGAAGTAGCTATACAAGGTGGGCGGGGGCGATTTGATTATCTGAAAGCCGACTTCACCTTCGACGATAAGATCTATTTTGGCGAGAACGAGATTATTACCCGGCAGCTTATACTACACGATCCGCAGGGTAACACAGCAGCGCTTCGGGGGGGCGTTTACCACGACGGTTTCCGGTATTTTACGCTCGGTTTCGACGCTGACTTCAAGAATTTCAAGATCATGAATACGCTGGCTGCCGACAACGATGCCTTTTATGGGCAAGCAGTTGTGACCGGGCGGGCAGAGCTATACGGCCCGATAAGTAACCTGACTGTTCGCGCCAACGTAGCCAGTAATAAAGGCACGCGGATTTATATTCCGCTTGATGGGGCCACATCAGTAGCCGCCGATGATCAGATTCGGTTTGTCAACCATATACCCGGCGGAGTCACGGGGAAACCGGGAAGCCAGACAGCAACTAAAACAGATGGCGATCTGGATTTGTCGAACATCCAGATGGATTTCAACTTCGACATCACGCCCGATGCCTATTGTGAAATTCAGTTGGATCGTCAAACGGGCGATATCATCAGTGCCTACGGACAAGGTCGGGTAGCGATGAAAGTCGATACCAAGGGCGATTTTACCATGACCGGCAACTACGAAATTCAAAAGGGAGAGTACACCTTTACCTTCCAGAATATCATCAACAAACGCTTCCAGATTCGCCCCAACAGCCGCATCACCTGGACGGGTGACCCTTACGGCGCTTTGCTGGACGTAACGGCCGCTTATACCCAATATACTTCGCTGGCGCCCCTGCTCTCCACAAACGGCACAACAACCAACACACGGGCCGACCAAACACGTCGGTACCCTGTCGATCTGGTTATTAAATTGACCGGTGAACTGGGCACGCCCACCATCAGCTACGATCTGGACGTGAAGGAATATCCTTCATCATCGGACTTCCGGCAGGCGGTGACGGCGTTTAAATCACGGATTCAAAGCAACGATCAGGAGCTTACCCGGCAAGTAAGTAGTGTTCTGTTGTTTAATCAGTTACTGTCTGAAGGGCAAAACTTATTCGATCAGGGGCAGGTAAACAGCGGTGTAGCCAACAGCGTAAGTGAATTACTTTCCAACCAAATTAGTCGGTTAGCCTCTAACCTGAATGATAAACTCGATGTAGGTGTTTCCTTCGGCGGCTTTACCGGTGGCACCCAAAGTGACAACCTGCTTAATAACTTACAACTCCGATTCTCGTATCGCTTACTAAACGACCGGTTGCGCATCAGTCGCGACGGTGGCTTTACATACGGTCAAAGTCAATACAACGCAGCCAGTTTGCTGGGCGAGTGGACACTCGAATACTTCATTACGCCCGATGGTCACCTGCGGGCAAAGGTCTACAACCGAAATCAGCAAAGTATTCTGAGCCAAACCAGCTTTAACAGTACCATCACCACTGGTGGAGGTATGAGTCTACTGTACACGCGTTCGTTCAACCGGCTCTTTGGCAACAAACGAAACGCCCCCGGACTAACGCCCACTAAGCCAGCTGATGAACCAACACCGTCACCCAGCCCGACCCCAACGGTTAGTGTACTTGACAAGTAAGTTGTTAGTGGTGAAGTGGGTGAATTAGTGAAGTGGCTGACGCGAAAGCAACACGCGCGTTACTCGCTTCACTACTTCACCCACTTCACCACTAACAACTAATTATTTCCCTACCTAAAGGGTTAAAAAAAGGGGTTTCTTCCTTTATCTTTTTGTACTCTTCCTTTTTCGTATGAATTCCCTCCAACGGCTGTTGCTTGTCGTTACTCTGCTGGCATCGAGTCATACGCTGCTGGCCCAACGCACCTTTACCAACCCCATTAAAAACTCTGGCCCCGACCCCTGGGTATTGCAAAAAGATGGTTGGTATTATTACATGAATACCACAGGCAGCAACCTAACCCTCTGGAAAACCAGGAACATAGCCGACCTCGCCACGGCTGAAAGCAAAGTCATCTATACGCCCCCTGCCGGGCAGCCCTATTCACGGGAGTTGTGGGCGCCCGAAATTCATTCCTTCAAGGATAACCGGGGCGACGCTCGCTGGTATATCTATTTCTCTGCCGACTCGCTCAACAACCTCACACACCGCGTTTGGGTGATTGAAAACCCATCGCCCGACCCTATGCAGGGCGAGTGGACGATGAAGGGGAAAATTGGCGATAAGGACAATCACTGGGAAATCGACATGTCGGTTATTGATTACAAAGGGCAACTCTATGCCACCTGGTCAGGTTGGGAAGGGGCTGGTAATGGTCGGCAGGACATTTACATTGCCCGACTCAAAAATCCGTGGACGATTGATGGCGACCGGGTTAAAATCTCACAACCTGATCAACCCTGGGAGATGCATGGCGATGTACCTCAAGCCTGGCAAAAGAATGGCGAGGTAGCCAAAATATACGTGAATGAAGGCCCGGAATTCCTGCCTCATAATGATCGGCTGTTTATTGCTTACTCGGCTAACGCCTGCTGGCTCGACTATTGCCTTGGGCTGCTCACCTATACTGGAGCAGGTGATTTGCTCGACCCAAAAAGCTGGACAAAGAGCGCAGGACCGGTCTTTACGCAGGCTCCCGAAAACGGCGTTTGGGCCCCCGGTCATGGTGGTTTTTTCCGCGCTGCCGATGGAAAAGACTGGATGATCTACCATGCCAACCCGTCGGCAACGGATGGATGCGGCAACAAACGCGCACCCCATATACAGCCCTTTACCTGGAACACCGATGGGTCTCCCAACTTTGGCAAGCCCGCGCCGAAAACACCCATGCCCGTACCCTCGGATCACTAATTTATCCGTTACTCACGAAGCAATCATTCCTAACAACCCCAATTTTCTTTTATGAAGCGTTTATCTTTTTTAGTGCTCCTGTTCATTTCCACGATTTCACTGGCCCAGCAGAACACTGTCCTTACGCGCTGGTCGGCGGCCAAGGCAAATGCCTGGTATGCCAAAGAACCGTTTCTGGTAGGGTCCAACTACGCCCCTGCCAATGCGATCAACGAACTGGAAATGTTTCAGGCCGAAAATTTCGACCCGGCAACGATTGATAAAGAACTGGCTATGGCCGAAAGCATTGGCATGAACACCATGCGGGTTTTTCTGCACGATCTACTCTGGCAGGACGCGGCCGGTTTTACCAAACGGCTCGATCAATTCCTGACGATCTGCGCTAAACACAAAATCTGGCCCATGCTGGTTTTGTTCGATTCCTGCTGGGACCCCTACCCAAAACTGGGCAAGCAGCACGAACCAACACCAGGCATCCACAATTCGGGCTGGGTGCAAAGTCCGGGGGCCGATGCCCTTTCGGATGTTTCACAATATCCACGGCTGGAAGCCTACGTAAAGGGCGTTGTTGGCGCATTCAAAAACGACCCTCGAATACTGGCCTGGGACACCTGGAACGAACCCGATAATGCCAACGATAACAATTACGGACAGAATTACTTAAAAACAGAATTGGCCAAAGACCGCAAGATCGCGATCATCACGCGGCTACTTCCGCAGGTATTCCAATGGGTACGGTCGGCGGGTGCTACCCAGCCCCTCACATCGGGCGTCTGGATTTATCGCTCCCCCGACGATTGGCAGAACGCAGCGAAATGGTCGCCCATGGAAAAAGTGCAGTTCGAGAATTCCGATATCATCACATTTCACCAGTACTCAAAACCAGAAGATCTGGAAAAGGTCATTCCAGCCTTACAAACCTTTGGCCGCCCAATCATCTGTACCGAATACATGGCGCGGGGTGTAAACAGCAAGTTTCAAACCCACCTGCCCATTGCTAAGAAAGCGAAAATTGGCATGATTAACTGGGGGTTTGTAGCGGGCAAAACACAAACGTTTTTACCCTGGGATAGCTGGCAGAAGCCGTATGTAAACGGTCGCGAACCGGCCGTCTGGTTTCACGAAGTATTTAAACAGGATGGAACACCCGTCGATCCGGCAGAAGTAACGGCAATAAAGCAGGCTACGGGAAAATAAGTTAGAAATTTTACAAGGAAAGTAAAAAAAATCCCTGAACGAACCGCTTGATTTCCAACGTATAGACTGTTAAAGGCGAATTTATTCACTTTTTTTTCAGCGCATCCCTTGCATGGAATACCCCGAACGCCTACTTTTGTGCCACGATAAAGGAAGACGGCAACGTCAACCGGAAGTCAAAAAGTTGGTTCGGTAGTTCAGTTGGTTAGAATACCTGCCTGTCACGCAGGGGGTCGCGGGTTCGAGCCCCGTCCGGACCGCCAACAAAAGAAGCCTCTAATTCACAGTGAATTAGAGGCTTCTTCTTTTTTTGAGCTTACTTGAAATGCTCGTTTGTGGGATCAATGGATCAATTCCAAAAGTTGTGGAGAGCGTTGTATTTTTCTAGGTTTGTGTTCTTAATCAAACCTACTTGCTTTGGAGAGTTTCTTACCCATCATCCAGTTCCTGTTGCCTGAGTTTATTCTGGAAAATTTCGAATTGACATCCATTGACCGGCTCCAGGGCGTCTTTCACGTTCATATCGAAGAGAAAAATGCCGATCAGCGGGATCCGGAACGTAAAAACCTACTCTCCAAAGGTTTCTTTCCGACTATCACGGTTCAAGATTTCCCCATTCGTGGGCACCAGGTTTTCCTCCACTAGCTAGCTAGTGGGCAAAACAGATATCGTTCTGGGTGGACTCGATCTGGGCATTCATGCCCTGTTGTCGACGCTATACTGGGGCGGCTTTCTGGTAGGGAGAGCCATTTCCAGCTTTTTAGGGAGGATTTCGGCCCGGACGCAGTTGATTACCACAACCACGCTAGCTACGGCGTTTGCGGTTACCGCCATGCTTACCCAGAATTTGTGGTTGTTAGTGGCGATCGGATTACTGCATTCTTCGATGTGGAGCTGCATTTACTCACTAACGATAAAAGGGCTGAACCAATATACCTCAAAAGCATCCGGCATCTTTATTTCTGCCGTGTTCGGGGGAGCCGTTTTTACGCTGCTACAGGGAGGGCTAGCCGATTTATTGGGTTCCTGGCGGTGGACCTGGCTGCTTACCGTTTTTTGTGAAGTGGTGATGTTAACCTACGCCTTGTACGGATCTCATGTTCGAGAAAAAGATTTGATTCATTAGTAGCGATCAACTCTAATTGGGCAAGATTGTAGTGGCATACAGATCAATACAAAAGAGGATTAACAACTATGGGGTACCTAACACAGTTGGGGTATAACCGCCAGACTACTGGACAAAACGGAATCGACGCGGTTTTGCCGACTTGAAAATACCTAGCAGGTAGCCCATAAACTGATCAAAGACCAGCAGCGTCGCATTAAGCACCTCCAATCCCTTCTTGAACAGCGACTGCGCCGGACTGCTAGTGCCATTCCGGTAAGTTTTCGTTCCGATTTGCTCGCTGTCCGCTTCGCCCGCTTCTACACTCAGCACGTAAGCAAAGACCACCAGGGCCAGTAGCAGTTCAATCTTGGCCGATTGTTTGAACCGGGACGCCGGAGCGTTTCATCGATTCCAAATCAAAACCGTTCGTTTTGAGTGCTTTGAAACACTGTCGCTCCGGCGCCCCGGTCGATGCGCCACCGCTTGCGGTAATGAGCTGGCGCAGCCTGAGCATTGTCCAGGCTGGTCAGCCAATAAAAGACTGGTTCTACCCGTTTGCGCGGGTCCTTTGGCGGACGTGGGTCTTCGTTGCGACACATCACTAGTTTGAGTCGACAGTCGGGCTAGTTTAGCCACGTCCACACGGCCCGCTTCCGGCGCAAGGCCTTTTTCTCTAGACTTCGATAGCTTTTTAGCGTATCATGCTTGTAGCATTCGCGTTGCAGGCGAATCACGAACCGGGCTGCCGGCGCAGTCAATCCCCTGTTGATGGAGAAAAGTGAACCAGAGCTGGCCCGTGTACTCCCGGTCAGCCAGTAGAATCTTTCCCTTTAAGTTGTAAAGTTGAGTAGCTTCCTCCATAAATGACTGCCGCTCACGCGCATTACTGTGGCCTTTTTTGTCTAGATCACGCCACAGAATGGGTATGGCAACCCCTTGATAGAGAAGACTTAATACGAGCAAATGCACATTTTTCTGACCTAATCGCCAAGTAGTTGCATCTAGAATAAGGTACCTGACTCGGCCACTGAGGAGCGTAACCGTACACCTCAGAATGGCCCTAGTCAACTGATGCAGCTGACTCGTATTGAAAAAACGGATGAGTCGTTTATAGTGGCTGGCGGGTTGCCGGTTGGCCTTGCCCAGGAGCGCACCTAAACGGTCTTTGACGGTGTTCAGATTGCTGCTGCGGCTAGTGAGCAGAGCTTGAGCAATGAGGAACAAGTTTTTGATAATTCCTCGACTGAAGGGAGCCAGATGGGGCGTAATTTGCTGAAAAGTAGCAGGCAGCATTGGAAGTAGGGGCTAAGTATTAGATAGCTCCAATTTAACCAGACTAGACTAATGTTCTCAAAATGTCCAGTAGTCTGTAACTTGATGCCACTCACAAAGCGTGAGCGACCAACCCCAGCAGAGGTACCTTAACGCGTCGGCAAAGCTTACGACCTTTGGACCGATTAAAGACTCGGCTGGGATATCTTAGACGTTGTCTTCAGATAGAAATGCGGGTTCGTGGCCTATGAGCAAGGATGATTTTTACAAAAGGTCTTCAACAGACGTTCAAGCCTTGTTAAAAAGGCTATAAAACAGGTATATTTAAGAGATAATAACCAGGCATTCGTCATGGATACAGCATGGATCAAAACCAATTTGACCAGACGACTCGCCTTGGCCCGGTCGGTTGAACAAGCTGCTGAGGCCTTTGAGTGGTCTTGGCAAAAGCAACAGAACAACTTAAATAGAGTACCAGCCCTGCAAGATCGGTTAGACCGGTTCCAGGTAAAGCTTGATGACCTAAAAGCCAAAGCCCCGTAGTGATGGAGTCAGAACCACAAAAAGAGTTCATCCGGCAATTAGCTGATGAATGGGTAAGTGTAGAACTACCCGGTTTGGACTTTGACTATGCTGACTGTATCAAGATTATTGGGGGACTACTAACAGCAACTCAGAATCAACAGCGCACCAGCCAGATCTTCACAGCTATCCTGGATCAAGCCGTTGAGTTGGGAAAAAGCTCACTTTGGGTGGAACGCGAAGTCAAGTTCGAAATTCTGGCGCACTCGATCGGCCGGGAAGAGTTGTTAGCCCTTGAGCTGAGACATGCGCCTGTAATGGATGACCGGGTGTTAGATTTATACAATGAGCGGACGCGACGATTCAGCTCAGCGACGTAAACAATTTGTTAATGATTGACTATCAGGTAGAGGTGTGGGATTGGCATAGACAGGGTTGGTACCTGATTAAGGCTTTTCAACATACGAACTCCATCACCCAGAACGAACGGCTAAACCTAGCGCAGGCATTGGTCGACTCGCTGGCTAGACGGCATCTAGGCTTAACGTTTCGGCTCAACCAAGTACTTAATTAACTGGCAATGACAAAGAAACAAACAATCTCAACCTTGGCCAGCGGCCAAACTAAGTACGTAGCTTATTACCGGGTATCGATCAGGGCGCAGGGGGATTCCGGTTTAGGCTTAGAAGCACAGCGGTCCTCCGTGGCTGGCTACGTGAAAGGGTCGGACCGCCGAGCGGTTATACTTGCTGAGTTTACAGAAATCGAATCCAGCAAGAACAACCAGCGGGTAAAGCTGGCGGAGGCCATCGACCGGGCAAAGAAAGAAAACGCGATGTTGGTCATTGCCAAGCTGGACCCCTTGAGCCGTAACGCATCATTTATCTTCACGCTGAGGGATTCGGGCGTCAACTTTCAGTGTGTCGATATGCCCGATGCCAACACCTTAACCATTGGCATCTTTGCGACACTGGCGCAGCACGAAAGGGAACTCATCAGCTCACGCACCAAGGCGGCTTTGCAGGCAAAGATTGCCCAGGGAGCGACTTTGGGCAAACCTGAGAACATGACTTTCGAGGCTCAGGCAAAGGGAGCCGCAGCCAACCGGCAGCGGGCTATTGATAACCCCGAATCCCGCAAAGCGGAGGGCCTGGCTAAGGAGCTACGTAGGGGTAGAAAAACCTATACCGAAATAGCTGATAAACTCAACTAGTTCGGCTTTAAAACGGCCCAAGACTGCGCGTTTTATCCGATGTAGGTTAAAACGCTACTGGACCGGGTTAGGGTTGATTAGTTGGAGATAATAGGGGCATTAAGCGAAAACCAGTAGACTCAAACCTGTTATGCCAACTATTCGTTAACTAGATACGCTGCTATTTGGCCAGTGGGCAACAGGTAGCTTGGCATCATGCAGAGTTAGAAGCTACTCACCGTCTGGTACTGCCGGATATCAGCGTTAAACTGCGCTCTCAATTGTTGTAAGGCGGTACGTACCCGCGTCTTAACCGTCCCCAACGGCAGCTTTAGTTTTTTAGCTGCCTCCTGGCTGGTGAAGCCCTGGTAATACATCAACGCCACCACGGCTTGGTAGTTCGGCGCCAGTGAGCTTATCAGGGATCCAGTAAGCGTACCCTCCAGAAGATCAGGTGCGCTTACCTCATCGGTCCAATCATAGCTACACACGCTTCTCTTTTGCTCTACTTTCCTGGCCCTCAGTTCATCCAAGCCCACATTGCGAGTGATAGTGAGCAACCAGGTGAACAGCCGACCCTGGGCAGGATCGTACTGTTGGCTATTTAACCAGATTTTTGATAAAAGCATCCTGGAGTAAATCTTCGGCCCGAATCGGATCGTTGACCATCCGCAGCAGGACGCCGTACAAAGCGGGTGCGTAAGCCCTATAAAGCCGGGAAAAATCGGCTGACTGGTGATTTCGTAATGCATCAACCAGGGCGTCTTCCGTAGACGAAATGTAGTTCATGTTGAGTAAACAAATGGTGAAGGGAATCAAGCGGCCATCAATGGCTGGGGCTTTACCGAAAGGTTTAGCCCGTGGGCTCCATACTAATCCGCTCCCTTCATGGCTATAAGGGAGCGGATTAGTATGGGCCCTACTTAAAGGCATTTATTAACTGAGTAGCCGCTAGTTCCTGCGCCTGCTGAGCTTGAGGCACAATGGCGTACATACCAAAGAACTCGTGGGTAGCCCCCGTAAATAATTGATACCTCACCGTTACCCCCGAAGCCTGAAGCTTATCGCGCAACTGCATACCCTCGCTTTGCAAGGGGTCAATCTCGGCCCCGATGATGGTCGTGGGGGGTAGACCCTTCAGGTTAGCCACATCTACTAAAGAGATTAGCGGACTATCCCCATCAGCCGGCGAGTTAAAATAATTGCTGGTAAAGTATTGGACCAGGGGCCGATTGAGTGGCTTGGCATTGGCATATTGATTGTAGGAGGGCGTATTCAGATCATTATTCGCCACCGGGAACACCGATAAGATATGGACCGGCAACCCAATGTTCTGGTCACGCGCCATCATACTTACCGTAATAGCCATATTGCCTCCGGCACTCTCACCGGCTACGGCTATCTTGTCTGGATTGCCGTTCAAGCTGGCCGCGTTGGTCTTCACCCATTGATAGGCCGCAAAGGCATCCTCATGGGCCGTTGGGAATTTATTTTCCGGAGCGAGTCGATAATCGACCGAAACCACCACCGCACCAGTCTCCTCGGCCAGGGCCAATGTGGAGTACTCATAGACTTCGGGACTGGCAATCACCCAGCCGCCCCCATGATAGTAGACAATCACGGGTAGGGGACCCATAGCATTTTTAGGAGTATAAACTACAATCCTAATGGGCGTTCCCCCCGCGCCGGGAATCATCTGCTGGCTCACGGTAACATTCGCTGTGGGCCGGGGAATGTTGTTTTTATCAAGCAGCGAATTCACCGCATCCTTGAAGGAGGGTTGGAGACGGGCCTGCTGGGGCGTTAACTCGTTGAGAGGAATAGGGCTAAGTCGTCCCAGTTCCTCAATGACGGCCTGCATTTGGGCCCCAATCGTTGGACCCCAGTCCGGTTTAGGTCCGGTGGGTTGAATCACTTGGCCGGGTTGAGGGAGGCGGTGATCCTGGCAGCCGGGCAGGGTCAAGATAAACAGGGACGTGAGTATAGCTGATAGCAGGCGCGCTGTTTTGAAAAGGGTAGACATAAATAGTAGTTAATTGTTAAGGTAACTCGGTAACAAACGCCTAGTTTTAGTAAATCTATTAAGCGTACTGATTTTATAAATTGGCTCAGTCGTTGGCACTCGTAAATCAAGGCAGCTGCTAGGTTGTTAACCGCCAATAAGTTGGCGAAATTGGCTGTATTGCCCTTCGCTCATATCGGCAATGGGCAACGAAAACAGCCAGTCTTTAACGCGTTTCTGCTCCATGAAGTGCTTGTTGGCCTCCTCCAGGCGGTGTTTGTCCAAGGCAAGTTTGTAAGTCCCTAGTAGCTCCTCCAATACCCGGGTATAGGTCAGTACGAGCATAAGTGTGTGCCTGGGGTTGTTTTGGCCCGCCTGGTACATATAGGCGTAATTGTGACGGATAGCGGGGCGGGTTAACTTTTTGTTTTGCCTGGCTCCGTATTCCAACAGCTTTCGGATGGATGGGAAAATAAGGGTCAACTCCTCTTGAGAGTAGGTTGCATACCGCAACTGTTCTTGTAATTGGTCGCTACTGGCCAGCTTGAGGTACTGCTCAATGGTGTCCAGTTCGTTGGGACTGATCCGTATATCCATCAGGACAGGTTGGTTATTTATGCTAAACTGGGAAAGGTGCATATACGATGTCCAGATTGATTGCGATTGCTTGTCGACTAAAAAAGAATTGATCATCGTACTCAACTTTGACAACATGGACAGTGCGGATACGTAGATAAAGGATGGTCGATAAAGTAGTGGATACAACCGGCTTGGTTAGCCCGTCTAACTATTTACTGAAGCCGACAACTCACACCCCTCTAGCACACCGCTACCCATTGTTCCCAATGGCAGGGTTCAGGTAGCCTTTCCAAGTCAATTACAATACCGGTTCGTTCAAGTCGCTGTCGCATTTTACGAAAGAAGCTCTTTTTTCATCACTGCCCGATTCCCAGCCACGATCATGAGGAATCTGGGCGAACGCTCAGTATGTAGCAGTCGGAATCGTAACGATCTACAAGCCCTGCTCGTAGAGTCAGGCGAGGGCACTCCGTTTATAATCGAGCTTCCACTAAGCAGCCTCAAAGCTGCTTGACCTACTGGTCCGCTAACCATCACTCTGGCTTGAACCCGCTTCAGAAAAAGTAAAATATAAACCGCCATCCGGTACAGGTAACCCTTTTTTTGCTCATCTTTAGGCTAACCTCTAACCCATTTGGCTTTATGTGCTGTCTATGGTCTCCCGCTACAAAGATCCGCTTCAGGCGACCCAGTTTAATGAGCAGTGGGCCCGCACCCTTCAGCAGCTCAACGGCCTGTGGCTACAGCCCCTTACGCTTACCACAGACTGGGGCCAAGCCCGGGTTTGGATCCATACCCCCCAGCGACGGGTCTACGAAACCTTAGTGTTTTTACCCGGCTTCAACGCCAGCTCCCTGGTCTGGCTGATTGGCCAGGGCATGACGAGCCTCAGCAAAAACTACCGCTTGTGCCTGGTCGATATTAATGGACAGCCCGGCTTTAGCGAGGGCGTGAGTCCCAAGGCGGGAACCGATGAGTATGGTCACTGGGCCCGCCAGGTACTCGAGCAATTGGGTACTAACCGGGCTACGTTGATCGGCCACGCTTTAGGCGCCCTGATTAGTCTGAAAGCCTGCCGCCTGGCTCCTCAGTTCGTCAAGAAGGTTGTTTTGGTCAATCCCGCCGGGTTGCAGTCGCTCTCACTTTCTACTGCTCTACTCCGCTTTTACTTACTGGCCTTACGAGGCCCTTCTTACGCCTCGGTTCAGGCCTTTTTGCGAGAAGTTGTTTTTAGTCCACTCGACCCACCCCTACCTCTGGCTCAGGAAAAGCTGCTGATCGATTTTCAGCTTTACACCCTGGGGTCATTCGCGCTCGCCCCTGGTGGCGCCAGGCGCTCTCCAACCAGGAGTTAGAAGCGGTACAAACCCCGCTTTATCTGATGCTGGGTGCTCAGGACAAGCTCTATCCCTACCAGGCATCGCTGACCCGGGCAACCCATCACCTGCCATCCCTGGTGAGCGTGACCGTGCTGCCGACCCTGGGCCATAGTGTCCAGCGGAGCTCCGTCTTTTTCCCAGCCTTAAAGGCGATCCTGGCCCAATGACATGGACCAGCCAGTCATTACCTTTTCACTGGGTAGGCGATGAATAGCTTATGGGCAAGCTAACAATGAGTTTAACTCCTCCATCTGGCTCGCGTTTTACCTGGAACTTTGCCCGTAACAGGCCCACTAACTGCCGCACGATGCGGAGTCCGATCTCGTCCCCCGAACGACCTTTTGCGGTAGTTTGGGGTGTTGGGAAGGCGCTACTTAGTGATTGGTGCTCTAGGGTGGCCGGGTGGCCGGATAGATCCGTGAGCTCTTCCTGCAGAGTATGAAGTAATTCTTCGTCGGATGCGATATTGGCCACACTAAACCACCACCAGTCTTGATCCGGATCGACGTCCCAGCTCACCCGAAGGGGCCCTTGCGTTGTGAACTTAATGACGGTTAAGAACAGGTTTTGCCCAATCCGGTTCAGGTTGAGCGCATCGCCCTCGACCAGTAGGCGCTTGGGGCCAGTGGCCGTCACCATCAGGCCCTTCTCTAAGGCGACCGATTTGATGCCCCTTACTAAGCCGGTTAACAGATCCGACACGTCAACAACGGCCGGATTAAGTTGTTCCTGGCCTTCTTCCAGGCGGACATAGTCCAACAAGTTCGTTATCATCTGGGCGGCCTGTCGGACGTTCCGGCGCATGAGTTCCAGCATGGGGGGGATGCGTTCGTTGGGCTGGACATTAATTTCCAGCAGACCGATGACGCCAGACAGAATGTTGAGATTACCCCGGAGGTCATGGGAGGCCGCTCGCAGCAGCTCGCCCCGCTGTTGCACCAGGGCTAGTAGCGCCTGAAGGTCGGCCCGGCTTTCTTTAAATTCGTTAAGTTCGCCTAGCCCCTGTTGTAGTTGCCGTTGACTCTCTTTGAGGGGGCTAATATCAAGTCCGGTCAGGACCACCCCACCATCCCATTTGGTCACGGAAATACTGAACCAGCGCTCGCCCTGGGGCGTTTGTTCGGGTTGTTCCTGGTAGAACGGCTCGCCCGTTTGCAACACGTACAGCAGATTGGTGAATGTCTGGTTTTGCCACAGGATATGACTAAGCTGAGTAAAGGACTGATGCCGGAGTTGATCGATTGATTTTTGACTGAGTTGGGCTAAGCGCTGGTTGCAGACCACCAGCACAAAATTTACCACCTCACCGGTCTCATTGAGGACCGGCTTGAGAAAGCTAATGACCGCCGGTGAGCTATCTAACACGGCCTGGAGATGCTGGGCGGTTTGCTGGGCCTGCAACTGCTCGTCTACCTGCCGGGTGATATCGTGGGCAATACCGGCTAACCGAAGGGGCTGGCCGGTTTGACTAAAATAGCTTCGGCCCGTAAACCGAATCCAGCGCAGCTGTCGATCCTCGGCACCAATCGTTCGGCAGGTTAGATCAAAAGGTCGGTCTGTGGATGGATTCATGGCCGCCTGAAGGGCAAGTCGGACCCGCTCGATGTCATCGGGATGAATGCCCCGGATCGCTTCCTGATACCGAAGTTGATCCGAATTCGAAGCCGTCAAGCCAAACAGGGCCTGGCATCGCTGATCCCAGCGGATCAGGTTGGTGGTTAAGTCGATCTCCCAGACTCCCAGACCAGCCGCCTGTAAGGCAAAGTCCAGGTCAACTCGCTCAGCGAGAGCCTTATCGTGATGGGAAGGTGTTTGCTCGTCCAACATGGGTGTAGTGGTTTAGTATCACCCCGTCTTATAGCCTTGGCCAGGTGGCGCTGCCAGCTCAGAAATAGCCGAGTAAGCTGCTCGATTTCCGGACGGTCGTTAGCGTAGTCATTTGGTTTTGCTGGTTGGTCAGCAGAATCGGATGAACGAAGCATAGGTGTGAATAGCAAGGGGTAATCAGTAAACTACAATTTATAGGAAGGTGTTTTCAACGAAACAGTTGCCGTCTGGTAGGGGGCTGCTGTTGCATACATACAACAGTTATGTAGCTACTTTTCCTATTATTGATAGCCCCTATAAGTGGCTTCCTGCGCTGTTTGGTCTTGCTTCCTTTTACTGGACAGAGTCATAAGCTCGTTTTACAATATTGCCTAGTAAAAGGCAGCAGGTTTAATCTTAGTAATATACCATTTTAGTAATAGAATTTTTGATACTTATCATAACTACGTTTATTGCTTTAGTGCAAATAGTGAATGTGGACTTGCAACTTTATAGTGGAGATTTTTTTAGGCAGCCATTGAGGAAGTGTAAAAATAAGATTCCTGCTGACTGGGCGTGCGGTAATTCAACACCGAATGTTTCCGTTGGCGGTTGTAGCAACTCTCGATATACTCGAAGGTAGCCAACCGAGCCGCTGCCCGTGTGGTAAAATAAGTATGATTGACCATCTCGCACTTGAGGGTCTTGAAAAAGCTCTCGGCAACGGCATTATCCCAACAGTTTCCCTTCCGACTGCATCGGCAGCCCGGTCATACTTTGCACCACCGGCAAGTCCTTTAGTTCATCCTTAAAGTCCGTGCAGGCAAATTGAATGCCACGGTCTGAATGAAACAGAAGTTGGCCACTTATTGCTCTATTTGTGAGGGCCATACGCCAAGCTGCCACACTTGTCTCCATCGCTTTCATACTATCGCTCATGGCCCAGCCGCACAGGCGGCCCTGCAATCACTTTTCGGTCGGCCAGATCTAAAATTACCGTCAGATAAAGCCACCCTTGACCAGTGGCGATATAAGTGAGGTCTGAGACCCACTTTTGCCCTGGTTTATCGGCCGTGAACTCTCTATTCAGCACGTTTTCAGCTATGGAGTAGTTGTGATTTGATTCCGTAGTTTGCACTCGAAACTTTTTGTACATGAGGCTACGAAGACCTACCTTCTTCATCAGTCTGGCAATGCGGTTACGGGAGGCTTTCACTCCCTGCTCGCGGAGTTCATCCGCAATCCGGGGGCTACCGTACCGAGATTGGCTTTTGCCATGCACTTGTCGGATGTGGTTGATCAACTTATCTTGATTCAGTTGCCTGCTTCCAACTGGATGTTTACGCCAATAATAATAGCCACTGCTACTCACGTTCAGTACTTTACACATCTTCTCAACCGCGCGGCGGACCGTGGGAAATTCGTTGGCGTGTTCCTTTATAAATCGGAAAATTTCCCGTCTCCCCTGGAGAAGATGCTGACCGCCTTCTTTAGTATATCGCGTCGCTTCGGCGCTCCGATCCATCTGAGCTTCTCTGAGCTCTCGTTGTAGCCTTCTGATCTGTTGCTGTTCGTCCGTAAGGGTGGTATTGTCAGGGAGAATTCGATCGTTTTTTTTGTGCCGTTGTCTCCATTTGCTGATTCGTCCCGGATCGATGTCCAATTCGCGAGCTGCCTCTTGAATGGATCCTTTTGCATAAGACAGCTCGACCGGTACGCCGGGGCGGGCCATTTCCTTGAATGCTTCGTCAAACACACATGGTCCGCCATTGCGGTCGTTTAACCATGGTCAAATTGAAGTTTGGCCTCAAATCTGCCTAAAAAAAGTCTCCAGTCAAATGTAGCAAGTTCAGTGCTATCTCGTTGGGAGCAACACTACTTAAGCTTAAAACCTACTGTTTATTACCAGAAATTGAGTTGCCCAATCGGTTTATTGTTTTCAGATAGTGAAGTGGAAGGTCTGCTCTCTAAGCGACTGATCGAATTCAAAAAAGTGTTCAACACGGTTAATCAGGCGTATCCAATCCGGCGAATTAAGCACGTAGACATAATTTAATTACGACCGATCAGCGTCCCAAAGCCGTCTCATCGGCCTTTATTAAAGCCGTGGTAGAGGAGGCAAGCAAATTGATTTAGCTATATAGTTATCTCATCTAAATGCTCCCCCTTGAGACAGAGAAATGTTCATAATCATGCCTGTTTAATTAGTTGGCCTTCAGCTAACTAGTGTCCGCGTCGCGAAGAATCATACAGCCGCTCATCAATTTCGAATACTTCCGACCTGACGACTTGACAACGGGAAAACAGTTCATGACGGGGATTTATCAAATAGTTTGCCATGATGGGTACCACCGTACTGGGCACCTGGACAACTAAGCGGTCCGGACTTTGAAGCCAATCCATTAGAAAGGTTTGAGAGGACAGGGGGCCACTCCCCGTGGCTCGCCAATCAGCTGGCAGGTCCTGCTCTTGAAAAGAACGTATCGAGTCTGGCACCTCAATGGTGACTAAGTAATACGGAGGTATGTGTTTAGGATTAAGATGTACCATCACTTCCAGCAAGCTTAAGGCTGGGGATTCGGTGGTATACAGCAGCGATAGCCCCTTGGGGTTCCAACGGCCGCCGTACAAGGCAGCTCCTTGTCCAGACAGGGGCTCATGACGATAAGCGGCCTGTAGTAAGCGGTAAACCAGCATGTAGTCAGGTGGGTAATTCGAGGAGCGTGTTAGTAGAAGATGCCGTGTTCAATCCTGCCTAACACATCATTGACTTGGGTGAAACCGGCAATGGTCGTTAGCGTTTGCAACGGAGTACGACCATCTAACTCGCCTAGCGGATAGCGCAGCCAGTCCTGCAAGGCCTGCTCATCGTCAGCGTACACCCGCAGACCATGCTGGATCACTTGCTGCAATAACTCAACCCGTTCGGCCGTGGGTCCGCTCAAAGCCGTTTGTCGCCGTAGTCGGTGTAGGGTACTTTCCGAGAGCTGCAATAAGGGAGCTAATTCTTTGAGGGTAACGCCGAGTTGTTGAGCTAACTGATTAAGCCGTATATCCAGTCCGTTGGGTTTAATTTGAACAGGTCTTTTGGCTCGCAGTCCCGTTAGGTGGGGGGCTAAGTGCTGATTAGTTTTCATAGTTGCAATTATCAGTTGACAATTATATAACAATCAGTTGACAATTGCAAGTTCCCTTTTGAGGGTATAGAGACCTTGATAAGGGAATTCGAAAATAGTTGGAATGCATACGTTGAATAGTATTGGGCAGATATTGAACCTCGCTATCCCATCAAAGGCTCTATTTGTTGAAAAGCTAATAATTCATATCTCTCATCCCTATCTCGTAGCATACGGCCGCAACCAACTGACTATTAGATGCATCTTCACAAAAGTGAGCTTTATCAGTACACATCTTCGAAACGGTTTCGGCTTTTTTATGTTATTTGGCAACGCACGCGTATCAACGCAAGATCAAAATTTAGCCCTGCAACTGGATGACCTGAAAAAAGCAGGTTGTCAAAAGATCTTTCAGGAGAAAGTTTCCTCGGCTAAAGAACGACCCCAATTGCGGAAGCTACTGGAAATTCTGCGAGAAGATGATACGGTTATTGTCTGGAAGCTTGACCGGCTGGGCAGGTCGTTAAAAGAACTTTTCACGCTAGTCAACGACTTTCAGACCCAAGGAATTGGTTTTCGCAGTCTGAATGATACCATCGATACCACCACCGCCCAAGGTCGCTTGGTGTTTAACCTGTTTGCGTCATTAGCTGAATTTGAAAGAAATTTGATCCGGGAACGAACCAAAGCAGGTTTAGCTGCGGCTCGAGCCAGGGGACGCACGGCGGACGTACGCCCGAAGCCCAAGCGAAAGCACGGGCTGTTAAGTCTATGTACTCTCTTAAAACTCATACGATTTTAGAGCTTGGCCAGTTATTTCACTTAAGCCGAGCGACGGTTTACCGCTACTTAGCTTGGCAAGAAGTAAAGTAACGGCTGCTTTATAAAATGGGGCGTTTATAGAGACGGTCAAGTCCTATGTAGCTCTAGTTTAGCATCCTATACTCGTTGGGTGATTGGCCAACTCGCCGTTTGAACAACCGAATGAAGTGTTGAGAGTACTTAAAGCCTAAGCCATAAGCGATTTGACTAACTGATTTACCTTGATCAAAAATCCGCTCTTTGGCTACATCAATCACCTTTGCGTGGATATATTCCTGAGCCGTTTTGCCGGTTTCTTTTTTGATTAGGTCGCCAAAATAGTTAGATGACAAATTCAATTCACCCGCACAGTAAGTAACCGAAGGCAAGCCAATCAATTGAGGTTTATCGGTCTGAAAATATTCATTCAATAAACGCTCAAATCGTTCCAGAATGCCCTTGTTGACTGTATTTCGCGTAATGAATTGACGGTCGTAAAACCGTATGCAATACCCTAAGAACAATTCGATGTTGGCGACAATCAAGCGTTTACTATGTTTGTCGATGGCGTGTTCTAGTTCGTAATCAATCTTAGAAAAACAGTCCATCACAATACTTCGCTCTCGACTGGATAAATGAAGTGATTCATACGATTGATAACTAAAGAAATTGTATTCCTGAATCGTTCGCCCTAGTGATGTCCCGTGGATGAGATCGGGATGAAAGACTAGCGCATAGCCTTTGGGCTGATACGTTTCGCCATTGCTATTCATGCCCGCTACCTGCCCAGGTGCCATAAATACTAAGGTTCCTTCCTGATAATCATATGTATGCCGTCCATAGACCAAATCCCCGCATTTAACCTCTTTTAGAAAAATGGTGTAAAACCCAAAATACATGCGAGAGCCTTGCCGGGGATCGGCTTTTGAGAGATCCACCACACTAATCAGCGGATGAAGGGTTTCATTTTTATTAAACGTGTTGTAGTCGCTTATGGTCTCAAATCGGCGTAGCGTATCCATAGTATTGTCAGTTTCTCTATTCCAAAACTACCGCTTTCTGATCTGCTTACCAGAGACAAAATCATGAATCAGGAATAATGGTAGTAATCCCCGTAATCTGTATACCAATCGGGCTAATAAATGGGGAGACCTTTGCTCCTGTCATTTGTAAATACCTATGCAACAAATCGTTTTGAATAATGGGGTAGCAATGCCCATCCTTGGATTTGGCGTGTTTCAAGTGCCTGATCTGAATGAGTGTGAACGAAGCATATTGGATGCGATTGCTACGGGGTATCGGCTCATCGATACTGCGGCTTCCTACGGGAATGAAGAAGCTGTTGGCCAGGCCATCAAAAAAAGTGGCGTAGCCCGCGACGAGTTGTTTATCACCACCAAGCTTTGGATTCAGTCGAATGGCTATGAGGGCACGAAGAAAGCCTTCGATGCTTCGTTGAAAAAATTGCAACTCGACTACCTGGATCTGTATTTAATTCATCAGCCAATGGGCGATGTGTACGGCGAGTGGCGCGCCATGCAGGAGCTTTATCAAGAAGGACGGATTCGGGCCATCGGTGTCAGCAATTTTCAACCTGATCGGCTGATCGACTTAATCGTCCATAACGAGATCGTTCCGGTGGTGAATCAGGTTGAAACCCATCCGTTTCACCAACAATTTGAAACGCAGAAATTTCTCATCGACAACCAGGTACAAATCGAATCATGGGGGCCGTTCGCGGAAGGGAAAAACGATCTGTTTCATAATCAACAGCTGGGTTCCATCGCTGCAAAGCACAATAAATCGATTGCCCAAATTGTCTTGCGGTGGCTTACGCAACGGGGCGTAGTGGCCATCCCTAAATCGGTTCGTAAAGAGCGCATGGAGGAGAACTTTAATAGCCTCGATTTTGAGCTAAGCACCGATGACATGGAAGCCATCAAAACCCTGGATACAAACGCCAGTCTGTTTTTTGATCACCGTGATCCGACGATGGTCAAATGGTTAGGCGAACGAAAAATAACGAACTAAACCACTAAACAATGACCACTAAATCCCAGGTCAAATTCGCTGCAATTTTAGTCCTGCTCACCCTGTCATGTGGAGCGATTGCGCAGTCATCCCCTATTTTCCCAAAAGGTGACCTATCATCGACACCTAATCACCAAGGTAATGTTTGGCTCAACGAATTGAGTGGGCCAGATAGCACTTTTGCCTACAGCATCGCCCAGGCCGTTTTCGACCCAGGTGCCCGGCTCGACTGGCATACGCACCCCGCTGGGCAGATTCTGCTCTTCACTGAAGGGACAGGGTATTATCAGGAACGAGGTAAACCACGGCAAACCGTCCGCAAAGGTGAAATCATCAAATGTCAGCCTGATGTCGAACACTGGCATGGGGCTACCCCAACCAGTGGTATTACCTACCTAGCGACAACCCCAACTCAGAAAGGAAAACAATCTGGTTCAAACGAGTGACCGACGATGAATACGCCGGTAAAAAATGATCTCCACCCCAATCTAAACCCACAACGAATCAGCATGAAAACCTTGGTTATCAGTTTTTTTGTGGCTATTGCCAGTTTGCAACTGGCCTTCGCCCAATCTGCCAGCAGTCAGGAACAGGAAATCATTACGCTCTCAAAGGATAAATGGGGTTGGATGTCCGATAAGAATGTGGACAAGCTAACGACCTTATTTAACGACCAATCCATGTTTGTTCACATGGGTGGAAGTTGGGGGAAAAGCCAGGAATTAGAGGTCATCAAAAGCGGGAATATCTGGTACAAAAAAGCGAACGTCTATTCAACGACCTTTCATCAGATTGGCAATACAGCCATCTTGTTAAGTGACCTAGATCTGGTGGCCGTTGTGGGTGGAAACGAGGTCACCAATCCCTTTATGGTGACGGAAGTTTTCGTCAACCAAAACGGCAAATGGTCGTTAGGACAACTCTCGTTCTCTCGGCTGATGAGGCCCGTTAAAAATTAGCCAATGTCTTTAAAACCCGATCACTATGCAGCCTATAACGAACGGCAACCAGAATACGGATTCAACCCGGCGCAACCTACTTAAAACAGGATTGGCATTAGCAGGCGGGGCATTGTTTAGGCACGATACGAAAGGCGCAACGGTTTCAACAAATCAACCCGCTTCATTTGCTCCAATGGCTAAACCAGGACATTGTAAATTAGGCACATTAGAGGTCTCCAGTGTGGGCCTGGGTGTGCAGAATATGCATCGTACCTACCAAACAACGATTCCCTACCGGCCCGACATGATCAAAATCATTCAGAAAGCCTTTGATAGTGGGATTACCTTATTTGATACGGCAGAAGCCTACGGCCCCTTTGAATGTGAGCGGATTCTGGGTGAAAGCGTTGCCCCGTTCCGAAACAAAATTGTGATCGAAACCAAGTACGGTTGGAACATCGACCAGAAAACAGGCCAGCGTCTGCCTGGTTTGAATAGTCGTCCCGAACACATAAAGGAAGTAGTCGAAGGCATGCTGAAACGCCTTCGCACTGACCGAATTGATTTATTATATCAGCATCGGGTCGATCCGGCGGTTCCGATTGAAGACGTTGTTGGGGCGATTAAAGATCTTATCGGTCAGGGTAAAGTTTTGCATTACGGCTTGTCTGAACCAGGCCCACAAACCGTTCGACGCGCCCATGCCATTCATCCAGTAACAGCGATTCAGAATGAATATTCGCTGCTATGGCGAGGGCCGGAAGAAGCCATCCTTCCTCTTTGTGAGGAATTGGGCATTGGCTTTGTTTGTTGGAGTCCGTTGGGTGTCGGTTTTTTGACCGGAGCCATTGATGCGAATACGCGGTTTGCTTCTGGTGACATTCGCGGCATTGAAGGTCGGTTCTCCCCGGAGAATCTACCCAACAATATGGCCTTGGTGAAATTGATACAGAGCTGGGCTGAGCGTAAACAGGCCGCTCCTGCCCAGATTTCGCTGGCTTGGCTTATCGCTCGAAAACCGTGGATTGTGCCCATTCCAGGCACCACCCAAATGGCGCACATGCTGGAAAACGCAGGAGCTGCCGACGTGAAATTTATGACGGATGAGTGGAAGCAGTTCGATCAAGAATTGTCGGCCATTACGATCAAAGGGTTGCGATTGCCACAGGGAGTATTAAATTTCTCGAACGTTGAAGCCCCAAAAAAGCCCTAAAACGGAATCCTAAACCTAATCGCTATGAACAAGTTACTAGTCGTGACCATCCTACTATTGTTTTCCTCAGCATCCTTCGCTCAGCATCAGCTCAGGAAATTATGGGAATCCGACTCGATCACCTTGAAAGGTCCAGAGTCCGCATTATTCGATCCAATCTCAAAATCCCTTTACGTATCCAGCATGAATGCGGGCAGTGTTGTGCGCATGAGTCTTGATGGGAAAATTATCAAGTCTGATTGGGTAACGGGTCTGAATGCCAACAAAGGATCGGCCTTGTTTAATGGGTTATTCTATACCGCCGAATTAGCCGCCGTTGCGGTGATCGATGTCGCCAAAGCATCCGTTATCAAACGCATTCCGATTGAAGACGCGGTGATGTTGAATGATTTGGCCGTGGATGCCAAGGGCGTGGTTTATGTGAGCGATACGCGCACGGGTAAAGTTTACCGGATCGAGGGAGACAAACCCACTCTTTACCTCGAAAATATTCCCGGTGCGAATGGATTGCTGTGCGTAAACTCTGATCTATATGTTGCGGGATCGACTACGTTCCAAAAAGTAAATGCAGCCAAAGAGATTACCCAAATTGGAAATGGCTTTGAAAGCGGACTCGATGGCATTGTGATGGTCGGCAGGAATGAATTTATTCTCAGCAACTACAAAGGGATTTTGTACTATGTGATGGCGGATGGAACCAATCAAGTGTTATTGGATAGCCGGGCCAATCGCATCATGGCCAACGATATAAGCTACGACAGCCGAACCAAAACGCTTTATGTGCCCTCCTTTGGCACAAATCGGATCATTGCCTATAGCGTAAAATAAGACATCAATATCGTTCAACCGGCTCGGCTGCGAGGTCAGTAAAGCCTGACTTTATCTCTATTACTGGCTTTGTTTTTTCCTTCGACAATCACGCATGCGCAATCGCTATCGTCAAAAAAGATTTTGATTGTCTACCTATCGCGCACGAACAATACAAAAGCCTTAGCTGAAATTATTCATAAACAGATTGGCGGCACTTTAGTCTCTCTCGAATTAGAAAAGCCTTACCCGCAGAACTATCAGGCCACGGTTCAACAGATAGTCCATGAAAATGAAACGGGTTTTCTACCGCCTTTACGAACAAAAATTGGTCGTATCCAGCAATACGATGTGGTGTTTGTTGGCTTTCCAACCTGGGGTATGCAATTGCCCCCACCGATAAAAAGCTTTCTGCATCAATATGACTTGAAGGGTAAACTCGTCATCCCGTTCAATAGCAACGGTGGCTATGGCATTGGTAGTAGTTTTCAGACAGTCGCCGAGCTTTGCCCTAACAGCAACATACTAGAAGGCTTTATGACCAGGGGCGGTTCGGAACGAGATGGGCAATTGTTGGTCATTCAGGGAGCCAGAGCAAAAGAGGCCGAAACCATAATACAAGCCTGGTTGAGAAAACAGAAACTCCTTTAAGACGCGTTTCGAATTTAAAATACCTTTTCTCATAAAAGGCTTGGCCAAGTGGACGCTAGCATAAATTCAGTGAGCTAGACTATCCCATGTCTTCAAGGCCACAATCCGTCCAAAAAAAGGTCCGACTGATTTGGGACAAGACCGCTTACATCATCCGGAAAAAGCCCATGCGGGCTGGTAAACTGGAGCCATTGATACCCATTGATGAGTTCGAAATTGGGGCCCAGTGACCAGGAAAAAGGCAGCGAATTCCGCCGTCAGAAAACACCTTATTCGGATAAAACCCTGTAAATTAAGTGTCCGATAAAAAGCCAGACTACTTTATTTTTAGTCATATAATGCCTGTAGGTAACATAACCAAGGTGGCTGTTGCACAACTCAAAACGATTACATGTTAAACCATTCCTTGATTGTTTTAGGGCGCGTTTCAAGTAGCTATAAACGGCACTCAGCACCACAATGAGACTAAGACCAATGAGCCAGCTTGCTGCTCGACCATGCGTGTGAGTAGCAAACGTTCCCATAAAGAGAGTCCATCCCCAAGCCAAGACCATACTGATGGTTAGGAGTATTTTGGTGAGTTTAGCCATCTGCCAGCGGTTAGCGAAGCATCTTAATCAACGCTAGAATAGCAAAACTGATTAAGGCTAAAATAGCCCGCCACTTGCCGAAGAACACATTAAAAGGCAATAGAGACGGAAAGAAGTTCTTGTTCCTGTTCATAGCGCTGTTTAGTCCGATTGGTGCGAATATATAGCATTCTTTATCGGAAGTAAAAAAACTTATGGGGCCCTGATAATCAAAGGAATAACAGTGCATTAGATAGTGAAGTTTTGAGAAGCTGACTTTTGCCACAGCCATCAAGATTATACAACAACTTCTATTAACAGAGTTAATTACTATAGTACAATAGTATAGGGTAAATAATTATATATTTGGTGGCCTTACTTAGTGAATTAATTCGATGACCTTGAACTAAGGCATTTCTTTCTATACCAATCATACGTATGGCTTCCCGATGGCTTTTTCGTTTCACTAGTTTCTCAATTCTGCTACGCTTTACCTTGATCGGCTGTAAACAGGCTGAGCCCCAGCCACCATCTGATTTGACCACGGAACAGCAAACCGTAGTGGCAGCTTTGGATAAAAGTAACTATCCCATCAAAGATGCTGATCCAACCCGAGAGTTTAGCGATTTGGCTGTTTTAGATACGCTTCTAGCCAAAGCCCAGGTAGTGGGTATCGGTGAATCCACCCATGGCACCCATGAATTTGCGCAGACCAAAGATCGTTTATTTCGCTATTTGGTTCAAACCCATCATCACCAGGCAATTGGCATTGAGGCTAGCTTCGGCCGCACGATACTGGTCAACCGCTTCATCCATGGGGAAAGCTCATCCTTTACCGACGCGGCTGTGGCGGCCAAGAGCTTAAACTCCTGGCCACTCTCGACGACTGAAGTCGCCCAATGGCTCCAATGGATGCGGGAGTACAACACCGGCAAAAGCAGTACGCAACAAATTTCAGTCTATGGGCTTGATTGCCCGGAAGCAACCGACGAATTTCCCTTGATCCGTGAATTCATAGCAAAAGTAGATCCTGGCTCCTTGGCAAAAATTGACTCGATCGCTACGTTATTCAATCTTACGATCGGGGCAAACTCGCCCTTACCGGCTCAACAATACAGCCAAAAATTACCCGAATTATACAACCTGTTTGTTAGCAATGAAACCAACTGGACGAGTGCTAGCGGGAGTCCAGCGTACGAAGTGGCAAAGCAAGCGGCTCGTGTGTTGATTCAGCAACAGAATTTGGCTAGTATAAGCGATCTCTGCCAGAAAAGCGCCAAACGGGATGGCTATTTAGCTGAAAATGCTCAATGGCTGCTGACCAAGCTGAAGGTGAGTAAATTAAGTTTGTGGGCTCATAGTACCCATATCGGGGATTTGCCTACCGTTAACTGCGGCCAGCCCACGATGGGCAGCTATCTGAAGCAGCAGCTAAAGGATCAGTATGTAACGATTGGAACGAGTTTAGCGAATGGGCGCTTTACGGGGCGAAACAGCGCCCTGGCGGCTACTCCTCTGTCGGTCTTATCGGTGAGTGGGGCTGCTACACCACGGTCTTACAACTATCTATTGGGCAGAAGCCAGTCGGCGAATTTCATTCTAAACCTGCATCGATTTGATGCGGGGTCTAGTTTAGGGAGTTGGCTAAGTACACCTTATTCCTTTTTTTTAGCCGGGGCGGGGTATGACGAACGTAAACCTGACCAAGCCTACTACTCAATCGGCCTGAGTACGGGCTTTGATGTACTGATTCATTTTCGAGACACCAGTCCGACTCAGTTATTACCTTGATTCGGCAGGGAACAGAATCAATTGGGCAACTTAACATGAGTCGCATTTATACAACAAACCTGGTTTACAAGCCCTATGGCAAGATAAAGACTACTTTTAAAGCCTACCAAGAACCTAAAAATTATGGGTACTCAAAAAATCCAAGCTCAACTTTGGGGAGCCTCCGCTCAAGATTGGGCTTCCTATCAAGAAGTTACCCTGCAACCCGTGTTTGAACACGTTAGTAAGGACCTTAAAACGGCATCGGCTCACCAGATACTGGATGTGGGGTGTGGATCAGGACTGTTTTGTCAACTGGCGGCTCAACAAGGATTTCAAGTTTGGGGCTTTGATGCCACGCCTGAATTCATTGAGATTGCCCAGTATAAAACGCCTGCGGGCGATTTCCAGACCGGTGATATGGAAGACTTACCGTATGCGGATCAAAGCTTTAACCTCGTAACCGGGTTTAACTCGTTCCAATATGCGGCTCAGCCAGTCCAGGCTCTAAAGGAAGCCTACCGGGTTCTAAAACCGGCGGGTAAATTAGGGATTGTCATTTGGGGAAAAGCGCAAGCCTGTCAAGCGGCCGTTTATTTAAAGGCGTTAGGTTCACTTATGCCCCCTCCTCCGTTTGGCACCCCCGGTCCGTTTGCCTTATCCGAAGATGGGGCCTTAGAATCCTTCGTTAGTCAAGCTAATTTTAAGGTAGTCAAAAAGGAAAGTGTCTCCAGCCCCTTCGTCTATGCTAGCCTGGAAGAGGCTCTGAAAGGTCTGTTGTCGGCTGGTCCCGCTCGCCGGGCGATCCTGGCCTCGTCGCCGGAAGCGGCTATTGACGCTGTTACAGCGGCTATTTCTCCCTTTAAAACGGCGTCGGGCGGCTATCGACTGGAAAACAGCTATTATTATTTAGTTGGCGAGAAAGGAGCTGCGTTTAAATGAGTAATTCTTAGATTGAAAACAACCAAAAAAGAGGTAGCCATCTTGACTTAATCTCTTTACATAATTAGAGTGGCTGTTGCAAACGTCAATACCCGCCCAGGATGGCTCAACTAACTGGTAACTTTTAGCACTTTAAGGACCAGAAACCGCTGACTAATCAAGTTAGTCCACTCCTTCCAAAATGGGATTCATTTGCCTACCTATTCACCAGAAAAACAAGCTGATTGACTCATGCCCACCGACAAATTATTCGAGCGCCAAACCACCATTTTCAGCTTCGTTCTTGGCCTGATGTTGTGGCTGAGTTTAACCGCTTCCCTATTTTTTAAACCATCCTGGCTCTGGCTGGATGAAGTCTTAAGCTTCATTCTCTTATCCGATCCCTCCTGGGCGCATATGAATGATGCGCTCGTTGCCAATATCGATGCCAATCCGCCCCTCTACTTTAATCTTGTCTGGCTAGTAGCCAATAAGGTTAGCTTGAATCCCTATTTCTTACGGGCGCTTTCCGTTGCTTTTTTCTCCATCGCGGTTGCTTTATTTTATCGCCATACGACACGCTTAGTGGGCAGTCCCATTCGCAATTTCGTTATCTTCACCCTCGTCATTGGCCTGACGTATCTGAATTTTTTACTTTTGACACAAATTCGCTCGTATGCCTTGTACTTACTGCTGAGCGGTATCTATTTTATCAGTATACAACCACTCATAAAAAATCCTGCTACCCCCCGTTTGTTAGCAATGCACTGGCTGACTGGCTCAGCGCTCATCCTGACCCATAACTTCGGCTTTTTTTATATAGCCGCTTCCCTTAGCTTTTTTGCCCTGTTGTACTTATGGTCTCGGCGGCAAGCTTACTGGTGGGTAGCCTTGACCCACCTATTGATTTTTGGGACCTGGTTCCTGTTATGGTATAGCAACTTTAAAATTCAATCGCTGGCGGGCAAGCCCTACTCCTGGATTCCAGACCCAACGTTTCTGCTCTCGTTTCAAACCATCGGCGAGTTGATCCCAACCCTGTCTTCGCGCCTTGAAGCCAGTGCATTCCTCTCTTTTCTGCCCGTGTTGCGTGTCGGTATCGTTTTTGCGTTATTTATCTATATTGCTATTCCCCACCAAAAGCAAGGATATCAACACGTTACCAACAATGGGGCGCTTAGTTTTTATCTGTTTGCGGGTTTTGTTATGTTCCTAACGGCCCTTACTTCCCTGGTGGTGTCACTAACGTATCTATCTGTATTCTTAAGTCGGTATCAATGGCCTAGCCACTTGTTGCTGTTGTATCAGCTAGTGTATGCCTACCACTATTTTGCGCCAACGCTGGCAACGCCCCCTTACATGACTCGCGTTGTACCCCTATATGTGGGTTTAATGATGGGGTTCATTTTTTACCAGAATCGGAAACTTGTTAATTTCCCCAGCGGCATCCTGAACTACCTGCCCACTACCAAGGCTACCTATCCGATCTTCTTTGAATCGGCTGACTACTTCTTGCCGATTTGGCACCATCAAGTAGCCAATGCCCGCTATTTGCTGCACCGGAAGACGGCTTTAACGAAGGGGAATCGGAAAAGCTCGTCTACGGACTATAACATTCTCAAATCGGTACGGGAAAAATACAATGTTAAGTCAATTGTCTGGTCGACGGAGTTCACCAAACAACAGTATCCTCATTTCTACGTCGTTGATGAGGCTAGTCGTTATCAGATCGAGTATTTTATTGCTACGCATCGGGTTAAGGTGGTCCGGATAATTCCCGTTCCGATAGCCGGACATCGTATTCTTGACTGCGTTTATCTGTAAGATAGCAGGAGGGGTTTGTTGATCAATCAATTTTTGTTTGCCAATCAAGGCCAGTAAGCCCCGACCATCGAGCCCATCAATTTTTTACGAAGCAAAGCTGTTTTTGCCTAATTTACCGAACTAAACTAGTTCTGATGGGCAAGGTATTGATCACAATTGTGGCACTGGTAACGATGCTGGGGGGCTTCGTTTTCGATTGGAATGAAACCCACATATTTAACCCCCGCTGGCCACCTCACGCCAAGTTCCACAATGCCCAGACCATGGTTCTGGGTGCACTATTGGGCTTTTTGTCGGTCTGGTTTTTGTGGTTTCAGCAAGGCGAAAAACGGGTTACACTCCAATTAGCGGTGCTTTTCGGGAGTTTGTACTGGCTGGGTCAGGTAGGGGCTTATTTTTTTCCCGGTACGGCCCTGTTTGATCCTGAGTTTACTCATCCAGGGCAATGGCCCGATCAACTCATCCTGGACGGGATTTTGTTTTTCTTACTTAGTGTTGGCTACTGGCTGGAAAGGCGTAGACTAAGCCGACCGGCCACGATACGTTGAACCAGGCAGCCAGGTCAGGTTTAGGGTGGGCTGAACATACCGACTCAGCCCGCTAATAGGAAGAAACCCCACTACTCCGGGGACGCTATGGCTTGTAGCTGACGGGTACTGAACATCAATTTATTCCGCTCCTACCCAAAAGTCGTTTATTTAAAGGTCTAATTTAATACACGACAATTCCCTGAGGACGAACGGTTTTATCCACTGGAATTTGAAGGGGCTCACCCGGTTCCGAGATCTGCCCATTGGTACCAACAACCAGCGTGTGCAGGTAATTATAATTACCACTGATGGTAAAATCCGGATTGGTATGCTGGTTAATGACATATAGATACTTTTCATCCGGTGATAATTCCTCGTGAAAGGGTTCACTGGTTGTAAAAGCTCCAGCCATGGGAACCTCATAAGAAGGACCAGAATTTTTTAAGTCCAGAAACTGCACATTGGCCGGCGCCAGCGGATTCGTCAAGTCATAAACAGCCACTCTATTTTCGCCACTTACCAGCGCATACAGGCGCGTTCCGGTCTTATTGACCCGTAGCCAACAAACTGCTTTCCCAGCCATTACTTTAGTCTGAAAGGTAAGCGCTCCCGTGTTTGAATCATAGGAGTAGACGCCAATCATCCCCTCAAGGGGATGGCCAACGTACAGTACATTTTGCAAGGGATGGGCCCATAAGCCTAACGCGCCACCCATACCGCTGATGGTGATGGGTGTACCTGCCGTTGGGGCCAATTTGCCATCTTCGCCAACGGTAAAGGCCCGCAAGCTACCAATGGGTGTTGGCAGCATGAAAGCTAAAAAATCAGCGCCGAATAAAAGCCTTTTGCCCGGTGCCAGGTGCGCCTGACCGGGTGATACACTGGCTGCGGTTTCAATCGTTGAACCGGCCAGTGGGGTTAGGCGGCCATCCGTTTCGATTGTTAGTACCGTGTAATTTGGTTTGGCCGGGTTAGGTTGCAGGGGGTCGTCGTTTTTGTTAACCACATACAGCTTGTTGCCCGCCACACTCACACTGGTGGGATTGATGCCTCCTGAAGCAAATGGCGAGCCCGTTACGGGTGCTAACGATCCATCGGCAGCTACGTTGAACACGGCGATTGTGTTACTCCCGGAGTTTACCGCAAACAATCGTTTTTTGTCTTCGCTTTGGGCAATACACTGATCGGAATCATCCGGCCCTAACTTTTGGGTCGGGTTACTCACGCCTTTACCACCAGTGGCAAATGGGCTCCCTGCCAATGCTGTTAACGTACCATCCCCTCCCCTGCGATAGGCCAGAATGGCATTCTGATTATCAACTGCTACGTTATTTTCAATGTAGAGTACATTCGTCGGTAAACTGCTATCAGGCGTTTCCGGATCTCTGTGGTCCTGGCAACCACTAAAAAAAGTAATGAGAAACATCATTACCAACGCCATACAACAGGCGTATAGGTTGATTCCTTCGGTGGCAAACACTGTTTTTTTCATCACGCTGACGAATGTTAGTTCATTAGTCAGAACCGAAGCCTTACGTCAAAGTTATCACAGAAGTATAACATTTTCAGGTAGATACGATTTGGTCGATCTGTTGTCTGGCTTTCCTGAGAATACAGGAATCTTATGAAAAGTCCTGCAATCAGAATGCTTATTCGCTAACCTATAGGCATTTTGTGTTGATGGCTGTTTCATAAAGGCATTTGTTCAAGTTCCAGGAAGGCCGGTGGTCAGGTGGAGCAGCTTACACCTGTGTTTAACGTGCGCCGAAGTTTGGTCAATTTTGCCAACCCGGGGTCTGTACGCCAGCGCATCCCAATCTACAAAATGTTATACTTCTGTGATAACTTCTCTGGTAAAATCGTCGTTTCGTTGCTGAAAATCAATCATTTTTCGGCTAATTTTTTCATTACTCTGACACTGAGATAAAGCGACTCGAGTTGTGTGATCAACATTGGCACTTTCAAACCAATACTCGTATGGACCACACTGGTTATAATTGATGATCAATAGGCGATTTGACAATAAATTAGCCCTTATTAGTGCGGTTAAATCTTCCCTTTACCATGATTCGACGGCTTGGTTTTTTATTTTTGATCTGGCTCCCTGCTATTGTCTCGGCACAAACTGACGCAGGACAGCCTGATTTCAAGGCGGTCACCCAGACACTCGATCTGAGTCTGGCTACAAAAGGAAGTCTGACAACCGCTGCGTTGTCGCTTAACCGCCTGTATGGTCTGGGGAAATTACATCGATTTAAAATTGGCTATGGTCTTCGGCTTACATCGGCCTTTGGTCAGGCTACCGACTATCGCACAGCACCAGCTGATTTAGTCAAGGGTAACGGAAAAGCAAGCGTGGTCGGTTTGTTCAGTAAAGATCTGGAGGAACATATCGATACGTTACGGCTTTCAAACACCCTGGCTCATTCGGTCAATATCAGTCTTAATCTGGAATACGCTTTAAGCCACCGGCTTGACCTCGGCGTCAATATCGACCTGATTGGGTTTACGGTCGGGCCTAAACAATCGGGTACGTTCATCGCCAATAGCCCATCTCGATCCCCTTTAAGTGGCACCATCCAGGAAGCCAGCCTGACGGCATTCAATATCCTGCTGGGTGATAAAAGTGACCGGGGAAGCTTGAATTCCGAAGGCTATGTCCGGTATCGACTTACTAATCGCTTCAGTTTGCGTGGAGGGCTCAGTTTTCAATTCAACGAATACACCACCAGCCGTAAACTGACGTTTGACAACGACCGGTTTCGCAGTAGCAATGCCCGTATTTTAGGGGCCATTGCCTACCATTGGTAAGGGGTAAAATACTAGACATAAAAATAGCCTGCCCAGATACATAGGTGATCTGAACAGGCTCTCCTCAACCAATTGCTAAAGGTTTTGGCCGTCAAAATGGCCTATTGACTATCCGTCTTCATCTTGTCTTTTTTCATCTTCATTTTATCCTTCTTCATCTTACCCGTCGCCATTTTACCGTCGCTCATTTTGTCGTCCATCATCTTATCATCCGACATTTTATCCTTCGCCATCTTATCGTCTTTCATTTTTGAGGATGACATCTTGTCTTTCTTCATCTTGTCCTGAGCAAACGAGGCGGTGGACAGGGTTATAGCCGCTACAAAGGCTAATGCGAGTACTTTTTTCATGAGAAATGGTTTGTTTTTACTGCGTGAAACTGGTCTGTTAGGAACGAATACATCGTCATCGTAGCCACTAAATGAGTTGTTGGCTGGCAGGCAAGCATTCTATAGGGTAAAAGCTTTTTCTGCTCAACATAGTTATCACAGAAGTATAACATTTTGATACTCAACTTTTTCTATTCAGCAGCATTCGGGAATTTTGCGATCTGAATACATTCTGGTTTGTATAAACCCATCTATGAAAACAATCCTGCTCATCGAAGACGATGCTCTGATCGTCGATTTGGTCCGCATCCATCTCCATACCCTTCCCGCCAACGTACTGACAGCGGCTAGTGGGCGGGATGGACTGGGCCAACTCGCTCACCAGGCCGTCGATTTGTGTATTCTGGATGTGATGCTGCCCGATATGAACGGGATCGAGATATGCCGTCAGATTCGCCAGCGAGATACGTTCACGCCCATTCTGATGCTGACCGCCAAAGCCCAGGAAACGGATAAAGTAGCGGGCTTGGAAGCGGGAGCCGACGACTACCTCACGAAGCCGTTCGGCGTTCAGGAGCTGATGGCCCGAGTTCGGGCCATGTTGCGCCGGTCAGCATTAGGGGCATCACCAGGGCAGGTTCCCCCGTTGATTATTACGCATGAGGCTTTGCGGATTCATACGGCCGATCGAATTGTGACAATTAATAACAACCGGGTAGAGCTTACGCCAAAAGAGTTCGATCTATTGGTTTTGTTGGCCGAAAATCCGGGGAAGAGTTATAGTCGTAAAGAATTGCTCCATCTGGTCTGGGATTACCACATCGTAGGCTATGAACATACCGTAACGGCCCACATCAACCGGTTGCGCAATAAAATTGAATCGAACTTTGCCCAACCCACTTACATTCTGACAAGCTGGGGCGTTGGCTATCGGTTTGCCGAACCTGTAAAGTCCAGCAATTCATGAACGTCGTTGGTAACACCGCCAAACAAATCAAACCGTTTCCGGCAATCTATGGTCGGTTAGCGGGTCTATTATCGTTGCTGGTCATTCTGCTGGTAGCTAGCTACAGTCTACTGACCGGTTTTATCGCGATACGTTATTTTAAAGCCTCCCATCAACGGCTCAACCGGGAAGTAGCGACCCATATTGCCAAATTTTCTGAGCCCTTTGTGGGCATGAACAAGGTAAATCACCCGGCTACCGAGCGCATTTTTTTCAATGCGATGGTAACCAATCCCAGTGTCGAAGTCTATCTGCTGGATACAACCGGACGGATTATGGTCTATCAGGCACCGGTTGAAAAAATTAAACGGCATCAGGTCAACCTGGCACCTGTTCGTCAGTTTATTCAGACTCAGGGCGTGGTCTTCATTCAGGGCGATGATCCAAGACAAGCGGTTGGCCGTCAGATATTCTCGGCCGCTGAAGTTCGCGATCAAGGCCGGTTACAAGGCTATGTGTATGTTGTGCTACTGGGGGAAAGTTATGGCACAACGCTGGTTCAGTTATTCCAGGATTACTCCGTCGAATGGGGGCTTAAAACAACCCTGTTTATGCTGCTGGCTGCTTTAGCGGTTGGTTTTGCCGTATTCTACCTGCTCACCCGCGATCTGACCCGCATCATTCGGACCGTTTTGCGCTTTCGGGATGGCGACCTAAAGGCCCGCACCCAGTTGAAGCCACCCAGCGATTTGGTTCCCCTGGCCAATGCCTTCGATACCATGGCTGACCAGCTAACCAACAGTCTGGCCCAATTGCAGACCTCCGAGCAACTCCGGCGCGATCTGGTCGCCAACGTTTCGCACGACTTACGCTCACCCATAACCTCTATTAGGGGTTTTGCCGAAACACTGGATATGGACGCTTCCCTGAATGCAACCCAGAAGCACTATGTTGGCGCTATCCTACAAAGTACCCAGCGACTCACCAAACGCATCAATGAGTTATTTGAACTCTCGAAACTGGAGGCCAAAGAACGCAAGCCCGAAAAGGAACCCTTCCTGCTGGCTGACTTACTCACCGAAACGTACACGAATTTTCAACTGATCGCCCACCAGAAAGCCATCACGTTTACCTGCATCAATTGTGAAGTACCGTCGGTCTGCTTTGCTGACATTAACCTGGTTGAGCATGTACTCCAGAATTTAGTGGAAAATGCCATTCACTATTCCCCGGAAGGTGGCCAGGTAAGCCTCCAATTAGCCTCTACCGATCAATACGTAACCGTATCCGTAATCAACTCTGTATCGGCCTTACCTAAAGCGATCCTGGCTTATTTATCGCAGATCAATCAGATAGATTGTATAGAAGCCAGCATTCGCCCGCCTAATTCTGGTCTGGGATTGGCCATTGTACTAAAGATTCTTAACCTGCATAATGCCCGACTACAGGTTACTCATGAACCAGAAAAGAAAATCTGTTTTGCGTTTGTGCTACCGGCTTATGCAGCGCCTGTTTCATAAACCAGGCTAAGGTCGCTGGTTGCCTACACGTACGATTCGTCTGGATGAACAGCAATAGTCTAATCCACTGAAAATGGTATACTTCCGTGATAACTTTCGGAAAGAAGGGAGCCTTTTTAAGTTACATCACCCGTAATTTATGACACGAATTGTTCACAAACACCCCCTAGCGATCCGGTGGTTTCACTGGATCAACTTTCCCATTCTAACCATAATGATCTGGAGTGGCCTGTTGATCTATTGGGCCTATGATCCTTATAAAATTGTGATTGGCGATACCGTTCTGATCCAATTTTTTCCAGCATGGTTTTACCACTGGTTGAACGTCCCGGCCCAACTAGCCAGGGGACAGGCCTGGCATTTTGTGTTTCAATGGTTGTTTATTAGTAACGGCATCTTGTATGTGAGCTATACGTTCGTGTCGGGCGAGTGGCGGCTGTTACTGCCCAACCGACACTCGTTCCGGGAGGCCTGGCGGGTGGGGCTACACGACCTGCATCTCCGAAAAACGGTTCCGCCACAAGCGAAATACAATGCGGCTCAACGCATTGCGTATTCAGCCATCCTGTTCATGGGAGTAGGGTCAGCCCTGACGGGTTATGCTATTTACAAGCCCATTCAATTTAACTGGCTGACCTGGCTGATGGGCGGCTATGAAACGGCCCGACTTATCCATTTTGGGCTGACAATCGGCTATGTTCTGTTTTTCGTGATTCACATCACCCAGGTTATGCTGGCAGGCTGGCACAATTTTCAAAGCATGATTACTGGTTTCGAGCGGAAAAATGAACGTACTGAAACACAAACCGCTGCGTGAAGAATTAACGTCCGAAGGGCAAATTCGCCGGCGAACCCTGAAGGCGATGCTGGGCTTTGGCTTAGCCGGTTTGGTGCTGGTGGGCGTTTGGCAGTACGTAAAATACCAACCCGATGCCGATGGCATCCCGGCCATTCTACGGAAGCTGCTGTATAGAAATGAAAAAGTAGCGAACGTTTATTTCAGCCCAGCGCACCTGGCCCCAACCTATCCGGTCAGTCGGGACGCAACTCCACCCCGGGTCAATGGGATGGAGGGTTTAGCGAGTGACATTGAGCTGAATGGGTATCAGATCACGGTCGAACAGACGGGGCCGTACGCCAATAAAGGTGAGCATTGACGAGCTAAAAAAACTGCCCCAACACGACTTAATTTTCAACTTTAAGTGTGTGGAAGGCTGGAGCCAGATTCAGCATTGGCGTGGCGTAAAATTTGCTGATTTTGTGACCCACTATGGCCTGGGTACCCGAAGCGGCCAAGCTCCTTCGGCCGACAATTTGGCTGATTTTTATTCGTACGTTGGTCT
This sequence comes from Spirosoma pollinicola, assembly GCF_002831565.1. Lineage (NCBI taxonomy): Bacteria > Pseudomonadati > Bacteroidota > Cytophagia > Cytophagales > Cytophagaceae > Spirosoma > Spirosoma pollinicola. The sequence goes on along the minus strand of NZ_CP025096.1, from coordinate 4,198,822 downwards.
GGAAACGCCCGATGGCGGGTATTATGTCGGCCTGGATATGCCTAGTGCCTTACACCCACAAACACTGCTGGCGTTTGCCATGAATGGTCAACCCATCACAGCGGAGCACGGGGCTCCGGTTCGGTTACTAATTCCCGTTAAATACGGCGTCAAACATCTCAAACGCATCGGCACGATTCGTTTTGCTGACGAGCGCCCGCGTGATTATTGGGCCGAGGAAGGCTATGATTATCACCTGGGTTTATAACAACGGTAACTGGTCCAGGTAGTAGGCTGACAGAGGCTCGTTGACCCTATAACCAGTTTTAAACACACGTCAGTATGCATTCATTCACTCCATTAATCGTAGCCGCCAGTCTGGCACTGACTTTACTCAATCTGAGTACAGCACGTCTTACGGGAGGACTTCCTCATCCGAAATTGACAAAGCCGATTACTACCTATGCGCCCGTGGCCGTCCTGGAATTATTTACCTCACAGGGTTGCTCAAGCTGCCCTGCCGCCGATCGGCTCCTAACTGAAACGCTGGCCGAAGCCGCTAAAGCCAACAAAAATATTATTGGTCTGTCGTTTCACGTTGATTACTGGGACCGGCTGGGTTGGAAAGATCCATTCAGTAATCATAGCTTTACCCAACGACAGTACCAATACAGTGAGCGCTTTGCTCAGACGGGCGTTTATACGCCCCAGGAAGTCCTCAACGGTCAACAGGAGTTTGTGGGCTCTAATCGGAACAAACAAAGTAGCACGCTGAAAGAGGCTTTATCGATACCTGCTACTGCAGACATCAAACTAACCGTTTCTACACCCCAAAACAATCAATTAACCATTTCCTATTTGCTGGCTGGAGACCTTACCAAGGCAGTTTTGCATGTAGCTGTTGTCAGCAAGACCACCGAAACAATTGTTAATCGGGGCGAAAACGCCGGTAGAAAGTTAGCGCACGATAATGTTGTACGAGTCTTCCTAACCGTTCCAGCCACGGAAAAGGGTGTGGTGACGCTTGCGTTGCCAATTGATTACGATGCCCGTAACGGAGCGGTTGTGGCGTATGTGCAAACACAGCAGACCCTCGCTATTCGTGGGGCCGAAAAGGTGAATTTGTAAAATAAAAGGTCGTTTTTGATTTCCGTATGCGACGGATTGTAGTGGACAGTTATTAAAACAATTAGCGTCTCCAAAATTAAGTTTTAAGAGACTTTGGTTCAATTAAACGTCACCTTTCCTGAACGACGGCTAGGAAAAATACAAAGCATTGGAAAGGGGAGGGGAAGATGCGCTTACGTCAACTTTATTGGTAAAGTACTATTTTCATGCGAGATTTAGATTGACTATCTGCTCCTGGTTAGCAACACTGTTCACCAGTTGATGGACGTTTGTATTAGGGCCAATACACCGTCTCGCGTTTAGAGCGTTTTCATGAACGATGCTACTGATAAGTTAGGTGAGGCAATTCCGCGCCTACCTTGGCACGCTTAAGAGGAGGCACAAACGCCAGGCAATCAGTTAATTCCTCGGCTCAGCTGCCTTGAAGGCCAATGTCGACCAACTTTTTGAGGTGGGCTAACTGATCGGCACCCTCCGAATCAACTGCCTGAGGCAACTGTCCAGACAGATGCTTCAGGAACGCTGTCCGGGATGGCGCACTAGAAATCGCTTGTTTGCCGGGGACGGGCGCTGCCTGCAGGAACTGGTCCATCAGTCCGGTGGCCTGGCTCAGGTTACTCCTTAAAACCGTCTGGTAGGCCAGTAGTTGATGGGGACTTAAACTCAGCTTGTCATCGAGAAAGTACTGAGCAAAACGAATGGCGCTGATGCAGTTGCGCAGGTCATGAACGAGTACATCCAATCGATGGGACGGCTCCGGTTCCTTCTCGGATAGGGACGGCTGCGTTTTCGGAGAGTCAGGACGGCGTCGCTTCATCGATCGTACTTAGTCGTTTTCTTGCTTTAAATGAGGACAGCCGCCGTTCTGGAAAAGGGATAAAGAACCTACTAAGATCAGCATCCTAAATGGCATTGGTTGGTGGGTTCAAACCGTCCCTTCCGCTCTACACTGAATCCGCCCATGTGAAGAGATGAACCAACTGACCATCAATTAGTTTTAGCTACCCCTCATCTGTAGGCGGCTGATTGAGCTATACAGCTATGAAAAATCATTGTGTGATAGACTCCTCATGTCGAGTTTGACACCGCCACGCTATTCGGTTAATGAACTATGTAGTCTGGTCGGGTTTAAAAATAGAAGGTTATTGTAACGCATCTGTAGGCTAATGGCTCGCTTCCATCGAGGCCAGGCTCTTTGCCAACCGGTGGCTCGGGCTATTTCTGCCTGAAATTCAGCCACGACCTGCCGTTTCAAAGGATAATAGACCGTTGGTCGTCTTACCGTAGCGTGAATGAGTCCTGTTGTCATAATTCCACCGTTGCCTAATTCGCTATCTGTTCGCCAAAATACGAAATCGCCAGCTACCTACTCGTTGATGCACTCTATCATAAAACGGCTAATTCTTGAAGCAGATCCATGAATGCGGCATCGTCTCATATAGGAGCATTTCGTGAGACTTGTGTGCCATTCTTTTACCACTGTATGTTATTCATCATACGTTGGTAAAAGCTTTATATCGGTTCGTGATTTACTTCCCAACAAACGAAACGGCACCTCAGTGATAGTTTGTCGATTGCAGGCTTTAGGTAAACATATGGCCACTTATACCACTGGTTCGACCGCTAGCTAATCAACTTACCAATGGTGTTGTAAATACTCGTTCATTCGTAGGAATGACACAATCTTAATGATAAGGCCAAAACTGATATGCAACGAAACAGCTTCCTGAAAGCCGGTTTGGCAACCGCGACCTTGCTGGCTTCTCCTTTCTTATGGGCGGCCGACACCCTAAAAAACTACCGCATGGACAAAGGCTTTAAAGTCGATGCGGGGAAGGACCGATTTGATCATGCCATTTCCCTTTTTGATGGCGATACCTTTATGACCAAGGTGTCCACCAAAGACACCAATGGAGATTTGTACGTGTATGAATCCAGTCGTGTGAAGGAAGGAGGACCTGCTCTGCACACCCACTTTGAACAGGATGAACTGTGGTATGTGCTGGAAGGCGAATTTTTAATTAAGGTGGGTGATGTCATTCACCAGGCGAAGGTGGGTGATAGTGTGTTTGGTCCGCGAAACGTGCCGCATTGTTTTGCCAAAATAGGCCCGGGTGATGGCCGGTTATTGATGACGTTTCAGCCAGCGGGTAAAATGGAAGCATTTTTCCAACAGGTAAGCGAAGGAGCGCTCAAAACGATGAGCGAAGCCGAGCAGGACAAGTTTCGGCAGGATCATGGCTTTAAGCGAGTAGGCCCTCCCATCAATCAGTTAAAAAAGTAGCATTGATGGCTAGAACGGCTAGATGATTATACTTCATCACTTTCGTGGCTTACTTTTCAACGTACGAAAACGACTTTCATCAGTTAACCTTAGCCAAGACTTTAGGGAGTATGCCTCGCCCATTTTTGGATTGAAAGTGCCTCAATCAGCGAGTTAGCCGTAATCCTTAGTGGACAAAACACCCAAAAACATGGCAGAAAGGCAAAATTTCAATACCACTAATGCTCCACGGATGAGCCAAGTATTTCCCCAAGCCGTCATAGCCGACAAATTTATTTTTTTATCGGGAACGCCGGGCTTAGCCATTGACTCCGGCCAAGTCATTAGTGCTGATTTTGAGGATCAAACCCGACAATGTTTTCAAAATATTAAACTCATTCTGGAAGAAGCGGGCAGCAACTTAAGCAACGTGGTGAAGACGACCATCTTTATGGTAGCCGGTCATGATTTTGGTGTTATCAATAAAGTGTATGCGGAGTTTTTCCCGGCTAATCCCCCGGCCCGTAGCACGCCTCAGGTGATGCCCTTTCCAGCGGGCATTTTAATTTCGGTTGAATGTATCGCTCTGAAATAGCCAAGTAAGTTGGTTCACTATAAAGGGCTTTAGTGGTAATATTAGCTTTCGTACCTCGTAGGCTACTACGAAACATAATGTAGCAATAAATGTCCCATTTATGAAGCAGACAAATGACGATTCTATCGTCTCACTTATGAGCCTTATTTGAGAAGTCGAAATTTATCTAGCTAAGCAACTAGTTCTTGAGAACTTTAACGCCTTTGTCCTTGTACAGCCAAGAAGGGGCGATCGTCGGCACATCCTGTTGACAAATTTGCGGCTTTGAATACCGTATTTTTCGTAGTCAAGTTGCAAATGTGGAGTTATATGAACGAAATACTCCGCGTATGAAGCCAAAGAACAACCCAGTAAAAGTTAGTTCGGAGGAGCTTATAAGGGCCTGGGTAGACTGGCTTAATTAGTACATTTGTGATCCGGTATACTGTCTCGATAGTATGAAAACCATAGCTCTTTTGCTTCCTGTTTGGCTTCTGTTAGGCACCTATGCCAGTTGGGGGCAAAGTCGGTTCTCGGTTTCCATCAATCTGGCGCCTACCTTTTCGCATTCTAATAGTAAATCTGTAATCCCCCCGACTAACAATCCGGCGGTTCCAATCGCCACGGCCACTGAAGTGCTCATTCAATCCCATAGCCTGGGGTACTCGGTAGGCCTGATGGGACATTATGCCCTGACCACCAAATGGTCCCTGTCAACCGGGGTTTGGGCCACTCAGACGCAGTCGAGCCAAGGCAAGCTTATACTCAATGGGGATGCGATTGCGTTGAGCTACTCCAACAAGCATCCCTTCCATTATGCTTACCGCGTTCCCATTTTTGTCAACTATCAATCGTCCACTAACCGCATTTCCCCCTATTTTTCCGTGGGGTCTTCGGCGGATTTTCGCTCTACTAGTTATGCCTACATCAATGGGCAGGAAATTCCAATAAAATTAGGTAAACCAGTTGCTATCAGTCCTCTGCTGGTGGGAGCAGGCGTGATTGGTCAGTTAAAAAGGCAACTGACGTTGGTAGTTCAACCCATGCTCGAGTACGATTTGCAGGCTCATCCTACTTATACCTATTACCACACGTATCAACTAAGTTTACAGACCCAGTTACGGTATCGTTTTTAAGATCTGGTTAATACAATGGCCCTTGTCCAACAACTCGTAAGCTACGGACAGTACCGCAGTAGCTGGCCACTTGACATTTATTAAAAAAGCCGTCTAATTAAATGCCCCAATCAAGAAGCAGACGTATGTAAGCTCATGTGTCTCGCATAGGAGGGTTTTGTGGGACGATTATCGTTTGAATAACTCTCCACTCTTGTGGGTAGAATTCGACAAGCTAGTAGGTTACCTCCGTTAGACCTTTAGCCAACCCCTGAAGGCCCGGCTCCCATAGTACGACTCGGCTCCATTGTGATAGACAAAGACATGGCCGTAGCGAAAATCGGCAAACAGGGCACCACCCAGTTGGCGAATAGCAGCCGGTGTTTTTACCCAACTTGATGTTTTCAGGTCGAACTTACCCAATTGCTGCAGCTCCCGATATTGTTCCTCGCTCAACAAGTCAATACCCATACTAGCCGCCATCTCAATGGCACTCGTTGCCGGTTTATTGGCTTTCCTGGAAGCCCATGCTTGCTGATCGTAACAAAGACTGCGGCGGCCTTTAGGCGTTTCGGGTGAGCAATCATAAAAAAGATACTCGTTTGTCTGCTTATCTTGACCAACCACATCCGGTTCACCGCCCGTGCGGTCCATTTCATGGAGTGACCACATTTTAGTTGGCGTCTCATTTAGCCTGGCTTGTACAGCGGCCCAGGCAATACCCGGATGGCGGTGGCTGTGGTTGTCAAAACGAGCCTTTAAAACGCTGAAAAATTCGTCCCGCTGTTGGGAGGACAATTCATCTTCTCTATAGTTCATGATGGTTCACTTTTAGAGGGAGTTCAGCCCGATTTTTCTGTCCGCTGGCCGGAAATACCAGGACAAAGCGATAAATAGGAGTTGAAAAGAAGGCCCAGCTATGGCTTTGGCAGTATAATCACTAATCGCCAGATGAGAAAAAAGCGCGCCTACCATAGCAAAAAAGAAACCCGCATAAGCCCACTCTTTAAGCAGCCTGAAGTGGGGCAGTAAGAGGGCGATAACGCCCAGAATTTTTCCGGTGCCCAAGATAGTCAAGAAATAGAGAGGGTACCCCAGGCTAGTCACCATGTCAACCCACTCCTTTGTTCGGAGTACCGAGAAAATGCCGCTTTGTAGCATCCCCAAAGCCAGCAGGCCGGTAGAAACCCAATAAATCAGTTTGTCTTGCTTGCTCATAAGGGATCAGTTTACTTGGTTCATAATCGTTTGCAATCGGTTGTGGGCCATCGTCAAACCCTTGGCAAAGGGCAACTGCAGCATAAGGTCCCGGCTGGCCACCGACCGATACACCGTATGGATGGTGAGCCGACTCGTCGTGAGGGTAAGCGGTTCAAATTCCAAAAACTCCAGTTGAACCTCAAAGCGCTGGGCCGATGTAAGCGGATTCTCCATTTGGAAGGTGCGGGTGATTTTTCGATTGGGCATGAATTCGTGAATTACGCCATGGGCCCGGAAGACGACCTTGTTTTGGGCATCGGTCGTTTCAAACTGCCAACCGCCGTGTTGTTTGTTTTCGAGTTTGAGCACTTTCGTACCCATCCATTGGGCGACCAGTTCAGGCTCCTGGTAGGCTTTGAACAGCCGTTCGACCGGCAGGTCAAACTCGCGGGTAATCAACAGATCCTGTTTGCCGTTTTCGGCCTGAATCGTCGTTTTTCGTTCCATATCGATCTATTTATCCGACTTGTAGTGTTTCATGATCGTTTCCAGCCTAGTGAAACGCTCTTCCCACATGGCCCGGAAGGGCTCAATAAAGTCAGCGACGTCTTTCATTTTCTGAGCGTTCAGGTGGTAGTAAATCTCCCTACCCGTTTGTGTCTGCTGGAGTAGCTCGCACTCGGTTAGGATTTGCAGGTGTTTGGAAACGGTAGGCCGGGCGGAGTCAAAGTTGGCCGCAATGGCCCCCGCGGTCATGGCTTGTGTGGCGACCAACAGTAAGATAGCTCTCCGGGTTGGGTCGGCGATCGCTTGGAATACATCTCGTCTCAAGTTCATTGTGTAGCTATTTGACTACAAATTTATGTGTAGTTATTTGGCTACACAAGTTTTTCGTCAAAAATCTTCCTGGTAACGTGCCTCGACTGCAAAGGAGCCGTGGAATACTCGTAAACTTAGGCTAAGTAGGTGCAAGGAAGACGGGATGTAAGCTAACAATAGTCTTCTCAAAAAACACCCAGATCAAGCAGCAGACGTATGTAAGCTCATGTGTCTCGCATAGGAGCGAGTTATGAGACAGTAACTTTAATCTCTGTCCACTCTAGTGAGCAGCATACGCTGAAAGCGTTCACGAAAAGGTTTCAATAAATAAACGCTTATGTGTTAACATGTACTTAATGAAATTACCCAATTTCTCGCCTATGCCTTTTAACCATAGCAAGGGCCTAGCCCTTTTGTCCATTTTCGCTTGACGAGCTACACTCATAGTCTGTTCGACTATCAGCATTAACGTTCTACCTGGATTTGCACTAGCTGCTTAGCCCAAAAGAAGCTCTCAACTGTCTAGGCTAAACCCTAACGTGGCAAAGGCTTGCTTGAGCTTTGCTCTTGTAAAAGGCTTCTCCAGATAATAATCCGCCCCAACGCCATCGACCGCTCTACCTCAAGCGTACCAGAAGCATTCATAAGAATGACTTTGGGTGAAGGAGTCATCTGCTTGCTATCCGTTAGCAACCGCAAAGCGGTCCCTTGAGGAGGCTCGTTTACTAATGCAACAACAATTTCCTGTTGTTGCATTAGTAAACGAGCCTCCTCAAGGGACTTGGTTAGCCTAGGGGTAAGGCCAAGGCGACTTAACAAGCCACTCAATAGCAAATAGCTGTCCGGGTCAGGGTCAACCAGCAGGGTAAACGGCAAGCGATTAATTGCTTCAGGATGGTGATCACTCATGGGCACGAACGGTTAAGTCTGCTTGTATTCAGTGACAGATGGTAGATACTTGGTCGGGGGTTAATGAACGCGTTTTGTTTAATAACTGTCCACCACTTTCTATGGATTACGTAAGGCAACAAGTATGAATTAAATTTCATCGGTATCTTTCCACAAACGAGCATCAATTGGGAAAGATGACGTCCGGGCTACGGTTATCTGCCCAAATGAAGTATGTGCCGGGTGAAGCAGGTAGTTAAATGAGTCTGGTACCACCGCCGAAGGGACACCAATCGCTAACACATCGGGCCTGGCCAACCAGGGGGCTATGGCCTGATGATTCACACCAAAATCCGCTTCATCCCGCCAATTTGTCGGCAAATCTGAAGCATGAAGCAAACGGGACGGTTCGGGTATTACCAATGTAAGGAGCACTAATCGAGGTAAGTCGCTGTAGGGTAATGATCGTAAGTGGACGATCTGTTCCAGCAAGGCTAATTCAGGGCTAGCTGAGGTGTAAAGGATACCAACACCTGGCGGATTCCAGCGACCCCCTAGCCGTCGCGCTCCTTCTGCTGAGAGGGGTGTACTCAGGAAGCGTTCTTTAATAAGCCGGTAGACACGCACCGGTGATTCAGTGGAGGTCATGACAAATCTTAGGAGTAGATGCCATGTTCAATCCGCCCCAACACGGTATGGACCATACTAAAGCCAATGGTGGTATCTAAAAGTGCAACGGGTGCCTGCCGACGGAGTTCCGGTAAAGGCCCATGTAACCAGCGACCCAATACATCGGTCCGACCATCAAATACGTCCAGTCCATGCTTGATTAATACCTCCAGTAAAAGGAGTCGCTCTGATGCATTACTATCCAATCGAGCGTCGGGACGCAGCCTATGAAGCGTCCGCTCCGAAAGATTCAAAATACGGGCCATCTCTTTATCGGTTAGCCCAATAGGCCTGGCCACTTCATCGGCTTTGGCCCGACTCAAGCCCGCTCGCGACTGCTCGACTATGGCAAAGCCATCGCCTGTCCACTCTGTATCTGTGCTTAGCTCCATGAGTTTACTATTTTCTGTCACTAAGGTAACCGCCATTTGGCACATTCACAACATACTGCTCTATTTGACGCACTAATACACCACATGATTTCACCAAATTCTTGTTTATGAGCGACCTATCACCCTCAAAGGGAATCGGGTGGAGATGACTATTTGGCTTATTCTTTTTGTTCGACGGTTGACTTCAAGAAGGGTCATCTATCATTTCGTACAATTAAAGGCATAAGAATTTCATTAAATGAACAATATAAGTAGCTATAAATCAGAAGGCTATGTTGAATTTAGGCACTCATAAAAATCGTTCACGAAAACCCTTCAATAATTGAACCATTAACCTAAGTGACCAAATTTCTAATTCCGCTAACTTTTTAGCCTGAAATCGTTCACGAAAAGGTTAGTGACTGTTGCACAACTCTTTTGGGATGAGAGTACCCTTGAAGTAACCCGTCCCATAAAGGCAAAAAAGAGCCCCCTGGATGCAAAGCCAACACCTGAGTAATGACCTTAGGCCAGCGCTTGGCCAACAGCCACTTCTTGAGATTGTAGGCCGTTGCTGCCATCACCATCCGCTTATGAGCACTATCTTTTCCCTTGCCTGGAGATCGACGCATCCCAAATTAATTCAGTAAACTACCAAAGACTGGCTCAACCACCGTACTCCGTCGCCGTTTCAGCCGCTTCCCTTTCGCACTCCTCGAGCGAGCTTCCATCCGCTCATACTCCCGGTAATACATGGTCACACTGAGTGATTTACGATCTCTGTTACCATAACAACTTTCCTTGATGGGACAATTTTGACAGGCGCTGAAGCTGGCAATGTAGTGGTAGTTGCCATACCCACCGGCCATCTTCAGGCCATGATTGCGTAAAATGGCCCCTTGAGTACAGCGGTATTGATCCTTCTCCGGTTCATACGTAAAGAGATCATGGACGGGGATGTACCGCCCTAACAACGGGATGTACGCTTCGATTTGACGATGCTCTAAAGCCGAATAATTTTCTCCTGAGCTGAATCGCACCGGCGCCCCGGCCAGCATCGGCGAGCACACACCGAAATGGTAAGTTCAACCTTGATAATCGAGTGCGGGTTCGGTCGACTATGTGGAGCAAATGGCGCGAATCTTTCTGGTCAGCCGAGTCGGCCTGAATGTGGGTAATCACATGGTGGTCGGACCGCCGAAGCGGCACAATCGACAGCCATATTGGCCAGGTAATAGAGCCGAAAGGCCTTGTTGGGTTTAGTGGCCAAGCAGGCCTGCGGATCGTTTGGGTTGTAATAGACTCGATTATTGCGCGTCACTTTCTTGGGGTTAACGTACTGTTTTTCTTTAGTAAACGACACTCGGTCAGGAACTTGAGCCCGTGGCTGCTCATTTTTCTCCAGCGTCCACTTGGCTAAGGGTTTGGCTTCTAACTTATCTACGGAAGCATTGGCTTCCACGAAAGCAGCATCAATAGCCTGGGCGTGCCCATCGACTAGCCCAAGTTCAACATTCTGAGTCAACACATACTTAAAACACAATCGCTTCGGCGCTCCGATCGAACACTTTCTCGGGCAGGCGCTGCCGAGTGCGCGATAGGGTACTATGCCAGGGTAAGGCTTGGCCCAACTCGTAGTTTAAGAAATACAGGATGTCCAATCGGAGTTGGCAACAGCGAATGATCGCTCGATCCGAAGTAAGGTTTTCCAATCGGAGCGCCGAAGCGATGCCCCACCAGCATTAGTTTAACAAATGCAACGGGATCAATCGACTTTTGGCCGCATTTGCCATAGAAAGGCTTGACCGTTTCGTATAAAAACGTCAGATCAATGACCTGTTTTAAGCCCGGGCCGCCGATGCGGTCGATATAGATTTTGCTGGGGTACACAATGGTCAAGTAGTAGCCTATGACCTTGTTAAGGAGCGGTGTGTTTTTTGCCTACCATACGTCAAGATAGGCATCTATCTCAATACTAGGCTAATAGCGTTGTGCAACAGTCATAAACGTTTTTATGAACAGCTAATTTAAACGAATTGGGCCATCTGTTGTCAACTTTATGGGTTGCACAGCAACGATAATGAACTATATAGCATTGTTGGTTTTTATTAATTCTATTACTAATTAGACGTATTTAATTTACTGTTTGTTTCATTATTTTTATAACATATATAATAAGTTACCAAAATAAAGTTAATTAGCCATTCTGAGCTTAATTTTACATAACCTACCTATTCATCATTAATTGAACTCATACAGTGCTTAACTGCCAGATTGGCTAATTAAGCGGCTACTAATGACCTCATCCAGTAGACCTATTATCAGGATATGAATCGAAACCAACAAATCTCTTGCATGGTAGCCGTGGGTCTCCTGCTGACGGTATTCATTGGCATTAACGCACGCCAGACAATCCTGCGATTAATTGAAATGAACAATTGGGAGGTACATACTTATCGCGTCCTGAATAAGACACAACGAGTACAGACACTACTCACCCTTATCGACAATGACTTGCGAGGCTATCTGTTCAGTACCAATGCCTATTTCAAAGCCGATTTTGAGCGTAGCAGTCGTAGCATGGGCCAGGAGCTTATGGACATTGAATCCTTAACGATTGATAACCCAGCCCAGACCAAACGGTTAAACTTGCTGAACACGATTTTCCAGCATAAGTTAGCCCGAAGCCAATCCTTATTTGAGGCCGGCGTTATTCAGGCCGGAATGGCTCGTTTGGACTCCATTGACCGGTTTCTGGCGTTAAGCAACCGTTTCCAGCAAATCCTGCAAGAAACGGAAAACAGTGAAAATAGCCTGCTTACCAGGCGCATTTCCGCCAGTAAACGATCCGCTTCCTACGCCCTGATCAGTAACCTGGTGGGGGCCGGTGCGGCTCTGGGCATGATCTTATGGGCGATTTACCTCCTTTATGGCTCTTTACGGAAGAGCAACCGTCTTAACCAGAAACTAACCGACAGCGAACAGCAGACAAAACGGTTGCTGGAAGCAGTACCTGTTTCCATTGTTATTATCGATAAACAGGGAAAATTCTATTATGCCAATCAGGCGGCCACCCGATTAATGGAGAATCTAACCGAGGCTAAATCGTACGCTGATTTTGTGAGTTCAGTCCAGTTATTCCGCTACCCAAGCGGTGAGATCTATCCACTCGACCAACGACCTACCTTCCGGGCCTTACGGGGCGAATTCGCTCAGGTTGATGATCTTGAAATGCGCCTTAACGACACCGCTATTCAACTCCTTAGTTCATCCTCCCCGGTCTACGATGTCCAGGGGCAGTTGCAATATGTGATAACAACGAGTATTGACATAAGTGAACGGGTACAATCCCATAAGCGCCTGGAAGAAGCCAAAAAAATGGCCGAAACCGCCGTCAAGGTGAAAGAGGACTTCCTGGCCAATATGAGTCATGAAATCCGGACGCCACTCAATGCCATGCTTGGCTTTTCAGAATTAATCGAGTTGACAAATCTGGATGACGAGCAAAAAGAGTACGTTCGCCTTATTCGAACGGCGGGCAAAAACCTGCTGACCATTGTCAATGATATTCTGGACATATCTAAAATTGAAGCAGGCCAGATAAAGCTGGAATCGATTCCCTTCAGCATCCAGCTGCTGACGGCCTCCCTGAAAGCCATGTGCCAGGCCGCCGCAGCGGAAAAGGGCTTGCAGTTGACGGTCTTGATTGATCCAGACCTACCGACTGTATTTCTAGGCGACCCCACACGGTTGACCCAGATTTTACTTAATCTACTTAATAACGCGATTAAATTTACCAAACAAGGCCACATTTTGTTGCAGGTTGACCAGGTAGACGATACCAACCCTGATAGTCGAAGAATCCGCTTCCTTGTTGAGGATACGGGTATTGGCATCGCATCCCATAAACTTTCGGCCATCTTCGAACGATTTCAACAGGCCGAAAACTTTACAACCCGCTATTATGGCGGAACGGGCTTGGGTCTTAATATTGTCAAAGCGCTGACTGAGCTTCCAAAGGGTTCAGTGTCCGTAACCAGTATGGAGGGCCAGGGCTCCCGGTTTGTGGTTGACATTCCGTATGTGATAGCCCTGGAACAAATCCGGATGAACCAACAACCCGTTTCAAAAGCCGTTATCCGACAGGAAAACGTGCGGGTACTGGTGGTGGAAGATAACCTGATGAATCAACGACTCGTTCAGCAAGTTCTCAACCGGTTAGGGTACCAGGTAAAAATAGCAGATAATGGTCGAATGGGATTACAGATGCTGGAGGAGGCGACTTATGATGTCATTCTGATGGATCTGCAAATGCCCATTATGGACGGCTATGAAACGACTCGTTTTATCCGCTCCAAACTAAAACTTACCCTACCCATTATCGCCATGACCGCCCATGCCCTACCCAGTGAAAAAGAAAACTGTCTGAAAGCGGGCATGAATGACTTTCTGTCCAAGCCATTTCAACTTGAGGAACTCCAGCAGATTTTACGGCCTTACTTATCAGACAGCCAACCGATCCGCCTCAAGTCAGCCACCGTCGATGTGGTGCCAATGGCTGTCCAGCTCTTCTCACCGCAGTCAATCCTGGAGATTGTTGATCACAATATGGCTTCAGTCATTGACCTGCTGGAGCTCTACCTGACGGAGACCCCGCCAGCTCTCGAAAAACTTCAACTGGCGCTGGATCAGCTGGATTTAGTTGAAATAAAGCGATTGTTGCATATGCAGAAAGTACATACAAAGATGCTCGATATGGGTGAAGCGACTCGCCTAATACTGGAAGCGGAGGAACTGGCTCGAAACCAGAAGGGTATTGGTGATGTAGCCTCGTTGGTTGAGCAATATATGGGCCAAGTGAAGGCTATGTTACCTACAATCAGGCACTACATACAGGCCAATAGGAACCTTATCAGCAACCCGTGAACCCGGCCTGAATGGCAATTCTCCACTAGAAGTTGAACATTAACAAAGTCAGTTGGTGCATTTAGATGAATTAGGAAATGGCATTCCGTCAGCTGTATGTTAGGAAGAGCGTTAGACAGTTAGTAAAAAACGGAGGTACAAATAAAGGTTAGTGGCTGTTGCACAACTCTAACCAGACGGCAATGGGTTACTGCTAGCTTCTTATCAGCGCTATCTTGACCACTAAGAAACACATGATTTTGGCAGATCGAATCTTTATCGACCACAAGCAGGACTCTAATTGAGTTGTGCAACAGCCACGGGCGTTTTATAAAATGAGTTACCCATCTCAACTAACCCCGCAAGGGCGGTGAGGTGACCAGGCCACGTTTTCGGCCGGTCCACGGTTGGCATTTTGACTGCCCCTTTAGGCTCATTAATGAGCAACTCAAGCCCGGTGCCCAGGCCCATTTCGTGTTCCATTAGACGTCAAATAATGGCCCAGGCACACGACGTTTCGATGGAAGTACCTAATCTTCGTAACTTGTGCTTTATTCTGTCAGCAGTAGTCAACCAATGACCGATCAACCCTCGCCCCCTAACCTAGATACGAGCGCCCAAAACGAACGCTTAAGCATCGCCCTGCAGGCTGCCCAGGTGGGCACCTGGGACCTGGATATCCTCAACCAAACCGTCTGGTAGGATGAGTGCTGTAAGCAGCTCTATGGCTTTCACCAGGATGACATTGTCGCCTACGATCAAGTTCTCCTGTACATGCACCCCGATGACCGCCAGCACGTCGAGCAAGCTGTGCAGTGGGCGCTAAATCCGGACTCCGATGGGCATTATAATGTCCATTTTCGTACCCTTGGGGCCGACGATGGCCAACTGCGGTGGCTCCACTGCCGTGGACGGGCTTTTTTTGATGAGCAAGGTCAGGCCTACCGCTTCTCGGGCACTGCTCAGGAGGTGACCCAACTACTCCAGACCCGTCAACAACTCCAGGCCAGCGAGGCCCGCTTTACGGATTTAGTCATGGCCACCCCAGCGGCTACGGCGGTCTTTACCGGACGGCACATGCTGATTCAGCAGGTCAATGCCCCCATGCTGGCCATCTGGGGGAAAGATGCCTCGGTGATGGGTAAAACCCTGCACGCAGCCATGCCCGAACTGGCAGAACAGCCTTTTCTGGCCCAGCTTCAGCACGTCTTCGATACGGGCCAACCGGTTCAGCACTGGGAAAGCGTAGCCCAGATGATCCAGAACGGGCAGCCCAGGCGCGTCTGGTTCAACCATGCCTATAACCCCCTGTATGATCAAGCCGGCCGGATCTATGGCGTCATCAATACCGCCATCGACGTCAGCCCCCAGGTACTGGCCCGCCAGCAACTCGCCGAAAGCGAAGCCCAATTCCGGGCCCTCATTAAAGAAGCCCCCGTGCCGACCTGTTTGTTTGTGGGCCATGAGCTACGCATCGAGGTGGCCAACCAAGCGATGATTACCGTCTGGGGTAAAGGACCCGGCGTTATTGGCCTGCCACTAGCCGAAGCCTTACCCGAATTGAAGAATCAACATTTTCTCACCACGCTGGATGAGTTGTTAAGAACGGGCGAGACCTATTCCTCAAAGGCCGGTCAGGCGGATTTAGTTATCGATGGAAAGCTACAAAGCTTTTACTTTGATTACGATTTCAAGCCCCTGTATGATCAGCAGGGAACCCGGTATGCCATCCTGGAAACGGCCGTCGACGTGACCCAGCAAGTACTGGACCGGCGAGCCCTGGAGGAAAGCGAAGCGGCTTTACAAAACGCCATTGCCCTGGCTGAGTTGGGTACCTGGACGCTGGACATTGCCAGTGGTGGTACCCAACTTTCCTCCCGGCACGCCGATATGCTTGGCTTAACGACGCCGTATCTGCCCTACGAAACAGTGCTGGCCATTGTTCATCCCGATGATCGGGAGCGGGTGCGGGCAGCCATTGAGCGAGCCCAGCAATCGGGGTCCAACGGGCACTTCCAGTCCGAATATCGCATTATTAATGCCCGCAGCGGTAAACAGCAACTGATCCGGGCTCGGGGTCAAACGAGTTTCGATGACCAGGGCCAGCCCGTGCACATTGCCGGTACGGCCCAGGATGTCACCCTGGAGCGCGAGTCGCAGAAGTTGCTAGAACAACTAGTACAGGAGCGCACCGAAGAACTAGCCGCCACAAACGAAGAATTATTGGCGACGAACGAAAACTTTATGGGGGCTAATCAGGCCTTGGAGCGGGCTAACTCGGATCTAATCCGGTCGAACCAAAACTTGGAGCAGTTTGCTTACATTGCTTCACATGATCTACAAGAACCCCTTCGCAAGATTCAGCAATTCGGCGACCTACTGAAAACGCGTCTAACCGGTTCGGTGAGTGGTGAGGACCTGACTTATCTCGAGCGCATGCAAATAGCTGCTAGTCGCATGTCGGTCCTGATCAAAGATTTACTGGCCTTCTCGCGAATCTCGACCACGCAGGCCGTTGCCCAGCCGGTGAAGCTCGATGAAGTCGTCAACGGGGTCTTGGAGAGCTTATCGGTAGCTATCGAGGAGAGTGGGGCGCAAATTGAGGTGGATGACCTACCGACGGTACAGGGCGACCCGTTGCAGTTAAGTCAACTCTTCCAAAATCTGCTGGCCAACGCCCTTAAATTTCGACGGACTAGCTCGGTAGGGACCTTCCTGATTCCTCAGATTACGGTTCGTGCCCGACTGCTAGCCAGAGGCGAGCTACCTGCTTCAACCCAGCCCGCGCGGGATGCCGATCAGTATCACCTGATCGAGGTGATTGACAACGGCATCGGCTTCGAGGAGAAGTACCTGGATCGCATTTTTCAGGTTTTCCAGCGTTTGCATGGCAAGAATGAGTTTGCCGGTACGGGGGTGGGGTTAGCTATTGTGGAAAAGGTAGTGACCAATCATGGCGGAGCCATAACGGCCAGTAGTAAGCCGAACCAGGGCGCCACGTTTTGCGTGTATTTACCCGCTTAGTGAGTGGTCAGTATGGCTAAGTAGGTGTCAGAACAAGGCCATTTTTGAGCCGTAACTACCGGCTTTCACAGTCTTGTAAAAAGGCTTCTATCGTTTGTTACTTATTAACCATGCGAAAGGGCATTTTATTTTGGTTCATCTATAAACATCCCTAAACGGGTGAACAAAGTTGCTAACTAGATGTCAATAGCTGTCTAAACGGCTCTCAAATGGTATTTTTCCGCTAAAGTAGAAATAAGGCCCGCTTCCCCTTCCCTTTTCGATACTTTGTATTTTTCTTATTTAACGTCCATAAAAGGTAACGTGGCTGTTGCACAACTCTGCCTAGAGAAATAAGGAGACTTTTCTGTATTTTGAGGTATGCAAGGCAGAAAAGAATATATCGAAAAGCACATCACTTGTTTTCAGCTGTCCAGCCGCGTCCCTAAGCACAACTTCTACCGCCGATTAAAGGAGACGCTCGACCTAACCTTTATCCATGAGGCCACGAAACAGCTCTATGGCCATACTGGAAACCCTTCCATTGATCCAGTCGTATTCTTTAAGTTCATGCTCATCGGTTGTCTGGAGAATATCACCTCCGACAGAAAGTTGGTCGAGCATTGCTCTATGCGGATGGATATGCTGTATTTCCTGGGCTATAACATTGATGAGCTATTACCTTGGCACTCCACGTTGAGTCGTACTCGACAACTGTATCCGGAGGTACTCTTTGAGGCTGTGTTCGATAAAGTATTCAGCCTCTGTGTAGCCCATAACATGGTGGCTGGCCGTAGAGTAGCCATTGACTCGGCACCCGTCAAAGCCAATGCGTCGATGGAACGACTACTAGAAAAACAACCCGATTTACCCGGTCCTAGGCTAGTTCAATCGGTCGAGGATCAGAATCAGGTAGTGGACACGATACCTCCACCCAGCAAGCGTCACGCTGGATCGATTATTACGGCGTCCGATCATCAGTTGAAACAGTTGAAAAAGCACCAGCAAAACTTGAAGAATGCACCTCCTACTTCAGGAGCTAGCCACGAAAAAGCCCAATTGCTGAGCAACAAGACGCACTATAGCCCTACCGATCCCGATGCTCGTATCTCGGTCAAGCCCGGCAAAGCCCGCAAACTCAATTACCATTGTAGCCTGGCAGTGGATACCGCCGAAGGCGTCATTAGTCATGTGCAGGCCGATTTTGCTGATGGCCGGGATAGCCAGTGCTTACCCGATATTATGGTGAAGCTTCAGCAGCGGTTGGCCGCCAATGAGCTACGTTTAGAAGAGGTATTGGCTGACACGGCCGGGCCGCCGGTGCGGTTATTCAAACGGTAGTAACTACGCCTTGTTGGAAGGGTGGAAAATCACAGGCTGGATACCTGTCTTCGGCCACTATAAGCCCCAGATCGAAGGCTTTTCCTATGATTCTGAGGAGGATCACTTTACGTGTTCAGCCGGCAAGCGATTGCCTTTCAAGACCTTTGCCACCTATGCCGACACCAGTTTATTGAAGATCTATCGGGCAGATTACCAAGCCTGCCAACAGTGTCCGCTCAAAGCCACTTGTGTGCCCAAGAGCCAATACCGACAAATTATCCGAACGGCCTATGATCCCTTCTACCGTCGAGCCCTGGAGCGCCAGCAAAGTCGGCGGGGCAAACGCATGAAACGGCTTCGCCAACGAACGGTGGAACCCGTCTTAGGTAGTCTGGTAGAGTACAATGGGTTACGGAAGGTGAATGTACGGGGTAAGGCTGGGGCTCACAAAGTGATGCTAATGGCGGCTATTGCCTTCAACCTGAAGAAGTATATGAAGTTCACCACCAAGTCCACTCTGGGCCAGGCCATAGCCCTAAAGGTGGAATGGTCATTGTCTTCTCAAGACACTTGTCTGGGCTTTGGTGTGCTTTTTCTCAACTAAGAAGGACAGACGATGGTAGAAAATCTTATTCGCCTATTCAGACGCTGAAAAATCGATGTGGGAACCAGAGTTGTGCAACAGCCACGACCGCTTGTAAAACGCCATAAGATCTCTCTGACTGTCCTTTCCGTACAGGGTTGATTCTGTATTTAAAGGAAAGTGTTAACTTGGCTGACGTATCCTTGAAATGGCATAGGCCAACAGTAGCTATGATTTATCAATTAGAAATTGATGATCGCGACGAGACGGGTAAAGCCGTGTTGGCTTTCATCCGACAGATGGCGGCCACCAATAAAGCTATAAAGCCCCCGGTCGCTCTCCATCAACCGGAGTTAACGGAACGTCCTTTTGGCACCATGAAGGGTAGCTTTAAATTAGCGCCGGACTTCAATGAGCCCTTGGACGATCTGAAAGAGTATATATAATGCGCTTACTCATCGATACGCATATCTTATTATGGGTACTGGAAGCTGACGCCCAATTATCCGTTCGGGCAGCAGAGTTGATTCGTAGCACCACCAATGAGGTGTTTGTGAGTGCCGCTTCGCTGCTCGAAATTTCCATCAAAAAAAAGATTGGCAAACTGGACACAACCCGAACGGCTACTGAAATCGTCCAGGAGATGACCCGCGTGTTAGCCTTTCAGCTCCTGCCTATTCTGCCCCATCACTTAGACGCTTATCAGTCGATACCGCTGTATGAAGATCATCGTGATCCCTTTGATCGGTTGTTAATCGCAACGGCCCTGGCCGATAATCTCACCCTGATATCCGACGATGGTAAGTTCGAACGGTACACTCCTTTCGTAAGCTTGATTCGATAGTCTGCTCACTTGGATTTTCGTTTTTCCTCTTCAAGCCGGAATCAACTCGATAAATGATGGTTTGTTACTACTTGTTACAGATGTTAAACGTTCTTTTAAGATTTGCGACAACCTCTAAAACCAATTCTTTATTGTGCTCGGTTCTCTTCGGACTATTGATTTGACTAACCAACGGTATAGGATATATGGCCCCTTAGTATTTAGCTATAATAGGCTAAACTTATTAAGAGATTTTTTACATTTAGGTGTAGCTACAATATATCAGCAAATATGATTAAAGCGCTTCTAGATGGCATCACCCGCGAACATCTGCTTCAAGCAATTCACAAATTAGACAACAATGTGACAAATGCGTTTGCTTATTCAACCCACTACGACGTCCTTTTTCAGGACCAGCGATATCCTTCAAAAGCTGTCGTAGGTCTGGCAGCCGAAATCGTTTTAGGACATCCCGTTAAGCCAAAAGATTTCACTGGTGGTATTGGCTCAACGTGTTTTCGTGTTTTGCAGGAAAATGGCTTTACTATCGTCTCGAAATTGTCTCCATCAATTGAGGCTAGCCAAAAGCGGTATTGGTGGGTTAACCATAAACAGACCGTCAAGAAAGAGCTAAACGGCGGCTATCTCTGGTCACCCCAGACAAAGTCAAATGGGAACGTCAATTTAAGCTACGAGAACTTAAGGCTTACTAAACCTAAGGATATTGTATTTTCGTATGCAGGTGGAATAATTAAGGCTATCGGCCTAGTCACTAAAGAATGTCAGTTGGCTGACCGCCCTGAAGAATTTGGTGAACTTGGCTATCAATGGGGTAAAGAAGGTTACTTGGTGACGATTGATTGGACTAGTCTTTCTCAGCCCTTAGTGCCTAAAGACCATTTATCGGTTATTGCCCCTTTGCTGCCACTTAAACACTCTCCCATCCGACCTACTACCGGTGGTGGCAACCAAGGCTGTTACCTAGCCGCTATTAGCCCAGGGCTAGCAAGTTTGTTGCTTCAACTGATTGGTAGGCAGAATGCTACCTTAACTGATGAGCTTCAAGTGGTTTTTCAAGACCTTAAAGACCTTGATGCTGAAGCCCAAATTCATCAGGCTTCTATACCACAGACGGTCAAAGACCAACTTATCAAAGCCCGAGTAGGCCAGGGCATTTTTCGAACAAATGTATCGGGTATTGAACAGGCTTGTCGGTTAACCGGCATTACAAACAAAGCACTGCTCATCGCTAGTCATATCAAACCCTGGCGAATAAGTACCAATGAGGAGAAGTTAGATAAATATAACGGTCTTCTGCTTTCGCCTCACGTGGATAAGTTATTCGATAAAGGTTGGATATCCTTCTCAGATGAGGGAGATGTGTTAATTTCTAATATAACCATCCAGAAGGTCATGGATGTTTGGGGTCTTAATTACACGAAGAATGTGGGGTCCTTTACTGCCCAGCAGAAACAGTATGTATTCCGGCCAAAGTGACCCAGGCGTTTCGGAGCAAACTGACCCACCCCGCCTGTGGGTAGGAACCGCTCAAAGTTAGTACACTTTATTTCTCAGCCGCAAGACTTTGCTTGCGTCGCATCGATTCACCCTTCAACTCCATCCGGTGAGCCTTGTGAGTCAGCCGGTCCAGGATGGCATCGGCCAGGGTAGGATCGTCGATGTAGTCGTGCCATTTACTCACCGGCAGTTGCGAGGTGATGATCGTAGCGGCCTTGCCATGCCGGTCCTCCATGATCTGTAACAGGGCCAATCGGCCATTCTGATCAAGGGGTTGCAGACCCCAGTCATCCAGAATGAGCAGGTGTTGCCGCTCCAGACGACTCATCTCCCGCTGGTAGGAGCCGTCGGCTTTGGCCAGTTGCAGTCGCTGTATGAGCCGGATCAGATTGTGATAACCCACCCGATACCCCAGCTGACAGGCCTGATAGCCCAGGGCCGAAGCCACGTAACTTTTGCCGCAGCCAGTGGACCCCGTCAGAAAAATATTCTCGGCTCGATCGATAAAGCGGCAATCGGCCAAACGAAGCACCAGCGTCTTATCCAGGTTGCGGCCAGGGCCGTAGTGTAACTCTTCCAGCGAGGCCTGATAGCGAAAGCGGGCCGCCCGGATGGCCATCTGGGTGCGTCGGTGTTGACGGTACTCATGTTCAGCTTCAGTAAGCTGGGCCAGCAGTTCGTCGGCAGGCGGTTGCTGGTGAAGGGGCAGCCGAAGCAGGGTCTCGAAGGCCTGATACATGCCCACCAGTTTAAGGTCTCGTAGTCGGTCAAGTGTCGCTTGGTTATTCATACTTTTCATTCCCTTTTGTAGTTGGTACGTGTGTTGATTGGCTACGCTTTACTGGTAGGCTGATGCGCCCCGGATGTTTTCATGGGTGGGTACTGAGCTGACAGGACTGGCATCGGAGAGGGCATCCAGCCCGCGTTCGATGATGGATCGGATGACTTTGTAGCTTACGCTCTGGTAGCACAACGCCCGTTGGCAGGCCCGCTCCAGACGCTCTCTACCCACTTTCTTTTCCAGGCTTAGTACACCCTGGCACGACTTGTAGGCCTGTTCGGGATGAGCCCGGCTCGTTAGGATGGCTTCGACGGCCTGCCGGGTTTGGGGACCAATGCGGTCGGCCCGACGGACAAACGTCTCCGGGTTCCAGTCACTGACCCACTGATGGGCCGGGGGCAAATGCTCTTTGAGCGTCGAGTAGCGGTACTGTCCCTGTAATCGCTGGTGAGTCGCAATACGCTGGTGCTGGCAGTAGACTTCGACGCTTGAGGCCGTGTAGATCAGCCGTACCCACTGGCCGATGTAGCGGTAGGGAACGCTGTAATAATGCTTGTCTTCCGACAGCAATACGTGGCCGTTTTTCTGAACCCGGCTCCCCGCGTAGTGTTTGATGAGATAAGCCGTGTTGGGCAACCCCATCAAGTGCATTCGCTCCCGCTCCTCGAACTGCGACTGCCGACTATGGCCCCGGTTCTGAAAGCGCATTTGATTGTGGGCGTCGAGTAAGGGGCGGATAGCCGCATTGAGATCGTCAAGTCGATGAAAGACCTCATTGCGCAGGGGCGCGTAGATGCGTCGATAGAGGATGTTGACTGCTCCTTCGACCAGAGCTTTGTCGCGGGGCTTACCGCTCCGGGCAGGCAGGATCGTCGTTTGGTAATGGAGCGCAAAGTCAGCCAGCGTCTCATTGATCTGCGGTTCGTAGCGATCCGAGCGAATCACAGCCGCTTTGAGGTTATCGGGCACGATGGCCGCTGGTACGCCCCCGAAGTAGTGTAGGGCGTTTTGCAGGGCGGTGATGAAGTCCTCCTTGCGCTGAGTAGCCACCACCTGGGCGTAGGTAAGCTGACTGCAACCCAGCACGGCCACGAAGAACTCGACCGGCCTGATCTCCCCTGTAATCTGGTCGACCAGCGAGAGCCGCTTACCGGCAAAGTCGACGAAGAGCTTGTCGCCCGCTTTGTGCTCCATGTGCATGCTGGTCTGCTGCCGCTGGCTCCAAAGCTGATAATAGTGGCAGAACTGCGTATACTGATAGCCGTCGGGATGTTCGGTTTTGTAATCCAGCCAAAGACTATACCGGGTAACGCCGGGTCGGGTCAGTTCGCGGTCAATCTGAGCGAATCGTTGTTGAAGAATAGGTAGAGGGGCGCCGGGTGAGGGCGCAGGCGGACGACTTTGTACCAGCTCATCCAACTGTTGGTCGGAGAGTTGGGGGAGGGAAAGCGTTGCCGGATCGGGGAGCATGCGCAGGTAGCCCCGGACGGTATTGCGAGCCAGCCCTAGCGAACGGGTGATATCCCGGATAGACTTTTGTTGCTGCTGGAGAAGCAGAATCTGACGGAGTAGGTGCATAGGAAGACGCTGGTTGGCCATAGGTTCGGAGGGTCAATTTGTTCCGAAACTACGGTGATTAGGCGGCTCCTACTCAACGGGCGGGGTGGGTCAGTTTGACCCGAAATGGGTGGGTCAACTACATCCGAAACAGGTGGGTCAGTTTACTCCGAAATACACACCGTACCCGCCAACTTTACCCAGAAGCACTTTTTGAGCTACTATTTGATCAGGTGTTCAGCCGCTTCGGCCTTTAGATTTGAGCCGTTGTATGATTCCAAGATGAGTCGTGTAACTTGATGCCACTCACAAAGCGTGAGCGACCAACCCCAGCAGAGGTACCTTAACGCGTCGGCAAGGCTTACGACCTATGGACCGATTAAAGACTCTGCTGGGATATCTTAGACGTTGTCTTCAGATAGAAATGCGGGTTCGTGGCCCATGAGCAAGGTATTGAAGGTGTCTATATGTTGGTCAACTCGTTTACTTTTTACCCTGTAAAGTTATGCAATTCGATTATTTCATTGGCGTGGATGTGTCCAAAGTTACTCTCGACTTTGCGGTTGCGAAAACCAATCAAGTCCTGTTTCATCAGCAGGTCAGCAATGATCAAAAAGGCATTACTGATTTTCTTAAGGCGTTACGTCAGCAAACCAAAGCAAGTATTGAACAGTGTCTATTTTGCCTGGAATTTACAGGCATCTACAACAACCCACTTCTAAAAAAACTTCACCAGCTTTCAGCTTCCATTTGGATCGAGCGAGCAGTTCACATCCAGGAAAGCATAGGACTTACGCGGGGCAAAAACGATCAAATTGATGCCAAACGGATTGCCCTATTTGCTTATAAAAACCGCGACGAAGCCCGTTTGTGGACCCCACCACGCCCTGTTATTGCCCAGTTAGACCGGTTGACCGCTCAGCGGGCTCGCTTGGTGAAGGTGATCAAAATCTTACAGACACCACTAACTGACTCGGAGGGCTTCATTGACAAAGCAGATCGAAAAGCCAATCAGCCGGCCTGTGCGGCCTCGTTGAAATCGCTCAAGGCAGATCTCAAATCAGTCGATAAATCAATTGTAGAACTGGCTAGGCAAGACCCTGAACTCAATCGACTTTTCGAGCGAGTCACTTCCGTAGTCGGTATTAGCCAGACCACGGCTGCTGAGATCATTGTCACGACGAACGAGTTTAAAGCCATTGCTGATCCAAAAAAGTTTGCCTGCTATGCTGGAGTAGTTCCCTTCGAACGAAGTTCAGGCCAGCGTAGAGGCCGTCCTCAGGTGAGTCATCGAGCCAATAAAAAAGTCAAATCGTTACTTCACATGGGGGCCATGTCAGCGGTTCAGCATTGTGCGCAGCTCAAAGCCTACTACGACCGAAAAGTGGGTGAAGGCAAGAACAAAATGTTAGTACTCAATAACGTCCGGAACAAGATTGTCCTGCGTATTTTCGCCTGCGTTCGGGAAGACCGAAATTATGACGAAAAGTATGTGCATTCACTTGTTTAGATCATAGAAATCGGTCCGATGGGACAATGCCGTAGCGGAGAGCTTTGTCAAAACATTCAAAAGCGAACTGGTTAACCACGCTGACTTTCCAACGCGGGCCGTAGCCCGGTTAGCCACCTTCGAGTACATTGAGGGCTGGTACAATCGTCGGCGGAGACATTCAAGCTTGAATTACCGAACTCCTGCTCAACAGGAATCTTATTTTTACACTACTCCAATGGCTGCTTGAAAAAATCTCCAGTATAGTGTTGCAAGTCCACCCTTGCTATTTGGTGCTACTTTACTGATTGGCCTACTAGTGAGCTATGCTTTTCCCACACCGGTTGTTGAGCCAAAAACCGCCTTAGTCATTGGCCTAATGTTACTAATTATCGGGGTAATTACCCTGTTACTGGCCTTTCGGGGAATGATTCAGCATAAGACGACTATCCATCCAAAGGGCGCTACGACGGCGATTGTCCGCAATGGCCTCTATCGGTATACCCGCAATCCGATGTATCTATCCTTGACGCTGATTTATCTGGGCGTGTCAGTGGCGATGAACGCCTGGTGGGGGCTCCTCCTGCTCATCCCCCTGTTAGTGGTCGTTCAGAAAGGCATCGTTGAGCGCGAAGAACAATATTTGATTCGCAAGTTTGGCCAGGACTACTTGAGCTATAAAGCCCAGGTACGCCGTTGGTTGTGAGACCTACTAATAGGTTATATCCATACGAGGTCCTCACTTTTATTAGCAGCCTTAGTTTCCGACTGGAACATTTGGTGTGAATGTTAGCTTCGTTTGTTTCCGTAGGCTACGGACAGCGTTTGACAGATCGTAAAACAGGCCATCAAATTACCCCCCTTTAAGGAAGCGGATGCATGAATATTCGACCGTCGCACTTTAGGGAGGGTTAAATAAGATTCAGGTAGAGACCGTTTGCTTGTTAACAGACTAATCTCGTTTTGGTCCTTTACTTCCCAAAGGACCAAAACGAGATTTATAAGTTGCCCTCAGTACAAATAGTAGAAAGTAGACGTCACCTATTTTTATATGCAAACTGTATCAATCAGCGGGCTAGCGGTAACCTCGGTGGCCAAATGACAAAAAAATATGGCAGAAAGGCGAAGTTTTAACACCCCTAAAGCTCCTCAAATGAGCACTGTGTTTCCCCAGGCAGTGCTGGCGGATAAATTTATTTTTTTATCGGGAACGCCTGGTTTAGATCTTAGCACCGGCCAAGTCATTAGTCATGATTTTGAGCAGCAAACCCGACAATGTTTTCAAAATATCAAAATCATTTTGGAAGAAGCGGGAAGCGACTTAAGCAAAGTAGTGAAAACGACCATCTTTATGGTGGCCGGTAATGACTTTAGCGTTATCAATAAAGTGTACACTGAGTTTTTCCCTGCTACTCCCCCTGCCCGTAGTACACCTCAAGTAATGCCCTTCCCAGCTGGCATTTTAATTTCGGTTGAATGCATAGCGCTCCAATAGCGACTTAAAATGGAGCGCTATAAACGGCTTTAGCAGCCTTATTAGTTATCGTATGTTCTTACTTAGAACGAGGGATTTTTGAGATAAGCGGTAGTGGCCTAACTGCGTTGAAGTGGGTATCTTTGTAAATGGTCTTAGAAGCAGTCTTCTGTAAGCATTGTGGGCAAACCCAACACGTCAAACGCTATGGTACTACCCGTGCAGGTACCCAACGCTACCGATGCTTTGACTGCAGTCGAACCTTTGTTCAAACCTACACCCACAAGGCCCGTGACCCCTTGGTCAAAGAGCAGATCACTCAGATGGTTCTCAACGGAGCAGGCATACGCGATACCGCCCGTATTTTAGGTGTTAACCGGAACACCGTCAGTGCTCAGTTAAAAAAAAACGGGGCCGCCCGTGCGGTAGTGAAGTGGTTCATGTAAACCCCTTATACGTCGATAGAGGCTTGAAAATGAGTCTCAAAGTCGATGAGATGTGGTCGTATGTAGGTAAGAAAAAACAACCTCGTTGGCTGTGGTGGGTGGAGGATGCCGTGACAGGTGAGATTATTGCCTTTGTTTTTGGACGCCGTACCCACCAAACGTTCCGCCACTTGCTGAATCTGTTGGAGGAGGCTAAAATTGAGGTAATTAGGTGGATAACGGACTCCTGGTGGGCGTATTTTGATTGCTTAGACCAACGCTTACGCTTAGTTCGTAAAGCGGCATTACAAGGTCTTGAACGTAAGCACTTAACCCTTCGAACGCGCTTAAAACGATTAACCCGCCGAACCATTTGCTTCTCAAAGTCAGTCGTGGTTCACGACACAGCAATCGGCCTATTTATCAATCAATTTTTCTTTGCAGATAAACGCAATTAAGCCACTACCGATTCATCAATCAGTTGTGCCCCAATATCGATCACGTCGTTTTTGGACATTTTTTTATCCAAAATCTGAATCGAATCTTTCCGGGAATGCCTGGCCTGTTTAGTGGAATCGGTTCCGGCCGTGTCAGTTTTTACCTGAGCATAGACGGTAAAGCCGACAACTAGAATGAGAAGGGTAATAATCAATCGATACATGAGTGGATAGATCAGCAGCATTGAGAACAGCCTGTCCGTTTCAGAAGAATAGAAGGGGGTGCTTCTACTCACTTGATACATAAGGCTTTAATAATTGGAACGAACTTAATGAACTGTGTCATCAGGCTTTATCCGGAGTGATGTGAATAAACCTGATCATTCATGTGGTTGTCTCAAACGATGGTCGCTTATTATTGACAGACGGTACTTTCCTCGCCTAAGGTGCGCTTTATGGCGGTAGGGGCTTGATCACCTCGCACTGGCTTTATTCCCATTCGGCGGGCCGCCAGGCTTTATCCTTGAATGGGAGCACATGAAAAAGCGACGCTGGCCGCAAACGCAGCCCTTTAGATCCTATATCGTCAAAACGCTGGAAAAGTATGCTTCCGGTGTTCGCCCCGGCGATAATGCATGGACGAGAAATGACGATGAAGTCTTAGCTTGTTATCCGTATCACACCAAAAACAACGACATGCCCAATTTTTATCTTTACAAGGGCATGACTCCACGCATCCTTAAAAAGAAATCAAAACAGGCGGCTGAATATCTGCATGTATATCAGATGACCCATAAAATGGGTAAATTTTCCTGTGAGTGTTCATATCACCCGCTCTAAGGCACGCCGATGACTGGGGGAATGTGCGGCCATTATGAGCCTGAATGGAGCGAAGAGACGATCTTCGGTCACGTGAGAGAGGCTGTTTATTGGAATGCTCGACCCGATGGCATGACCGACAAGCAATGGGACAGATTGGTCAAAATAACCGGAGCGACCCCGATCACAGAAGATGAGCTAAGGGAAATGATGTCATGAGCCGGAAATCCGACCGGCACTGGTACCCGCGCTACCCAGGCGACTATGCCAGAAAGACCGCTCATCTGTCGCTGACGGAGGATGGTGCCTACACAAAACTCATGGATTGGTACTATACCGTTGCCCCATGACTGGGTGCAATTGCACTGGATTTGTTATCTTTTACTGGACAAAAAAGCTAAGAAACATTTGCCCAGTAAACTAATAGCAAATTTAATCTCAAAATACCCTTTAAATATGTGATTGGAGGCATCTAAAAGTTGACTATGTTCCCGCTCCGCCATAAGGATTTATCAGGTGGGTGCTTCGAGGTAGCAGTAGGTACGCTGACCCGGGGCTAACCGTCCGATCCTTACTTTTCTACAATCCTACCCAACTCTCCAGATCATATCTCTCAAAAATCGTTCAGTAAAAGGCAAATCCGTTTAATTTATTGGACAGTGTAAGTGCTTACTAGTCATAGTGTTATCCTCATTTTGGCAACTCACCAAAAACGTTCAAGAAAACCCTTCAATAGCTGAACGATTACTTTCGCAGGCAACCATTTACCTCATCGCACCTAGGTAAAATCTGATCGGTGCCAGTAGGCTGTCCCCGATCAACACCCTACGACTCCGGTTGGTGAGCTAAAAACTGTTAGGGGCGGCACATCGTTTCCAATACTCCATGATAAAATAGATACTTTTTTCGAGTTCATCCAGGGAGGTTTGCTTGATGAAAAAAACCTGGACCGATAGACTATAGGCATTGATCACCATCTCCTGGCTGGCGGCCGTAGAGAAAAATAAGTAAGGAATGCATTTAAGTTGCAAGGCGGCATCACGGTGCAGTTTCTCCCGTAGTTCGATACCGTTTAAGCGGGGCATGTTGATGTCCGACAGGATCAGAAAAGGCAATTCGGTCGTCGACAACAAATAATCTAAGGCTTCCTGTCCATCGGGGAAGTATCTAACTTGATTTGGATAGTTTAACTTCCTAAAGACTTGCTCAAACAGGAATTGATCGTCGGCATCATCTTCAATGAGAATGACGGGTCCATTTTTGTTCATGGGACAAGTGAAATGAGTGGAGAGACCTATTATCTCCCAAATATGCTCAAAACCATTGGTCCTGCTACATTTGTCGATTAGGGATTCTTTTAGTCGGTTAAACAGCTTCCTTACCCAAGTTAACAGTCAATTATTTTTATGGTCATAGATTTAGATCGACAACATTCCCGAGTAACCTTCCGATTTAGCGTCGTCATCGTATTGCTTCTGGCATTCAGTCAGTGTAAGCAGCCATCGGTACCAGATCCGTTCAGCACGACACCCACTCGGGACGACAACCTGGCTATGGGTAACCCCGATGGTGCCAAGTCTGCTGAGTCGAGCCCAAATGCCTATCTGATTAATCGTACGACCTACAGCTTATCCTATAATCAATCCACCGGTATCGCCAACTGGTGTAGCTGGCACCTTAGCACAGCCTGGAAGGGTTCAGCCTCCCGGTATGCCGGTAACTTCATTCCGGATCAGTCTCTACCCGCTGCCTGGTATCAGGTTAAGCATGCCGACTATACCAATACCGGCTTCGACCGCGGACACCTCTGCCCTTCGGATGATCGGGATAGTACGGCTGTGGAAAACAAAACCACCTTTATTCTAACAAACATTGTCCCCCAGGCACCGCAGCACAACCGGCAGGCCTGGAAGAATCTGGAAGACTACACGCGCAGCTTATTGGCTCAAGGGAGTGAGCTATACATCATTGCCGGCACCTGGGGGAAGGGCGGTGAAGGGGACAATGGTAAGACGAGTCGTATAGCTAGTGGTAAACTAACCGTACCGGCTGCCTTGTGGAAGGTAATCGTCGTACTTCCGGTAGGTTCGGATGATGTGAACCGAATAAACGCACAGACGCGGGTTATAGCAATTTGGATGCCCAACACAAATGCCGTGGGCGAATTGCCCTGGTCAGGCTACCGGGTAAGTGTCGATGAGGTAGAGAAGCAAACCGGGTACGACATCCTGTCGAACCTGCCGTCCAGCGTACAAAAGGGTATTGAGGCCCGAGTGGATGTGACAACTATTTGATAGCTGACCGCGCCACGGGGGACCGCATGGGTAGTAGCAACCTGTTCATAGAGCCTATTCGTAGTTGACCGGCAGACTCTTTATCCAGGATAAACTAAATTTCATCACTTCTCCCCCATTTATGGGGTCCTTGACAAACCCATAACGGACGTTATGCACTTGTTGCACTCATATACATCTACCCGTTAGAAGGCCTAAAAATTAGATCTGAAATGATTTTTTCTATTTTACATATCATTTACGGTCGTTAATGATATGTAAAATGGTCGTGGAACAGTATCTTGCACCATGCAAACCTTTGTAGCCTACTACCGGGTGAGTACCAAGAAGCAGGGACAGTCGGGATTAGGACTCGATGCTCAACGTTCTAGCGTACTCAGCTTCGTCAAAACTCAAGCTCTGATTGTAGCCGAATTTTGTGATATAGAGTCAGGCAAACTGGATCGGCGTCCCGAGCTGCTTAAAGCCATTGATTATGCTAAGCAGCAGCAGGCCCGGCTGGTGATCGCTAAGTTGGACCGACTCAGCCGCAACATGACCTTTGTGTCGTCGTTGATGGACTCCCATGTCAGCTTCGTGTGTGCGGACATGCCAGATGCCAATGAGTTTACCATTCACATCTTCGCGGCTTTGGCTCAGCAGGAGCGAAAGCTGATCAGCGAACGCACAAAAAAAGCTCTGGATGAGAAATTACTTCGGATTGGTCAATGGCGTAAGAGTGGCCGTGTATTTCAGGATCCCATAGTTTCGGCTAAAGCAGCCCAGTCGAATCGAAGCCGGGCGGCTGAGAATGAAAACAATCGAAAGGCAACCGCTTTGATTTTGGCATTACTGAATGCCAAAATGACTTATTTGGCCATTGCCCATCAACTAAACCAAGCGGGCTTTAAAACAGCCCGGGGCAGCGCTTTTCAAGCAACCCAAGTGATGCGCCTAGCACAGCGAGCCAAGAATGAGTTCGTGACAAAGCATTAAGCAAGCGGCCAGCCGCTGCCGCCATTTTTCCAAATCTGCGCCAATCCGCAGAGCTAGTTGCACATTCTACCAATTATATATTCATTTATTATTTCGTACCAGTTCGCTGGTGCAAGAACATGAACGTGTACTTTGTTCGAGAACGAGTCGAGTGGCAATTTTAGACTAAACCCTAATCCCAAAATGAAAGCACTTCTTATTTGTTTGATCCTATCCCTAACTGCTTTGCAGGTGTCTGCACAGGCAAAACAGGAGATTTTTTTTGCCGACGTAACGATCTATGTTCAAGGAGGCAAATATTACCTGACCGGTTCAAAAGGGGGGAACAGTGGGCCACAGGGTTTTGCCTTATTAGAGTCAAAGGACCTCAAAACATGGGCCGTGTCTGCCAAGGCAAACGATTCACTGGGAATGATCCTCACTAAAGGCGACCACACCTTCGGCACCAAAGGCTTCTGGGCCCCTCAAATTCTTAAGGATGATGGCACCTATTATCTTACTTATACGGCCGATGAGCAAACCGCATTGGCCCAGTCAACATCGTTACTAGGTCCTTACCGACAAAAAGAAGTCCGCCCAATTGACGGCTCTGAGAAAAATATTGATTCCTATCTTTTTAGGGATACCGATTGTAAATACTATTTCTACAGTGTTCGCTTTAATAAGGGTAATTACCTGTATGTCGCCGAGTTTGACCTGAAAACCGGAACGATAAACGCTAAAACCCTGAAACGATGTTTTGAGCAGACTCAGGCCTGGGAGGCAACACCTAACTATCAATCCGCCCCCATCATGGAGGGGCCTACCGTTATAAAATTGAGAAATAAATATTACCTGTTTTATTCAGCCAATCATTTTCAAAACATTGATTATGCGATTGGCTATGCCGTAGCTGATTCGCCCTACGGGCCTTGGGTAAAATATAACGATAACCCCATCATTCACCGTTCGATCGTTGGCGAGAACGGATCAGGCCACGGTGACCTGTTTGAAGGACTAGACAAGCAATTGTATTACGTCTACCACATTCACAACTCATCCGACAAAGTAGGCCCTCGCCGGACACGGATCGTGCCGGTGGTCAAACAATGGGATGAGAAAGCCGGTGTTTATCGGTTTAGTGTCAAAGGGGATGAGGTCATTGTACCGGTAATGGTCGAAAAATAAGGCGTGTTGTTATGAGATGGAAGCTTATCAGCTAGTCGAAACCTCAAACACATTTACTTGTTAGTTGGCACTAGGATTTCGGAAATGGCAAAATTGTATCCATTCAACAATTGTCGCTTTTTCAGAACGACCGTTGTGAAAATGTTACAAAGTGATAAATACACCTATAAGAGCATAACTTTTTATAGAGACTTGGTTTTCGGCTATCTTTCGGTAACAATTTCCACTAGCTATGGCCGCACTCTTGTTTAAAGCTCAACTCGTCAACCAGGCAGGTGTACCCACAGCCGAGTTCGCTCGTATCCTGTTTGGCGTTGACTCACCAGAGGAAAAAGAGAAAACGTTTAGGGCTATTTGTAAAACGGCTTATCCCCAACTGCGCATCCAAGAGCCGTTGAGCATTTCGCCTGCTAAGCTTGACTAGGTTAAGATTTCAATCGACAGAGGCAATTGGTCATATAAACGCCCGCATAATGTCGCGATTAGCCCTCATCTACGTAGCTCGTCGTGTTTACTTTTGAACAAACAGTAAACCACTAGCTGATCACATGAAAACAGTATCCTTTAGCATGAATATTAGCCTGGACGGCTATTGCGATCACTCGATGTTCAATCCCAGTGAAGAGGTGCTGGAGTATTTTACAGAAACGTTGAGCGAAGTAGATCTGCTCTTTTTCGGCCGTGTCATGTATCAGCTTATGTTTCCCTATTGGGCTGATGTGGCCCAAAATCAAACCGGCACAGCAGCTGAAAATCGATTTGCCCAACGACTGACGGCGATCGATCGAGTGGTTATGTCATGCTCATTAAACAGCCTCGATGATAATACACGAATTGTTCGGAGCCACCCGGCCGAAGAACTCCTAAAACTGAAGCAGCAACCGGGCAACAAAATTTCGGTAGATAGCGTCAGCTTACTTCCAGAACTGATCCAGGCCGGTCTTATCGATGAATTTCAATTGGTTGTCCATCCAGTGATGGTGGGGCAGGGGAGACCCTTGCTTACTGGGGGAAGCCTTCAGGAAAAGCTTAATTTAAGGCTAGTTGATACGACTGCTTTCAAATCCGGTAGTATAGCGCTTCACTACTTGAAACAGTGACAGAGGATTGCCCTGTCGACTTATTATCAGTTTCCTTCTAGACGCGATAAGCTTAACCTTAGTTAAAGGTTCCTTTAATAAATGTTAAACTTAACAGACGGAACAAATTACGTTTCGGAAGTTAGTATGGTAAACCGTTAAATGATCAGATTCATTACTATAGTTTTTTGATTCATACAAAGGCGAATGGGTGTAGGGGAGCGGGGTTGAAAACGTCAATTTATTTGGAGACTTTATCCTAACCCATGATTAGACAGTTTGCCAGCTTGACTACCTTGGAATAATCTGACCTTGTATCCAGTAAGAGCACGCAAGTTCAGCCAAATAAACCGCAAAACTATAAATACACAACATATAACTAACTAATTAGTTATATTGCTACAAAATCAATTGTAGCATG
Source organism: Spirosoma pollinicola (assembly GCF_002831565.1). Classification (NCBI taxonomy): domain Bacteria; kingdom Pseudomonadati; phylum Bacteroidota; class Cytophagia; order Cytophagales; family Cytophagaceae; genus Spirosoma; species Spirosoma pollinicola. The sequence goes on along the minus strand of NZ_CP025096.1, from coordinate 4,164,743 downwards.
AAAATAGCGCTGATAATCAATACACTATCAATAGCCTTAATGGGCCAACTGGTGGCCGTATCGCCCTCATTCAGTCAGGAAACTTATCGGCTCAAGGCCGCTATTACGGGCTTGAGTAGTAGCTCAGTCGTTGTTCGTTATTCACGGCAAGGAATGCTAATTAATGACACCATTCGTGTCCATCAAAATCAATTTACGCACGCCTTACCGATGACGGATGGTGCTGTAGCCACGCTCGTGCTTAGCCCAACAACCCAACTTCCCTTCTGGCTCGAATCTCCACTTATTTCCATTACGGGCACAATGGGTAAGACCCCTTTCTTACATATTAGAGGTACACCCGAAAACGATTTGTTAGACCTGTATCGAAAGACGATTGAGCGGCCATATACGCTGAGAAAGCAGGGAAAATCAAGCGCGGAGGTGGATGACATCGTTCTTCAAAAAGACAAGGCTACTCGTCAATTTATCGCCCAACATCCCACTACGCTAACGGCTGCTTATTTACTCTACTGGCAAGCAGTCAGTGATATTACCATTTTCGATCAATTAGAATTTCTGTTAGCCAAGTTGAGCCCTTCGGTTAAAGAAAGTTATTGGGGTCAAAAAACGCTTACTAGAATTCATAATGTTCAAAATCGACCTCGTGTTGGTAAAAAGCTGCCCGATTTTAGTCTACCCGATGCCATGGGGAAAACGATATCGCTAACTTCATTCGCCGGTAAATATGTATTGCTAGACTTTTGGGGCACCTGGTGTGTACCCTGCATACAAGGTATTCCTGAATTAAAGGCCGTTCATGAAAAGTATGGAAGTCGTTTGGCCATTGTTAGTATTGCCCTTGAGCGCCCGGCTGATCGCCAGAAGTGGCTAAAAGCGATTGATAAATATGGCATGAGTTGGACGCAAACCGCCCAATTTACCAGTGCTCGGGAAGGGGTTAATGAGCTGTATAATATTCATGAATATCCCACTTTTCTTTTAGCTGACCCTGAAGGTATTCTGGTGGCAAAACTCAGGTATGGAGAAGTCGAAAGCCAACTTGATCAACTCTTGAGTAAGTAATGGTTGGAAGTACTGATCAGTCGAATTAACCCCTCTTCACTTCTTCTAATTAGAATGATCAATCATACAGCCGAATTACTACAAACTACCCCTTAATCATCCACTTAACCCTTTATACCTATGCGCTCATTTATTGCCTCAATGATCGTACTTAGCTCCCTGTGTTGTTCCCTTCATGCCCAACAACTTGATCCTAATTCATCCCCTAAACGGGTCATTTATGCAACCACCGAACAACAGCCTGAATTTCCCGGCGGCTTACCTAAATTGAAAGAATATATTCAACAAAATCTTCACTATCCACCCGCTGCCCAAAAAGCCATGAAGGAAGGCACGGTGTTCCTTCATTTTATTGTGAGTGAGCAAGGAGCCTTGGAAGATGTTCATGTGCGAATGCCTATTAATCCGGATTTAGATGCTGAAGCATTACGACTGATCAAAACGATGCCTAAATGGACACCCGGTAAGATAGCTGGTAAGCCAGTGGCTTGCCGCTATAATCTGCCGATTAAGTTTGCTCTTTAAGCTGGCCGCTTAACAAGCCGTGGACGGGACTGTGCTAGGGCAACCAACTTTTTATTAATACTAATTGGTTGCCTAACGTCAAGATGCACCTTTTTGATTTAGTCAATTCAGGATTAACAACACAATTTGGGGGGTGCCCTCCTCACCACTGCTTGTTTATGATGCGAAAAGAATGCTAGCCTTTTAGCTCCTTAATCGTCTTAGAATAGCTCCCTTCCGATATCATGACAAATTCGTTCAGTTAATGGCAAGAGACATTTCAGAATGAACCATATAAACTCCTTAAGATTAATTAGTTATGAGCATCTTTGGCTCTTCTGAAGAACGTTCAGGAAAACGCTTCGATAATTGAACGTCTATCCTAGGTAACCAACCTGCTAAGGCCGCTAACTTATGAGCCTGAAAACGTTCATGAAAAGGTTGCCTTTTCTGAACGACTACTAGGAAAAGTACAAATCTTGAAAAGGGAAGGTTAGATAGGTATATTTCTATTTTAGCGGTAAAGTACTATTTTTGGGGCAGAATTATTTTTATTATTAGCTCGTAATTAGCCACTTTATTCACCCGTTGACGGACGTTTGTATAAGGACTAATTCACCGTCTCGCGTTTAGATCGTTTTTGGGGTTGGCTTACGCGACATCCCTTGTCAGCTTAAATTGTAATCAGCATTCAAAAGCCATGGGTCACTCAACTCAAATATTCATAACGAGTAGTCACCCATTTAGCGTCTAATCCACATCAGCTGCCCCATATTCAATACCATGACCTCACAGGTGCTGTTGGCGATAAATTCATAACTAATACTGTAACCACTTTTCCCAGGACCTCGAAAATGACCAGTGCCCGTTTCCTCTAAAGATGATTCAGGTAAAACCCCCGCTAGATAGCTAGAATATAATTTCCCCTCTTTCAACCCAATCCGTAGACTATCATTACCCCCTGCCAACTGATATGTTCCAGTAAATTTAGTTAGATCACTCACTGGCTTTGAGCTGAAAACCGGCTGTAATAACCCACTGATATAGGTGTTGAGTCGGGAAAAATCAAATTCCGTCGTGTTCGTCAAAACGACCCACCCAATCTTTAAATCAGGGTTGAATACCAATTCACAACGGTAACCCAGCATGGCCCCCTCATGGACCAAGTAGGGATAAGCGGGTTTCCAACCAATGTTGAAGGCTTGCATCATCGCTCTGTTTTTTTGGGAGAGCACTTGATCCGCTTTCGTCGAATTGGTCTGGAATTGAAAGCTGATAAATTTGGCTATGTCCCTGGCACTGGCATAAAGCCCCGCAGCGGGAAGTGATGAATTGGGCTTGAAGACAGGCACTTGACGAAAATCATGGGTAGCCTCATCGTAAAAATACCCTTTGGCAACTCCTTTCCCGGTTGGACTTTCCGCGTAAAAGGCACTGTTGTTCATCTGTAAAGGCTGACAAATACGCTTAATGATGTAGTCTGCGTAATCGGTGTTCGCTGCCCGTTCCAAAGCAATGCCCAGCAGCGAATAGCCCAAATTGGAATAGTGTCGATTACCATAGCTGAGCAGTTGGTAGTCTGGGTATTCTTTAGGTATCGAAGCTAAGGATTGTAAAAACGCCTTTTTAGGCGCAGCCTCAATGGCCTTTTCTGGGCTTTGGGCTAAAATCCATCGATCAATTTGTTTGGTAAATTGGATGTCCGCTGGCGAATTGCGAGGTAAGCCTGAGGTGTGGGTAGCCAGTTGGAGTAGAGTCGTCTGCGCCTGTTTAGCGGATTGGCCATCGGCTTTAAATTCAGGCACATATTTTTTTACCGGGTCGTCCAGTCTGAGCTTCTGTTGCTGGATGAGCTGCATGAACATGGTAGCGGTGAATACTTTAGTCAGGGACTGAAGCGAGTATTGGGCATCCAGATTGGCGGGTATTTGTTGAGAAATGTCCAGATAGCCCGTTGCTTCACCAAAGATGATTTGGTCCTCATGGACAATGGCCAGTACCACACTGGGGGAATGATAGCGATTTTGAAATCCGGTCATTCCCTTACGCAAGGCTAGCACGGTAGAATCTGGTAAGGGAACCTTGGATTGACAAAAGGCCGACAACATAAGTATTAGATTAGCAGCCAGAACGAGTAATATCTGTAACATGATAAAAGATAGCAGCAGTTAATAAGGTGTATTTGCCAATCTATTATCGAATAGTATGCCAGAAGTAAAAGCCTAACAACCAAATAATTATATTGGATAAAGCACATTTAACGGTGCGAAACCGCACGAATAGTGTAAAATCGAACTTGCCTATTCAAAGCCGTGCCTTCTACTTTCTTTTCTTCAAATTCCATATCACCAAACCTCTATTAAGAAAGCACTCCCATAAATGCTCTTTCGTATCAAGAGGGAGCGTTTTTGCGAGACGCTAACTTTTAATATCTGTCCAATGTTATCCGTCGCATACGTGTTTTAGCTAACTTTACTAGCCCCACGGGATTAAACCTAACCGATGAATCCATCTGGCTCCTCGATGAATGAATCGGACCGACTTGCTGCCTTATATAGCTACCATATCTTAGACTCCTTACCCGAAGAGGAATACGAGGAGATTACTCAATTAGCTGCTCAGATCTGCCAGACACCTATTGCCCTGATCAGTCTGGTGGACCATCAGCGGCAATGGTTCAAATCGAACCGGGGGCTGACCATTCGCCAAACTCCCATTGAGCAATCCTTCTGCGCTTACACCATTCGCAATCCCTCCCAAACCAATGTGGTTCCCGATGCCCGCCTTGACCCGAGATTTGCCGACAACCCCCTGGTGAGGGGTGAGCCGAACATGGTGTTCTATGCCGGTTCGCCCTTGATCGATGAAAACGGATTCGCTTTAGGTTCGCTCTGTGTGATTGATCAGCAATCCCGGCAACTCTCGCCAAGCCAGGTATCGGCCCTCGACATTTTAGCCAAACAGGTGGTCAGGCTCCTGGAGTTACGAAAAAAAACAAAGGCTTTGCAGGAAAGTGAAGCCCGCTTTAGAACCATGGCCGAAGCCAGTCCCATCCTGATTGCCATGGCGGATGAAAGCAGTCAGGCGACTTATTTCAACAAGGCCTGGGTTGAGCTGACGGGCCGGCCCATGGCCGTACTGCTGAACTTTGGGTGGGTGGATCTGGTGCACCCCCAGGATCGACAGCCCTATGTGACCCTCTATCTGGATGCCTTCAAAACACAGCAGCCCTTTTCGGGTGAATTTCGCGTGCTGACCCCGTCCGGGGATTACCGATGGCTGCTGGCGCACGGCACGGCACGCTTTCATTCGGATGGCTCCCTGGCCGGCTATATCAGCGCCTGTATGGATGTTACGCCCCAGAAGGTGAATCAGCAACAGGCTCATCGGGCACACCAGGAGCTGCAAGGCGCTTATGAGCAGGCCCGGCTGTCTAAAGAAGCGGCGGATCTGGGTACCTTTGACATGGATGTGACGACCAACCACATGATCTGGGATGAACGCTGTCGGACCCTGTTTGGCATTAGCCATAGCGACATGGTCTCCTTCGATACCGATTTCATTGCCAATTTACATCCCGATGATCAGGAGCGGATTGTCGATACCATTAAAAACGTCTTCATCAAGTCAGTCAGCAACGGCGATTACGATGTGGAGTACCGCACCATTGGCGTCGAGGATCAGCAGATTCGCTGGGTTCGGGCCAAAGGCAAAGCCTACTTCAATGAGGCCGATGAACCGGTTCGTTTCATTGGCAGTGTGTTGGACATCACCCCCCAAATGAACGCCCTGAAGAAAATTGAAGAGGTCGTTACTGAACGGACCCTTGAACTAGCGGGGGCGAATCATCAACTCCGGGAGTCGAATGCGTTACTGGCCCGCTCGAATGAGAACCTTCAGCAATTTGCCTATGTGGCCTCCCATGACTTGCAGGAACCCCTGCGCAAGATTCAACAATTTGGCGATCTGCTGAAAACGGGGCAGGCCGACAAAACGGGCGAAAGCATACTCTATCTGGAGCGGATGCAATCGGCCGCCAGCCGGATGTCGATGCTGATCAAAGATCTGTTGGATTTCTCGCGCATTTCCACCCAGCGGGATGCCAGCGACTCCGTGTCGCTGCAACGGGTTGTGGAGCGGGTGGTGAGTACCTTAGAATTACGGGTGGAAGAGCTGGGGGCTCAAATCCGGGTTGGCTCACTACCGACGGTTTTAGGCGATTCCTCGCAACTGGGCCAGCTTTTTCAGAACTTACTGAGCAACGCTTTAAAGTTTCACCATCCCGGCAGTTCTCCACGTATTGAGGTGACAGCCCAGTGGCTAGCAGTTGAGCATTTGCCTGCTGGCATTAAGCCGGGCCGAGGGGCCATCGCCTATCACCGGATTGATGTGGTGGACAATGGCATTGGCTTTGATGAGAAGTACCTGGACCGCATCTTCCAGGTCTTCCAGCGGCTGCACGGCAAGAACGAATTTGCTGGCACGGGGATTGGTCTGGCCATCTGTGAGAAGGTGGTTCTCAACCACGGCGGAGCGATTACGGCGATGAGTCAGCCCGGTCAGGGAGCCACGTTTAGTGTGTACTTACCGGTCTAGATGTACTTATACTGTAGGCTACAGTTCGTCAACAGACATTGGAATATAAAAGATCAGAAATAGAGCGATTATTGAGATTAGGATGAAATGTCAGTTTCGTATAATATCCATCATTTGGTAGTGTCAATCCATTTGGAACACGACTTGTAAATTGTACAATTCTTAGTCAAGTTGCATATGTAATGTGGCTGTTGCAAAAGTCTGGATAAAGTCAAGAGTCCTTGGTTTATGGGTTTGTTTTGGACAATTCAGTCGTTAAAATTTAGCTGTTTAATGAGCAAGCTTGCAGTTGTTTCGACTTTTGCAACAGCCACTAATCTTATGTTAAGAAACTATTCTAAGAATCGGGTGTAACTACGTTAGGACACCGAGGCGGTTAAATCAGGCAATTCATCCACCTTTAAGGCCTGCCAAAATATCCAGTCACTCGCTGACAAATAGTACTTCAAATACTGCTCTCGACTTAGGCATAAGGCCATCGGCGTTTCGCCCTGTCGATAAATCTTGATCAACCGAATAATACGACCAATCCGGTCAAAATCCGTGGTAGAATTTGTATGCATAGATTAAGTTTTAATTACGTTAATCAAAGATACACTATTCGTATAATGAAAAAAAATTGAGTATTTTATACTAAGTAAATTCACAGTAAATACTTAAATTAGTGTTGACTTTAGAATGGCTCAATGATGGCTTTCTACTTTTTTAGATAGGCTAGCAGTAAACTTTAGTTTACATACTCTTGGTTTAACGACAAAAAGATAATGGTGCGTAGTTGGGAAGTATCCTTTGGTGAGCTGTGTCCTGCTATTGACCAGATTGTTGAGCGGGTTAATCAGCAAATGGATGGTCCTACTATGTATCTGGCTGATAAGTGGCTTTTGGTGGGTAAATCACAGGTGCTTAACCTGTACCAGGATGGTGCTCATAAGATTATCATTACAGGTAGGGAGGACACGACCAATTTCGTGCAAGTGATTTTGACCACTTTGGAAGCAATGGGAGGCATATTGAGTCTTGATTAACATAAATCCAGTGGCTGTTGCAAAAGTCGATAAGGGCTTATTTTTCGGTATTCAGTCTGCATTTTCCAGCCCAAAATCGTCCCTAGTCTGGCTGACTTTTTGACAACCTGAACAGCTTACTGACTTTTGCGACAGTCACTACACTTATGTTAAGAAACTATTCCAAGATCATACACCCTACAGAAGCCATGAAAACAGACGGAATTGTACGTTGGAAAGGGCGGACGCCGCGCGGGAGAAGAAAGCCTAGTAGTATGTTAATGAAATAGCCGTAGATTGACCTAGTCAAGGGCAAATAAAGTACAATCAAAAACGGCTTCTGAGCTACTGGTTGCCCACGTCAAAAACAAAGTTGGCTTTACCATATCATATGGCTCAAAACGGTGTTACCTTTAGATCACTGCTAACCGCTTTGATGATCAGTACCTTTTCGCCTGGTTGCCTTATTGGGAAACTCCTCCGGACGGACCGCCCCTGCCGGACGTAGTGAGGAAGTTTACCCCAGTCAACCATGACATCCCTCTCGGAGGAAGCCTTGGCTCCTTCAGACCAATTAGCCACCTATCTGGCCGCCCGTCGCGACGCTCTGCTTAATAACTGGCGAACCGCTTGTGAGACCGATCCCGCCCTGAAAGGCGTCAAAAGCTTAAGCCGCGAAGAGTTCAATAATAAAGTCCCCTTCATGCTTAACATGCTGCAGCAGCTGTATATTTCGGCCTAAAGTAGGCCATTCAATACGGCCATGACAGGCCATACATTCCGGCTAAATCAGGCCACCTGTGGATAAGTGTAAGAAGGCCCGTAGTTTGGTTGAGTGACAGATTTCCCCTGACTCTCAGCAGCGACTATGGCTAACCAACGCTTACCCATGTATCAGATCCGACGCATTCTTCAACTTCGTCAGCAAGGCTACAGTAAACGGGCCATTGCTGCCACATTAGCCGTAGCCCGATCTACTGTAGATCAGTATCTGGCCACTATCGAAGGCCATTTTGCCACACTGGACCAAGCCCTCAGCTGGCAGGACGACCAGCTCCATCGTTTATTGGCTCAGCCACTAATCCCCAAAGCGGATCGTATCGGTGATCTCTACGAACGCTTTACCAGCTTCGACGCTCAGCTCAGCAAGCCGGGAGTAACCCGGTTCCTTCTGTGGTCTCTTTACAAGCAGCACAACCCCGACGGGCTTCAGTACACGCAGTTTTGTCTACGCTATAAGCAGTGGTTACAAACGCAGCGGACAGTTATGCATATCGAGCATAAAGCCGGTGATAAACTGTTTGTCGACTATGCCGGCAAGCGCTTGACCGTGATGGATGCTACGACTAATCAGCCCGTTATCTATGAGTTCTTTGTGGCCATATTGGGTTGTAGTCAGCTGACTTATGCGGTGGCCATGACCAGTCAGCGTAAGGAAGACTTTCTAACAGGACTCAGTAACGCACTGGCCTTTTTTGGGGGCGTACCGGCCGCCGTTGTTCCTGACAATCTGAAGGCTGCCGTACAAACGGCCAATCGCTACGAGCCTGATCTGAACCAGACCATCCAGGACTTTGCGGCCCATTATGGCACGTGCATTTATCCGGCCCGCAGCCGTAAGCCGCGCGATAAGGCGCTGGTAGAAGGGGCGGTTAATATCCTCTATCAACGGGTGTACACGGCTCTTCAGGATAAACCGTTTCACACTTTGCAGGCGCTTAACCAACAGATTATGCAACTGGTTGAAGCCCACAATCAGCTCCTGTTTCAGGGCAAAACGTATAGCCGCCGACAACGTTTCGAGACCCTGGAAGCGACTCAGCTACGAGCACTACCAGCCGATGGGTATGAACTGAAAGAGTACCGGCTGGCCAAAGTTCAGCTCAATTGCCATGTACTGCTTCAACCCGACAAGCATTATTACAGTGTGCCACACCGGTTTGTTGGTCAGCAGGTTAAGCTGGTATACACCCGGCAAACCGTTGAGCTATATGGCACCGGCCACCCGGCACCAGCACGAGCGCATTGCGTTTCACTCCCGATGCCCTCTGGCTCATGGGTATTCAACACGACCCGAGCATTTACCTCCCCAGCAGCAGTGGGTAAACCAGTGGTCACCCGACTTTTTCCGGCAACAGGCACTTGAGACCGGTCCCTGGCTGACCAAGGCCATTGAGCAGGTATTGAAGCGCCTGGAGGCCCCTGTCAACGCCTATCCGCAACAGGTCTACCGCTCCTGCGCCGGTATTCTTTCACTGGTAAAAAAAGTGGAACTTAACCGCCTGGAAAAAGCCTGCGAGCGGGCGCTGCACTATGGGAGTGTATCCTACAAAATTATCCGTGGCATCCTGGATAGTGAACTGGATCGGCTCCCCTTACCACAGGTAACCACAACGTCTATACCGGCTCACGAGAACATACGGGGAGCCGTTGCATACCAATAAAATAACTATTAAACCAACTGAAAAAGGTGAATAATCAGGCAACATTAGATCGTTTGAACGGGTTGAAACTCGCCGGGATGGCAACCCTCTGGCAAACGCTGCTCCAGTTACCGGCCCATCAATGGCCCCCACAGGAACAATTACTGGACCGGTTACTGGATGCAGAATGGGAATATCGCCACCATCGGCGTACCCAGTTAGCCGTTCAGCAGGCCCGCTTCCGGTATCAGGCCTCACTTGAAGAAATCCGCTATAGTCCGGAACGTCAACTCGACAAGAGCCTGATTCTAAGGCTGGCCGATCTATCATTTATTCAACGAGGAGAAAATCTGCTGCTCACGGGTGCAACCGGTTGTGGCAAAAGCTATCTGGCGACCGCTTTTGGGTATCAGGCTTGCCTGAAAGGGTTCCGGGTCGGCTATTTTGCTTTGCCAAAACTGATTCAAACACTCCATATGGCTCGAGCCGACGGCTCTTTTGTCAGAGAACTAGCCCGTCTGGAGCGATTGCATGTGCTGATCCTGGATGACTGGGGACTGGCACCGCTGGACATGGATGCCAAACTGGCCCTGTTACAGATTATGGAAGACCGGTATGGTCGCCACTCAACGATCATAACCTCCCAGCTACCGGTTGCTCAATGGTATGATTATCTGGCAGAACCAACGATTGCCGATGCCTTCCTAGACCGGTTATTACATCAGGCTCACCGTATTGAGTTGAAAGGAGAGTCTCAACGAAAACAGGGAAAAGGGGAAGAAAAATCAGTATAGCGCTTACCTTTATGTCCTTCTTCTTACACTTATCCACAGTGGCCTGATTTGCCGGAATACGTGGTCTTCGATTGCCGGAATATATAGCAGCGGCTGCGGAGCCAGGACGAAGAACAGCAGATAGGCCTGTTAGCCGCTGAACATGGCCTCCATCGCTGGCAAAAAGGGTATACACTAGCCGAATTATCGGCCGAGATGATACACCTGAGCACTATCCTATTGGGGGAGTTACGACTCTGTTGGCAACTCTACCCAACCATAGACCGGCAGGACATGGCGACGGCGTATGAGCAAATGGCCCAGTTCGCTAACCAGATCAGTGTGGGTAGCCTGGAGCAGTATGACATCTTACAACGGACAGCCGCTTTGAGCCGGGTGGACGCCCTGGAGAAAACACTAGTTCAGTTGAATCAGGTGAGTCAGCAGCGGAGTGATTTGTTACATCAATCATCTCATGACCTACGGGGCAGTTTCGGTATCATTGAGGGGGCGGCCTCCCTGTTAGAACTAACCAGCGATTCGGAAGAAGACTGGAAACCCTTTCTGGCTATGTTGCAACGCAATCTAGCCAACAGTCGCCGTTTAGTGACCCAACTCATCGAGGTCGCCCGGTTAGAAGCCGGCCAGGAAACACTCCACATCCAGCCCATGGATGCGGGCCAGTTGTTGACCAACCTGGTAGCAAGCTACCAGCCCCTGGCCGCCGAGCGGGGGCTTTTACTCAAAGCGGATGGCCCGGCGGCCTTGCCCGTCGAGTGTGATCCGGTGCAGCTTCAGCGGATCCTTCAAAACTTGGTGCTCAATGCCCTCAAGCATACCCCCACCGGCTTGGTATCGGTCTCTTGGACCCGAGAGAATGATTACCACTGGATCGTCAGTGTACAGGATTCGGGACCGGGTTTGCCCACGGCTACTCAGGCGGGTTCATTACCCCAATTGTTAGCTCCCTCCCCGGAATCGACAGCGGCCTTTGGCCTGGCTAATCCTGCTGCCGATGCGCAGCAAGGGGCAACGATTCAAGCGTCTAGCTCTGCTTTTGCCCATAAAGGGGAAGGTATCGGCTTATCGATCGTGAAGGGATTATGTGAACTGCTGCGGGCCAGTTTAGAGATCGAAAGCCGGCCGGGAGCGGGCACCCTGTTTCGGATTCGCCTATCGACTCACTGGCACCCCTAATTGGTCCAGGCTTGGGTAGATCATCAGGCAACTTTCCTACTAGCCTAAGGTCAGGTAGAGTCATTCAGGCTCCTTATACTTATCCTTTCCGGGTGGTAGACTATCCTGCCAGTACTGACTGAGGGTTCTTAAAAATTCACTCCATTCCTCATAGCTGGCAGGCTTTGACAAATAGCTACTCCCACGTCGGTTCACCTCTTGGCGATCCTGGATATAGGTCGACGAGCTAACCATGACCACGGGTAAATGACGAAAGCTGGAAGAGGGTTCTTTCAGAGAGGTCAATAAGCCAAGGCCATCCTCTAAATGAGGCATATACAGGTTACTCAGTATCAGGCGAGGCAACGGCTGCCTTTCTATTAAGCAACACTGGAGATAACTAAGAGCCGTTGGGGCATCAATGAGATGAACCAGTTGTACATCTGGCAAGACTCGCTGTAAATGCGCCCGTAGCAGGATCCACAAATCAATCTGATCTTCAGCAATCAGCATCCAGTCGGTATCGTGATTTGGATTCATTCCTAGGATAAAGTATAATTCCAAGCGTCAACCTGCCCTGTTGCGGGCTTGGTCATGGAGGAGTTCATAAATTGAGGCCGTGGACCTACGTAAACGTATTGTGTTCAACATAGCCTATTTTATAGGTGCCTTTAGCGGAACCAGGTGCACTATGTATCTAGGCTGGCTTGGATTGATCGTCTCTTTCTAAATCAATCTGCTCAGCTTGTTTAAGCTCTTCTTGCTTCTGACGGGCTAAAAGGGTAGTACGCTCTGAACTGAAATGGATACTTAACTCCGTTAGTTGGTGAGTATGTTGCGTGACTATTGCAGCCATTACACTAGAGTTATTTCTATTATTAAATAGCTCATTTCGTTCCTGTCCTTGCTGCACTAGCAACCCAGTCCGGGTCTGTTTTTCAAGACTAGAAAGCTCTTTTAATTCTCTAATATGGCTTTTTAAGAGTGCAATCCTTTGTTCAAGCCACGTCAATTCTACACCCATTATTAGCTTCCGGTTACAGAGATATTATTCTAACAGCATAGTATCTTTTCTGTTGTACAATCAAACGTTATGTTGATCCAGTAAATGGATCGAACTAAGTATTCGCTTATTCACTTACTATTATATAATAAGAGGACGAGATGATCCTCATATGGTGTGGATAGAAGCGGAAAGCAGACTGGCAATGTTAGTCTGCTTTTTTGTTGTATAATCTACGTGGCTGTTGCAAAAGTCGATGCTCGCTTGTATTAGCTCCAGGAAAAGACAGGTTTGGAGCGTTCGGAAGCCTGAAACAAGCTTTCTTTCTCCGCAACTTTATTTCATTCCAGACTTTCGCAACAGCCACCTACATTATGTTTTGTAATACAGGTTGTCAGACTAAATTGCTGTCTGTATTACACCTGTAAGACAACCGTTTTTTTAGAACTTAATCGCGTTTTCGGTAGTGGCTTAACTGCGTTGATCGGCGAAGAAAAACTGATTGATAAACAGGCCGATTGTTGTGTCATGGACCGCAACAGATTTAGAAAAGCAGATGGTTCGACGGGTCAGTCGTTTCAGGCGTGTTCGGAGGGTAAGATGCTTACGCTCAAGACTCTGTAAGGAAGCTTTACGGACTAAGCGTAATCGTTGATCTAGGCAATCAAAATAGGCCCACCAAGAGTCCGTTATCCATCTGATTACCTCGATTTTAGCCTGCTCCAATAGACTTAGTAAATGTCGAAAGGTTTGGTGGGTACGGCGGCCAAAAACAAAGGCAATGATCTCGCCTGTCACCGCATCTTCGACCCACCACAGCCAACGGGGCTGTTTCTTGTTCCGCACGGATTTCCATGGTTTATGCAAGCGCGGGCGTATAGTTTTTGTCATATTTCTGCTGGCGGTTAACCACTGAGCAAACACGGTGGATGAGTTTATTGCGAACTGCATTCAGAACCAGCATCTTGTTTTTGCCTTCACCAATTTTTCGTTGGTAGTAATCTTGTAACTGCCCTTTCATCCGAATTGCTGACATGGCACCCAAATGAAAAAGAGATTTCAATCGAAGTCGGGCGTGCCGACTTACCCGCGTTTTACCACGGACACTACTACCTGATCGGTATTCAAAAGGAGCCACGCCAGAGTGACAGGCAAGTTTTTTGGGATCGTTGATGGCCTTAAATTCGTTGGTAGCCACTAACACTTCAGCCGCAATCGCATCACCTACGCCAGGAACGGAGGTGATCCAACCAAAAAGCTCCTTCAAGCGATCATCGTCCTGAATGAGCTTATTGATTTGTTTCTCCGCACTCTCCAAGTCGGCATTGATGGCTTTTAACGAAGCCTGGCAGTTTTTAGCCAGCTGCTTTTGCAAAGACTTTTCCACGAAGCCCTGCTGCTCGTTAAGGGGTTGTTGGAGTTGCTGGCGAATCCTTAGAAGCCGTTGACGAAGGGCGCTGAGAGCGGCCAGTTTTTGCAGAACGGGCCGTGGTGGCTGCCACAAGCACATTTTATCTCGAAAGCGGAAAGCATACTCGGCAATTCGGGCTGCGTCAATGGCGTCAGTTTTACCCCGTTGAAGACCGCCTGCTTTCTTAATCTGCAAACTGCTTTCTAACCAAAGGGGAAAAGAAAGTTTGTGTAAGTAAGCCAACAGATGAGCATTGTAAATGCCCGTGTGTTCGGCACAGCAAACCGATTGGCCAGCCTTGAAACCTGGTAGTGCCCTGATGAGTTTAAGGGTGGCCTTAATACCTTTTTCCGTATTTTCTGACTGGCATTGTAAGAGAATGGTTTTACCATCGAAGACGGCCCAGTTCAGTGTGGCTTTCGAAACGTCAACACCGATGAAATAGCAAATGTCCATAAGAGATAGTAATTTAGGCCGGCCGGTGCCGTGTTCAACAAGTCCTTGCTTCAATGCTCAAACCCTTGCTAATGGGGCAGTATCCCCGAATTTCCATTCGAGCCTTTAAGCAAGTAAAACAGGGTGGGTCCTGAATCCGCGCATAGAGCTGGAACTCTGCGGCCCCCTAGGGTAGCCCACCCTGTTCACTTGTTGGCAAGCTACCAAATCTTAGAATCTTACCACGCCACAAACCTAAAGGGCGGCCCCGTCGTGCCTGTTCATAAAGCCAGTATTCACTGGTGTTCTGGCCGGATGTTCTGGCGCCAGTGAATACTGGCGATATGAACAGGCACGGGCGAATGCCCGCGCCAGAAAACGACCCCTACTCCACAACCAACACCGACTGCACCGCCAACTTCGGTACAGTTACCGTGGCGATACCATTCGCATATTGAACCGGCAGGCTCCGATTTTCGGGTTGCTGTACGATACGATTTGGCTTTTTATCGGCACGAATCCGAACAGTAAGATTGGTTAATGGCGGCACTTCGTCGTAGGTGAATACTTGCGGATCGGCGTGGCGGCCACCCGTATTGATCAGGTTTACCGCCGTGCGGTCGTGTTGCCAGTTCAGGACAACATGTACCAGCTTTGAACCGCTCACCTCAACCAGAGGCTTGGTCAATAAGGGTTTCGCTAAAGACGCAATAAAATCCCGCAATTTTGCCGATTGATGTTTTTGATAATCGCGACTCAGATCGGCATACACCGCGGTTAGTTTACCCTTACCGAAGGCCGTTTCTGTAGCAATAACACCCGATACCGGGTCGCCCGCTTCCGATTGCAGAAACTGACCGATGGGTTTCGTGTTTTCACCGGTAATACTTACGTGCAAAAAAGGGCCGGTCAGCACAACCGATGCGCCACCGTGTAGGATAAACCTCGGCCCAGCCGTTACAATTTCGGCGGGTGAAACCCCCAGTTCAGCGGCAAACGACCTGCTTGTCTGTGCCCCTATAATGAGCAAATGCCCCCCCTGCCGGGCGTAAGCGAGCAAATCGCGTCGGAAATCCGGATCGAGCGAATCCTGCTGCGATACCACAATGATCGGATATTGATTCAGCCGCCCTTTCAGGTGTTGTTCCGATAGCACCTCAACAGGTAGTTGAGCATCTAAAAGGGCGGTTAGTACACCGCTAATTCGCTGCGTTTGTCCATTGCCAAACAGCGATTGATTAAATGCCCTGACTGTCGAGTTTGTATACAAAACAGCGACCTGCGGCATCGGAACGCTGCCCTCGCAAAACGGTTGCCGGGCTCTTACGAAGCGGCTCAGTTCGACCATAGCGGGCTGTTCGCGTCGGGAAATCGAGGCATCCCGTCGTTGTTGATAATAGGCCTGAAAGCCGCCCCCCAGCGAAATTATTTCGGCAGCTTCCTGCATCAAATGAACCGCCGTTTTCTGGTCGCCCTGCCGTTGCACCGGGTTGAATTCATACCAGAAACTCCACGACATCAAATCCCAGGGTTTTCGGTAAAGCTGCCCCTGTGCGGCCATTACCCGCCCTTCCAGGGCAGCCGAATTTACGCTGTTACTCGGCGTCAGATCGCCCGACAGGAAGTCGACATGGGTGTTGATCGGTTCCGGCATCATGGACGAATAGGCCCAGTTCGACGCAATTCGGAAGGTGGGTATATGCCGATGAACAGCATCGACATAGTGCCCCAAATACTGTAAAAACGACTGTCGGGCAAACTCAACAAAGGCGCTATAGGCAGCATCCTTGTCTGAACGAGGCACCGTTTGGATGCCCGTTTCGGTCTGAAATCTCGCCAGTGCCGCCGGAGAATAATCCAGCACCGTTGCCCAGCATTCACCGTCGACCCACACGCCATCGGCCCCGTAATCGGCCAGTTCGTTAAGTTGAGGAATCAACAACGAATCGACATAAGGCCCATGAACCGACGTTTTGGAAATATTGATTGTACTATCGGCTTTTTGAACTGCCCAATTTGGATGCTTAGCCAGCACAGCCTCATCGTACACCCCCGAATAATGCAGGTACAAGCCTATGCCATGTTTACGTGTAACTGCCCGATAGAATGCGAGCGGGTCTTTCGTGATGTGGGGAGCCACAGTAGCATTGGTCACGTTGGATGAGTAGCTCGACACGCCCGGATGCCCCTTGCAATCGACCTGGATAAAATCGGGCTTAACGGCCGTCAGCAATGAGTCGAGCCCGTGTTCCGATAGATTATGTCCAATTAGTGAGTCATGAACGCCAGCATGGAAATCGAAATGCAGGCCAAAATACCGTCGGCTCTGTTGCGTCGAACTGGTCTTTGACGGATTCACAACCGGCTGGGCAAACACCTGAAGACTAAAAATAACAACAACGGGCAGCAGAAATAACTTCATTTCCGGGTAATTTATTTAAACACAGGAAGGACACCAACCAGAAAGATTACTGTTGCCCGGCTCCATGCATGGCAAATCAATGATTAAGTCTACATATTTATAAACTCTATTATTTGAAATGTTTCTTAAGCAAAGGCATTTCTGACCTTGTGAAGCAGTGCACCAGACGGTATCTTGCGGTGCATGTGTTATTTATCACCTGCATAGTTCCCTCTCCCACCTACCGGGTAAACCACCGTATGCAATCTTCCGCTTTAACTACCAGAACAACAGGCCAGAATAATATACTGATAACCAACAAATTAATTGGCATTGGAATTTTTATACTACTCACGCTGGTATATGGTATTTTCTTTATTCGAAACTTTTCCGGACCTCTGGCCGAAATATATCCCGGTGGTGATGTAGATCAGTGGGAGTATATGGGGTACTATCTATGGGAAAACTTATCGTTTACACCCCTTCCTCATCTCAATCTGGTTAACAACCAAACGTTCTTCCCCTACGGCACCAGCCATATGTTTCAGGGATGGGCTTTTGAGGCAAACGGCTGGTTTGCTCTGGGTTATTCATTCTTCGGTATTGGCCCCTGGCTAAATGTGTATTACCTGCTGAGTTTACTGATCACCAGTATTGGCACATACCTTTTGCTCCGGCCAGATTATGGTGACCGTCGTGCCTGGCTGGCGGGTCTTATTGTCTCCTTTATCAACTTCTACGCACTCAACAAATACCCCGGGCATTTTGCGTACAGTATTATTCACTGGATGGTGTTAAGTATGCTGACCGACTTCCTACTGGTTCGACGATTGGTGTTAAATCAGTCTATTTCGTTACGTCTAGTCTTACTAAAATCAGTATTCCTGACACTTTGTCTAGGCCTGGATGTAGGGTATGTACTTGGCTATGCCCTGAGTTCATTTACCCTGAGCGCCTTGTTTATTGTCGTCTTGTTTATATACCGAGTCTACCGGCAACCTGTTGCAACAACGACTTATCTTCGTCAGGTTTTAACCAGCTGGCTTAAACAATGGCATCCCGTTGAATCGACTATCCTGGTGCTGGTTATGGCTGTCGCGGCTTTTTTTTATGTCCCCTTACTGATAGAGGTAGCCCAAAAGACCTCAGAATTAATTTTTATTGACCGGTTTGCTGGCGGACACGGCTGGGTGCATCCTTTTCGGCTACTCCTGCCCTGTTTCCCCGGCTTTGATGCGATAGACAATCTACTGGTGGGTAAGTTGCACGACATGCCCGAAGGAAGCGGAGCCGGCAGTCCGGGCTGGTTGTTACTTGGTCTGACAACCGTTGGTTTCTGGTATACGCCCAAATCTATCCGATGGGCCTTTATACCATTGGGAGTTTTCTTTTTATTACACCTTTTCTATCACCCAATTCGTCTGCCTACGTTACAGATTTTCCCCTGGTGCCGGTTCAATCGGCAGCCATCACGCGTTACGCTTGTCTATCCGGTTATTGCGGCAGTTTTTGCATTGTATTTACCGGGGAAATTAACACGTTTTGTCTGGATACCATTACTACTCGTTGGTGTGTTAGAGACTAGTACAGTCTTCCATTTCCGGTATGCCTGGAAGCCCTATTATTTCCCCACATCGTTTGAGCCGTATATGAAGCGTATCCGTCAGCAACCGGGCGAAGCCATCCTTGACTGGCCGTTCTGTGTGGTTGGGGGTAATGGTATAGGAGGTGTCAATGGCTTGTGTCCATTGTATAAACGAACCAATACGATGTATGCGCTGAAACGCTTTCATGGTAAAAAAACGGTGGGACAATATTTTGGACGCCTGCATGAATCCCAGGTTCAGCCATTTTTGCAAGCTGGCTGGCCAAAATTACTTAACCCATCCGACAACCCTGATTTTATGCGCGCCAACCAGCTAACAACTTGTTTCACGGAAGAGCAGTGGGCATTTTTCGACCGTTTTTACGAGTTGAATGACTTTGCAGGCATAAATCTATGCATTGATCTCATACCCGAATCGTGTGTGAAAGGTTTTTTTGCCCGATATGGACAACCAGTAGCCATCACAGAACTAACAGGCTCAGGACGCCTTGCATTTATCCCTAAGTCGGCGAGTGCCAGGCGTAAGGTCAACCCCAGTCTGGGGAAGCAGATCCACTTCCCCTGCGGCTGTTCGGCTATACAGTAAGGGTTTGGACAGTGGATTGATTGAACCTATCGGGTAATCTAATCCACTTGTCTTATTCGGTCTTATAAAGCCGCGTTAAACAGCTCCAGGTTCATAGAAAAATGGAGAAAGGAAACTAGCTATTTCCCTCCTCCATTTCTCCTAAAAAACTAATATTCCTGCACCAGCGGATGCACCATAAACTCGTCGATCACGACATGAGCCGGGCGGCTAACGATGAACAGCATCGACTCGGCCATGTCTTCGCTTTGCAGCCAGCCTTTAGACGTTTCGTGGCCGTGACCTTTCTCGTGGAAGTGTGAGTCGACAAGACCCGAATACACGCCCGTCACTTTGATACCGAATGAACGAACTTCTTTGCGTAATGCACCCATGAATGCTTCCTGTGCATACTTGCTGGCGGTGTATAGCGACCCACCGGCAAACGTTCGCTTGGCTACGTCCGAGGCTACCACAACGATGTGTCCAGAACCCTGTGCTTTCAGCGTTGGCAGAGCCGCTTTGGTAAGTATAAACGTACCTTTCACGTTGGTGGCCATAACGCTATCCCATTCATCAACGGTAATTTCGTCCACGTTTTTGAAAACGCCATAGCCCGCATTGTTAATGACTACGTCGATCCGTTTGAATTGATCCAGAGCCGTTTGCACCACGGCTGCCATGTCGGACTCGCTGGCAACATCGCCCGCCACCGCAACAATTTTTCCCCGAACATGCCCTTCAGCAGCTTCTTTTTCGAGTTCCTTCAGCTCGTCGGCGTTGCGAGCGGTGACAACTACATTCGCACCATGTTGTGCTAAAAGCATGGCCGTTGCCCGGCCAATACCGCGCGATGCGCCCGAAATAATAATGGTTTTGTTTTCTACATTCATCGTAATTCAGTTAAAGCGACTAATCGGCCTTTTGCTTTTTAAAGTAGCGAATCATTGGGCCGTAACCTAGGCCCATACTCAAACCCATAACAGCCTGCGTTAGTCGTTTGGTTTTGGTTTCGGTGGTTTTGGCGTCTTCAATCCAGTTGCTGAAATAGACCTGATGGCCCCGGCTCAATGTCTGAAAGTAGGCTTGTGCAGCCAGATCATCTTCCAGACAGGTCAGCAGATCGGCGGAGATAGGCAGGGGCGAATCGTCAAGTTCCAGTGTAACCCGAACGCTGGCACCGGCCTCTTTCCGAATTCCCCGGCGCATGGTGGCGTTGATTGGCATGATGAAACCACCCTCACGTTCACCCGAACGGCCCATTGGCAGAAGAGCCACTAATTTTATGGCATAATTGTCCAGCGTTCCTTTTACCCGAAACGACGTTCTCTGACCGGGCTTGATGGTTTCAGTAATATCAAGTGGAATATCGATATACGTCCATCCGGTTTTCTCGCCTTTCTCGTCGAATTTTTGAAGGATGGTTGTAAATGTGTGCATGGGCAAATATAGCACGCAGATCATACGGATTAAATGGATTCTCACCGATCTAAATCTGCACGAATCCGCTAGATCCGTATGATCCGTGTGCCATTTATTTTATGAAGAATAGCGGCCCAATGTAGCCGACAAGGAGGCCTTTATTTCCTGCACCAGACTGGCAGGTTCCAGCACCGTCAGGTGTTCGCCGTAACTGCGCAGGTGCATAAGCAGATCGCGGTTGGGGGCCAGACGCAGTCGCACGACGCATTCGGTGTCGGTGTCGCTCAACACTTCCTGCGTTTGGTGAATTGGTTTGGCTTTCACATATTGACCAAACAAAGGCGAAAACGACAGGACAATATCTTCTACCGGCCCGTGGCTATCGGTAATGCCGTAGATATGCTCGAAGAGGTCGCTCACATTGGCGAGAATAGTGGGCGGTACATCGCAGGGATCATCCAGCAGTTCGAGTTCGCTCATACGGTCGAGTGCAAAGGTTTTTTCGCCCCCGCTCACAGCATCGTACCCAATTACGTACCAGCTATCGGCGACTTCCCGCAATAAAATCGGGTGCAGAATGCGCAGTTTAGGGCGATCGGCCTGTATGGCCGCCAGACTAGCTGTTTTGGCTTTTTTCGCCCCCTTGCCAGTCATTACCGGCACGACCTCTTCATATTTCAAATACCGAAACGCCACCTGTCGGCTCTGGTTTACGGCCCGGATGAGTATCGGCACAAACTGACGATTACCGCCCAGAATTTTCTCTTCGACATACACAATCCGGCGCGAAGCCGCAGGCCCTCCCCGGTCGTCGCTTCGTACCTCATGGATGATATCCAGACTCTGCCGCACCTTTTGTAACGCATTGGTCAACTCATCGGCAACGGTAGCGCCCTGCGTAGCAGCCAGCACCTCGCGGGCGTAGTCGAGGGCTTCCATGTCCTCGGGGGCCAGCATCAGGTTCAGCAACCGAAACTGCGGATTGCTGTAATAGTAGCCGTTGGCTCGTTTATCGTATTCGATGGGTGCGTCGTGGTCTTCGCGCATCCGCTGAATGTCTTTTTCGAGCGACGAAATCGACCGAATGCCGCACTTGTCCTGGCAGAGTTCGAACAGCCGCTGTTTGGAATACCGGCGGGGGTATCGGCTGATGATCTCGTCAATGAGCCGGTAGCGTTGAAAAGCGGAGCGGGTTATGGGCATGGAAATTATTTTTTTTCAACACAGAGGAGATGGAGATTCACACAAAGTACACGAAGAGAATCGCCTTCGTGGTCTCCGTGTAAGTCTCCATCTCCTCTGTGTTTAGTTAGACAAAGCAACAAAAATATTTTTCAAAATAAAAAGAAGACCGTAAATAGATTACGTTTTGAGGGATATACTTTTGAATCGGACATTACATAGACTATATCATGACTCATACACAGCGTCCCGACTCAAACATACCGGCTTATACGCCCCGCCCGTCGCTCTCGACCCGGCAATTAGTTGACCTCGAACTGGGTCTGTTTCTGCTTCAGCAGGTACACCCCACGGCTCCACCAACGGCACTCCCGGCCCTGCTTCGGCCCGACGATGTCCGCTGGCCCAGCCTATCGCCCAAACAAAAAAAATACCTGAACAGAGGGCGGCTTTTACTGGCTCATTTTGCCAATAACCTCCACTGGCAGACACTTCTGGATGCCTACGCAGCTGCGCCCAATCATCGGTTAGCTTTCGACCTCAGCCGCGATTGCAGTCATTTCTCCGAGAAAACCGTTGGTTTCTCCCGAAACCGGCTTGGCGTTCTACGCAAAATGCTAGCCTGATCTATCATATCCAATGCCACCGATTCAAACTCTGCGAACGATGAAACTCATGATGATGACCGCCGAAAACAATAACAAATACTACGAAATGCGGGAAAAAGAAAATGCCACGTTCGATGTGTACTATGGCCGTGTGGGTGGTTTTCGGAGCAAGGCCACACATCCCATAGCGCATTGGGATCGAAAAGTCCGCGAAAAGAAGGCAAAGGGATATACAGACCAAGCCAATTCGTATGACGACGCCAAACCAGTGACACCGCTCGAAAGCATGAAGCTGACGATTGAGTCAGTAGCCGATAACCACGTCCTGTCGCTCATTAAACGTATGATGGGCGCCGATGCCAATACGCTGGAAAGCGCTTTCATGGTACGGCATGCTGTTAACGACGCCGTTTTCAATACCTATGTTCGGCAACAGAAAAATCGCAAGACGGTAGCGCTGTGGCACAGCAATCGCCGTGACAACTGGCTGTCCATGTTAAGAACAAATCCGACGCTCAGCCCGGCAAACGCCATCAATACAGGTAAATCGTCCGGATACGGCATTCACTTTGTCGACCAGTTCAGCCACTCGCCCGAGGATGCATCTCAACAAGGACAGGCGAATGAGGATTATCTGGCCATTTATGAAGTACACGTTGGCGAACAGCTTGAGCTTTCTCAACAGGAAATCAGGCATGTACAGCTAACATCCGACGTACTCAAATACAAAGACACCCAGTATGATTCAGTGTTTGTGCGCCAGCGTTCGGGCCTGCAAAAAAACGAGTTCATTGTTTACAACCCGGCACAATGTACGCTTCGATACATTGTCAAAATAAAGGCATAAGATGGAGTTACAACGCAAAAAACTGGACCCGCTGGTCGTGCGCTTTATTGCCACGACGCTTATTCTGGCCGAAGGCAGTACAACCACACTGGCCGTAAAAAAAGCCCTGCGTCAGCGTGGCTACGAAGCCCGCCAAGCCGATGTTTCGCAATGGCTGTTTGTGATCAGCCTGTGGGAGAACTGGACTATTGATGACAATGGGAAGCACCGCGTTTTTCATTTTCCACGGGCGGCATTCTCCCTGCAGTAATGCAGTTGTTTATCGTACTTTTTCTGGCAGCAGTAGGCAGACGTTGTATCCGTTTCTGCCTGCTGCTGTTTTTGTTTTCGGTGAAATTCAATGAGAAAGTAAATCGTAGAAATAGTTAAAACTTTTTTTTCAAAAAAGAGAACAACGTAAAAAGGTTACGTTCTTGTAGTAGTAAATTTGATTCAACAAGAACGATAAACAACAAATACGATGAACACTCTTCTCTCCACCCCCCGTGTTTCCCGCCCGGCCCTTGCCAGTCTTCTTCACTGGCAGGAGCCACTGGCGACCCGGCTGCGCTTCCGGCATGCGCTACCTGGTATGGTAGCCAACCGGCTGCTCAATGTGGAGCTGGGTCTTTATTTATTAGCCGAACTGGTTCCTCTTGCACCGCCACAGGTTCTGCCTGATTTATTAACAGGCCACGGCGCTATTTACCGGAATCGGCCGATCTGGTCGCCCCGGCAGCACCGTGCGTTGAGCCAGGCCCGTATCCTGCTGGCCCCCTACATGGACCGCAGTGCCTGGTACAACGCGCTGGCCAAATACGCCACCCTTCCATCCGAATTAAAGGCCTACAACTCGCAAGGCACCCTCCGCACCGATGTGAGTGGGTATCTGCTGAGGGAGCGGCTGGGTATGTTTGTTAAGGCGGTGGCGTGAGAGAAGAGAATTGTGTAGTGAAAGAAGTTAGCGGGCGTTTTGGCGTCCGCTTTTTTTGTGTTTGGCGATTTATGCTTGGCCAAAGAGAATAGGTAGAGCGCCTATTTTCATGGTTATCTCATCTATTCAGCTCTATAGTTAAGTGAGCTATATAGGCATTAAAAAAGTGATTTTTAATGTTTACCTCAAAAATCACCCTAAATGGGATGGTGACTGAGGGGGTAAACCTTAAAAAGGGTGGTTTTTGAGGTTGATCCCGAACGATCTAAAGTGGTAAGCTTAGACTTAATTTAGAGAGACAGGACAGTTTGATATGACTATATAAATAGCGCAAAAAAAACTTTTTACATATGATTAATTTTACAAGGACTTAGTAATAGTATATCTTTAGACAAGATTAATTACCTTAGTCTGCTGTTTTAAAGCTACAGCTTAAATTCTATTCAAGCCTAATATTGTGTATATATCAATCAGCTTAATCCACCATTTCTAGATAGCCTTACGGCAGGCGTTCGACCCCAACCCAATAATGAAGCCCTTTTTTAAAACTAATTCAGGAGAACTATATCTCGGTGATTCCGAGAACTTACTACAAGGTAGTGTTGGTGAGAAATTAAAAGGGAAAGTTAACCTCATTATGACTTCCCCCCCTTTTCCACTTAACCAAAAGAAGAGCTATGGTAACAAAACTGGAGAAACCTATAAAGATTGGTTTGTTAGCTTGGCTCCTGTTTTCGCAGAACTACTGGCTCCTGATGGCTCTATAGTTATTGAGATTGGAAATGCATGGGAGTCTGAACGACCGGTGCAGTCTTTACTCCCTCTTCGGTGTCTACTTGATTTTGCTGAACATCCCGATGCTGGCCTGCGCCTTTGCCAAGAGTCTATCTGTTACAATCCAGCCCGTTTGCCATCTCCTGCGCAGTGGGTCACAATTGACAGAGTCCGCATGACAGATTCATACACCCACGTTTGGTGGCTCTCTAAATCAGATAATCCGAAAGCTGACAACCGAAGGGCATTACGCCCATATAGTGCTAGTATGGAGCGGCTTCTTAAACGCCAATCTTATAACGCTGGTAAGCGACCTTCAGAGCATGTTGTTAGCGCAACTGGTTTTTTAACAGATCATGGAGGCTCTATTGCACATAACCTTTTTGAGATAGAACCTATTCATCCCGGCGACGAACCTCGATTACCGAATGCATTCCGTATTGCTAATACGGGTTCATCTGATGCATTTTCTAAAGCTTGTCGCCGAGAGGGTATAACACCCCACCCTGCGCGTATGCCGGAAGGATTAGTTTCTTTCTATACCGAGCTTCTGACTGAGCCGGGCGATTTAATATTAGATCCTTTTGCAGGTAGTTGCACTACAGGTTCTGTAGCAGAAAGATTAGGCCGTCACTGGGTTGGTATTGAAATTCAAGAAAGCTTTGCCCAACAAGCTAGGCTTCGATTTGAGGATGCTATTGCGCCAACAAAAAAATCAGCTATTAAATAATTCTATCTTCACCCTTCACCCTTTGATTATTAGATGACAGCAGGCTTTACCTCCGTAATTACCAAACTGGCTAACATTGATTTATTCGAGCAGGACCAAGCCATCCAAATGCCCAAAACAGGTGTTTTTGTTGGCAACCCCTTTTACATTGACTATGATAAAGCAAGACTACTAGTCGCCGATGCCTGGAAGATGAAAGCAGGTGGTCTGCCCCAAGGCTCATTTTTATTAGCTTACTATATCAACGTAAACGAAGCTGATGTTCGTGAAGCCATCCTGTTACGCGTACTTGGCCCAACTTCGTTACCAACTGATTCAGATGTGGTAGCATCAATGGTGGAGTTCTATAAAGAAGGGCTTACTTCGGAGGGCCGTAAGGTGAATGTAGATCAATTTACGCGCTATGAGTTTTCGTTCTCCGGTGTTGAGTGCCGTGTCTTGGGAACATTCTATGCAGATAAAGATGATGAGACATGCTTTGGAGCGGATGTTGAGAACTTCATGAGTGCTCACCACTATAAAGTTATTAAACCCAATGCGAAAGTGTTGGAGAAAATTATCAATTTTCGTAAAGGAGAGCTTACGGGAGCGGCAACTGACATTAATTTAGGCTCAGTAAGATACAGTTCAACCAGGCGTTTTCAAGAAGCAACACCCAACGTACCTGTTTATGTAACGCCTAAAGATTTTCTTGGTAAACGTACTGCCATGTTTGGCATGACACGAACTGGAAAATCTAATACAGTCAAAATTATTATTGAGGCAGTCGAAAATATGACTGCTCTAGCTGTCAGTCCTGCTTTGCCGGACAAGAGAACAGAGAACTCCAAAATTACTGAGGTAGAATTAGCGTTGCTGGAGCCATTTGAAGGAAGCATGCCAAGATACCCAGCCGGTCAGATCATATTTGACGTCAATGGCGAATATGCTAATGCTAATCTTCAAGATAAAGGCACAGCTATATTTGAAATATACGAGTCCAAGACGCTACGCTACAGCGTAATAAGTAAGCCTGGATTTCGCGTAATGAAGGTTAATTTCTTCAACGATGTTGAGTCAGGATTTGAGTTAGTAAAAGCGTATTTAACGGAAGAGTCTGGCGATTATATAAAAAGCTTCTTAGCTGTCGACATGACGCGACCAGACAATTACGAGAAGGACAGATTTGGTTCAGCAGCTACCCGTTATGATAGATGAAAGGCCGCCTATTTGTGCTCCTTAAGAAAAGCAGATTTTGTAGCCCCTGCTAACTTTAAGGTTAAATTTGATGGGAACGTGGAACTGAATGCTCTCGCTGGGGGTATAGATCCATCTAAAGGTATTAAGCTCGACGATGCGATAAAGTGGTGGACAACTATCTGGTCTAACTATCCTACTCATTCTTTTTTCACAAATTACTTGGCTAGCAAAGGTCACGAATGGGCAGATGAGGGGCTTAAAGCACTTTTGGTAATGCTAACCCAAAAAAAGACACCCACCTCAGCTATCGTGAGCGGATACCAAAAGTTGAATGGAATTCGCAGTCAACATACAGAACAAGACGGCAAACCTTTCGAAGATGACATTATCAATCACCTTCGCTCTGGAGGCATTGTGATCGCTGACTTATCACAAGGCGATCCGGCATTACAACGTATGTTTTCTGAACGTATTTGCCGAAAAATCTTTCAGGATTCAATGGCAAGGTTTATTGCGAATGAGCCCAATAACTTTATCCAGTTCTATTTTGAAGAAGCACACAACCTTTTTCCAAAGAAAGATGATAAAGACTTGGCACAGATTTACAATCGCTTGGCAAAGGAAGGAGCTAAACTTAATCTTGGAATGACTTACGCTACCCAGGAAGTATCTTCGATTAGCTCAAACATTTTGAAGAATACCCAGAACTGGTTCATTGCTCACCTCAACAATGAAGACGAAACTCGTGAGTTGCGTAAGTATTATGATTTTGGGGACTTTACGGAAGGCCTTGTCCGATTCAGCGCCAGCAGTGACCAAGGCTTTGTCCGAATGAAAACTTACTCTAATCCATTCGTGATTCCAGTTCAAGTGAAGCTTTTTGGAAAAAAAGCAGAAGTTCTACCAGAAAATCCAAATGATGTTTCCACTGTCACTGAAGGCAGTCTACCCTCACCCGTATAATGGCATACTCCTCAGACCGGCGCCCGATGGAAGGGGCATCCAAAACCTCCCACCGTTACGTAATCCAAGACGAAACTGTTAAGCAATACTTGAGCCAAGTTGCTCCGCGCATAAAGCCTAGCGACATCAGTCTATCCCAACATATTCTGATTGATTACCAAGAGTGCATAAATAACCCAATTGAAAGTTTCATGGCCTTTGATGGTGGTTACCAAGAAATTGTCGTTGAGCCTGGTCATCCATCTGCGGCTCTATGTTTTTTCCAATTTGGTGCACTACACTTCCGGCGGGATGATTTGGAGGGTCTTGAGAAGATTCCTTTCATCGACCCTGATGATATGGCACGGCTTCGCCAAATGGATCGATTAAAGCTGGTACTACCACTACGCAACTATGTGATGGCTACAGAGAGTAGTATTACCCATTCCATCCGTCGTACTTTGCAGGCATTCTTTGCTATCCCCCGCAAAGGTGATGCAAAGTCAATGCTCGATACGCTTCGTTGGTTTGTATTTCGTCAATATCTACCTTCTAATCAACAGCTCCCATCTTACACTTTATCACAATGCCCTCATTGTCAAGAGAGAGTTGAATTAAAAGTAGCTCAGTTACACCCTACTACTTACTCCATGCCTTGCTCAAATTGCAGACAAGAGTTGCTTCTTATAGACGTCTTACGTTTACATGAGGCTATTGATGACGAACTTGGGGCTGGAGGCATTATGGGTTATGTCACTACTGCTATTGAGCAATTGATATTAGTACATTTTATTCGCATAATTCTTGATAACAAGCCAACACTATTTAAAGAGATATTTTTCTTTAAGGACGGCCCACTAGGCTTCTTTGGTCAGACTGTCAATATGCACAAACCAATGCTTGATTTAGTCTCGTTTGTGCAACAAAAATATCACTCTTTATACCTTGTAGGCTTGGAAAAGAGTGGTGCGTTCGTCGAGCATGCCAAAGAAATCTCTCACTTATTAAAACCTGGACAAGTTTTATTACTTGACAATGATTATATATACAAATACATTACTCCTGGAAAAGCTGATAACACAGAACCATACGCGCATACGTCTTATTATGGTCAAAAACTAATATTCAAAACACCAGAAGAAGCAGTATATGTAGTGACGGTACCGGTTCCTAAACTATCCATCAAGCCCACAGCAAGCTCTCTTAAAGATTTGCAGGTCCTTTTAACAAACGTAGCCAGACTGCGCTGCGATATGTATGATAATGCTATAATGCCCATTGCATTGGCAAATAAGTTAGTTTCCCTATCAAACCGCCCAAGTGCTGGTATTCTTCAACGGTTTGCTCAAGGGAGGGCCACTTAAATCGGATGAATTGGCAGACAGCATGTCTTTTGAAAATCAGAAATTTAAATTTGGGCCAATATTGAAAATACTAGAAGCCACTTCTTACCAAAGTCCGATTCGATCCGGCGGTTCAACCAAACCGTGGCTTACGCAGGTGAACGATCAAGGCAACCTTGTGCCATATGTAGTTAAGCTGTTCACTAAAAAGCAGACTCTACAACTTCACCCAATTGCCAAGGAGGTATTTGGCAACATATTAGCCCAAGAATTTGATTTGATTATACCTGAATGTGCACTAATTATGTTTAGTGATACGTTCGTAAACGATTTACCAGAACGAGAAGCATTACGGTTACGTGAGATTGCAGATGGCCTAAAATTTGGTTCAAAAGAAATACCAAATTCCTCTATTGTTGATGTCAGACAACAAAGATCTTTGTTGAAAAGCTATAACATGGGCACTATCTTTGCGTTCGATAATCTGGTCTGGAACCTTGACCGGGGTGGAGCCCGCAACAAACCCAATCTGCTGATTGACGACGATACGCTAATTCTGATAGATCATGAACAGATATTTCCTTTCGCTAATGATACGCTTACGCCAGATGCCTATGTGATGCCTTCGTTCGACCGAAGCGCATGGTATTATCCATACGATAAGCATTTATTCTATCCGTTGCTTAAACGGATGTCCGTCCCCGAAAAGGCAAGCCTTTTTGAGACATTTCAATATTTTTTGGAAAATTTATCGCTTAGTTCGCTGGATTCAGAAGCTATAACTTTGCAATTTGAAGGTATTGAAATCGGGAATTATCCCGTTATTCGTGAGCATCTGTTGCAAACTAAAGCCCGCGCCGGAGAGTTCTGTAAATTCTTAACCACACTTATCGCGTGAGCTCAGTCTTCTACTATAGCGTCCTGCAATACCGGTACGCCCAATCATTGGGTGAAGTACTGAATGTTGGTGTATTGCTACTGTTTCCTGAGCAACGCCAGGCTGTTTTTCTACACCCCGAGCGGTTAGGACGTATCCGAAAACTATACCCTAAGTTTGCCGAAAAGGTAATCCGTTCCTACTTCAAGGGCATTGTCGCCCGAACAAAGCAATTAACGAAACAGCCCGAAATCTTCGCTGACTACGAAGCGCATCCACGGCAACTTATTGACAACGAAATTCTGATCCGCGACAGTAGTGCCTTGCAGTTTGGTGAGGTAAAAACATCAGTTTTATACACAGAGGATTTATCAGCAATCGGCGAGCAATTCTATAAACTGTATCTCTCGTTCTATGAAGAAGACGAGTATCGCCCACGTCATGACGAAACCTATTTGCTGAAAGAATACAAACAATTGCTTCGTCAGCGTCTGGATGGCCTGTTATCGCGTGAGGCTTTTGAGCAGCCGATTACGGTTAAGCCAGAAGGAACGAGCTTTGCGTATCAGTTTCCATTTGCCTGGCAAAATGGTAGTTATAATCTGGTAAAGCCCGTTAGTTTCGATCTGAAGCTAGAGCAGTCGATCAACGAAAAAGCAACGCTTAACGTAGGCCAGTTTACTGTTCTTAATGATTATGCAGAACGACGCAATGCCCGCTTCGATGTGCTGGTCGCCCGGCCGAAAGACCGAAAACTGTATAAACCCTATGAGCAGGCCGTTCAGCTATTAGCGAATCAGCCCCGGGTGAACATCATTGAGGAAGAGAAATTAGACGATTATTCGCAGAAGACGGCCGAAGCCCTCAGATAAGCATACCCATCACGGCTTTACTTGCAGGCTGGCATACATCATATCGAGCAAGCCATTGACAATTGCGGTTTCGGCAAAACCCGGCTTGAGCCGCGACGAAACAACTTCGAAGGTGTAGGTGCCAAACGCGGCATCGTGGGGAATATAGCCCGAGCGGGCATAGCCGTTGGTTAAAGTGGTCATCAGAGTGTTGGCAAACGGCGATTCTTTTTTAAGGCGGGTCGAAATGGGGTTGAACACCTCGCCGTTGACGGCTGTAAGCGCAATGTCGCCCAGACGGATTAACCCTAGCCGGAGAGGAATCGAATCCGCATCGGCATACGTACCCGCGTAGCCCGCCCGGCCCTCATCCAGCCGTTTGCGTCCGGGGCAGGTGATCATGCGTTGATCGGCCTGGATAACAGGGTTGCTTGTCTTGCGTTTGGTGTTCCGCACAACGTGTAGCACCTCCTCGCCCAGCAGTTGCCCCATCGACAGCAGCATTTGCTTTTGCTGTTCCATCAGTTTGATCACCTTCGGGTCTTTCCGATCCAGCCCTTCGCCACCGGGCGGCATTTTATTGCTGATGTCGATACCGCGTTTGGCGTACTCCTTAACGCGGATTTCGCGTAAATCGTAGGTCTGCTGATAATAGATGGGGTTCTGATCACCACAGGCACCGGTCGACCAGAGGACCACCGCTTCATCGTCGAAGTTGTTTTCCAGATAGCGCGACGTAGCCCCCGGTACATCCCCGCTCACCTGATCGAACATACCGGCAATAACGCCGTGCATGGCATAGTTGTAATAGATGGCAATGGGTTTACCGGCCAGCGTTTCAAAGGTGACCACGGCTACGGTTTTGTCGGAGGGGCCATCGTAGTTCGGGCCTTCCCACCACCGGCGGGTGTCAGGGTCAATGATATTGCGGTTCACGTTGATGTACGATACACCTTCGCCGTAACCGACACGGGCGGACTGTAGCTTGTCTTTCGCCAGTTTGACAGCACTGGCAATTTTAGACTCGAAAACGTCTCCGCTGATCCCAAACGGCACACTGTGCGTATGCGTAGCGGTGATCAGTATGTTTCGGGCAGGAATGCCTGATGTGGCCGTAATTTTAGTAAGAATACGATCCGCCATTTCGTCGTTAATACCGCCAATATCTACCGAAACAAGTGCTACAGTCGAATTGCCATTGTTGACGACAACAGCCCTGGAGTATATGTTGTCGTTAATGCCGTAATACGGTTTCTTCAGTTCATTCAGGGCCGGTATTATGTCTACTTTGGCCGCCCCTACCGAAAGCGAAGCTGGTGGAGTAGACTGCGCAACAACCAGGTTTACGGCGTTTATGAGCCCTATAACTAACAGTTTTATCTTATTTTTCAGCAGTTTTTTCATAGGTCTAGCCGTTTATACAGGCAAGAAATAAAAGATAAACGAAACATAAAGCTACCCAACAATTAATCATCCCCGCCTGTCGTCTTCATGAGCAATTGTTCCTTTAGCCACTCCGCTCCCAGCCGCTCCTGCTCCACGCGCCACCCATTGCGGTTGAGCAGCAGGAACAAGGCGCGTTCTTCCTCCGTCAAGTAGGGCAAGTCAACCACGGGTGTCGTTTCGCCTTTGCTGACCAGGTGCTTGTGCGCGTCGAAGGTGGCGCGGTCCATCAGGAGCGATTGCGTTTGGGGGAATTGTTTGCGGCACTGGTTCAGAATCAGGAACCCGTGGGCATCGATGTCGCCCCAGTACAGGATTTGCTTGTCGGCCAGCCAGTCGGTGCCGCCCAGCAGGGTAACGGCGAAACCTCCGCCCCAGATGGCGATGCTGTCGGCTCGATTTGGGAAGATTAAAAATGTTGTGAGGTTTTCGATGATGAACACCCGGCTCGCACCCAAACGCAACTCCCGAAACTCGCTCAGCCAGATGCTGATATGCGATAAGGCAGGGTGCAGACGTACCAACGCATCCAGAAACCGAACTTTAACCAGCGGCTCCTCCACCTGTAGATGAAAGCGTTTGTAGAAATCCGATTCGTCGGCGTTCAGATGTTCCGGAATCAGGTGATCCAGCAGCGTGCGAAGTATGGGCCGGTTGTTTTCGATGAACTTGGTGGGCAGGGCAATGGGCAGGCTCCGTACGTATTGCCGGGGTTTCGGGTTTTGTATAAAATAACCAGCAACTGTTAGCAGATCAGGCCAGTTGTCGGCTTGGTCAATCACCAGTCGGGGCATTCGCTCAAACAGGTTGAGGAGCGATGGCGCGGTAGTACGAACAAGCGCTAAGGTCTGTACAAACGATTGATACTCGGCGGTTTTTCCGATCAGCCTGAGATAATCGGTAAGCGACTCGATATAAATTCGGGTGATGTACTGATTCTGTCCCACCTGCCGACTCCCCTGAGCGGTCCATTCCAGCGAATAGCCATACCCAATGGTCGACTTAGCCTGCTTACGTAACGCTTCCTGCTCCTGTTGAATGGTAATAAACCGTGTTAATTTGTCGGCCGATTTATCGAGACCGATCTGCGGAATATCCCTGGGGAAAAAGGTGTCGATCGTACCGTCCAGACAAGCCCGCAATAAGGAGCCATTCGTCCACCAGCGTTCGGCTTTTTGACGTACCTCATCAGGGCTAATCATCGGCTACAGCAGTTTTATGCAATTCCTTTGCTTCCTGATATGCCCGAATGGTCAGGTTACGCACCTTCGACGTTTCGTCGACACCCTTAGCCACATAATGCACATGCTGAACGTATCTGCTGGATGATGTTGACTTTCTCGCCGGGTGTTACAATCAGCAGTTGCAGATTCATCCGCCCGAACAGTTCCAGACCATACCGGGTACTTTCTTTCGAGCCCCGGCCAAAGGCTTCGTCAATAACCACCAGCCGGAACGTGCGCGGGGCGCCCTCCCAGGTGATATTGTACTGATACGAAATGGCCGACGCCAGAATCGTGTAGGCCAGCTTTTCCTTCTGCCCACCCGATTTTCCCGACGAATCGCTGTAGTATTCTTTCTCCGTATGGGTTTCTTTATACCGCTCACTGGCACCAAACGAATACCACTGCCGCACATCGGTCACTTTGTCGCGCCAGCGTTTATCTACTTCGTCCTGACTCATCAGTTTGTCCAGTATCTGTTTGACATCGGCAAACTTCCGTTCGGCATAATTATCCGTATCGCCGTAGCTGTTACTCAGGCAGTTGCGCAGGTCATTTTTAAAGGTGGCAATGTCAGCCGTTGTAACGGGTTCGGGTACTAACTGGATGTAGGTATCTAAGGCCGTGTCGTATGTGATTTCGGCCAGCCGTTCGTTAATTTTTTGTATTTTATCCTTTACGTCTTTTTCCGATTTCCCAAGCTGCATTTGCAGATGAACGATGCTGTTGATGGTACCTTCTTTGAGTTCCCTGCGGAAACGTTCCCGGTGGCGGGGTAAATCGTCGTCGGTAATGCGCTGGTAGAGTTCTTCGAAATCGCGGGCGGCTATGGGTGTCACACTGGCCTCGTAATCGCGGCTTTCGACTGGAAACGCATGACAATACTGTTGCATTTTTTTGACGACATCCTGCCCTGTTCGTTCTTTCTGTCCAGTCAATTTGTCAATTTCGCCATCCTTACCGGTCAATTGTTTTCGAAGCTCGTCCTCTTTCCGTTCAATATTACCAGCGTTCAAATCGGCGGTTCCCAGGCGTTCAACAATGGCGGCTTTGTGTGTACTGGAAAGTTGATCGTTCGGAATAGTGAGCCGATTAAGCCGTTGTAACCAAAGCGGCAACTGCTCCATTACATCATCGTCGCTCCGGAAAAACGATTCCAGCAGGTCGGCATCCTGATTTACCACATCCATCGTATCGAGTGCGTTATACAGTTTGTCAGCTAACGTTGTAGTCTGGTTTTTTAACTTACCAACTTCCTCAGCCTGTTTCTTATAGGCTTCTTTTTTAAGGTCAAGCGTCTTTTTTGTCTGCTGAATAGCTTCCTCAAGCCGGCTCAATTCGGAGGATTGCCCGGTCAATGTTTGCCGTTCCGTTTCCAGTTGTTCGATTTCAGCGGCTGTGTGTGGCCAATCGAGGTCGGCAAAGTCGCGCTGTTTACGAAGCTCGTCTATTGCCCGACTTTGTCCGTCAATTTGTTTTAATACCCGTTCGTGTTCGTCGAATTGGGTCTTCGTTCGACCAAGCTGTGCATCTAATTCAGCCAGTTGGCGGGTTAGCGCATTAATTTTTTGCTCATTGCTCCACCCCAGTACATAATCCCGCCGATTGGTCAGGTCACGTCGGTCGTCTTTTTCGTGCCGCATCTTCCCCATTTTTACCTGTCCGTTGCGGGTCATAGCGTAGGGAGTCCGCCGAAATTCATCTACAGATTCACAACAAATCAGGTTATGTTCCTGCCGAAGCTGGGTATCAAGCCAGTCGAAAAATGGGCTGTCGTCTTTGATGTCAACTTTGTTCACCAATGATTGGGCCGATAGTCTATCTATGGAGCGATAGTCGTGACCAATGGTTCGGTAATAGACCACTCGCTCGCCCAGCGTGATTCGTTCGACAGCATCTGCCACCCGACTGTAATCGGTATCATGAACCAGTAAACTCAGCCCCAGGCCGCGCAATCGGCGTTCGATAGCCCCCTCCCAGGCAGTTTCCGTAGGTTTTACCCGAATCAGTTCACCGGCAAATGGCAGATCAGTTTCCGTTAAGCTGGCGGCTTCAGCAATACGTCGGCGAATGGTCAGCCAGCGGTCAGGAATCTGCGTTTTACGTTGTTTGAGCGATACAATTTCTGTCTGGAGTTCATTACGGTCGTCGGCCAGTTGCCAGAGGTGTTGCATCAGTCGGTCCCGCTCCTGCTGAACAACAACCCGGTGTTTGTCAAGTTGCTCTGCAACCTGGTTCAACTGCCGCAAATTCACCGTAAACGTCGCAACATCCAGAGCGGTTGCTAAGTCGAGTAAAGTGCATAACTCGCGAGACTGTTTGGCATTGGCAGTGCGCTTTGCCCGTACGTCGTTTTTACTGTCTATCTCCTGCGCGATTGCCTTTAGTCTTTGGCCTACCGATGAGGTTTCGCGTGCTATTCGTAAGTCATTCAGGCGAGCCGTTGTATCATCTACCTCACGCTCAAGCTCATCGCGTTTGCCCGCTTCAATACCGTAGTACGTATCACATGCGTCTAGCTCTTCGCGGTACAGCTGCGCTTTATGATAGGCGAAAAAGAGGGGCAATTCGTCGGCAATTTGCGCTAAATCAGCAATTGCAGCTTCCTGCTGTTTGTACGTCTGCCAACGGCTGGTAATGGGTTCCAGTAAAAGCAACTGTCGTTGGGCCTGCTGCACGGCTTCATAAGCTGCGTTCAAATCGTCGAAGCGCCGAATAACGGTTTCAATGGTCTGATCAATATCGGTTTTTGCCAACATTTGCGCCCGCACAAAATCGGTTAGGTTGGCTACCTGTTTCATCGAAATGGTCTGATAAAACAAATCGAGTGCCTCCTCACTTCGAATGCCCAGCAGCGCCCGGAACCGGGTTGAATAGTCCTCAAACGTATCATATACCCATTCCTTCTGTTCCCTTAACCGCCGTTTGAGGTCGCGAATACTGTCGAAGCCAACGAAATGCTGCTTGACCGTTAACTCCCGTTCCGAAACAACGAAAAATTTATGGGGTGAATCCGTCACATCGGCCAGCCAGAATACCTGCGCCAGCGTAACGACCTGATTGGTGTTCTGATTCGTAAAATAAGCCAGCAAAACTGTATGCGTAGTGCCCGGCTCACGCAGATAAACTGCCTTGCTTTTATGTGATGTTTCTAATTTTTCGCCTTTAAAAGCGCCCAAAACATAGGATTTAAGTGTTCGTTCCCGCTTGTCAGACCCAGCGGCTTTGTTGTAGGTAATGCGGTCGTTACGCACCAGCAGGGTCGTCAACGCATCAACCAGGGTAG
The DNA here is from genome assembly GCF_002831565.1 of Spirosoma pollinicola. Classification (NCBI taxonomy): domain Bacteria; kingdom Pseudomonadati; phylum Bacteroidota; class Cytophagia; order Cytophagales; family Cytophagaceae; genus Spirosoma; species Spirosoma pollinicola. Next base: position 4,128,161 of record NZ_CP025096.1, on the reverse strand, counting down.
ACTTACCCGCGCCAATGTCGCCCGTTAGGAGGGCATTATCGCCATTAGGCTCTATGTGCCATACTTTCTGATTAAACGTGCCCCAGTTTAGCACTTCCAGGCGGTGCAATCGGTAGCCTGCTTTGGCGAATGGATCAGTCGACGTCATGGTCAGGCGTTTGTTTAAAATAGGTAAGGGCGTACTGCCGAAGTTTCTCTTCAAATTCGTTGATGAATTCGATATCGACAAACGAGTTAAGAATCCGTCGAACCTCGTATTCATCGTCCGCATTTCCCAGGCTGCGTAGCAGTCCGTAGCGTTCGAGTGTATTGATCGACTCGTCGATTCGGTCGCGCACTTTGGCTTCGTCTTTCTGGCCGATGTTCAGAAAATTACTCAATTGCTCGTGTATATCAGCCCGATTGACACGAAGCATATTTTCGCCGGAAAATCGCTGGTGTTCAATTAACTGCTTACGGAACAACACCACCAGCAACGTAGTTGGGTAGTTTAGTGGCCGCTTCTCAATGAGTGCCGGGAGTTGGTCACGAATATCATCTTCTACATCTAACTCAATTAGGCGGGCATACCCTTCAGCTTCATCGAGATGTATGTCTCCTCCCCATTCAGCGAAGTGTTTACGAACTGCTTGCTGATGCTTGAGTAATAGACGCCAAAGTCGGTCTCGGGCCGGACTGTCCTGTTGTTGGTGAAGCGGGCCTTTATAGAGTGCTCCTATTACCTGCGCTTTTTCGATTTGAGCGATATCCATAAGTACTTGTGCTTGACAGGGTTATAAAATCATATTCATCCGCATCGGCGGCCCGGTTGTAAATCCTGTTAGAAAAATTATCGAATAAAGATGATTCTCGGTAATTGGAGCATACGTAAACCTTCATCTGTATCGTAGGCTATCTCATCCTGTATATCCTCACTCACTGTGGCTTTATTTTGTACTTCGCTCTGAGAAGCCAAAGACAGGTAGCCAACAATCTCGGCAAGTCCTTTTTGAGGGGGAAATTCGCTTAAAACAGCCGCCAGTGACACTTGGGGACGGTGCCGTAATAGCTGTCCGATGTTTGTTTCCAATTGTTCCAGCGACACATCGTCATCAGTTAATAATGCCGATATATCGGCATCCTGTTCGCCAGCGTCAACCGTTTCTGAACGAATGGTAGCCACGACTGATGGATGAAACAACCGACGATTCATGAAGAAGTCGAGTTGAGGTTTTCCATCAATGTGCATTAAATCGCGATTTTTGGGTGGCTGAGCCTTTACACGGACAGCTAGCTCCAATACTGACTCTATTTTTTGAAGGATATGTTTGTGTTCGCGAAAGAAATTAGTCTCAATTAGCCGTCGAAGGCTTTTTATAATCAGGTCATTCGCCCGGTTTACATTACCCCCGGCTTCGACCAGATCGAACTTGAGTCGTTCGAGGTCACGAAGGGCAGGAGCCAGTTCCCGCAGGGCAGATAGTTGAACAACTTCGTTCAGCAACATATCGAACTCATCCTGTTTTGCTTGATTCATCAACAACTCCCAGAACGACCGAAAGCTCTTGCCTTGATCTCGCCCCCAGATCCGTTCGTCAATCGTTGAAAACAGTTTATCTAAAAGATTCCCTTTGGAGAGCGGAGTCGTCAGGATTTCGTCGCGCAAACCCCTGTCGATATCACGGAAATTCTGCTCAACCTGCCGAAAATCAGCCAGAAGCCGCCGAGCTGTTTCCTGCACTAATTGAAAATTTTCCCGTATACGCGTAGCATCCCAAACGTCAAGCTCACCCCGCTCTATCCGGTCAATTTCGGCTTCCCGTTCCTGAATTTCTCGCCGTAGCTGCTCAATCCGGCTTGCTTTATCGCTCGAACTTCGGTAGGCTAATTGTTCAAGTAAATCGAACAAAACTCGTAGCCTTGATTCTGTTCCAACAAACTCGTTTTGATCAAGCTCCTGAAGCCACCGCAGCACTAGAACGGCATCAGGTGTCAATTCGTAGAATGGCTCATCATGTAGTAAATCGTCATAAAACCGACGAAGCATTCCGTCTTTAGTCCACTCCTCTAAATAATCGCGGGGTGTTTTAGCCGAACTATCCAACACGTCGATAGCCAGCAAAAAATCGGTTAACTTGTTAATCAGGTCTGGCTCAATGTATCGACTTTGCCGACGCTGTTCGAAGGCTTCATGCAGAAAGGAAACCATAACCGAAAAACCATCGGCTCGTTTGCGGAAAGCCGCCAGCACCGGATGTCGTTCATACAGGTTTTTGACCCAGTAATAATCAAAGGTTGGTGCTTTCTCAGACATACGATAGGCGAGTGTGTAATGACCAGAGCACAAACCTATTCGTTAAGAACGTAACCTATTTACGTTCTTTTTAAATTTATAAATTTTTTACCAGTCCAAAGCTGGCTTTTTCTCAAAAACACGTGCAATCAACTGGCAAAGCCATCCTAACGGTGTATTTCTACGCAAACACCTCGGCCAGTGGAATGCTGATTTTCAGTGTGTCATCCAGCAGTGTATCGGTATGCGTGAAGGTCTTAAAATCGTCGAACGAGCTGAATACGTAAATGGAGCGAAGGCCGGGCAACACTAACCAGCACGATTGAGCACCGTGCTCAAAATAAGCTTTCGATTTGTCGACCAACTCCTGAAGGCTCTGCATGGGCGATATGATTTCGATTGCACAGAGCGGGGGTGTGGTTATCCGAATCTCGTCCTGACGAACATCAATCGCCATTTTCGGATAAATTGCCAAATCAGGCACCGACCACCAACCGTTTAAATCAAGGCTGATTTCAGATAGGAAGGTGAAGCGGTCTTTATACCGGGATTTTAGTTCAAAGATGATATTGCTCTGGACGTAAGCATGTACTTTACTCGGCATAGGCTTCCCGCGTTCCTGTTCATATGCCGACTGTTCGGTTACCGCTTCCATGTCACTCCGGCGTTTAAAAGTTTATGTAAGTATAACGAAAATTTACTATAGAATAAATGTGCCTTTCATGTATGATCTGCTATTGAAGATAACATACCATTTGCTATCCTGTAATAAGTGATTTTCAGCACAATAAGTCGTGTGGATGGCATCAAAACCCTTCCAGGTCAAGTAAGTTGCCAGCATTAGCGGCCGTTGTGTATCAACGATAAACTTCAGCACAACGAACTAGGATGCAAGCGGCAGATTAATAATTGTACGAGCGTTGGCAATGTGGGCCGCATAAAGCAAGGTGGCCTGAATATCTGCCTCTTCAAGATAAGGGTAGTCTTCCAGAATTTCCTGATCAGTCATTCCAGCCGCTAGCAACTCCAGCAATTGCGCCACGGTGAACCGCATATTCCGAAGGGTTGGCTTCCCCTGACTAAAGGCTTAAAAGATGCTCAACTTCCTGCTTTAATAGATGAAGGCTTTTGACAACGACACTCCATACAATCACTTCATCTACTACATCATATGCGAGAATGACCCGATTACGTAAATCAACGATTCGCCGAGCATGCGAAATGGCTATTGTGGCGTTTACTTTTAATATTCGATTAGTCGCTTCTCCAATTATTTCTATTTCTCGCTAAACAGCACGTTGACTTATTATATTATTCTGGTAAATAATAAAATCGCGCTTGCCACCTAAATGAAAATCGATATAAGCAATTGCTTCCAGAATATCCACCAGCCATTTACGGATTTCATCACTCATAAATAGCCGTTTTTGTCTGCTCCAATACCGATATGAAATAAGGATTTTTCAACGATCGCTCAGTCACTAAATCAACGGAACGATTCAAGACAGACTCCAGGGCGTGTGCAATCGTAAAATAGTTTTCCCCATAACTAATCGGGTCCAGTGTATCATCAAAAGCAATTAACAGATCAATATCGCTAGCTTCGTTAAACTCTTCTGTACAGACAGAACCAAAGGCAAAGGCCCGCTTTACACCATTTTCACGCAGGATTTGAGTGACTACGGGTAGTTTATTAGCTAAAACGGCGTTGATCATGTCAATAGTTTTGGCTGTAAGTATAACGAATTTCCTCAGAACACCAGGCTAAACGTGCTCCCCTCGCCGGGTTTGGAGTCGGCAGTAAGCTGGCCGTTGTGAAGCTGCATGATTTGACGAGAAAGGCTTAGACCGATGCCGGAACCAGTTTTCTTGGTCGTGTAGAAGGGAATAAAAATCTGCTCCAGGGCCTCGGGTTCGATACCAACCCCGTTGTCGGTGACGCGGATAACCACACGGGGGCCCGTTGCTTCGGCTTCGATTTGAATGGTTGGATTTGGTGTTTTACCCAGACTTTCTACCGCATTTTTTATCAGGTTCAGCAACACCATTTCGATCTGGGCCGCATCGGCTCGAATGGCTAAATTAGGCGACGATATTGAAATCGAAATATGGTGTTTTTGCGCATCGGCCTGCACTAGTTGCGCTACGTTTCGCACTAACGGCTCCACCGATACATCGGCAAATACGGGTTGTGGAATCGTCGTAAAATGCCGATACGCATCCACAAACTGCATAATACCCGCGCCCCGCTGTTCAATGGTCGTTAACGCATCCCGCAAATCATTGACCGATTCGGCAACAAAGGCAGACTCGGCCGGGGACTGCTGTCCGGTGAAGGCTGGCAACGAGAGCGGCACCAAATCTGTTTCGACAATGTCGCGCATGGTGCCCGCCAGGGAAACAATTGGTGTAATGGAATTCATGATCTCATGCCGCAGCACTTTGGTCAGGTTCTGCCAGGCTTCGAGTTCGCGCTGCTGCAATTCCGAACGGATGTTCTGCATAGAGGCCACCGTTACGAGCCGTCCCCGCAGCCGGACGGCCGTGCAGCGCACCGACAGTTCACCATCGGTACCGGTCTGATAGGATACGGGAGTTGAGGAAGCCGTTGAGGCCCGGAGCATATCGGCCAGATCGGGATGGGTCGCGTTGAGGTCGTTGAGCGTGCGGATTCGGTAGATGCCCAACAGCCGAAGGGCCGTTTGATTGACCAACTCCACCTGACCGGTTGCGTCGAAGGTGAGGAGTCCGACACTCACGTGCTGAACGATGGTGTTGACGTAATGCAGGTTAGCCTCCTTCTCGGCCCGCGCCTGCCGGAAAGCGTCTAGTACTTCGTTGAACTGGTCGTTGAGTTCAGAGAAAGACGGGCCTAAATTACTATCGGCCCGGAAGGCAACGGCAAAATCAGAGTAACGTACTGACTCCAGAAATCGGGTCAGCTTACGGTTCAGGCCCGTAACGTACCGATACAGGTTGGCCGATAAAACGATATGAGTAACAAGCAGCGCAAAGATGGCCAGGCCATTCGCTTGCTGGAGATAGAAATAGGTTATCGCCCCGGTAAGGCCAACAATACCAACAATGCGCCAGCCTATACCGAGAACGAATCGATTCATGTTAGCCCGCGATCCAGCTAAATGGATATTCAAGCGTGGGCACCTTGGTGCGCTCAGCAATCCGGCGCAGTCGGGCCGGTAACGCCATCACGTAATCACGGGCACGCTGACCGGCATCGTTCAGATCCGTCATGGTATCAATTTGCCACTCAGCCACCAGTGCCTCGGCAATTTCGATATAATCGTAGGTCGTATAAACGCCCAAACGCTGAGCGGCATCCGAAAAATGGCTGAAGGTCTGGCCAATTTTCACGCCACTTTCGCGCAGAAAATGGGCAGGCATCACAATTTTCTTGCGCATCATATCTTCAAAAGCGAGCATCATTTCGGATGGGTCAACTTCAAAAATCTGCCGGACAAAATCTTTATAAGCTTTCGCGTGGCGCATCTCATCGGAGGCAATCACACCGCATATTTTCGACAACTGGTTGCAACCCGCCTGTTTGGCAAGCGTAGCCGTCCGGCGGTGCGATACATTGGTAGCCAGCTCCTGAAATGAGGTATAAATGAAGTTGCGATAGGGATCTCTACCCGTTCCGATATCGAAGCCATCCGCAATAAGATACTGCGTCGATACTTCCATTGCCCGCATGTTGACCCGGCCCGATAAGTACAAAAACTTGTTCAGCAAGTCACCATGGCGGTTTTCTTCGGCTGTCCAGCTACGAATCCAGCGTGTCCAGCCCGTTGAACTACCCTGGTCGATGCCTTCCATATCCATCAGCCACGATTCGTACGTGGGCAGCGCTTCTTCCGTGATGGTATCGCCAACCAGTACGGCTACGTAATCGTAGGATAGCTCGCGGGTGCTTTCGCGGAGTAATTTAACTTCGTCTAGAAATGACTCTTTTGTCGAATCGGGGAGCAAATCGGCGGGTTGCCAGTTGGTCTCGATGGGCTTAAGAAATTCATCTACAGATGCGTCGATTTTTTCGCCGACGAAACGCATTACATCCAAACGTGTGCCAGATAAGATCATGTAGTAATAACAAAGAAACGGGTCAATTTATCCCAATGTCCGGCAAAGTTCGGCTAAAAGAGTCGATGTTTTTGAATCGCTTTCGTTTTTCTTCCCGACTATCAACGACTCCTTGTTAATTTTGGGCTATACTAGCTGCTTCGCTGACGCCTGTAGGCCCCATGAAAAAAATTTTAGATTACATATTGAGTTGCGTTTACCTGCTTTATTTCGGATTGGTATTATGCGTTTTCCACGTTATGCAGGCCACCGCCTTTAATTTATTTGGTCGCCCGGCTCATAAAAAAACCGTCGACTGGATGAACGCCAGCATTGCCTATGGCTGGTATTTGACCGGCAGCACAATCCGTTTTAAACAACTCACCGACCTCCCCACCGACCGACCCATTATTTTTGTGGCCAATCACCAGAGCATGTTCGACATTTCGCCCATCATCTGGTTTCTGCGTCGACACACACCGACGTTCGTTTCCAAGGTTGAACTATCACATGGTATACCCGGCGTTTCCTACAATTTACGTAAAAGTGGTGCTGCGCTGATTGACAGAAAAGATGCCAAACAAGCTATTGTCGAGATTGCCCGTTTAGGCAAGCTGATTCAGCAGCAGAATCTATCCGCAGTGATCTTTCCGGAAGGAACCCGGTCGGCATCGGGAACAATGCGCCCCTTTGTAACGGGCGGTGTAGCCACCTTGCTGAAACGGGCACCATCGGCGCTTGTAGTTCCGGTCACGATTCGGGGAACGGGCCATTTTAACCCTAAAGGCATGTTTCCGCTCCGGTCATTCTCTAAAATGTCGTGGACTGCGCTTGCCGGTATCGAACCCGCAGGCCGCACACCCGACGAGGTTGTCAAACTGGCGCAGGAAGCGATTGCTACAGAGTTGACTCACGCCGGTTTAGACTAGACCAGTTTGGATTCACAGGTTGTAATCAGTATATTTCATAAAAAACAACGATATGACTACGGTAGAAGTGAACATCTTAGCAGACGAAGATCAGGATTTCGTTATGACTATTCTGAACGCATTAGCGCAGAAACATATTATCGAATTTGACCGTACAGACTCGTTTTCTGCCGAGGGGCCAAAACTGTCTACTGACGATTTAATAAGTCGTATCAATACAGCTGAGCAAGGAAAGCGTTATTCGTTTGACGAAGCAAAAGCAAAGCTTGGCCTATGAATCCAACCGATTGGGAGTTAGTTTTTACTGATTACTTTTTAGAACAAGTTGCCCTTATTCAGGAATATACTTCTCAATTTTCAGAAAAACGTGGACGACAATTGACGTCTGCTCTGATGAATTTTGTTGCTGATCGCATCCCGCTTAATCCCTACGCATTTATTGAATATGAGGTTTTGAAAACGCCGGACGGCTCATATCGACGCGCCGTTTTCAAAAATAATTACGCTATCATTTATCGAATCGATGAGTCTACCCTCATTTTTCTGGACGTATATCACACCAGTCGAAATAAAGGTAGCCTTGACACTGATCATTAAAGTCCAAACTTCTCCAACCGCCTGTACAGCGCCTGCCGCGATACGCCCAACTCCCGCGCTACATCGGTGATACTGCCCCGGTGTTTTTGCATCGCCTGTTGAATCAATTGCCGCTCCATATCTTCCAGTTGCAGAGTTTCATTAACGGGCGATGCCGCGTTGCCATCTTTCCGGAAAACGAAATTAGCCGGTTCCAGCAAGGTGCTCGAACTGGTGTCAGGTCGGGCATCTCCAGGCCGGGCCGCGTCAGGTCGGGCTAGAATAACGGCCCGCTCAACGGCGTGCTGCAACTCCCGAACATTGCCGGGCCAACGGTATTGCTTCATTTCGGCCAGTAGTGCCGGACTCAGGCCCGATACGGGGCGATTGTACTGCTTTGCATATTTCTTCAGAAAAAATTCAGCTAATGGGCCAATGTCTGATGGACGCTCGCGCAGCGGTGGCAAATGGAGTTCAATCGTGTTGATTCGGTACAATAAATCCTGACGGAAACCGCGCTCAGCCACACGCTCATTGAGGTCGGCGTTGGTGGCGCAGATGAGTCGCACATCCAGCGCACGGGCTTTGTTTGAGCCTACGCGCGTAACCTGCCGCTGTTGCAGTACCGTTAAGAGTCGGGCTTGCTGCGAAGGCGTCAGGTTACCAATTTCGTCCAGAAAAATAGTGCCGCCATTCGCTTCTTCAAAGCGTCCGGCCCGGTCGTCGCGGGCATCAGTAAAGGCTCCTTTCACATGGCCAAATAATTCACTCTCGAACAGGCTTTCAGTTAGAGCACCCACATCGACACTCACAAAGGGCTTATCTTTCCGGTGGGAGTTGTCATGAATAGCCCGAGCAATCAAGTCTTTGCCGGTGCCGTTTTCGCCCAAAATCAGGACATTGGCATCCGTTGGAGCCACCTGTTCTACGGTATCTAAAATCGGGCGCATGGCGCTCCCAATGATCGTTGTACTGCCCTGGCTACCTTTTTTGCGGGTAGATTTCTGAGCATCTTCAAGCTCTTCCAGTTCTTCTTTTTTTCCTTTGACAGCGCCACGAATGGTATCCAGAAACTTGTCGTTCTGCCAGGGTTTCAGCACAAAATCGACGGCCCCGGCTTTGATAGCCCGCACCGCCATTTCGACATCGCCGTAGGCCGTAAACAAAACCACCCGCGCTTTGGGGTCAATATCCAGAATACGGTCAAGCCAGGCGAAGCCTTCCCGGCCACTGCTCACATCGCGCTGGAAATTCATGTCGAGTACGATGGCGTCGTACCGGTTGTTGTTGAGGAGAAAAGGCAGTTTTTCAGGATTTTTCTCGATGTCTACCGCGCCAACATGTCTTTTTAGCAACAGTCGGGCCGCCAGTAATACGTCGGGGTCATCATCGACGAGTAAGAGTTTAGCATCTTGCATAGATCAAAGATAGAAGGCTTAACGAATTGTTGCACGCCGGTATCGAATCATCAACAAATTACGCTTTTCTTACTTACTTTGGTTGATTAAAAGTCGTTAAGCGGTCAGTATGGTCAGTAGATGGTCAGTTGTCTAATTCGGTGGCAAAACGTCCCTTCTAGCTACTTTAATAATCTTTATGATGACAAATAATCTGCCCGCTAGTGACTCTGTATGCAGAACAAATGACTGACAATTACCCCTCCTTTGACGACCGCTGGTTTTACGCCCTTGTAGCCGTAGGTATATTTCTGAATGCCACCGGCCTGTTTCCACCTATCATGGAGCTCGATGGTGCTCTCTATGCCTGCATTGCCAAACAAATGGCACAATCCGGCGATTTCGTTAACCTTTACGCCGTGGGTGCCGATTGGCTCGACAAGCCGCATTTGCCATTTTGGGTAATTGCCGTGAGTTACAAAATCTTCGGCATCAACACCTTTGGCTACAAATTTCCGGCATTACTATTTTTTCTCGGAAGCGTAATTTACACCTATAAATTCGCCCGGCTGACCTATCCAAAACTAACCGCGCAAGTGGCCGCGCTGGTACTTCTGACAGCTTTTCACGGCGTTCTGTCAAACAGCGATGTTCGCGCTGAGCCCTACCTGATGCCACTCATTATCGGCCCGGTGTATCATTTTTACCGCGTGTTTATGGGCGATAGACATGACAGGAGCGCCATATCTTTGAGATATGGCGCTCCTAAGAGCTGGCTTCATCTCCTTATTGGCTCCTTCCTGACTGGGTGCGCCCTGATGACCAAAGGCGTCTTTGTGCTTATCCCGATTGGTGGTGGTTTGGTACTGCACTGGCTGCTGACCGGCCATTGGCGGGAACTGCTCAAAATACGCTGGTATGTGGCGGTTGCCCTGTCATTTGCGTTCACGCTTCCCGAAATCTACTGCCTGTACCAACAGTTCGATCTTCATCCCGAAAAAGTCATTTTTGGGCAGACGGGCGTATCGGGCGTCAAGTTTTTTTTCTGGGACAGTCAGTTTGGGCGGTTCTTTAATACGGGGCCAATCAAAGGCGAAGGTGATAAGTTCTTTTTCGTCCATACGCTTTTATGGGCCTTTTTGCCCTGGTCATTGCCGTTGTATATAGGTATTGGTAAACAGGTGATTGCATTAATAAAACGGAAAACTAATGGTGCACCAATCGAATATGTTTCGTTGGGTTCCGGGCTGCTAACGTTCGCGTTGTTTTCATTTTCGGGCTTTCAATTGCCCCACTACATGAACATCGTTTTTCCGTTCTTCGCCATTCTAACAGCGCAGTTTTTAGTAAATCTGAAACCAAATACGCTCCGTCGGTGGACAATTGGGCAAACCGGTATTGGGGTAGCCATTGCCGCTATTGCCCTTGCCCTTTTACTACTGGTTCAACCCGACAATGTTATTAGCGCACTGGTTTGGGTAGTCGTTATCACCATTGCAACATTCAGCATTTTCCGGCAAAACACGCTCCTTTCCTTATCAGGCCGCATGGTGGGTGCCATGCTGGTGCTGGCTGGTACGCTGAATCTGTTTTTGTATCCAACATTCCTGCGCTATCAGGCGGGTATGGCCACGGCAAATTATGTGAATGCTAATCCAACGCTGGCCAAGCGTCCCACAATACTGTATGAACCGGGAACAGGTGTTGGTGGGGGCAGTTTCTGGACGTATGAATTTTACGCCAAAGCCCCAACAACCTACGCTCGTACGGATTCAGTGCTACAAATGCAGCTAAAAAAGTCGTCCCAACAGGTATTCACGACTGCGCTATATGCCGATTCGCTGGAGTTGCGCGGCTTTCAGGTTAAGCGGCTGGCGTTATTTCCTTATTATCACGTCAGCCAATTGACCTATGATTTCCTGAACCCAGCCACCCGAGCCCAAACTTTATTGCCTTATGTGCTGGCAGAAGTGGGGTCTATGAGTGAAAGAGCGAAAGAGTGAAAGAGCGTTTTGTGGGCTGGCACAACAACATTGAATTGGCGTACACTGCGGTCATAAGAACCCCAAAAGCGGACAATTTCCGTCCGAAAGCGGACACAGAGTAGCTCTAACTTTAGTTTAAATTGCTGATAATCAGAATAAGCAGCCTATTGGCATGACTATTGGCATAAGGCATTCTAGCGAATGAGCTTCGAGTCCGGAACTGCTATTTATAACACTAGCGGCCCGCTGGAACGCCAGACCACTCTTTCACTCTTTCACTCATTCGCTCTTTAAACGTAATGGATCGCGTACTACCTAAACGATTTTGGACAACCCAACGCATGGCTCTTTTCGGAGGGGGCACGTTGGTAATAGGCTTGCTGGCTTACACGTTTTTCTTCGCCGACCGTCGGTCGAAGCTCAATGTCGAAAAAGATAAAATTACCGTTTCCGCTGTTTCGACAGGGCCTTTTGAAGATTTCATCGCTGTAACGGGCGTTGTACAACCTCTGAAAACCATCCGGCTCGATGCCATTGAAGGTGGGTATGTTACTCAGAAACTCGTTGAAGGCGGCAACACTGTAAAGCAGGGCGAGGTGCTTCTGAAACTGGAAAATCAAAGTCTTAAACTGAGCTTTCTACAATCCGAAACGGAGGCCAACCGATTGGTTAACGACCTGCAAAATACGCGTCAGCGCCTACAGGTTGAGCGGTTTACGCTTCGCAAAACCCTGGCGGATCTGGATGCACAAATCGATCAGGCAAAAGACTCCTACGACCGGCAGGCCAAATTATATAAGGACAAAGTTGTTTCAGAAGAGGATTACCTAAAAGCCAAACGTGCCTACGAACGACTGGCTGGCCAGCGCGTTATTGAAATCGAAACGCAGAAATACCAGGAGGATAACGCGAAGTTCCAGATCAAACAATTAGAGGGCACCTTGCAACGTACGCAGAAAAATGTGGCTCTTTGGCAACAGACGCTCGATAACCTGGTTGTGAAAGCGCCGGTCTCGGGGCAGTTGTCCAGCATCGACGTGGAAGTTGGCTCGAACATTAACCGAGGCCAGAACATTGGCCAGATTGATGACCTCAACGGTTTCAAGATGCGCGTCGGGGTCGACGAGCATTACATCAGCCGGGTATTTTCAGGATTGAACGGTTCATTTGAATTTAACGGTAAAATGCATGAACTGACCATTAGCCGGGTGTACCCCGAAGTAAAAAGCGGTCGGTTCGAGGTAGACATGATCTTCCCGAAAGGCACCCCCGAAGGCATCAAACGTGGCCAGTCATCGCCAATTCAACTGGAGTTGGGCAAAGCGGCTAAAGCGACGCTCATTCCTGTCGGCGGCTTCTTCTCCGACACGGGTGGTAACTGGGTATACGTTGTGGATAAATCGGGCAAACGGGCCGTAAAACGCCAGATTACCTTGGGCCGCAAAAACCCCGAGTTCTACGAAGTTCTGGACGGCCTCCAGCCCGGCGAGCAGGTGATAACAAGTAGTTATGAGAATTTTGGCGATAATGAGGTGTTAGAATTTTAGTTGAAGGGAGTAGAGGGACGAAGGGGAAGAAAGGGAGTAGAGAAGGCAAGGAAAAAGTTGGCTAACTGGTTTTCTCCTCTCTTCCCCTTCGCCCCTCTACTCCCCCTCCTCCCTCTAAGAAAATTTCTCTTCCCGGGTTTTAATCAGGTTTTGCAACATTGACGAGATTATGCGGCTCTTTGCAAGTAGGTCATTGCCAATGTCGGCAGATATAATTTCCACACCTATGGCTAAATGGATTTGTGTTCGTAGTTCGCCATTAGACCCCTTTGCAATACGCAGGAATCTGATGAATTCTTTGTTTGTATGCCGCTCGAATCCTTCAGCGATATTCGATGGGACCGAAACCGACGAACGCTGCATCTGGTCACGAAGGCCATAGTCTTTGCAACTAGCCAGCAACTTATATAAATCAATTGCCTGAGATAGTCCTTTTTGCCAAACCAGCAAATCTTCAAACTTTTCAACTTTAGCCATGAAATTAGGAGTAAGGTGAGTACAGGTCGAAACTACACATTAATCCCTTTCGTCCTCTCCTCCCTTTCTTCCCTCTCCTCCCACGAAAGAAATATGATCCAGACAATTAACCTTCAGAAACTCTTCTCGACCGAAGAAGTAGAAACCACTGCCCTTAATGGCATCAACATGGATGTCAAAGACGGGGAGTTTGTCGCCATTATGGGTCCATCGGGCTGCGGCAAATCCACCCTGCTCAATATTCTGGGCCTGCTGGATAACCCCAGCGAGGGGGAATACAACTTCTACGGCACCGAGGTGGCCAAAATGACCGAACGCCAGCGGGCGCAACTTCGCAAAGGCTCCATCGGTTTCGTATTCCAGAGCTTCAACCTGATCGACGAACTGACCGTATATGAAAACGTCGAACTACCCCTGCTCTATCTGAAAACGCCCCCCGACGAGCGTAAAAAACGAGTCGAAGAAGCCCTGGAGCGCATGAGCATCATGCACCGGCGCAATCACTTCCCGCAGCAGTTATCGGGTGGCCAGCAGCAACGGACGGCCATTGCGCGGGCAGTTGTGGCAAAACCCAAGCTGATCCTGGCCGATGAACCGACGGGTAACCTCGATTCGAAAAACGGCGAAGAAGTAATGAAACTCCTCGGCGAACTAAACGACGAAGGCACAACCATCATCATGGTAACGCACTCACCCTACGATGCCGGTTTCGCGCATCGCATCGTGAACCTGTTCGACGGCAAAGTGGTAACGGAGAATTTTCACGTATAACTAAATAAGGAGGAAGGGGAATAAAGGGAGGAGGGGGAGGAAAGGGATTGCTTACGCTAACTAGCCCTACACCCTCGTCCCCCTCCTCCCTTTCCTCCCCTCGTCCTTTTCCCCATGTTCCAAAACTACCTCAAAATCGCGTTTCGGAGTTTGATGAAGAACAAGCTCTATTCGGGTATCAACGTTTTCGGGCTGGCGCTGGGCATGGCGTGTAGCCTGTTAATTGGTCTTTGGGTAAAAGACGAGTTGAGCTACGACCGCTTTCTAAAAGACGCCGAGAGCATTCATTACGTTCGGGTCAATTTCCCGTACAATGGCGATACGGCCACTAACTATGTTACGCCCGGCCCTTTGCAGGAAGCTATTGCAAAGGACGTTCCCAAAGTAGCCGCCGTAACCAAGATCAATTACGGTCCCGAGTTGTTGATCAAACCCGTTGGTAACCAGACAACCGGCGAAAAAGCTGCTAAGGAACGAGGGCACTACGCAACGGCTGACTTTTTTGGTGTGTTCGATCTACCCGCCATTTACGGTAACCCAAAAGCGGCTCTGGCGCAAACAAACCAGATTGTCATTACCCGAAAAGTAGCTGAGAAGTACTTTCCGGCTGGGTTGGCACTGGGAAAAACCCTGCAACTCGACAATGATAAACTCTACGTAGTTGGTGCCGTTATTGACGATCTCCCCACCAATTCCACCTTGCAGTTCGACTGGCTAGTGAACTGGAAAGTTCAGGAGCAGGATTGGATGAAAACATGGGGCAATAATAGTTTCTACACCTATGTCCGGCTTAAGCCTAATACAACGATAGCGCAGGCCGAGGCTGCCATGAAAGGCATCTATCCGCGTTTTGCGGGGAAGAACTTTGAAACGGGTTTACCAACGCTTCAGCCAATTACAGATATGCATCTGTATTCCGACTACAAAAACGGCAAAAGTGTTGGCGGACGAATCGAGTACGTCCGTATTTTCTCTATCGTCGCGCTGTTTATCCTGTTGATTGCCTGCATCAATTTTATGAATCTGGCCACGGCCCGTTCGGCCAACCGGGCGAAAGAGGTGGGCGTTCGGAAAGTAGTTGGTGCATTGCGCTCATCGCTGGTTGGGCAGTTTTTGAGCGAATCTATCCTGACGAGTTTGCTGGCCGTCGTGCTGTCTCTCGGTCTGGTCTGGGGTGTATTGCCCACGTTCAATGAGGTGTTCGCGAAGCAACTAACGCTCAACCTCGCCGAGCCAGCACTCTGGCTTATTATTTTGGTTCTGGTCCTGATCACGGGCTTTCTGTCGGGGAGTTACCCGGCTCTATTCCTATCCTCGCTTCAACCCATCAAAATTCTGAAAGGTCGCCTACAGTTCGGTGCCGGGCCAGCCCTGTTCCGACGTGCGTTGGTGGTATTTCAGTTTTCACTCTCAATTTTCCTGATTGTAGGGATGCTGGCGGTGGGTCGGCAGATGAATTACCTGCGCACCAAAAACCTCGGCCTCGACCGCGAAAACGTGGTGTATATACCGCTGGAAGGAGCAATAGCTCAACCCGAAAAAGTGGACGTCTTTCGGCGGGAAGTCATGCGGAAGCCATCCATTGCGTCGGCTACCACCACCATGTCTTTGCCGATCAACATTCAAAGCACGTCTGGCGATTTAAAATGGCCGGGTAAAGATCCCAATCTAAGCACCCAGGTTTCAGTGATGGCCGTTGGTAGTGATTTTACCAAAACCATGAACATCAAACTGCTGGCAGGACGCGATTTTCGGGCCGACAGTCCGGCTGATTCGGCCAGATACATCATCAATGAATCTGCGGCCAAACTGATGAGCGAAAACACCGCACCGACAGACCGGTCGGGCATGAAAAATCCGGTTGGTAAAGAAGTGGAATTCTGGATGGGGAAAGGTCAAATTGTCGGGCTCATGAAAGACTTTCATCTGGCGTCGCTCCATGAGAAGATCAACCCGCTAATTCTGGTTTTCAACGCAGCCAATACGAGTTTTCTACTGGTGAAAACCCGCCCCGGACAAACGCAGCAGGCCATTGCTGATCTGGAGCAGCTATCAAAGGAATTTAACCCGAACTACCCGTTCAGCTACCACTTTATGGATGAAGAATATGAGAAAATGTACCGTAGTGAACAGCAGGTCAGTGCGCTTGTAAATTACTTCGGGATACTAGCCATTCTCATTTCATGCCTCGGCCTGTTCGCCCTGGCTGCCTTCACCGCTGAACAGCGTACCAAAGAAATTGGCGTACGAAAAGTTCTGGGGGCGAGTATCGGAAATATTATCGGCCTGCTCTCAACGGACTTTTTGAAACTGGTTTTCATCGCCCTTGTACTGGCGTCTCCCCTGGCCTGGTGGGCGGTCAGCGAGTGGCTGGGCACATTTGCCTATCAGACGAAATTAGCCTGGTGGATTTTCGCACTAGCGGGTGTGCTGGCCATTACAATTGCATTCCTGACCGTAAGTTATCAAAGCATTAAAGCGGCTATGGTAAACCCGGTAAAATCGTTGCGATCGGAATGATATACTCACGTACCCACGGGCTTCAGCCCGTGATTACATGGAAGTAAAACACGGGCTGAAGCCCGTGGGTACGTCTTACAGAAAGCTATTCAAATCAAGATTCAGTATCTCAGAAAATGACGATTCGGTTGTGAGACCACCATCGCCAAAACAATAGCGATACCAATGCTGGGTTTTGTAATTATAAATAAATCCTTCGCGGATGCCGTAAATGTCTTCATCAACCAGTCGAACGACCTTACGAAGATCACTCTTCAACCCAGTTGTTTGACAGATTTCGATGATGATTTTAGTCTGGTCAGTTTCATTATCGAGAAGAATAACATCGGGTGTCGGGCTGCTGTATGTGAAGTCGAGCATCATTTCAGGCAACGGTTCAAGCGAGATGCTTTTGGTGCCATGATACAAATTCCCTAAACCCATTGTCAGCAAGGCAATGATTCGCTGATGGATGGCCGGTGCATTAACACTCATTTCGTCTTCATTGACGAAAAATTTACTGGCTCTTGGCGGTGGTATATACATACTGATTGTGATTAGGTTGTAACCAAATATAGACAAAACATTCATGTTCCGCAATTACCTCAAAGTCGCCCTTAGAACGCTCTGGAAACACCGAACACACACGCTTATTAACGTGGTTGGTTTATCGGTAGCGTTCGGTACATGCGTGCTGTTATTTCTGACGGCTACGTTTGAATTGTCGTATGATAATTTCCATACCGACGTCGACCGCATTTACCGACTAAACTTCCTGTCGACTAACCGCGATGGCACGACGGATAGAGGGAGCACTATGCCTTATCCGATATCCCCCGCGCTCAAAGCCGAATTTCCGGAGATCGAAGGCGTCACGCGCTGGTTCGACCGGAGCGCGAGTGTCCGGCGTAATAACCAGACCTACAGCAAGGACGTCCGCATGGCCGATGCCGATTTTCTGCATATGTTTAGCTTCCCACTCAGGAAGGGAAACGTAAACACAGCCATGAATAGCCTGAGCGACATTGTCATCAGTGAAAAAATGGCTACCGATATTTTCGGGAAGGAAGACCCCATCGGCAAACCGCTCCAACTCCGTATGAACGATGCCTGGCAGGCATTTACCGTGACAGGCGTGGTGAACAATGCACCTAAAAATTCCACCTTCGACTTCGACGCCCTTATCCGCAGCGACAACGCGGGCGATTATCAGGAGTTTAAAACCCGCTGGGACCACGGGAATCACGATGTGTATGTGAAGGTAAAAGCCGGAACGGACAAGCAAACGCTGCAACGCCGGACACAGGCTTTCATGGATAAGTACTTTGCTAGAGATATTATAGATCGGCAGAAACAGGGCTATCCAAAAAATGAACTGGGCTTTCAGCGAAGCCTGGTTTTGCAACCGATGCGCGATGTCCATTTCGACACGGGAACAACCCACGATGGGGGTATCAGCCGAACCTATGTGTACACGTTGCTACTCATCGGGCTGTTTATTCTGGCCATTGCCTGCATCAACTTCATCAACCTCACCATTGCCCAATCGCTCTCACGGGCGCGGGAAGTGGGCGTTCGGAAATCGCTGGGCGCGCAACGAGGACAGTTGTTCGGGCAAATCTGGGGCGAAACCCTGCTGCTGTGCTTCGGCGCCCTGCTCATTGGTTTAGGGCTGGCGTATGTGCTGTTACCAACCTTCAATCGACTATTCCGAAGCCATCTGTCACTGGACGATTTCCTCAAACCAGCGGTTCTGCTCATCACGACACTGGGCTTCCTGCTCATCACGCTCATAGCAGGCGGTTATCCGTCCTGGTTCGTGACGCGCTTCAACGCGGTGGAGGTACTGAAGGGCAGGGTGAAGGTGAGCAAGCCGGGTTTACTGCGTAACTCACTTATTGTCACCCAGTTTACCATTGCCTGCCTTCTCATTGTTTGTACGCTGATTGTTCGTCAGCAGATTAATTACCTGCAACAGAAACCTATGGGGCTCGACAAAGAGCAGGTAATCAGCATTCCGGTAGGTGGCGAGCTGAACGGCAACACGGCACTGAAAACCATGCGCGACCGGCTGGCCAACCAACCCAACATTACAGCGGTGTCGGGTTCGGGCGTGAACATCGGTGCGGGGCTGGACGGCGGTTCATCCCGAATGATGTTCGGCTTCCAGTACGGCAAACGCGACGTTACCTGCGACTGGCTCCGAATCGACACCGATTACCTGAAAACGATGGGGATCAAGCTGGTACAGGGGCGCGACTTTAGCCCGGCCTTCAGTACCGATTCGAGTTCGGCGATCCTGATTACCCAGAGTATGGCAAAAGCCCTGGGCGAAGCCAATCCGGTAGGCAAGTTTATCAAACCAGACAACAAATCATACCAGATTGTGGGTGTCGTGTCGGACTTCAATCTGTATTCGCTGCATGAGGAAGCCAAACCCATTACCCTGCAAATGGAATCGAACTCGCCCATTCAGTACATTCTGGTTCGGGTGAATCCGCAGAACCTGACGGGGGCGATGGAAACCATTAAAACCGCCTGGAAAACGATTGCCCCAAAACAGGAATTCATCGGGTCGTTTCTGGATGAAAACACCGAACGCTGGTACCGAAAAGAACAGCGGTTATCCACCATTTTCTCGTCGGCTGCGGGCATTGCCATTTTGCTGTCGTGCATGGGTTTGTTTTCGATTGCCCTGCTCACCATCGAGCAGCGTACGAAAGAAATTGGCGTACGTAAAGTATTGGGGGCTAGCGTCGCCAGTATCGTGACCCTGCTCTCCAAAGACTTCCTGAAATTAGTTATTGCCGCTATTCTTATTTCGTCTCCTCTGGCGTGGTGGGCTATGGACAAGTGGCTTCAGGACTTTGCCTACAAAATCGATATTGAGTGGTGGGTTTTTGCGCTGGCGGGTGCGCTGGCTATAGCCATTGCCTTGCTGACGGTGAGTTTCCAAAGCATCAAAGCTGCTTTGATGAATCCGGTGAAAAGTTTAAAAACGGAGTAAAGGGAGGAAGGAGGAGAGGGCCAAAGGGGATTGCTGACGCCTACCTCACTTCCCCTTCCTCCCTTTCTCCCCTTTAATCCCTTTACTCCCTTCTATGCTACATAACTACCTCAAAATCGCTCTTCGCAACCTGGCGAAGCACAAAGCCAACACCGCTATCAATATGGTCGGGTTGGCTATTGGCATGGCTTGCTGCCTGCTGATTGTTCTGTACGTGACGGATGAGTTGAGTTACGACCGGCACTGGGCCAATGGAGACCGGATTTACCGCATGGCGCTGGAACGGCGGTATCCGGGTCGGAGTACCAAATATGCCATTATACCTCAATCCTACGCGCAATCGGTGAAGAAGGAAATTCCCGAGATTGAGCAAACGACGCGGATCTTCACCTTCGGCAATAACAACGACCCTGTTCTGCTCAAACTAGATGGACGGACGATTGAAGAACGGGGTGCCCTGGGCGTCGATTCAACGTTCTTTCAGGTGTTTCAAATGCCGTTTATTCGCGGCCAGGCCAATAAGGCACTGACGCGTCCAAATACGGTTGTACTGACTCAGCGAACGGCCACCCGCTTGTTCGGTACGGCAAACCCCATTGGCAAAATCCTTGAGATCGTGCAGGGGCCGAAACTGGAGATAACGGGCATCTGTGCCGACCCCGTTCAGAATGCCCATTTTACCTTTAACTTTCTGGTATCGGCCCGCGCTCAGGAAGCCGAACAACCCAACCACATTAGTTTTGCGGCCCACACGTACCTGCTCCTAAAGCCCAATACCAGCCCCGAAACCGTCGAGAGTAAATTACCCGCCGTTGTTGAAAAATATGCTGCCGGTGAAGTGGAACGGACATTTGGGGTTTCGTTTCGGGATTACCTGAAAGCCGGAAACGGGTATTTTTATTTCCTGCAGCCCCTCCGCAGCATTCACTTAGACTCACACCTCGAAGCCGAACACCAGCCCAACGGCAGCCGGTCATTGGTGTCGATCTTCTCGATCATTGCGGCTTTCGTGCTGCTTATTGCGTGTATCAACTTCATGAACTTAGCCACGGCTCGTTCGTCGGAGCGGGCGCGGGAAGTGGGTATCCGCAAATCTCTGGGGTCAACGACGGGCCAGTTAGCAGCTCAGTTTCTGACAGAATCAGTACTCTTAAGCCTGTTTAGCCTGGTTATTGGCGTTTTACTGGTGGCTATTTTATTGTCTCCGTTCAATACGCTGGCCGGTAAATCCTTAACGCTGTTTACCCTGGTTCGCTGGGAAACATTGCCTTTGCTGCTGGGTGGTGCTGTGGCCGTTGGGCTGCTGGCGGGTAGTTATCCGGCAGGGGTGCTGTCGGCTTTCGAGCCAATCAAGGTGCTGAAAGGCAAGTTTTCGTCGACACGTCAGGGACATTTCTTGCGCAACGGACTGGTGGTGTTTCAGTTTGCCGTTTCCGTCCTGCTCATCGTGAGTACGATCGTGGTCTATAACCAGTTGGATTTTATCCAGCAGAAAGAGTTGGGCTTCTCGAAAGAGTCTGTCATAAAAGTAAAGGGTGCCGGTTTCCTGGATAAAAACACGGAGTCTTTCAAACAGGAAGTGGCGAAGCTGGCGGGAGTAACTAGCGTTGGCGGCACCAGCAGTGCGCCCGGCGAAGAAAATTTTTTCGGTATCAGCTTCCGAAAAAATGGCGAGAAGGAAACCGTAACCGGAAAAGGCTGCGTGGTCGATGACCAGTACCTGCAAACATTACGCATGACGATGCTGGCCGGGCGACCCTTTAACCGCCAGTTCGACGATTCGCTATCGGTGATTCTGAATGAAGAAGCCGTCCGGCAGGTGGGCCTGACCGATCCCATCGGCAAACAGATTATCAGCCCTGATAACTTTGTCAAACGCGACGGTCCGCCTGTTACGTACACGGTGGTGGGGATTGTCCGTAATTTTCATTTCGGGTCGTTGCACCAACATATCAGCCCGCTGTTCATCCTGAATAACCGGCTTTTCCGTCGGGTCGACAATGAGCTTGCCGTTCGGGTGCAGGCCGACGCAAACAGCAGCGTTGCGGGTCAGATGGAGCGCATCTGGAAGCGGTACCTCCCCGACCAGCCGTTTCATTATTCGTACCTGGATGCCGACTGGGGCGCGTTGTACCAATCTGAACAGGTAGCGCAGCGGCTTTTCGGCGTCTTTGCCATGCTGGCTATTTTCATCGCCTGTATGGGTCTGCTGGGGTTGGCCATGTACGTTATCCGGCTTCGAACAAAAGAAATCGGCGTTCGTAAAGTCCTCGGCGCTTCTACGCCGGGGCTGGTTGCCTTGCTCTCCAAAGACTTTCTAAAGCTGGTCCTGATTGCCATTGTTATTGCCACACCAATAGCCTGGTATGTGATGGACCGCTGGCTACAGGATTTCGCCTACCACATCGACATCGAATGGTGGGTCTTTGTCGTCGCTGGCCTGCTAGCGGTGGGCATTGCGCTACTAACCGTGAGTTTTCAAAGTATACGGGCCGCCTTGATGAATCCGGTGAAATCGTTACGAAGCGAATAATTACGGCTCGATGGCGCGAGGCTCTGGCCTCGTGTCTACTATTCGTCGGCCTCTGGCCGGTTTAAATCAGCAATTACAACTTACACCGGCCGGAGGCCGACGAATAGTAGACACGAGGCCAGAGCCTCGCGCCATCCTGAACCATCCAGTCCTTAACACCCGACCGGGACGGTCGGTACTACAATGATCAGAAACTACCTCCGAATTGCCGTTCGAAACCTGTGGAGAAACAAGGTTTTCTCCGGCATCAACATCGTTGGGCTGGCGGTTGGGCTGGCCTCCTGCCTGCTGTTGTTCATCTACATTACGCATGAACTGAGTTACGACGATTTTCAGCAGAAAGCCGACCGAGTCGTGCGCGTAACGATGGAGTACAGCATGGAAGGCCGAACCGCCAAAATACCCCAGACGGGCACGAAAGTCGTGAAAGAGTTTGGGCGGCAGTTTCCGGAAATAGAATCGGGCGTGCGGCTCATTAACCGGGATGGCGTGGTGAGTACCGGCGACCGGCAGTTCAGCGAAAAACGCATCGTCTTCGCCGATTCAGCCTTCTTTACGCTGTTTTCGTTTCCCCTCCTAAAAGGCAATTCGCAAACCGCGCTGGCCGGGCCGAACCTGGTTGTGCTGTCGGAAAGCACGGCACACAAATATTTTGGCGACGAGAGCCCGGTTGGTAAAACGCTGCGGATCAACACGGGTGGGTCGTTCCGGGATTATGCCGTAACGGGCGTAGTGAAAGACAGCCCGGCCAATTCACAGATCAAATACGACTTGCTAACCTCGTTTCTGACGTTGCCCGCGGCTAAGACCGAAGAGTGGTTTTCCTCTAATTACGCGACCTATTTGTTGCTCCACAAACCCGAAGACATGGCCGGACTACAGGCCAAAATTCCGGGCTTCATGAAAACGCAGTTCGGTAAAGAAGAGATGTCGGCGGGTAGCTACCTCACGTATAATCTGGAATCGCTGCGTCGGGTGCATTTGTACTCCGATGTAGAGGGCAGTTTCGAACCAAACGGCGACCTGACGTACATCTACATTTTCGGGTCAATAGCCCTGTTGATTTTATTGATTGCCTGCGTCAACTACGTGAATCTGGCGACCTCACGGGCCGTGGAACGGGCGCAGGAAGTAGGTGTTCGGAAAGTAATGGGTGCTCTGCGCGGGCAACTATTCGGGCAGTTCATCGGCGAATCGGTGATTGTTACGTCCCTCGCACTGGTGCTGGCCCTGCTGCTGGCGGCTCTGACGTTACCGGTATTCAATGAACTGTCTGACCGTCAGTTTACCATTAGCAGTTGGTTCGAACTTCGCAATATCCTGTTATTGATGGGTATTGGACTGATCGTTAGCCTGATAGCGGGCAGTTATCCGGTTTTAGTGCTGGCGCGGTTCGAGCCGGTGCGAGTCCTGAAAGGGCATTTGAAAACCGCTGGAGCCGGTCAGTTTCGCCGGGCGTTGATTGTCTTTCAATTTGCGATTACCGCCTTCCTCATTATCAGCACACTTTTGGTTCGGAATCAACTGGCTTTCGTTCAGCAAAAGAAACTGGGTTACAACAAAGACCACGTGCTTATGCTACCCGTCGATAAGCAGGTCAATGAGAAAATAGCGGCCATAAAAAGTGAGTTCCGGCAAAATGCGGACGTCCAGCATGTGTCGCTGGCGTCAGATTCGCCCGTGTTTGTCGAAGGCGGATATGGGATGCGCAGTGCTAACATGGCGGCCGATCAGCGGAAGATGGTAGCCGGGCTGTCCATTGATGAAGATTATGTGCCCGCCATGAGTCTGCAACTGATTGCGGGCAGCAATATAAATGCCGCCGACATAGATCGTATTTCGCGATCAGACAATGATAGCCTCACCCGAAGTCGGTTTATTCTCAATGAGTCGGCGGTAAAAGAGCTGGGCTGGACACCGCAACAGGCCATTGGCCAGCGACTGGACGTGAGCGGTCGGCTTGGTGTGATCAAGGGCGTCGTCGCCGACTTTCACTTTGCGTCGATGAAGCAGAAGATTGGTCCGCTGGCGCTTTTCCCACAGAATGGCGGTGAGATTCTGTTGGTCAAACTATCGGGAAGCCGGTTACCCAACACACTCCGGTTCCTGGAAAGCAAATGGCAGACACTCATCCCCGACCGGCCGTTTTCCTACGCGTTCATGGACGAAGAGTTCAATAAGCTATACGCGGCCGAAACCCGAACCGGCAGCATTTTCAGCGTTTTCGCCTTCCTGTCCATCTTCCTGGCCTGCCTGGGTCTGTTCGGCTTGTCGGCTTACACAACGGCGCAGCGGACCAAAGAGATTGGCGTTCGCAAAGTGCTGGGCGCGTCGGTGTTCAGTATTGTAGGCTTGCTCTCCAAAGACTTTTTAAAACTCGTTCTGATCGCACTGGTCATAGCCTCCCCCCTAGCCTGGTATGCCATGAATAACTGGCTCAAGGACTTCGCCTATAAAATCGACATCGAATGGTGGGTGTTCGCGCTGGCGGGCGTGCTGGCGGTGGGCATTGCCCTGCTGACAGTGAGTTTTCAAAGTATTAAAGCCGCGTTGATGAACCCGGTGAAGAGTTTGAGAAGCGAGTAATGCCGCCCCTCCGGGTCGGCTAAAAATAGATAGAAGATATCATACCCGACCGGGACGGTCGGCACTCCAACTATGCTAACAAACTACCTCAAAATCGCCTGGCGGACGCTCCGTAAACAGCGGGGATTCGCCTTTATCAACATCTTTGGGCTGGCCGTTGGGTTGGCTTGCTGCCTGCTCATTATGCTGTATGTGCTCGACGAGCTGAGCTTCGACCGCTACAACGCCAACGCTGAGCGTATTTACCGGGTACAGTCCGATATCAAGTTCGGGGGCAACGACATGCACTTTGCCACGACGCCCGACCCGCTGGGGCCAACCCTGAAAAAAGACTACCCGCAGGTAGAGCAGTTTGTCCGGCTTCACCAGCGCGGAAACTGGCTGGTGAAGAAAGCAGGCGAGACAACCAACATCCGGGAGAGCGATATTACGTTTGCCGATTCTACGCTGTTCGATGTGTTTACGCTGCCCCTCGTGGCGGGTGATCCCAAACGGGCACTGACCGAACCCAATACGGTCGTGATCAGCGAATCGGCCGCTAAACGGCACTTCGGGAATCAGAACGCACTGGGTCAGACGCTGGTCTTTGCCAATAAAGAGAACTACAAAGTAACGGGCATCATGCGCGATATGCCTCAGAATTCGCACTTCCGTACCGACTTCTTTGTGACGATGCTCAGCGACAACTACCCCTGGGGGCAGTGGCTCAGCAATAACCACCATACGTACATTTTGCTAAAACCGGGACGAGACGGCGCTCCGGCAGACGCGGCTGTATTCTCCCGAAACTTCGAGTCTGTTATCGAAAAATACGTGGGGCCACAGTTGATGCAAATGATGGGCTCGACAATGGAGCAGTTTCGGAAAGCCAACAACCAGATGAATTTCTGGCTCATTCCCCTCACTGACATTCATCTGCATTCCAAACAACAAGTCGAACTGGCACCCAACGGCGACATTCAGTACGTCTATATTTTCTCCGCCGTAGCCCTGTTCATCCTCCTGATTGCCTGTATCAACTTCATGAATCTGGCCACGGCCCGCTCATCGAGCCGGGCGCGCGAGGTGGGCGTTCGGAAGGTAATGGGCTCCGAACGACAGCAGCTGGTGAGCCAGTTCATGACCGAATCAATACTGACAACGGTGCTGGCTATGCTCCTGGCCATTATTATCGTAGCGGTTGCGCTGCCGGGCTTTAACAGCATTGCGGCCAAGGCCATTAGCCTGTCTCAGTTGATGTCACCAACGCTGTTACCACTTCTCGTTGCCCTGCCGATTGCCGTGGGCTTGCTGGCGGGCAGTTACCCGGCCTTTTTCCTGTCTTCCTTTCAACCCATTTCGGTGTTAAAAGGCCGGATAAACACGAGCTTTCGGACGGTCAGTTTACGGAGCGGGCTGGTTGTGTTTCAGTTCATGATGTCAGTCGTGCTCATTGTGGGGACCATCATCGTGTATCGGCAGCTCACCTACATACAAACGACAAGCGTAGGCTTCAACCGCGACCACGTCCTGACGATCAACGATTTGTATTATGTGGGCAAACAGGCCGAAGCTTTCAAGCAGGAAGTGATGCGCTTGCCGGGCGTGGTGAGTGGCAGCCTCTCCGGTTACCTGCCCACCCCCTCCGACCGTAACGATACCGTATTGTTTCCCGAAGGTCAAACGAACCTGAACAAGGGGGTTAGCATGCAGCACTGGGGCGTCGATTATGATTACGTGAAGACGCTGGGCATTCAGGTAGTAAGCGGGCGGGGGTTCTCGCCGACTTTTGGTTCCGACTCTTCGGGTATAGTGATGAACGAAGCGGCTGTCAAAATCCTGGGTTTCAAAGACCCAATCGGCAAGCACGTCTGGCGCTTCGATGACCCTGAGGGGAAAATCCGGAAAACGTACACCATCATTGGGGTGGTGAAGAACTTCCACTTCGAGTCGCTCCGGCGTAACATCGGGGCGCTGTCGCTGGTGCTGGACGCCAACTCAAGGGCGGCTTCCTTCCGGGTGAGCAGTACGAACCTGCCGGGGCTGATGCAGCAGATCGAAGCGAAATGGAAGCAACTGGCACCCGGCCAGCCATTCACTTACAAATTCATGGACGATAGTTTCGACGAGATGTACCGCGCCGAACAACGTATTGGCACCATTGCCCTGACGTTTGCGGCACTGGCCATCCTCATCGCCTGTCTGGGATTATTCGGCCTGGCGGCTTTTATGGCCGAGCAACGCACCAAAGAGATCGGCGTCCGCAAAGTATTGGGCGCGAGTGTACCCAGCCTCATCGGCCTACTCTCCAAAGACTTTTTGAAGCTGGTCATCATCGCCATTCTCATAGCCTCACCCCTGGCGTGGTACGCCATGACCCAGTGGTTAAGCGACTTCGCCTACAAAATCGACATCGAGTGGTGGATGTTTGCCCTGGCGGGCGCGGTGGCCATTGGCATTGCGTTACTGACGGTAAGTTTCCAGAGCGTGAAGGCAGCGTTGATGAACCCGGTGAAGAGTTTGCGAAGCGAATAATTCAATGGCACGAGGCTCATGCCTTGCGCCATCGTTTCTGTATGGACAATGCATACGTTGTCCATACTAAGTGGTATATTTATGTGTCAGGCGTAAGGCTAGTAGTGACCGTGCAACCATTAGTATCAGATACTAAATGATAGAAATTTTACGCAATCATATTACAAATAGACTCGGGAATGATCTTGACAATTTGGACAAGGTCCTTTCTTCCTTCAAATACATCAAGACAAAACGAAACGAACAACTTTTACGGCAAGGCGACCCGTGCAAATACGTTTACTTTATTATCAAAGGCTGTTTGCAGGTTTACGTTTACGACAAAGACTTTAACGAAACAACACGCGACATCATCATAGAAGACAATTGGTGCTCAGAACTTTTAAGTTTTGGCAGCGGCAATCCTGCAACAGAAAATATAAGGACCGTTGAACCCTGCGAACTTTTTGCTATTGACCGACCATCCTTTCAGACAATGATGGAGACCATTCCGCAATTTGATAAAGTGTATAAACAAATTCTTGAAGCATCGTATGCAAACTCCGTTTATCGCATCAACGCATTTGTTTCATTGACAGCATTAGACAGAATAAAATGGCTCATGGAATACCGGCCAATGCTACTGACGAGACTTTCAAGCAAACTCATAGCATCTTATCTGGGCATCAACAAAGATGTTTTTAGCCGACTTAAAGCCAAGTTGTAAAATATAGACTTTTGTCATCGTTCACGGAAATTCGATTGATGAATTTTGCTCATCATTCATCATTAAAATTCCAACCAATGGCCGAGTATTTATTATTATTTCGCAACGCAAGTGCCGACAATGATTACTTGTCAACCTCACAGGATATGGCTGACGATATGCCTGCATGGCAATCCTGGATTGGCAATATCGCCATGCAGGGCAAATTAGTCTATACTGCACCCGTTCGCTATGACGCTACCATTGTGAGCAACAATGAGATTAAAGCCGGGCCTCACAAAGAATTGGATAGCGTTTTAGTTTCGGGCTTTCTAATCTGCAAATCGGACCGTTTGGAAGACGTGCAGGAATGGAGCAAAACCTGCCCAATTCTTAAATACCCAACCAGTTCGGTAGAAATCAGGCCGCTCGTCCCATTTTCAACCAGGTAGACAATAAAGCGATGGACAAAATCCTACAGTTAGGGAAATACATTTTCCCGCTCTCGTTTTTGCTTTACGTTGGCCTGCACGTAGGTAAACCCGACGTTGGGGCTTCATTCGTGCCAGATTATATTCCATTCCCATACTTTTGGAATTACTTCACACTGGTTTGCATTCTTTTATTCATCGCGAGTGCTTTGATTGGCAAATACGATAAGCTAGCTTATTCGTTAATGGCTTTGTATACAATCCTGATGGCTGTATTGGTTCACCTACCACGAGCAATGGGTCACGAACTAGGCGCAGAAAATATGACTGCCGATTTAGCAAGAGAAAAGGAATTAGAAATGGTAAATTTTTTCAGAAACATAATGGTGACAGGTGCTTTATTGGCTTTTGCCAAATTTGTAGCGAAAGACAAAAGAGTGATCGGTTAATTTAAATGATCGTTTAATTTTCAAGTCGGAACAGAATATGTTCCGACTTTTTTGATTTAGCCGTGTGAAAAACGAAGCCCATATGCCAAACATCGGCTTGGCAATGTGAATTCGATACCACGTTGGCTCTGGTCGTACGCCATCACGTAACTTTTGCCCATAGGCTGCATACCCCTTAACCTTTTTTAACACCCTCGCCCCCAACCCTTCACGCATCTTGCTACTCTCCGTAAGAAACGTGAATTATGCTCGCTAACTACCTCAAAATCGCTCGTCGCCATCTCTGGACGAACAAACTCTATACGGGCCTGAATGCCGGTGGTCTCGCCGTTGGGTTGACCGCTTGCCTGCTCATGGTGCTGTACGTGAAGCATGAATTTACCTACGACAGTTTTCATGCAAAGGCCGACCGTATTGTTCGGGTAACGGTGAATCTGACAACGCCCGAGGCCCCGATAGCCGTAGCCTCCTCCCCAATTTTACTGGCCAGCGCGTTGAAACGGGATTACCCGGATGTTGAAACGGTCGCCCGGTTCGAGCCGGTGTCGGCCACCATCAAGTATGGGACCGATTTGCGGAATGAACCCGATGTGTACTATGCCGAGCAGACCGTTTTTTCGGTGTTTACCTATCCATTTGTCGAGGGAAACGCGGCACGGGCGTTGACCGAGCCAAACACCGCTGTCGTTACCGAACGTTTTGCCCGCCAATATGCCGGACACACGCGTGTGCTGGGAAAGACGTTTTTGTGCAACAAAAAACTGTATCGAATCACGGGCGTTATGGCCGACTTACCATCCAACGCCGATATGAAAATCAGCGCGTTGCTGGCCAAAGATTATACGGTTTACACCGACTGGCTCGTCGATGACTTTCCGGTGTATACGTTCGTTCTGTTCCGGCAAGTACCCGACCTGAATGCCTTTACCCGGAAGCTGGCCTTACTCAGCAAGACCTACATCCAGCCGGAACTCAGGAAAATAGGCGCAGCGGGCTATGCCGTTGTTTTCCAGACCGAGTTCCTGAAAGACGTTCACTTTAGTCAGGGGAAAATGGCCGACATGCCGAAGGGCAACAAACAATATGGCTACCTCTTTCTGTTTCTGGCAGTTTTTGTGCTGGTTATCGCCTTGTTAAATTACATCAATCTGCTGACGGCCAGAGCCACCGGGCGAGCGAAGGAAGTGGGCATCCGAAAAGCCAGCGGAGCGTTACGCCAGCAGTTGATCGGGCAGTTTTTGTTTGAGTCGTTCCTATTAAGTTTACTGGCGGTCGTTCTGGCAATTGTCCTGTTGGTAATTGCCGTTCCTTTCTTCAACGACCTGTTACAAATTCAGCTTTCCATAGCTTGGGGCGATGGTTTTCTAATGGCGGGCGTTGCGTTGGTCAACACGGCCCTGCTGGGCGGACTCTACCCGGCGTTTGTCTTGTCCGGCTTTAACCCGGCGGCTGTATTACGACGGCAAACAGGTGGGTTGGGGCGCGGTTTCGGACTTCGGCAAACGATCACCGTTTTTCAGTTTGTGCTGGCGGTGGGCATGATGATCGGGGTGTTGGTGGCGCATAGTCAACTGAACTACATGCAGCGCGTCGATCTGGGTTTTACCAAAGAGCAGGTGCTCACTGTTCACCTCCCCGACGATTCACTGGCCAGAACCCACAGCTATGCCCTCGCCCATGACCTGCGGCAACGCAGCGCAATCAGGGATGTTTCCCTTGGGTCGGGCATCAAGCCCGATGCCATACTGGTCAAGGCCACGACCATCTTTCAATCGGCAGGCAAAAAACGCGAAGTCATGGGCAATTACTTATCCATCGATGATCGCTTTTTGCCGTTGCTGAACATGAAACTGGCGAGTGGCCGGAACGTATCGGCAGGCTCGGAAGCCGATAAAAACGGGGCTTTTCTGGTGAACGAAGCCTTTGTTAAACTGGCGGGCTGGAAGCAGGCCATTGGTCAGCCAATGGAGGGATTTATGCACAAAGGCAAGGTGGTTGGCGTAGTCAGGAACTTCAATTACCATTCCTTGCACACGGTCATTGAACCGGTCATACTGGTGTTCAACACGAACCCACCCGCCAACCTGACGCTGAAAATGAAGCCGGAACAGTTGCCGCTGGTGCAGGCAGCCTGGCACAAACACTATCCAAACGTCCCGTTCGACTACTCGTTCCTGGATGCGGCTTTTGCGGCTCAATACCAAAAAGATGAGCTCATGATTAGCCTGTTCAACGGGTTTTCACTGCTGACCCTGCTTGTTTCCTGTCTGGGCTTATTCGGGTTGGCGACCTACTCGGCCGAGCAGCGCACCAAAGAAATTGGCGTCCGTAAAGTTCTGGGGGCCAGTGTGCTCAACATCGTAACGCTCCTCTCGAAAGACATACTGAAACTGGTCCTCATCGCCATTGTTATTGCCTCCCCTCTGGCGTGGTATGCGATGAATCAGTGGCTGAGCGACTACGCCTACAAGGTCGACATGAGCTGGTGGATGTTCGCGCTGGCGGGTTTTCTAGCAATAAGCATTGCGTTACTCACCGTAAGTTTCCAGAGTGTGAAAGCCGCGTTGATGAATCCGGTGAAGAGTTTGCGGAGTGAGTGATGGCCTTGCGCCATCGCACCGCGCCATCAAACAGGCAAATACACCCGAAACGTACTACCACCTCCGGGCTTGCTGCTGGCCGTAATTGCCCCACCATGTCGTTCGACTATTTTGTAGCAGATGGCCAGTCCAATACCTGACCCTGTATACTGACTTCGACCGTGTAACCGCTGGAAAACCTGAAAAATGCGGTCTATGTATTTTTCATCGAACCCAATACCATTATCAGCTACCGAAATTTCATGGAACTTAGGACTCGCGGACTTTCGCTCTCCCGACTTGGCAGGAGAAAGCAAATCAGTTGGAATTTCGGCCCGATTTACGAGTTGATGCGTTATTGTAATAACCGGAGTAACGTCTTTTAAAGCGAATTTAACTGCATTCGAAAGCAGATTCTGGAATAGCTGACGCATTTGCAATGGGTCGGCTATAACGGTCGGCAGTTTACCCAGCTGGATCCGGGCTTTACTCTGATTCAACGTTACCCAGAGTTCATGTTCCTGTAACTCCTGAATTAAGGTGGTTATATCAACTGGCTTAAATAGATCCTGATTGGTTTCTAGTTTCGAATAGGCCAGTAGATCCTGGATAAGCAGCCGCATGCGGTCGGCCGATGTATTGACTCGATGAATGATATTCGTTGCCTCAGCATCGAACTGGTTGCCATACTGCGTTTGTAAAATATCGGTGAAGGAGATTATTTTGCGAAGCGGTTCCTGAAGGTCATGCGAGGAAACAAAGGCAAATGACTGAAGGTTTTCGTTCGAGCGTTTAAGTTCGAGGTTGGCGACTTCGAGTTTATGTTGAGACTCCTTCATGGGCGTAATATCCTGCGCCACGACCACCATACCGTCACTAATGCGTGCTGCCGATAAATCATACCAGTGGTGTTTCCAGAACACTTCGGTTCGAATAGGCTCGCTTTGTTCAACGACCCGCCGATAGTGCTCGAAAACGGGCGTTTTCTGTACGCCCGGAAAGTAGTCGGAAAGTAGCGGAATCTGACCTTCTTCAAGAGAATGTCCCAATAGATCAGCGGCTTTCTGATTTAAGTGCGTCAACCGAAAATCGATGAGTTCACCGGCTTCATTTCGAACGCTTTCGTGCAGTGCAATCACGGTTGGCGTCGTATTCATAACCTGTTCAAGCAGGTCGTTCTGCTCTTGCAAGGCCTGTTTAGTTTGCTTGAGGGACGTTATATCCAGATAGGTATATAGAATCTGATCGCCTACTTTCACAAACAATGTATTGAACCAGCCATTGATACGATCAGTATTAAGCTCATACAAATACGACCTGCTCTCGCCCGTAGTAGCGGTGTGCATCAGGTTGGCATACCACTCGGTTTGGGGTCTGGTTGGGAAAAGCGTCAACAACCGCTCTCCGGTCAGTTCAGCGACCGAACGCCCCATGACGCGGGCGTTGACCGCGTTGGTGAATACATATCGAAAATCAATGATCTCGCCAGACTCATTCCGAATAGGGTCAAAGAGCGTCATGCCTGTCTGACCGTTTTCCACGATTTCCTTCAGTAAATCATTTTGCTGCCGTAGCGCCAGTTCGGCTTCTTTGAGGGCTGTTACATCCGAAAAGGTAAGGAGAATATAGTGTTCATGTCGAACAAATGACACGTCGAACCAACCGTTGATACCTTCTTTAAAATAGGGAAACAAAAACATCTGACGCTCACCCGTTCGGGCACAGGTGAGTAGCTTTTCGCCCCAGGCCGTTTGCATTAATTCCGGGTATATAGCAAAAATCGACTTACCCAGCAACTCCGCTTTGGCTCTGCCAACGACCTGTTCATTAGCCGGATTTGTTAGTACAAATCTAAAGTCAACCACCTCGCCCGACACCTCATCATGTACTATTTCATACAGCACAACACCCGACTGGCTGCTGTCGATAATCATTTGCAGCAATGTACCCTGATGCAGTTTTTCCTGCCCGACTTTGCGCGGGGCAGTTGTGTCGACAACATGCGCGATAAAGCTATGCTCATCACTATCGTTGTAGCTTACCAATACGCCATCGTCCTGTTTTACTACCAATAGTTCACCGGTACGGCTGGGTCCGTTGCGCTGGCCGGGGTGGCTCATGTCAAACCGAACGGCCCGCCCGCTTTTCATGACGAGGCTAAATTGTCCGCTCAGATAATCTGCGTCATCGGCATGCATTAACTGGCTGACAGATTGATTAAGCAATTCGGACTGAGGTTTGCCCCACTTGTCAACAGCCGATGCGTTGAGCATCACTAATCGAAAGCCGACAAGTTGCCCAGTAGCATCGTACTCAGCGCGGTAAAATTCAAAACTGGTTTGTAATGAATTTATGTCCGTATCACGCGACGAACCGGAGAGACTGGAAACTGGTGTCATACCCGATAAATAGTAAATGTCGATCTAGCTGAAAAATGCGAAAAAGCCCTTAGTACCTCGGCTACGAAGCACTGCCACCGTTGACGATTCGCTTTATTAGAACAGATTCTGTTTTAAGCGAGTCCCTTCCAAACGGGCAAATACACCCGAAATGTACTACCTTCTCCGGGTTTGCTGTTGGCGGTAATAGCTCCGCCATGTCGTTCAACTATCTTATAGCAAATGGCCAGACCAATGCCTGATCCAGCATGCTGGCTGCGCCCGTGCAGTCGCTGAAAGACTTGAAAAATGCGATCTACATACTTTTCGTCAAAGCCAATACCATTATCTGTTACTGCGATTTCACAGAACAAATTAGTAGCGGATTTACTTCCTGCGGATTCTGTAGTATATAGCAAGCCGGCTGGCACATTAGCCCGACTAACCATACGGCTGCTCACTGTAATACTGGGTGTACTGCCTCTGGGACAGAATTTGATCGCATTGGAGAGCAGATTCTGAAATAACTGATGCATTTGCAGCGGGTCGGCAACAATCGTTGGCAACTCAAGAAGATGTATCTGACCTTTGCTTTGATTCAGAGCCATCCAGAGTTCGTGTTCCTGTAACTCCTGAATTAATTGAGCTATGTTGACGGGCCTGAATAAGTTTTGGTTTGTTTCTAACTTCGAGTAAGTCAGTAAGTCCTGAATAAGCAGTCGCATTCGCTCGGCCGATGTATTGATTCGCTCGATAACATCAATGGCATCGACGTCGACATGTCCCCCTATCTGGGTTTTCAGAATGTTGGCGAAAGAGATTATTTTACGAAGTGGCTCCTGAAGGTCATGCGAGGAGACGAAAGCAAACGATTGAAGATTTTCGTTCGAGCGTTTAAGTTCCAGGTTGGCAACTTCGAGTTTCTGCCGGTATTCATGCATAGGGGTAACATCCTGAGCCGCCAGGACAATACCATCACCAAAACGAGCTACCGAGAAATCATACCAGTGATCGTCCCACGGAACTTGTACACGAATGGGTTCGCCCGTTTCAATAACTTGCTTGCATTGCTCGAAAAAGGGCGTTTCCAGCGAACCGGGGAGGTATTTCGAAACACGTCGATATTGAATCTTTTCGACGGGATTTTGCAGATAGTCGGCGGCCATCTTGTTCAACTTCATTATGCGAAAGTCGACAATAGTTCCTGCCTCATTACGAATACTCTCACTCAACACAATGGATGCAGGTGTCATATTCATCACCTGTTCGAGTAGTTCGGCATATTTCTGCTGTTCCAGTTCGGCTTCTTTGAGGGCCGTTACATCCGTATAGGTGTATAGCAGGCAGCCGTCTAAAAAATTGAACGAGCCATCAAACCAGCATTTAATACCGTAAGCAGCGTAATGGAACGTCAGGCGTTGTGTTTGTCCGCTCTCAACAACGTCAACATATTGACGAAACAGGTCGGAATGCTGCCAGTCAGGAAATAAATCACCAACCAGCGTACCGGTCATCTCAGCCACAGATTTGCCTGTGATCCGCGCATTGTATTCGTTGGTGAGTACATATTGAAAGTCAATAATCTGCTGTTGCTCGTCGTATATTGGCTTTGCCAGTACCAATCCAGCCTGGGTGTTGTCAATAACTTGCTGGAGTATCGTACTCTGCTGAATCTTTTCCTGTTCAATTTTTCGTAATCTGGTCGTCTCTATTACATTGATGACAACACCATCATTCCAGGGAGAGATCAGGATATCAAACCAGCCTTCCAGCCCATTCGCATTATGGTAATGCTCATACTGATCTGGTCGCCGGGTTTCGACTACGTTCACATATCTGCTAAACACGTCCGTTGGCTTGAGACTTGAATAGACATCGAGCATGCCTTTATTAATTACCTCATCCATAAGCCGACCAGTAATTTTCATGGCCGTTGCGTTGCGCATGACAAATGTAAAATCTACAATTGTCCCGTTTGTGTCTCGCTGAGCACGCAAGGCTGAAATACCCATCTGCGAGGTATTTTGAATACTTTCCAGCAACTCTGCCTGTTGCCGGGCGTGAAATGCAGCTTGCTTCTGATCTGTAATATCGGTGTAGGAAATAACAACACCATCGCCAAACGGTGATCCCAGGCACAAGCTCCAGTCATCGAACCCATCGTACGTGTAATGCACCTCAAATTGATGGGGTTTCCGAGTTTCGACAACCTGCACCCAATGATCAAAAACGCCCGATTCAATCATGCCCGGAAAGAGTTCCGTCAGTTTTTTGCCGAGAAAAAACGCTTCGGGCTGGCCAGCCATCCGCAAACGCTCATGATTAACCAGGGTGTAGCGAAAATCAATAATTTTCCCACGCCCATCCTGTTCACGAATGGCCTCCAGTACAGAAATCGACGTTAGGGACGTATCCAGAATTGTTTTATACAGTTCTGCCTGTTGTAGCTGTTTTTGCTCGGCAAGTCGGGCGGCTTGTTTATAGTCAATGACGTCGTTAATCACCATGACAACGTCGTCTTTCAATTTCGACACGCAAAAGATGTCGGTGGCCCCTGCCTCAGCGCGTTGCGAGCGGGCGTCCATCTCGAACTGAACAATGCGTTCATAGTCTAAAACTAAACTGAATTGACTGATTAGGAACTGTCCATCTTTCCCAGACATTAATTGGCAGATGGATTGACCAATCAACTCGTTTTCAGACTTTCCCCACATCTCCTGCGCCGGAGTGTTCACCATTATCAGTCGAAAATCAGTGATTTTTCCGTTTTCATTGCGTTGAGCCAGATAAAGCTCCATACTGTTGCGTGAAGCCGTTAAGTCAGTATCACGCAACGGATTAACGAGGGTTGAAACTGGTGCCATAAAAAAAGAGGAAGAGTCGAGAGTTACGGATTAGGTAGTACGCAGAGTAAGCAAATATAGCTAATTTCCGACAAAAATAGTTACTATATAAACATAGGTATACATCTGTATAATAGCACATTATACATGAATCATATATAAACTATGTATTAGAAAAAGTACTTACCTGATGGCACGCGTGAGCCAGTGAAGGAATGCCTCATACCCGCTGCCGATACGATGTTGGGGTTACCCCTTCCAGGAGTTTGAAAAGGCGGGAAAAATAATGCAGATTATTAAAACCTACCTGATAGCACACGTCCGTTACAGTGGCCGTTGGGTTAACCAGCAGCCGCTTTGCCAGACTGATCCGCTCCCGAATGATAAACTCCATTGGCGACAGGCCGAAGGTTTCTTTAAACGACCGAAAAAAACTGGATTTGCTCATGCAGGCTTTCTTGCATAGCATGTCAATACCAATTTTTTCCGGCAGGTGTTCGCGAATGTATTCCACAACCGAAGCAAAGCGGTTATTGGTCGATAGACCATCGGCGATGAGTGCCATATTCTGCGTTTGAATCACCCGAATCAGCAGGGACTTAAGGGTCAGATCGGCCAGCGCATCCTTGGCCAGATCGTCTTCCATACTAATGCTGATCAGCTTGTTCATGACATTGGCCAACTCCCGGTTGTTATAAAAATGATACTGATTGAAATTCAGTTTCCATTCGGACACTTCGTCTTTTCGGGGATATTGTTCGTTCAGAAAATCCAGCATCTGCATCACCACGGGCCAATCTAAAGCGATGGTAGCACATTGGACCGGGTGCTTCTCGTCGGCTTCGGGGAAATCCACTTTCATGGATACGCCTTCCGGCAGAATGACGGTTTCGCCGGGCAGAAAATCAAAACCCGGGTTTTGCGACAGATGCATCACTTTCCTGCCGCGCAACATGCTGGTGATAACAAGCCCATTGTATGACAATACCACATCTGAACACTGCCGGTAGGTTTCAAAAATACTCAGTTCACAATGATTCAGATTGAACACCCGCCGGTGCTCAACCAGTGAATTCAAGGTCTTCGTATCTGACAAATTTATGGTTTGTAGAGGATAGCCGATCTTCATCTTGTTTCTGTTTACGGGGATAACAGGTACTGGTAGTCTGTTTACCGCCAACGACACTATACTAAACAAATTTATCCAGTGCGTTTACTGGTCTACAGGATAAGGTTAGACAATAGTACTATTTGTTGGTATTATTGTGCAAACAGATGCTTAGCTGTTTGGCTAGTTTTGCCAGCGATTCACTAAAATAGTCACACAGAACCAAGGTGTTATAAACTTGAAGCGTATGAGCATGACCTTAGAAAAAGCTGAAGCAGCTGTGAAAGCGGCCAAAGAAAAAGCGGTAGAATTAGGCACACTGATGAACATTGCCATTGTTGACGCTGGCGCCAATTTAACGGCCTTTGTCCATATGGATGGGGCCTGGCTGGGCTCGATCGACATTTCCCAAAAGAAAGCCAAAACAGCCCGCTACTTCGATATGCCAACCGGCGAAATTGGCAAACTATCGCAGCCGGGTGGCTCATTGTACAACATCGAGCACTCCAACGGCGGGCTGATTACATTTCCGGGCGGTATTCCCATCAACGGTGCAGATGGCACTGTCATTGGGGCCATTGGCGTATCGGGCAGTACCGTCGAAAACGACCATGCCGTTGCTCAGGCGGGTGTCGATGCCATCAGCTAACATCTATTCTCCTTAACCCTATAAACCTCAGTAATATGTGTCAGAACCATGGTGTCGCCTACATAAAACCCGGCGTGGTTGAAGTACAGTCTATCGAATACCCGAAACTGGCTATTGGCGACCGAAAATGCCATCACGGGGTCATTTTGCAAATTGTTTCGACAAACATTTGCGGGAGCGACCAGCACATGGTTCGAGGTCGCACAACGGCCCCTGCTGGTTTGGTTCTGGGCCACGAAATAACGGGGCTTGTTATTGAGGCCGGGCGCGATGTGGAGTTTATCAAGGAAGGCGATCTGGTATCGGTGCCGTTCAATATTGCCTGCGGACGATGCCGGAACTGCAAAGTCGGCCAAACGGGCATTTGCCTGAATGTTAACCCGGCCCGACCCGGTGCGGCTTATGGCTACGTTGACATGGGTGGCTGGGTTGGCGGGCAAGCCGAATATGTGATGGTGCCCTACGCCGATTTTAATCTGTTGAAATTTCCGGATAAAGATCAGGCAATGGCCAAAATCCGGGATTTGACCCTGCTTTCCGACATTTTTCCGACGGGTTATCACGGTGCCGTTACGGCGGGCGTTGGGCCGGGTTCTATTGTCTACGTAGCCGGGGCGGGTCCGGTTGGGCTGGCCTGTGCGGCCTCCTGCCATTTGCTGGGAGCTGCCGTCGTTATCGTTGGCGACATGATTCCCGAGCGGCTGGCACAGGCAAAAAGCTTCGGCTGCGAAACGATCGACTTACGCAAAGACACGCCCCTTGCCGATCAGATCGCCGAGATCATTGGCGTCCCCGAAGTCGACTCTGCCGTTGACTGTGTTGGCTTCGAAGCCCACGGCCACGGCTCGGATGCGGGCAAGGAACAACCCGCAACCGTGCTCAATGCAGCTATGACCGTCACCCGCGCGGGCGGTGCCATTGGTATTCCGGGGCTGTATGTAACGGGCGACCCCGGTGCATCGACAGAGGCCGCCAAAGAGGGTAACCTATCCATTCGTATTGGCCTGGGCTGGGCTAAATCGCACTCGTTCTATACGGGCCAATGTCCAGTGATGAAGTACCACCGGCAATTGATGAATGCCATTTTGTATGACAAAATACAGATTGCCAAAGCCGTTAATGTAGAAGTCATTAGCCTGGATAAAGCCCCACAAGGCTACCAGGATTTTGATAAAGGTGCCGCCAAGAAATTCGTGATCGACCCGCACGGTTTGATTCCGAACTAAGGCAAGCCAGTTGGCCCGTTCAGCGGCTTTATGATAAAGGGAGAGCGGTTGTCCGTAGGTAGGTGCT
The DNA here is from genome assembly GCF_002831565.1 of Spirosoma pollinicola. Lineage (NCBI taxonomy): Bacteria > Pseudomonadati > Bacteroidota > Cytophagia > Cytophagales > Cytophagaceae > Spirosoma > Spirosoma pollinicola. Next base: position 4,088,576 of record NZ_CP025096.1, on the reverse strand, counting down.
CATCATCTATCTGCGGACTTTTTTTGTGCCACTAAAAAAGCTTAACATTTTTTAACGGGTTGCTAATCAAGCCAAAGCGCGAACCAATCACATTCCTCAATACCTTCACGGCAGTAAACTCTTATCCATTGTCAATTGCATCTCAGCCCCGTAAACGGCTCGTTTCGGCCAGGACTTGTCTGTAATGCGAACAAAGCCGCAAGGGCCAGTCTACCGGTTGCAGCTCTACATTTATGCTACAGAACTACTTAAAAATAGCCCTGCGCAACCTTGCCCGAAGGCGGTTCTACGCGCTTGTAACGCTCCTCGGCCTAACGGTCGGGATTACGTTTCTGTTGCTGATAGGCAGCTACATTCAGGGTGAGCTGGCGATAAACAAAACACTGCGGCATGCCAACCGGCAATACCTGTTGCAAAGCCGCTGGAAGGTGCCCGACATGGGCAGTGAGATGGGCTCACTGGCTCCTATGGGGCCAGCACTTAAGCAGCTATATCCCAATCTGATAGCTGGTTATTACCGCACCTATGGCGTGACGACCATCGTGTCCAGCGGGCAGAATCACTTTCGGGAGTCGATGCAGATCGGGGACTCGACCCTGCTGTCTATGTTTGGTTTTCCATTGGCTTACGGCGATCCAAAAACGGCGCTTAGCGAACCCAATACGGTCGTGATTACAAGCGCGTTGGCCCAAAAATATTTCAATGAAACGAATGTGCTTCGGCGGCAACTGACCATACAAACGCCGGGGGCTGGCAAACAGGTTTTTACCATCACGGGCGTATTGAGCGATCAGGATCAACCCGACAATAGTGTCACGCATTTGTTCGAGCAACGGGAGCAGTTGTTTGTTTCCATGCGGAACTTCGGCTATTTCTCCGATGCCAGCGGCCTGAACGCCTGGGGGAACCGGAGTATTGTCACCTACCTGGAATTACAGCCAGGCACCTCAGCGGAACAACTGATTCACCCCTTCGCCCAAACCCTGAAGACGAACGCTCCCTCCGATATTCAGGCAAATTTACAGCCTTACCTGAGTCCGTTGCGTACTTTTCATCTGAAAGCAGATAACGGTCTGGTCGAAAAAATGCTGCTGACGCTGTCGATTATAGCGTTGTTTATTCTGCTGATGGCCGTGGTCAATTTCGTCAATATAACCATTGGTATGTCGGCGACACGGCTTCGGGAAATTGGTGTTCGGAAGGTGCTAGGGGGCCTCAGGAAGCAGGTGATTGCCCAATTTCTGATCGAATCTCTATTGCTAACCGTCGGTGCTACCTTGCTGTCGTTGGGTTGTTACGAACTCGTTCGGTCAGTATTTGCTACCATGCTGGACAAGCCCATACCGTCGCTGCTGGATTGGTCGCCCTATGCTTATTTGGCATTAACCGGTATGGTCTTACTCATTGGTTTGCTCGCGGGCGGTTATCCGGCTTTCGTGCTATCGGGATTACCTTCTGTGGATTCACTGAAAGGCCGGACTTCGTTTGGCAAGCTGGCAGCCTCCGTCCAGAACGGTATTGGCTTTCGTCGCACGTTGATCGTCTTTCAGTTCACAGTGGCCATTCTGGTGTTTGTGGGCGCGGTTGTTATTAATCGCCAGGTTGCCTACTTTTTTAGTAAGAATCTAGGCTACCAGAAAGACCAGATTTTGGCCATAAAATCCGTTCCCCGCGACTGGTCGCCCGCAGGTGTGCAACGAATGGAAGGCATACGAAACCAACTGGCGCGCATTCCGTGTGTGGATGGCGTAAGCCTGTCGTTCGAGATTCCGGATGGTGCAAGCAGCGGGAGCGTCAGTCTATTTGCGCAGGGGCAGGACAGCACACAGTCCATCACGGCAAATTCAGTCACTACCGACGAACGGTATGCCCAAACGTATGGGTTGACCCTGAAAGCAGGTCAGTTTTTCCATGCCAACGGCGGCAGTTATGACTCCCTGGCGGTTGTACTGAACGAATCGGCGACGAAAGCATTGGGCTATACCAGTCCGGAAAAGGCATTGGGGCAGCAGGTTCTGTTTCGGGGCGGTACCTTTCGAATTGGGGGTGTCCTGACCGATTTTCATTTTGGCTCGCTTCGGGAAACCATCAGGCCGCTGGTGTTTATTCCCGTCAGAAAAGACCCTATTTATCGGTACTTATCCATTAGAATTGCACCCGGCAAACAGGCAGGAGGAAACTTACCCGAAACGGTAGCCGACATAGGCAATGAATGGGCGCGGTTGTTTCCCGATGCGCCCTTCGATTATTCGTTCATGGACGACACGCTCCAGAAGCTCTACAAGACCGAAATACAGCTTCAACGGGCATCCCGACTGGCCACTACACTGGCATTGATCATCGTGTTGCTGGGTGTGTTGGGACTGGTTTCGCTAAACGTGACCCGGCGTACCAAAGAGATCGGTATCCGTAAAGTGCTGGGTTCGTCGACATTCGGCATCGTCAATTTGTTCATGAAGGAGTTCGTGCTGATTCTACTAGTCGCCAATGTCATCGCCTGGCCCCTTGCCTATTACCTATTAAGTGGCTGGCTAACACATTTTGCATACCGCACCGATTTATCGTGGTGGCCGTTTGCACTGGTAGCTGGTTGTTTAGCGCTATTAACAGGACTGATCGTCAGCACGCAAACGATTAAAGCCGCATTGGCAAATCCGGTGAAAAGTTTACGAAGCGAGTAGAGACGCGACCCTTCGCGTCTCCTTCGCGTCAGCAATATGTTGCGATAGCAATAGTTATATCATCAGCAATCCTTCACACCTAATGGTGTAACAATTGCTGACGCATAGGAGCCGCAAGGGATTGCGGCTCTACAAAGAAATACCTATGCTTCAATTTTACCTCAAAATCGCCCTTCGAAACTTGCGTTCGCAACGCAGTTATACGATTTTAAACATCGTTGGCCTGTCGGTTGGCATGGCTGGTGGGCTGCTCATTTTCCTGTTCCTGCGCCACCATATCAGTATTGACCGGCATCACGTGAAACTCGACCGTATCGTTCGAATCAATACCGATCTGCACCTCGACGATGGGTCTATTGAGTATAATCCGGAGTCGCCGATGCCCCTGGCAGAAGCCCTGCGGAAAGACTATCCGCAAGTAGAACAGGCAGCTTTTTTAATGATGAATCGGGAGCTTACCGTTAGCGTCAAACAACCCAATACAGATCAATCGGCACCGCTGCGCTTTCGGGAACACAAAGGTACAGGACTAGTAGAGCCGGAGTGGTTTGATGTGCTGGATTACACGTGGCTACAGGGAAATCCTAAAACAGCTCTACGCGCCCCCAACAGTGCCGTATTGACCGAAACCTGGGCGAAAAAATACTTCGGTACTGCCAATCCAATCGGGCAAACGCTGACCCTCGACAACAAAACCGATGTCACGATTACGGGCGTCCTGGCCGACCCACCGCCCATGACCGACACCAATCTGGGGCTGTTCATTTCCATAGCCACCCTGAAGCAGTTTGACCCCAAAAATGAAGTCAATACCTGGTGGTTCCTGAACAGCACCAACCGGGTTTACGCAACCCTCAAAAATTCACAAGCGGCTACAAGTCTGGAACAATCATTTCCCGCGCTCGCTAAAAAGCATTACGGAGTCGATGCGAAGGTGTTCCAGTTCCATGCTCAACCGCTGCGGGAAATCCACACCGACATAAAGCGGGGTGGCGAGACAATTCGGGCTTCCCTGATCTGGTCGCTGGGCGTCATCGGCGTGTTACTGATTGTGGCGGCCTGCATCAATTTCATCAATCTGGCTACGGCACAGGCGCTCCGGCGGGGTAAAGAAGTGGGTGTTCGCAAAACGCTGGGCAGTTCGCGGAGTCAGTTGATTGGTCAGTTTCTGCTGGAAACGAGCCTGATCGTTTTTGCCGCTGCCGCGCTGGCCCTGCTGCTGGTTGCCATCCTACTCCCCTTCTTCGCCGACTGGGTTCAAGTACCATTAGCCTTCCGGCTTGACGGACCGACGACCCTTTTCGTCGGGTTACTGCTGGCGGGCATCGTCCTGATTGCCGGTGGCTATCCGGCTGCGGTACTATCGGGGATTTCGCCCTGGACAGCACTGAAAGGTAAACTTACCGGTGCCTCGGGGGGCGGCTTTACGGTTCGGCGGGTGCTGGTTGTGAGTCAGTTTGTCGTTTGTCAGGCATTAATTATTGGCTCGCTGGTCGTGGCGAATCAGATTCGATACATACAACGGGCCGATTTGGGTTTTCGGAAAGACAACATTGTAGTGGTTACGATGCCCGTCAACCAGCAGGTGCGTCTGGAAGCGTTCAAACAAAAACTCTCCCAGTATACCGATATTCAATCGGTCAGTTTCAGCCATCGCCCACCTGCCAGCGACCAGATGTACGGCGGCTCCATCAAGTTCAATGGCAGCAATGAATGGTCGGCATTCCCCGTTCGGGAACGGCTGGCCGATGCCGACTATGTACCTACATACGGATTGACGCTGGTTGCCGGACGCAACATCGTGCAGAGTGACACCATCCGCGAATACCTCGTCAATGAATCCCTCGCTCATCAGCTTGGCTTTAGTGATTCACGGCAGATAATCGGCAAAAAATTACAGTACTATCACTCTCCGGTTCCCCTGCCCATTGTAGGCATCGTAAAGGACTTCCATCAGAAATCGCTTCGGGAAGCGATAGGACCGTGTTTAATTGCCAGCAAAGCCGATTGGTATGCCCGGGCGGGAATCCGGATCACGGGCCAGCATCCGGTGCAGACGCTTCAGCGCATTCGGCAAACGTGGCAACAAATATATCCTGACGAAGTGTTCGAATATCAGTTTCTGGACGATCAGGTAGCGAAGTTTTACGAGACTGAAAACCTGATCGCCCGGCTCATTAACGCCTTCACGGGCATTGCCATCCTGATCTGCTGCCTGGGGTTGTATGGGCTGGTATTGCACATTGTCGGCCAGCGCACTAAAGAAATAGGCATTCGGAAAGTGCTTGGGGCCAGTGTCGCCAGCATTGTGGCTCTCCTCTCCACCGAGTTTTTAAAACTGGTAGGTGTTGCCATTGTCATTGCCAGTCCGCTGGCGTGGTGGGTCATGAACCAGTGGCTACAGGACTTCGCGTATAAAATCGACATCGCCTGGTGGATATTCGTGCTGGCGGGTGTGCTGTCCGTGAGCATTGCGTTGCTAACGGTGAGTTTCCAGAGCGTGAAAGCAGCTTTGGTGAATCCGGTGAAGAGTTTGCGAAGTGAGTAACGTTTTTTATTCTACACCAACTCCCTGCACATGAGAAGCATCTCGCTATTTCTTCCCAGCCTTCATTTTTTGGTAGTATCGTTGAACAAATCCTACCCAATCCGTTTCGCTGGCGGGAATTCGCACATCGGGTGCAAATCCGATGTTGTCGATTCGATATTGGCGCACCCACCCATTACGTCCCCAGGGTACGGCCAGATTGAACGTACCATCGCATAAATCAAATTTTTGGTCACTCCCATAATCCATTACGCCAAGTGTATTTGTCCCGAACAGCGTGACTTTCTTACTCTGTTTACCTTCAAAGACAAGGAATTCTGTAGAACTGGCACAGCCTTTATCAATCAAAAAAGCGACTCGTTTTGGGTTAGCCGCCAGATCGACGTTAGCCGTTCGTGTTAAGGCTTCTCCTTCCCGGACCATAGCGCCCGGTTTGGCTTTCATATCGTCCAGTAATCGTTTGGCGCGTTGATAGAAAAAAGCATTCGCCACGGTATCTTTTTTGTAGCCCTCCAATTCCTTTAAAAGGTTTTCAATTCGTTCAGGACTCGACCGGTAATCCCAGGCTGGATAGATGATTGGGTTTGTGTAAATAAGGTTGATCATTTCCTCACTGGTACTGCCAGTGCCTCCGCCATTGCCGCGAAGATCAAAAATCAGGTTAGGCGTTTTAGCAACCAGATCCTTGTTGGCACGTAGTAAACTATCGAGTTTGTCAACCTCCCGCTGATTGAAAAGCGCTAGTTTGAGGTAGATATAGTCGCTGTTGAGTTGTTTGAATTCGACCAGATCCGAACGATCTTTAACCGCTTCCGAATACAAAACAGCCTTTGCCCCCGATTTATTCCAGATAATAGCTACGTGGCTATCCTTGAAAAAGCTGGTGTATGTTCTCAAGGTAGCCAGACAGGCAGCCTGTGCGTCCGTTTGTTTAGCCTGCTGCCGAACCAGTTGCAGGAGTCGATCATATTGAGGTTTGGTTTGGGCGTTGACTTTATCATCAAAACCAGCATAGATCCGACTGACCTTATCAATAGTTTCTTCGAGAACCGTTGAACAGGCGCAGGTTGACGATAATTTTCGCTCAGTTTGGGCAAGGCTTACACCGGTCAGCAAGCAACTAAATAGGGTCACTACAATTCTTATTCGCTGAAACATAGAACAGTATGTATTGCTATACTAATTATTTTTGAGAAGATGCTTTAGCTAAAGCATAGGTTGCGATTAGGCTACTTTTTCATTCAATTAAAGTTCTTCTATGGTGCTAGAGCTTCCTCCAATAGCCTATAATCAGCGTCTATATGCTCGCTCGCCAGGACAAACTCTGTCTTTTACAATTCCTTTACATTATTTTACAACGCCTTTTCAACTCCGACAAAACAAGGAGCTACATTTGGTTCACTAATTGATCCGTATCTACTTGCAAACCATACACGTGTAGTCTTATGAAACAACAACGAATAATCTGGCAATTGATCGTGTTGATCACGCTGCTCCAGTCGACGATGAGTGCGTTTGGCCAAACCAAAACGGCGGCTGCTCACGAGGTTAATTTCTACTGCAACCCGTTGTTGCTGGACGACAAACCCACTAATTACTCGAATTTTTCCATCTACAGCAAAGGACAGTTATCAGTGGTTGTGGCCGATAAGAAAACGGCGGCCCTTGAAAAAATTCCTTTCCGAATCTATCTGCGCCGAAATGGTAAACTGGTCACTCAGGGTGTATCAGACTCCACCCGGTCTGTGGTGTCTATTGAAATATCGTCGGTGCTGGCACTTGCGCGGTTTGGCGACCACCTGATCATTGAGCCCGTTCGCAAAAGCGATGAGGGAACCCGCCGGAATATTGAACTAAAGTCCCCTTTTGAGACGAACATTTTATCCTTTTTGACAAAAGCCAAAGATGGATGCTAGGTAAATGGATAATGGATAATGTGAAATGATTACAGATGGGCAATCAGTAGTTTTTCATTGTACATTTTACATTATCCATTTACTTAATACCACTTGTCCGCAACTGTACGCCCGGCGTCCGTTTGCGGACATTTGTTTTATATACCACAAAGAAAATCACCTACAAATCAACAACTTATCTTTCTGGTACGGCATTTGGCATACGAGTATGTTGTACATACTCAACCCTGCCTGATTTATGCTACGCAATTATTTCCTCATCGCCTTTCGCAACTTGCGGAAACATAAATCATTCAGTTTTATCAACATTACGGGCGTTGCCGTTGGGCTGGCCTGCTTCCTGCTTATAGCGCTTTATGTGCAGGATGAGTTGAGTTATGACCGCTACAACACCCATGCCGACCGGACGTACCGCCTGACGCGCACGTTTCTGTCAACGGAAGGCACCGCTTCGCTGCGGCTGGCGCAGGCCGCGCCACCCTTTGGGCCACTCATCAAGCAGGATTTCCCCGAAGCGGAACAAGTGGTGCGGACCATCGACAACGGGGGGCTGATAAAATACGGTGAACACTCGTTCAATGAAGAAGATATGTTCTTTGCCGAAGCGAATCTGTTCAAGGTATTTGACTTTGACCTTATCAGCGGCAACCCCGATCAGGCCCTCGTAAATCCGTTTTCGATTATGCTCTCCCGGCCAATGGCAGAGAAATACTTCGGCAACGAGAACCGGAACGCCGGATCGCCAGTCGGCAAAACCGTTCGGCTGAATGATCAGTTTGACCTGACCGTTACGGGGGTTTATGAACCGCTGCCCGCACAATCGCATTTTCACCCGAGCTTCCTCTTATCGTTCTCCACCTTCAACGACCCCCGCGTTTATGGTGCCGAAGGGCTTCGGACCAATTGGAGCAACAACTCATTCAACACCTATGTGCTCCTGAAGCCGGGCGGTGATCCGCAGCGGATGGAAGCTGCTTTCCCCGCTTTTCAGGATAAGTATGTTCCAGCAGAAGAAGGGCGTAAAGCATCCTCTTTTTCGGTGCTGAACCTGCAAAAACTCACCGACATTCACCTGAAGTCGCATACCGATTCCGAAGTGGAACCAACCGGCGACATGAGTTATATTTATCTGTTTTCGGCCATTGGTTTATTCATTCTGCTCATTGCCTGCATCAACTACATGAATCTGGCAACAGCCCGGTCGGCAGGGCGGGCCAAAGAGGTTGGGATGCGCAAGGTTGTAGGGGCTTTGCGTTCCCAGCTCATTGGACAGTTTTTGAGCGAGTCAATTCTCCTGGTGACATTTGCCCTGGGCATTGCGATAGTATTGCTTATCCTCTGTTTACCAGTGCTGAACGCCTTCACGCAGAAACAGTTATCGTTTCAACAATTGCTGGACCCAATCTTTCTGAGTGTCCTCGTCGGCATTACACTATTGACCGGCTTGGTGGCCGGTAGTTACCCCGCGTTCTTCCTCACCTCCTTCCGGCCATTGGGCGTCCTGAAAGGGCAGATTGCCTCGACCATGCGTACCGGCAAGCTGCGGCAGGTGTTGGTCATCACGCAGTTTGCCATTGCCATTGTGCTCATTATCAGCACGGCAATAGTCTACAACCAGATGAAGTACATTCAGAATTACCGGCTGGGCTACGCCAAAGACCAGGTACTGCTTATGCCTGACATTGGTGATTCGACAACGAATTACGAAACGCTCAAACAGCAACTGGTACAAACGGGTGCGGTGCGCGACATGGGCCGCTCGTCGCGGGTACCGTCGGGGCGGCTGCTCGACTCATACGGCGGTATGGCCATGAAAGGCGATAGTATGGCCCCCGTAAAAATTAACCTGCGCGGTCTGCGCGTCGATTACGATTTCATTCCGGCCTATCAGATCGGTATGGCGGCCGGACGTAATTTCTCCCGCGCCTACTCCACCGATACGTCGATGATCGTGCTGAACGAAACGGCGGCCCGGCAACTGGGCTGGACACCCGAGCAGGCCATTGGCAAACCGTTTCAGTATGGACCCGCCAAAGGCCAGATCATTGGCGTAACGAAAGATTACCACTTCGAGTCCTTACACCAGCAGGTGGCCGCGCTGGCCATGATCCTGACGCCCCGCCAGCTCAACTGGATTTCGATACCCCTCAACGGGAACGTTACGGCGAGTATTCAGCAGGTCGAGTCGGTCTGGAAACGCTATTTTCCGCAACGTCCGTTCGACTATCAGTTTCTGGACACCCGCTTTGACCGGCTCTACGCCCGTGAGCAAACACAGCAGACGCTGTTCAGCATCTTCGCGGGGGTGGCTATCTTAATTTCCTGCCTGGGTTTGTTTGGTCTGTCGATGTTCATGGCGGAGCAGCGGACCAAGGAAATCGGCATTCGCAAAGTGCTGGGTGCCTCTGAACTAAGCCTGGTGGCTCTATTTTCCCAGGACTTCATGAAACTGGTATTGGTCGCGCTGGTCATTGCCTCGCCCGTAGCCTGGTATGCCATGCACACCTGGCTCAGCGACTTCGCCTACCGTACCGATATCCATTGGTGGGTATTCCTGCTGGCCGGTGGCCTGACGGTACTGATTGCCCTACTAACGGTCAGTTTTCAAAGCGTGAAAGCTGCGTTGATGAATCCGGTAAAATCATTGCGTTCGGAATAACTGTGTAGAGACGAGATACTTCGCGTCTCAGCACCCGGATAGTTTTTTATTAACGCCAAAATTGCTGACGCCAAACAGCCGCAAGGGATTGCGGCTCTACACAAACATGATCAGAAACTATTTCAAAATTTCGTGGCGGAACCTGATGAAAAACAAGGTTTTTTCATTCATTAACATTGTAGGTCTGGCCGTCGGGATTAGCTGCTGTATTCTGATTGCGGCTTTCGTTACGAATGAGCTTAGTTATGACCGCTATCCGACGTTGGCAAACCAGATACATCGGGTAGAGCTTCATTTGACAGAGAATGGCGGCATTACGGATTTCTCTAATGTTGATGCGGCTGTTGGACCGGGGATCAAGGCTGCGTTTCCGGAGGTGCTGGCAGTTACCCGCCTGTTACCGTGGAGTCAGGTATTTATGCGCTACCAGGATAAGCAGTTCAAGGAGCAATCCATTGCCATGGCCGACTCTAACTTTCTGGAAACCTTCTCCATTCCCATGCTGGAGGGCGACATAAAAACAGCGCTGAAAGAACCTGGCTCTGTGGTCGTTACGAAAGCTTTTGCGCAGAAATATTTTGGTACAAGTCCGGCGATAGGCAAGGCATTATTCTTCGGCAAAGGGCAGGAGGTGCGAAAAGTGACCGGCGTTATTGACAGAATCCCTGGCAACACGCACTTTCAATTCGACGCATTTTTAAGTATGGCCGATTTGCCCACGAAGTCGCCAACCTGGAGCAATGTCGGGTATTACACCTATTTAGTCCTGAACAAAGCCGCAGATCCGAAAAGACTGGAAGCTAAATTTCCCCAACTGGTAGCCAAATACGTAGTTCCGGAAATAAAGGTTGATATGGGCGTTAGCATGGCCGAAGCGCAGAAATCGGTCCATACATTCCGGTTTTTCCTGATGCCATTGACCGACATTCACCTCTATTCGGCGACTAAATATGAACTGGCGGCCAACGGCGATATTAACTCGGTATACATATTCAGCATTCTGGCGATCTTTATTCTACTCCTGGCCATTGTCAATTTCACGAACTTATCGACGGCGGGGGCCGCAGGGCGCTCGAAAGAAATTGGTATTCGTAAAGTAATGGGTTCGGTCAAAACCCAGTTGATCCGGCAATTTTTACTTGAGTCTACTTTACTGACGTTCATTGCCCTGCTCCTGGCTGTTTTTGCCGTTGGTTTGCTATTGCCCTCCTTTAATGAACTGGCTGGAAAAGAAATTTCGATTCGCACCTTACTATCGGTACAAAACCTTGCCCTACTCCTGGTATTTGGCATTTTCGTCGGTATTCTGGCGGGTGCTTACCCGGCATTTCTGCTCTCTTTTTCAAAAATAACAACGGTTTTAAAAGGCGGATCAGCGGTACAAACCAGTCGTCGCAGCAACCTCAGGAGTGGGCTGGTGGTATTCCAGTTCGCCGTTTCCGGAACGCTGATCGTGGCCACGATGGTAACATACCAGCAGTTACATTTCATGCAAAACAAGAAAGTTGGTTTCGACAGAGATCAAGTGCTGGTTATTCAGGATTCGTATATGCTGGGGCAAAACGAGCCCGTTTTCAAACAGCAGCTTCAGCAAGACAGTCGCGTTATTCAGGCCAGCCTTTCGGGCAACATTCCGGTTGGTATGAGCAATATGGATGGGTCAGTGATCTACGCCAAACGGGAGAACGACACGAAAGGGCACGCCGAAATCACTACCCATATTTATCATGTTGACGAAGATTACCTGAAGACGCTGGGAATGGAATTGACCGAAGGCCGGTCTTTTTCCAAAGATTTCTCAACGGATTCCACCGCCACAGTTATCAACGAAACAGCCGCCCGTGAGTTAGGGCTGGGAAATACCAGTCCGATAGGCAAAACAATTGTTCGTTCCGGACAACATGAATTCACCATCATTGGCGTTGTGAAAGACTTTCATTATGCGTCGGCCCGGCAAAAAATAGCCCCGCTGATGATGCTCCTGGGGCGTAACTCCGGCGCAATCATCGTGAAAGTTAAAGCGGCCGATATGGCTGATGTCATCGCGTCGTTCAGGAAACAGTGGGAAGCATTTAACCCGTCGGCTCCGTTCACCTATTCATTTCTGGACGATCGATTTGCGTTTCTATACAAAACGGAGCAGAAAACAAGTCAGCTGTTCACCGTTTTTGCGGTGATATCCATTGTCATTGCCTGTCTGGGTCTGTTTGGTCTGGCCGCGTTCACGGCCGAACAACGGACTAAAGAAATTGGCGTTCGAAAAGTACTGGGCGCATCCGTCGTTAGCATCATTGCTCTTTTGTCCAAAGATTTTTTAAAACTCGTGCTGATCGCTATCGTTTTGGCCGTACCCATTGCCTGGTTTGCGATGGATCGCTGGCTGAACGATTTCGCCTACCGGATTGATCTTTCCTGGTGGCTATTTGCCCTGGCGGGATTGCTGGCCGTGGGCATTGCCTTGCTGACCGTCGGTTTCCAAAGCGTGAAAGCCGCGTTGATGGATCCCGTGAAATCACTTCGTTCCGAATAATGTAAAGACCGGTGCGTCACCCTTCCCATGCTCACAAACTATCTAAAAATTGCGATTCGCAACCTGCTGAGAAGTAAGTCATTCTCCGCAATCAACATAGTTGGACTGTCTGTCGGGATGGCGTGCTGTATGTCGCTGCTGCTCTATATCCGCAGTGAATTAGCCTACGATAAGCACCAGCAGCACACCAATGAACTGTACCTAATGGCGCAGAAAACGATCATTGGCAAGGCCAATAAGAACCCGGACAGCGAAATGGGTTCGGCAGCTTCGGCTCCCTACGCCTTTGCGCTAAAGTCGGAGTTTCCGGAAATTGAAGAGGCTGGCCGACTCTGGACCAACATTATCGACGACAAAGCCCTTTTGCAGGTACGAGAAAGTGGCAAGACGGTCAAGTCGTTCTACGAAACAAAGGGCTATCAGGTCGACTCAACCTTTTTCGACTTGTTTTCCTACCAGTTCACGGAAGGCAACGTCCGCACAGCCCTCTCCGACCAACACTCGGTGGTGCTGTCGGAGGAAATTGCCCGCAAGCTGTTCGGCAGTGTTCCCGCACTCAACAAACTGATCCGAATTGGCGGCACGTCGGGGAATGGCGAGGACTTTAAAGTAACCGGCGTTTACCGCGACGAAAGTGCGCGCTCCCACATCGACGCCAGATTCTTTCTTCCCATTTCGGCGGGCTGGGTTGGCAGCTATCTTCGAGATGCCAAAATGGATTTCTGCTGTAACAACATGTTTGTCACCTACCTGAAATTGCGGCCCGGCACCGATCCTGCTCAGTTAGAGGCAAAGTTTCCGGCCTTCATGAAGAAGTACGCCAGCAACGATTTGAAGAATGTTGGTTTCGATAAACAGCTTTTTCTGGTGCCGGTTTCGGACCTGCACCTGGCCGACCAGTTGGGCACGGTGGTTACGCCAACCAACTCAAAAACCTACCTCTATATACTGGCGTCGATTGCTTTATTTACGCTACTCATTGCCTGCATCAATTTCATGAACCTGTCTACGGCCCGCTCAGCAAAACGGGCGGCTGAGGTGGGCGTTCGAAAGGTGATGGGTGCCGAACGAGGTTCACTCATCGCGCAGTTTCTGGGTGAGTCGATGGTGCTGTCTTTGCTGGCGCTTCTCATCGCACTTGGCCTGGTTATGGTATTCCTGCCTGTATTCAACCAGCTAACAGCGAAGTCATTGCAGTTCGGTGAATTAGTCGAACCCCGTATTATTCTGGCGTTTACAGCCCTTGCGCTGCTTACAGGTTTGTTGGCGGGCAGCTATCCGGCTTTCTATCTCTCGCTGTTCAATCCCGTGCAGGTACTGAAAGGTGGCGTCACCAACAGCCGGGGCGCGAATGGAAAAGCCAGCAATACGTTATCGGCAGTAACGCTGCGTCGAAGTCTGGCCGTTTTTCAGTTTGTGATTTCAGTCGGGCTCGTGTTATCGACCCTCGTGATTCAGGAGCAGATGCGTTTTTTACGAAATACGTCGCTGGGCTTCACGCAGGACCAGCAAATTGCCATTCCGCTTAGCAGCCGCGAAGCACACGCGGCTTACACCGCTTATCATCATGAAATCCTGCAAAACAATCAGGTGCTGGGAGCCGCTGGAACACAGTTTTATCCTGGTATTCCCAATGCCACTGACTTTTTGCTGTACCGTCCGGAACGCGGGGCAATGACCGGCAAAAGTGTAGAAACGAACTGGGTCGATTACGATTACCTGCAAACAATGGGGTTCAAATTGCTGACGGGTCGGCTTTTTTCCAGGCAATTTCCGGGCGATACCACGAACCGAATCATTGTCAATGAAGCGACCTTACGAGAATTCCAGCTCCCATTGACTAAAGCAGTCGGGCAAAAACTAAATTTCGACTGGCAGGGAGAGACCCGCCATTATGAGATTGTGGGTGTACTCAAAGATTTCCATTTCGAAAACCTGCACCAGAAAATTGAACCGTATTGCTTTCTGCTGAGTAGCCAACCGAATTACAATTACATCATTGTACACACCAAAACAGCCAATATGGCGAGTATACTGCCTTTTCTGGAACAGAAGTGGAAGACATTACGTCCCGACGAACCGTTTACCTACACGTTCCTGAATGAGGATTTCCAGAAGAATTACGTGACGGAGGCTCGCACGTCGCGCATTGTGAGCTACTTCACGATCATCTCTATTCTGATTTCGTGTCTGGGTCTATTTGGACTGGCGGCTTTTTCCGCACAGCAACGGACCAAGGAGATTGGCGTTCGCAAAGTCCTCGGCGCATCGGTCACCAATATTATCCTGCTGCTCTCCAAAGATTTTCTGACGCTGGTTATCGTGGCCATCCTGATTGCTTCGCCCATTGGCTGGTGGGCCATGAACAAATGGTTGCAGAATTTCGCCTACAAGATTGCCATTCCGTGGTGGATCTTCGGCGTAGCGGGCGGACTTGCACTAGCCATTGCTTTTATAACCGTAAGTTTTCAAAGTATCAAAGCCGCCCAAATGAACCCAGTTAAATCATTACGATCTGAGTAACGCACGTCGACGCAGCGACAACGCATGCGTTGTCGCTACAGACCCGATGGTTTTAATACTAACATGGCCCTTATCGCCCGACCGGGACGGTCGGTACTACATATGCTCACAAACTACATCAAAATCGCATTACGCATCTTCAGGAAGGATAGTACGTTCACGCTCATCAACGTGGTGGGACTGGCTACCGGCTTGGCCGTGGCGTTGCTCATTATCCAGTATGTGCGCTTCGAACTGAGTTACGAGCAGTCAAACCCACTGGCTGACCGGATTGTGCGGCTCACCATAGACTACATGAACGGGGGCACGGTGGATGCGCAGGATGCCGAAAATTTTCCCCCGATTGGTGCCAAAGCCAAACGGGAAATGAATGAAGTCGTCAACCATACCCGCGCCTATGCTATTCTCAAACCTAATGTGACAGTTCAGATTGGCACTAATTATTTTATATTGAATAACGCCTATGCCGTCGATTCTTCTTTTTTCTCCATGTTCAACTACCCGCTTTTGCGTGGTAACCGGAAAGACCTCTTTACGCGTCCCCGGCAGGTTGTTCTAACAGAAACGATGGCGTTGACTCACTTCAAAACGCTCGACGTGCTGGGCAAAACCCTGAAAATCCCAAAGTCAAACGGTAACGTTCTGGCAGAGATCGTGGGCGTAGTGCCGGACAGTCCGGTCAACACGCACCTGAAATTTGATATGCTTCTCTCATACCCGACTATGCTGTCGGATTTTGGCGAATGGGAAGACAACTGGAACAACAACAATACGTATACCTATGTGCAATTAGCTGAAAAAGCCACGTATGAAGGATTTACCAAATCGCTGGCGGCTTTCAGCGACCGATTGGTTAAAGACAAAAAGATAATAAACTCGAAAGTGATCGGCCAGAAGATCGGCGACATTCACCTGTATTCGCATAAAACATTTGAAGTAGAACCGAATGGCGAAGCGCGGTCGGTCTACTTTCTGCTGGGCGTGGCGTTTCTGGTGCTCTTGAGCGCCTTTGTCAACTATGTGAATCTGACCACGGCCAAAGCCCTCGATCGGGCGCGGGAAATTGGCATGAGAAAGGTCGTTGGCTCCACCCAGAACCAGATCAGAACCCAGATTTTCATAGAAACGGTGCTGGTCAATGTCGTTGCCGGAGCCCTGGCGGTGGGGTTAGTCGCAGCTCTTCGTCCGGTGTTTGTCGAGGTGGCGGGTCTGCCCGAAGGTTTTACGGTGTTCCGGGATGTGTTTTTCTGGGAAAGCACAGGAGCATTTCTGTTGCTGAGTATACTGCTATCGGGGTTTTACCCGGCCTTCGTGCTGTCGTCGTTCGATCCGATTACCGTTCTGAAAGGCAGTTTCTCGCATTCCACCAAAGGTATTTTGCTGCGTAAGTCGCTGGTGGTTTTTCAATTTGCCATCACCCTGATTCTGCTCGTGCAAACATTCGTCGTTTACCGGCAGGTCAATTTCCTTCGGGAGCAGAACCTGGGGCTAAACTTGGATCATACCCTTGTAGTGAAAGCGCCGGTCGGAAATGATGCCCGGCAGGATTACGGTGCGTTTCGGCAAATGCTGCTCGATCAGGCGCAGGTAAAAGCGGTGTCTCTTTCCGGAACGGTGCCGGGTCTGGGATCAACCCAAATGGGGTCGACAACGGGCATTAACCTATCTGATGCCGTTAAGAAAACCTCGTATAATTATCATCTGACCCGAATAGACACGTCGTTTATCGGGTTAATGGGACTAAAGTTGCTGGCAGGCAAAAATTTCGATGCCACAACCCGGACGGGTTTTTCGGATACAACAGTCCGGCAACTCATTGTCAACGAGGAAACCCTCCGGCTCTGGGAAATTCCTACCCCCGCCGAAGCTATCGGCAAGCGGGTTGACCTCTGGGGACACAAGGCGACGATTCGGGGCGTTATCAAAAACTACCATTACGAATCGCCCAAGGCGGCTTTCATCCCGATCATCCACTTGTACTCGCCCAACTTCGATTCGTTTGCCAGTGTGAAGTTTGCCGGGGGCAATGCCAACGAGCAACTCGCCACGCTGAAGAAGATTTACGAGGCTAATTTCCCCTATTCGCCGTTCAGCTATTTCTTTCTGGACAGTGAATATGACAAGCAATACAAAGCCGACGAGCGGTTTCAGCAGGTATTTGGCGCCTTAACGGGCTTCGCCATCCTGATCTCCTGCCTAGGCTTGTTCGGTCTGGCTACGTTCACTGTTTCCAAACGAACGAAGGAAATTGGTATTCGCAAAGTGATAGGTGCCAGCACGACAAACCTGATGCTTTTACTCTCGAAAGACTTCATACGAACCGCCCTGCTGTCCATCCTGATCGGTCTGCCCATCACCTATTTTTTAGTCAAAAACTGGCTCGCCAATTACGCGGCTCGCATAGACCTTAGCTGGTGGCTTTTCGCGGCACCCGCCCTGTTTATCCTGTTGCTGGTACTCGTATCCATTGGCAGTAAAACAATTGCAACGGCCCTGATGAATCCGGTCAAATCATTACGATCTGAATAAAATTAACCCATTATGCTCACGAACTACATCAAAATTGCCTGGCGGAACCTGCTCCGGAATAAGGTTTTTTCAATTATCAATTTATTGGGCTTGTCTACGGGTATTACGGTATGCCTGATGATTTTTCTGTTCATCATGAACGAGTTCAGCGTAGACAATTTCCATAAAAATGGAAAGAGTATATACCGCGTCATGCGTGGGATAGACCATGAGGGTAAAGAAGTCGCGGTCTCCTATTTATCGGGGCCTTATGCTCCTGCCCTATTGACCGATTTTAAGGGGCAAATAGCCCAGGCTGTACGGGTAAACTCAACCGATGCTTTAGTAACGGCTCAGGATAAATCATTTCATGAACGGAAGATTATTGATGCTGACGCCAACTTTTTCACGCTCTTCTCCTTCCCGTTACTCAAAGGCAATCCGGCCACGGTACTGCTCGAACCGGCGAGTGTGGTGCTCACCGAATCGACGGCTAAAAAGTACTTTGGCAGCATTGACGATGCGATGGGAAAAATCGTTAAAGTCGACAAAAACCTGGCCCTGAAAGTCACCGGTATTGCGCAGGATGTTCCCACTAATTCACACCTGGATTTTGACGTGGTCATACCGCTGGCGAATTACAAAGACCGGGCATGGATGACCGGCTGGATCAATAACGGCCTTTACACCTACGTACAACTGGCTCCAATGGTCAGCGAAGTGCAGGTTGAGCGGAATTTCCCCCGTTTCATGGACAAGCACATGGGGCTGATTATGAAGCAGGCGGGCTATCATTTTACTCTGTCGCTTACGCCATTGCAGGATATCTACTTCGAGCAGTCAGTCTTCGACGGTGCCCGGCATGGCGATAAACGCGTAGTCTATATTTTTCTGTCGATTGCGATCCTCATTCTGCTGGTGGCCTGTATCAATTTCATGAACCTGTCGACGGTGCGGGCGGTGGAGCGTTCGAAAGAAATTGGCGTCCGCAAAGTGCTGGGGGCTATAAAAAGTCACCTGGTTTGGCAGTTCATTGGCGAGTCGCTCCTGCTTTCCGCTTTCTCCTGCGTATTGTCACTAGGCTTACTGGCGGTGTTTTTGCCGGCTTACAGCCAATTACTGGGCTATCCGTTGAACCTCTTTGCGTATGCGCTGCCGATAGGGCTATTCCTCATCGGGATCATTGTCGTAGCAGGTTTCCTGTCGGGCAGCTATCCGGCGTTTATACTGGCGGCTTTTTCGCCCATTCAAGCCCTGAAAGGCAAATTACGGCTGGGTAAAGGAAGCGTTTCCCTACGACAGGTGCTGGTGGTAGTGCAGTTCAGCATTTCGCTCGTCCTGATACTCGGAACAGCCATCGGTACCCAGCAAATGAGCTACCTCAAAAACAAAAAGCTAGGCTATACAAAAGAGCAAGCATTAGTTGTCCCTATCGAGAGTGACGACATCTATAATTTCTTCCTGAACCATAAGCCGGAACTGCTTGCCCAGAGCCGGGTGGAGGCTGTTTCGATGATGTCGGGAGAGCCGGGTGGTTTTTTCGACGGGCATATGTTTGATGTCGAAGCACAACCCAACCGATGGAAATTCCGGACGGAGTTTGCTGATTTCGATTTTGTAAAAACCCTGGGGTTGACAATCATTGCTGGCCGGGATTTTTCGTCCCAATACCCCTCCGACACGACTCAGGCAGCCCTGATCAATCGGACGACGGCCGCCAGACTAGGCTGGACGCCGAAAGAAGCTATCGGCAAGTGGCTGAAAAATACGTTGCGGGACAGCACGAACCGGACCATCATTGGCGTCGTCGAGGATTTCAATTTCCTCTCCCTGAAAGAAGCCATCGAACCATTGGTGATTAGCCCCAGCAACGACCGACGGGCGGCTTTGATTAAGCTGGTACCCGGCAATCTGGCCGCTTCGGTCGAAACCATTCAGCAGTTGTATGCCAAAACCCGACCGGCCTATCCGTTCGAGTACCACTTTCTGGATCAGCAGTTCGACCAGATGTACCAGGCGGATCTGCGTCAGCAAACGATTCTGGGGATTTTTGCTGGCCTGGCCATTTTCATCGCCTGTCTGGGGCTGTTTGGGTTAGCCTCTTTTTCGGCCCAACAGCGCACCAAAGAAATCGGGGTACGCAAAGTACTGGGCGCTTCGGTGGGCAGTATTGTGGGCCTGCTCTCCGGCGATTTCCTGAAGCCGGTCGGTATTGCCATTCTGATCGCCAGCCCGATTGCGTGGTACGTTATGGATCAGTGGCTGCAAAATTTTGCGTACCAGGTCGATATCTCGTGGTGGGTCTTTGCCGGGGCGGGACTGCTGGCTATTGGCATTGCATTACTCACGGTGAGTTACCAAAGCATCAAAGCGGCTCTGATGAATCCAATCAAATCGTTACGAAGTGAATGATGACCTGTAGTACCGACCGGGACGGTCGGGTGAGTTGCTAATCGAATTCATAGGCAAACAGACTAACGAATGTAACCAATACAGCCCTTAACACCCGACCGGGACGGTCGGCACTACAATGCTCAAAAGCTATTTCACTACCGCCCTCCGCGCCCTGAAGCGCAACTGGAGTTACTCCACCATCAATGTGCTGGGCCTGACGCTGGGCCTTGCCTGCTGTTTGCTGCTGTTCGTGGCCGTTCGCTATGAACTGAGTTTCGACAAACACAACGCCAACGCCGACCGTATTTACCGGATGCTCGGAGCAGATAAAACCGACCCAAACGGCAAGCCGAATACGGGTATCACGTTTCCGGCGCTGGCAGCCCTCCGCAATGATTTCCCAGAGTTGAAACACCAGCTTACCCTGGTTAGCCGGGTCAAATCGGCGCTGGTCGCCGTGCCGGGCAAAGCGAGTGCCGAGACCAAACGTTTTCAGGAAACAGATGGCGTGATAGCCTTTGCAGAACCGGAATATTTTAACCTCTTCGATTATACCTGGGAAAAAGGCAGTCCGCAAACGGCGCTGACCAACCCGAATACGGTGGTGCTTTCGGATCGAATCGCCCATAAGTACTTCGGGGACACAAACCCGATGGGCAAAACTATCCGGATGGAGAACCGGATGGACTTTGTCGTGACGGGCATCATTCAGGACCCACTCCCTACGAGCAGTATGCCGTTCGATGTGTTTCTGTCGCACGCGTCGGTGCTGGCGTATGGCCTTACCTCGCCCCCCGACGACTGGAAATCGTCCTACGGCGGAGCTCAGATCTATATGATGCTCCCCCCTGCTTCGGCCGGGGCCGAAACGCCAGCGGCCCGGATGGAACGTCAGTTGGTGGGCTTTGTCAACAAATACCACGCTCCCGAGGATGCTAAAACACTGGCGTATGTGCTACAACCCCTAACTGAAATTCACTTCGCGACCAACATTACGAATTACGCGCAACGCAGCATCAGCATCGAGATGATCTGGGCGATGGTGCTGATTGGCCTCTTCATTCTGGGAACGGCCTGCATTAACTTCATCAATCTGGCCACGGCACAGGCCATCCGACGGTCGAGGGAAGTGGGCGTTCGGAAAGTATTGGGGAGCACGCGTGGTCAACTGGTTCGTCAGTTTCTGGGCGAAACCAGTGTACTAACCGGAATGGCGGTTGTCCTTGCGCTGTTTGTTGCTGAACTCTCCTTACCCTACGTTGGCGAACTGCTCAATATCAAGCCGGGAGCCGTAACCTTATTCAGCCCCATTGTGCTTGGCTTTTTACTGGCGCTGGGCGTACTGACCACCGTACTGGCGGGCTTTTATCCGGCGCTGGTGCTGTCGGGTTATCAACCCATTCTGGCGCTCAAAGGAAAAATCCAGGCAACAGGAACGGGCCGGTATCTGACGCTCCGCCGGGGGCTTATCGTGGGCCAGTTTGCCATTTCTCAGTTGCTGATTATTGGCACAATCATCGCCTACAATCAGATGAGTTTTTTCCGTTCGGCCGATCTGGGCTACGATAAGGAGGCTGTCCTAACGATGCCGCTACCCGACAACGACCCGGGAAAGATTGCCAATTTACGCGCCAAACTTACCGGCCTGCCGGGCATACAGTCAATCAGCTTCGGCATGACAAGCCCCTCGTCGACCAGCAACTGGACAACGGGTTTCCGGTTTGGAAATGACGACAAAGACCCCGGCTACGGCGTTCTGATGCGCCCCGCCGACACCGCCTATGTGCGTACCTATGGCCTGAAATTACTGGCCGGACGCCTGTACCAACCCGCCGACTCCATCCGTGAGTTGGTTATCAACGAGACGTTTATGAAACGGCTGGGCTTTCAGAAACCCGAACAGGTACTTGGCAAGCTGATGACGGTGGCGGGCGAGTCTGTAAAAAAACCAATTGTGGGGGTGGTTAAAGATTTCAACATGTTTTCGCTGCGGGAACAGGTCGAGCCGAGCGTTCTGACCACCCAGCGGGGCAACTACCGAACCATCGCGATCAAACTATCGACCCGGCAGGGCGGCACCGAAGGCATCAGCCAACTCCTGAAACAGGTTGAAACCGCCTGGACAGCGACTTTCCCCGAATTCGTTTTCAGCTATGAATTTCTGGATGAGACACTGGCAAATTTTTACAAAAGTGAACAGCAGGTATATTCGCTGTTTCAGTTGCTGGCGGGTATTGCGCTGTTCATTGGTTGCCTGGGTCTCTACGGCGTCGTGGCGTTCATGGCCGAAACCAGAACCAAAGAAGTGGGTGTACGAAAGGTGCTTGGCGCATCGGTGGCCCACATATTCGGCTTGTTCTCCCTTGATTTCATCCGGCTCGTGTTGATTGCCCTTGTGATCAGTTCGCCGGTGGCGTGGTACGTGATGGATAAATGGCTGCAAAAATTCGTCTACAAGATCGATATCGAATGGTGGATGTTCGCGCTGGCGGGCTTGCTGGCTGTGGGCATCGCCCTGCTGACGGTAAGTTTCCAGAGTATCAAAGCCGCCCTGATGAACCCAGTCAAATCGTTGAAATCGGAATAACCCAACACGATCATGCTAACCAACTATCTGAAAATCGCCTGGCGGAATCTGCGCAAAAACAGCACGTACGCCTTTATCAACGTCGTTGGATTGGGGCTGGGTATTGGCTGTGCGCTGCTGATTTTTGCGCTCGTGCGCTACCACTACCAGATCGACCGGCACCACCACAACTACGACCGCATTTATCAGTTCACATCCAAATTCATATCGCCGGAGGGTGATTTTAATACCAATGGTATACCCTATCCATTCGGAAAAGCACTCCGTACCGATCACCCGGAGATTGAACACGTGGCGATGCTGGAGGAGTGGTATGAGCCGATGGTGCTGGTGCCCACAGTCACTGGTCCGGGGAAAAAAATAAAAGATACGGACCATGCCGGGGCGTTTGCAGAACCGGCCTTCTTCCAGATTTTCGATTATACCTGGCTGGCCGGTGGTCCCGACGATCTAACGCAACCCGGCACGGTCGTTATCAGCGCAGATAGAGCCCGTACCTACTTCGGTACGATCAACAATGTGCTGGGCCTTACCATTCGGCTCGACGCCCGCACCCCGGCGCGGGTGGTAGGCGTTTTTGCTGATTACAAAGACAATACCGATCTGGCGTACTCGATTATAGCCTCGTGGTCGACCTTGAAAGAACAGCGTGGCAGTAGTCCGGAAGCGGAGCCGTTCGATAACACGAATGGAAGTACGCACTGTTTCGCTATATTCAACAGTCACTACACAGCCGCCAACTGGAATCGGCAGATGCTGGCATTTGTGAAAAAGAACAACCCGAAAAATGCCAGAAAAACCGATTACCCCGCCCAGCCGTTTAGCGCCATGCACCTCTCGGCCGACTTTGGTGGGGTGAGCCGGGGTCTGTTGCTGTCCCTGTTTGCCATTGGTCTTCTGTTAATTGGAACGGCTAGTATCAACTTCGTCAATCTGGCCACGGCGCAGGCACTCAGCCGGGCGCGGGAAGTAGGGGTGCGGAAGGTGTTAGGCAGCACCCAATCGCAACTCTTCTGGCAGTTTATGGGCGAAACGGCACTGATTGTGCTGGCGGCTACGGCACTGGCGATTGGCTTGTTTCAATATGGGCAGACGCTGGCGCAAACGTATCTGCACGGGGTGTTCCGGTTCACATTCTATTTCTCCCCCTCAATTATCGGGTGGTTGCTGGTGCTGATCGTTGGCGTTACCCTCTTGGCGGGTCTGTACCCGGCGTTGGTATTGGCAGGTTTCCGGCCCGTAGTAGCCCTAGCGGGGCGGCTAACGACGCGGCAGGCGGGCGGCATCTCGATCCGGCGGGGGCTGGTGGTGACACAGTTTGCCATTTCGCAGGTGCTCATCATCGGGCTGGTCGTGGTAGCCAGCCAACTGCGTTATGTTCGGGAAAAGGATTTGGGGTTCCGCAAAGACGCCATCCTGACGATATCGCTGCCGGATTTACCGAGTCAGGACGTAACAAAGCTGAACACCTTCCGTAATCTGGCTACCGCCCTGCCCGACGTCGATCAGATCAGCTACTCCATGGGCGGTCCACCGCAGTCGACCTCGACAAGTCATACGACCATCCGCTTTGACACCCATACCGAAGACGAAAAATTTGGCCCGCAACAGGCGTTTATCGATGCCGATTACGTAGGGCTGTATGGTCTGAAACTCGTGGCCGGGCGCAATCTGCAACGGTCCGACACCGCCCGCGAGGCCCTGGTAAACGAAACGTTCGTCCGAAGACTGGGACTAAAACCAACGGACGTACTTGGTAAGCATCTGCACCGGGGAGGCTTCGTACCGCTGGGACTGGAAGTGGTCGGCGTTTTGAAGGACTATAACCAGTCAGACCTTAAATCGAGTATCGATCCAATGTTTCTGACGACGCTGGCCAGCGGGTACTACTCGGCCAGCGTGCAGCTACGATCCACCAATTATCAGCGGGCTATCAAGCAGTTAGAAACCGCCTACAGCCGGGTGTACCCCGACAATTTCTTTGCTACCCAGTTTGTCGACGATCGGATCGAGCGCAGCTACCAGCAGGAGCAAACAATGGGAAATCTCATCAACTTCTTTGCCGGGGTAGCCCTGCTGATTGGTTGCATGGGTCTATACGGTCTGGTGTTGTTTATGGTGGCGCAAAAAACCAAAGAAATTGGCGTTCGCAAGGTATTGGGGGCCAGTGTGAGTAACATTCTGTGGTTGCTGAGCCGGGAGTTCGTGCGATTGATCTTAATCGCCTTCACACTGGCAGTGCCGCTGGCCTGGTGGGTGATGAGCCGTTGGCTAAACAATTTTAAGTACAAGATCTCACTTGCACCCGGCATCTTTCTTATTGCCCTTCTGGCAACGATAGCAGTGGCTGCGTTGACAGTGAGTTTCCAGAGTATCAAAGCGGCCTTGATGAATCCGGTCAAATCACTTAAAACGGAATAAAAAGAGGAAAGGGAAGAAGGACAAAAGGAATTGCTGACGCTCCCCCCTCCTCCCTTTCTTCCCCCTCCTCCATCCTCCCTTTTCTCATGCTAACCAACTATCTCAAAATCGCCTTCCGCAATCTCTGGAGAAACCGGGGGTATGCCGCTATCAATGTCGTTGGGCTGGGTGTAGCTTTCTGCATCGGCGTCTTCCTGCTGTTGACGGCTTATATGCACCTGACATTTGACTCGTTCCATACGGATGGCGACCGGATTTTTCAGACGTATCTATTCAGTAACGATCCCGAGAATCCGACGAAAAGTGGCAACTTGCCCTTACCCTTTGCCCCCGCCCTCAGCGCCGACTTCCCCGAGCTCGAAGCCACGCGCGTCATGACCGGTCGAAAAAGTCTGGTCGAAGCCAACGGCAAGTATTTCGACAAGCTGATCAACTTCACGGACCCCGACTTCCTGACCATCTTTTCGTTTCCGCTCCTGGCCGGAAACCGGGAAACAGTTCTGCGCGAGTTGAGTAATATTGTGATTAGCGAGAACATGGCGAAAGACCTGTTTGGCACGGCAAATCCAGTAGGAAAACGGCTGCGAATGGGTAACGATGGCCGTCAGAAAGATTATGTCGTGACGGGCGTTGCGGCCGATGTCCCCGATAATTCATCGGTTCGATTCGATGCGCTGGTTCGCATTGAGAATGTCCCTAATTATCAGGACGGCAAAGACAAATGGGATAATAATTCACATACCGTTTTCGTAAAACTACCGGCTCAGGTCGATCAGGCCGCCTTTGAGAATCGCTTAAAACCCTTTGCACAGAAGTATTACCAAGGCGCTATCGAAGAACTCAGGAAGAAAAAGGCCCAGCCCGATGCACGCGGTGATCTGTTTGCTGTGCGTTTACAGAAACTCGCCAATGTTCACTTCAACCGGGATCTGAGCGATAGCAAAGGCACGCCCATTGCGGTGATCTACGTCCTGATGGGCATGGCCTTTTTTATTCTGGCCATTGCCTGCATCAATTTCATCAACCTGAGTATTGCCCGGTCATTTACCCGGGGGCGGGAGATTGGCGTTCGCAAATCGCTGGGTGCGCTCAAAAGCAGTCTGTTCGTCCAGATCTGGAGCGAGTCAGGCTTGATCTGCGTCGTGGGTTTTCTGGCCGGAGCGGTGCTGGCTTACCTGCTCATGCCTGCCTTCAACGCTCAGTTTGGGGCCAAACTCCAACTGGCCTATGCACTCCAGCCTGGGTTTATAGCCCTTTG
Organism: Spirosoma pollinicola; assembly: GCF_002831565.1. NCBI lineage: Bacteria > Pseudomonadati > Bacteroidota > Cytophagia > Cytophagales > Cytophagaceae > Spirosoma > Spirosoma pollinicola. Next base: position 4,062,551 of record NZ_CP025096.1, on the reverse strand, counting down.
CGGATTCGTTATTGCGCTGGTTACGCTGGTAGCGGGTGGATATCCGGCCTGGCAGATGGCGAAGTTCAATACGGTTGAGGTACTTAAAGGTAAAGTGACAACCAAGCGGCCGGGAGTGCTGCGCAATGCACTCATCGTCACGCAGTTTACGCTCTCCTGCCTGCTGGTTTGCTGCACCGTCATTGCGTTTCAGCAGGTAGGTCATTTGCGCCAGAGTCCGCTCGGTTTCGACAAGGAGCAGGTGATTAGTATTCCGGTGGGCACGCAGGTAGACGGTCGGCAGGTGTTGCAGCGACTACGGAATAAACTGGCTAACGACCCAACGGTGCTGGCCCTGACAGGAACCAGTGTTAACCTGGGAAAAGGCAAAGATCGCGTGAGTTCAAGATCGACCGTCGGGTACACCAACAAAGGCAAGAAAATCTCAACCGATGTCTTACTGGTCGATTTCGATTACCTCAAAACGCTTAAAATAAAGCCGCTGGCCGGGCGCGATTTTAACCGGGCCTATGCCAGTGATTCGGTCAATCGGGTCATCGTTACGCAGAGTATGGCCAAAATGATGGGGGTGACCAATCCGGTCGGTATGTTGCTCGGCGATGATGACGACACAACCGGCACTAAATCGCAGATCATCGGCGTCGTGCCCGACTTCCGCCTGTATTCCGTCGCCGATAACGCCAACCCGATAACCATGTACCTATCGGGCTCTGAACCCATTCATTACGTCTTTGTCCGGGTGTCGCCACAAAATCTATCCGGCTCGATGGAGAAGCTTCAGAAGGTGTGGGCCGAAGTAGCGCCCCAGTCGGAGTTTATGGGTACGTTTCTGGACGAAAACGTCGACGCGTGGTATCAAAACGAAGAGCAGCTTTCGCAGATATTGAGTCTGGCATCGGGCGTGGCTATTTTGCTGTCGTGTATCGGTTTGTTTGCCATTGCCCTGCTCATGGTCGAACAGCGAACCAAGGAAATCGGTATCCGCAAAGTGATGGGCGCCAGCATTCCCGGCATCGTCCTGATGCTTTCCCGTGGCTTTATCAAACTGGTGCTGATTGCGTTGTGTATTGCGGTGCCGCTGGCGTGGTTTGGCATGCAAACGTGGCTGAATAACTATTCGTACCGCATCGACATAAGCCCCTGGGTGTTCATCGGCGTTGGTCTGTCGGCCATCTTTATTGCCCTGGCAACGGTGAGCTTCCAGAGTATCAAAGCGGCCTTGATGAACCCGGTAAAAAGCCTTAGATCGGAGTAAATTGTCAACTGGCGGGTGTCCGCAATTGTACGAAAACCGTCCATTTGCGGACATTAACTATTCGTCCAAAAAGACTATCTTATTAAAAATGAGGTACTTGAAATTATGGTACGCCATTTGGGTATATACAAGCAATATTTAGTCTGCACAAACGTCGAGTACCCATGTTACAAAACTATATCAAAATCGCCTGGCGGAATCTGGTTCGCAACCGGGCGTTCTCGGCTATCAACATCGTCGGGTTAGCGCTGGGGCTGGCGACTTGTCTGCTTATTATGCTGTTCGTGCTCGACGAATTGAGCTACGACCGCTTCAACGAAAAGGCCGACCGCATCGTCCGCGTTATTTTCCGGGGAACATCGGCAGGAGGCAAAATGAACGAGGCCCACGTGATGCCGCCAACTGCGCAAACCCTAAAGGCCGACTACCCGGAAGTAGAGGAAGCGACCCGAATTCGTCAGGGGGGCGTTCCGGTCGTTACGGTCGACAACAAGACATTCAGAGATGCCTCCGTCGCCTTTGTCGATTCTAACTTTTTTCAAGTATTCACACTGCCGCTTCTGGAAGGCCGGGACGCCGGACCGAATGCAAAAACGGCCCTGAACCGACCCAACACCGCCGTCATTACGAAGGCAATGGCCAGCAAATACTTTGGCAATCAGAACCCGATAGGGAAAATGATCGCGATGAAAAGCTGGAACGCCACCTATCAGGTTACGGGCGTTATCGATCAGGTTCCCGTCAACTCTCACTTTCATTTTGACCTGTTCCTGTCGATGTCCAGCATCCCGGAGGCTAAGGCGTCATCCTGGATGACCTCTGAATTCTTTACGTATCTGGTGCTTCCCAAAGGTTACGATTATACCCAATTGGAGGCCAAACTGCCGCAGGTCGTTGAAAAATACATGGGGCCTCAATTGCAGCAATCTATGGGCATGAGTCTGGCTCAATTCCGCAAAAAAGGCAATGATATAGGTTTGTATCTGCAACCACTCACAGACATTCACTTGCATTCGGATTTCGCTTATGATCTGGGTACAAACGGCAACATTCAGTACGTCTATATTTTTGGGTCAATCGCGCTGTTCATGCTCATCATTGCCTGCATCAACTTTATGAACCTGTCTACAGCCGGAGCGGCAAAACGCGCCAAAGAAGTCGGTATTCGGAAAGTAATGGGCTCGGTGCGAAGCAGCCTGACCAGTCAATTTTTAGTCGAATCACTCCTGCTGACAGCCCTGGCACTGGCACTCGCCGTCGGGCTGGTGTACCTGGCACTACCGGCCTTTAACGAATTGGCGGACAAGGCATTGACCTTAAATTTCTTCACTACGTTCTGGCTCTTGCCCGGCCTGTTGCTTCTGGGTGTACTGGTTGGCATACTGGCGGGTAGCTACCCCGCCTTTTTCCTGTCGTCGTTCAAGCCGATCGTTGTGCTGAAAAGTGCCAAATTTACGGGTAGCCGCCAGAGTATTGGCTTGCGGAGCGGGCTGGTTGTTGTCCAGTTCTCCATTTCAATTATTCTGACCGTTGGCACAACCGTTGTTTATCAACAGCTTAACTACATCAGGAACAAAAAATTAGGGTATGATAAAGAGCAGGTGCTGGTATTGCCCGAAACCTGGCTGTTAGGTAAAAACGAGACCGTATTCCGGGAGCAGGTCATGCAGGACTCCCGCGTTGTAAACGTAAGTACATCCACCTATTTACCGGCGGGGCCCAGCAACAACAACAACTTTTTCGTGTACCCGGAAACGAACACCACCCAACTCGTAAAAACGCTTCGCTATTATGTCGATTATGCATATATGCCAACCCTGGGTATGCAACTGGCGGCTGGCCGAAATTTCTCCAAAACGTATGGCACCGATTCATTGGGCGTTATTCTGAACGAAACAGCCGCCAAAACATTGGGCTGGTCAAATGCGGTGGGCCATACCATCAGTCACTCCGATAACCAGGGCCATACGTCAACCTTCCGGGTCATCGGCGTCGTGAAAGATTTCCATTTCAAGTCCCTGCACGAGCCCATCTCACCATTGGTCATGACATTAGGGCAAACGGGAGGCACCGTGATTGTGAAAGTGAAAACCAAAGACCTCACCGGCTTGCTGGCCAACCTGAAAAAACAATGGGATCAACTCGCTCCCGAAGCGCCGTTTACCTATTCGTTTCTCGATGATCGCTTCAACAACGTCTATAAATCGGAGCAGAAAATCGGTCAGATTCTCGGTCTATTTGCAGGCCTCACCATTTTCGTTGCCTGTCTTGGTTTGTTCGGGCTGGCTATGTTCACCGCCGAGCAGCGCACCAAAGAGATTGGCGTTCGCAAAGTACTTGGCGCATCGGTCGCGAGTATTGTTGGCTTGCTTTCCAAAGACTTTTTAAAGCTGGTTTTGATCGCTATTCTCCTTGCCGTTCCCGTAGCCTGGTATGTGATGGATAAATGGTTGCAGGACTTCGCCTATAAGATCGACCTGTCGTGGTGGGTCTTCGCGATGGCGGGTGTGCTGGCGATAAGCATCGCCCTGCTAACCGTGAGTTTCCAAAGTGTGAAAGCAGCCCTGATGAATCCGGTGAAAAGTTTACGGTCGGAATAATGTAGAGACGCGACCCTTCGCGTCTCTACTCTACAAAAAAATATGCTAACCAACTACCTCAAAATCGCCTGGCGGAATCTGATCCGCAACTGGTCGCTCAGCACGATCAATATCGTTGGCCTGAGTGCGGGGCTGGCCGCCGTTATGTTCATCATGCTGTTTGTGCAGGACGAAGTTTCGTTCGACCGCTTTCATAAACAGGGCGATCAGCTTTACCGGGTGGTGCTGGACACGAAAACCGCTACCGGTAACGAAGTCGTAACGGGCGCTACGGGTTTACCGCAGGGACCAGCGTTTAAGGCTGACCTGCCCGAAGTAGCCGACTTTTGCCGGGTGAAGGGTTATGAGATGCTGTTTCGGCACAAAAACGAAGGCATCTATCAGCAGGTCATGTACGTCGACACGTCATTTTTTCGGCTGTTCAGTTTTGAGTTATTGGCGGGATCGGATGCCCGCACGTTGCTGAATGACCCCGGCAATGTGGTGGTTACTGATGAAATTGCCCTCAAGTATTTCGGCACGACCAATGTTCTGAACCGGTTCATGACCATCGACGCGGGTGGGAGTTTCGAGAACTACCGCATCACGGGCGTTGTGAAAGCACCCCCTATGAATTCGAGTATTCGCTTCGATGTGCTGCGCCCGTTTGTGGCGTCGCTGCCGCCAGACCGCAAAGACTGGAACGAGAACGACTGGTCGGATGGCTTCCTGAATACTTTCATACTGTTGCGCGCCGACCGGAACGGCGTTTCGGCCAACCCGGCTATTGTTGAAGGCAAAATAGCCGATGTGTTTAACAGTCGCGCCAGTGAGCAACTGGCCAAACTCAAAAGCGAATACGGCCCCTTTAGCTCGACCTATCACCTGCAACCGTTCACCAACATGCACCTCAACGAACGCTACGAGTTAAGTAACGGGCTGATGCGGGGTTCCTCGTCGGTATATTCCTACGTGCTGAGTGGCATTGCCGGACTCATTCTGTTGCTGGCCTGTATCAACTTCATTAACCTGACGCTGGCCCGGTCGTTACGCCGAACCAAAGAGATTGGCATCAGGAAGGCAACGGGCAGCACCCGCGCCCAGCTCATCGGGCAGTTCGTCGGCGAAACCTTCCTGCTGACGTTGCTGGCTTTCGTACCCGCCATATTCCTTGTTTATAGTCTGTTGCCCCAGTTTTCAACCCTCGCCAACAAGGCTTTACAGATTAGTTTTCTGCTTAATCCGCAAACGCTCGGCCTGTTTGGCGGCCTCATCATTCTCGTTACGCTGCTGGCGGGTTTTTATCCGGCGCTAGTCCTGTCGGGGGTCAATCCAACGAATGTGTTATATGGCCGGGTAAGGCTGGCGAGCCGGAACACATTGAGCAAATCACTCCTGATTCTACAGTTCGTGATTGCTATTGTGTTGCTGATCGGAACGGCGGTGTTGCATGGTCAATTCAACTACATTCAAACGGCCAATGTGGGGTATGAACGGGCCAACCGGGTGCGTATATACGTTCCTTGGGGCCGTGAGAAACAGGGCGAACTGGTGAAACAATCCCTGCGCAGCCGACCCGGCATTGAGTCTGTGGCGCGGAAATCCGGCGGGCATCGCTCCGGCACGTTTTACATCCGAAACAAACCGGTTAAGTCGGCCAGTGAGTACATCGATGATCAATATCTGTCCTTTGTCAATGTACCGGTTCTGGCGGGGCGGGGTTTGAATCACGTCAATCCCGCCGACAGTATTTCCAACATTCTGGTCAACGAAACTTTCGTGAAGCAATTTCTTTCTGCCGACCAACCTGCCATTGGGCAAATCGTGCAACGGGAAGAAAATAGCGTTAAGCACGATCTGACGGTGGTGGGTATTGTGCGTGACTACCAGTACCGGTCCCTCCGCGATAAGCCCGAACCCGTTCTCCTGCAATTGGGGAAGCCGGAACAGATGAATCAGCTATACGTTAAACTTAATCCGAACCAGACAACGGCAGGGCTTCAAACCATCGAGAGCCAGTTCAGGAAACTAATTCCGTACCAGCCATTCGACTACCACTTTATGGAAGACGACCGGCTGGAAAGCTACGCTGACGATGCCCGTTGGAAGGAGCTCGTCACCGATGCCGCCCTACTGGCCGTTCTGATCGCGGGTTTGGGTCTGTTCGGTCTGGTGTCGCTGATGATCGAACAACGGACCAAGGAAATCGGCATCCGGAAAGTACTGGGCGCTACAACGCTGGAAATAACCCGTCTGTTATCCCTCAACTTCCTGAAATTAGTGCTAATAGCGTTTCTGATCGCCACACCCATCGGCTGGTATGCGGCCCGAAACTGGCTCGATACGTTCGTATACCGCATGGACTTAAGCGGCTGGCTTTTTGGCCTCGTTGGCCTATCGGTACTGAGTGTCGCGCTGCTAACAGTGAGTTTTCAGAGTATCAAAGCCGCGCTGATGAATCCGGTCAAATCGTTGCGGTCGGAATAGAAACGAAACGCCGACGCACGTAGAGACAACGCATGCGTTGTCTCTACCACTATCCAAAAATTTCTTTCTTCCCCTTCCCCCTACCGACGCAACATGCTGCGAAAATTGGTGTCTGTTAGGTAGTTATTGTCTCTCCAGAAAACTATCAAACCCAACGAACAACGCACATGAAAACTTTGGCAACAACATTACTCGCTCTAACAACCTCGCTGGTAATGGCCCAGCACAATACGTCCATCAGCCGCAGTATCAACGACGATGGCAAGACACTCTCGATTCGCATCAACGGCACCGTCGATGACAAACCAATCGACTACGACCGCACGTTCGATGTATCCGGCTTGAACAAAGACGAGCGGAACGCCCTGCGAGAACATATTCTCGATTCCCTGCACGTCAGTATGCCCGAGCCGCCCAGGATACGAACAGCACTGGTTCCCCGTGCGCCGATGCCCCCCCGCGCTCCAATAGCGCCACCTTCACCACGGCTTCATTCTTTCAGACAACCCGGTGAGTCGGTAGCTGTCATTACCAGCAACGGCCAGACCATATCCGTATCCGGGAACGACAACCAGGTGGTCGTTGTGGATGGTAAAGAGCCTTACACCAAGGAAGTCAGCTATAACAAGGAATCAGGGAAGCTGCACCTGCGCTACCGGTTTAAAAAAGACGAGGACGATTTCACCTATGAACGTACCATCGACGCGCCAAACAAATCCCAGCAGGAACGCCAGCGTATCATCGACGATATTGAAACGACAATAGGCGTTCCTAAAGTCAGTCGATAACGGGGCAATTTTTGTTTTTGACTGTAGAGACAACACATGTGTTGTCTCTATCACCAACCTGATTCGTAAAACCAACGATGTCCGCAACTGAACATAATCTTGTCCAGTTTCGGACATTGCTTATTTACACGAACTATAACAACCTAAAAGTCAACTAATTAAGTTTGTGGTACAACTTTTGGCATATACCTGACAAACATTTTAGCCGGGCCTATTTCCTGATTGATTATGCTACGCAACTACCTCAAGATCGCTTTCCGGAATCTCTGGAAAAACCGGCTGTTCAGTGCATTGAATATCGTGGGTATGGGCGTGGGTATAGCCGCTGTTGGCCTGATGGTGCTGTATGTATGGCATGAACTAAGCTACGACCGCTTTCACACGAAAGCCAACCGGATTTTTCGGGTCGTTCAGTATGCCCAATGGGCCGGTGGCAATCTTCAACTGGCGTCCACCTCGGCCCCCTTTGCCGATGCGTTGAAAAACGATTATCCCGAGATCGAGAAAACGGTTCGACTAAATACCGAAGGCGGTGGAGTCATTACGTATCGCGATAAGAAAATCGAAGCCAACGACATCATGTTCACCGATCAATCGGTATTCGATGTCTTTACACTTCCCTTTCTCTACGGCAATCCGGCCACGGCACTGGTGCAACCCCAGCGCATTGTGCTGACCAAAAGCCTGGCCGAAAAACTGTTCGGCGACCCGGCCAAAGCTATTGGCCAAACGGTTGAATTCAGCAATAACTTTCCCAATACGGTAACGGGCGTCATCGCCGATGTGCCGACAAATTCACACATACAATTCAGTGCGTTGCGCTCCCTGCCAACCAATTATACCAATGGCTGGCAGAGTTTCGATTTGTACACCTACGTGTTGCTCAACAAAGCCGCCGACGCCAAAGCCCTGGAGGCCAAGCTAACCGGCTTCTTTCCCAAATACCTGAAAAAGGAAATGGGCAACGGTGTAGCGTACCGCCTGGAACTCCAGCCGCTGCCCTCCATTCACCTGCACTCCCATCTGGACTACGAAGCCGGGGCCAACGGCAACAGCCAGACTGTTTACATTTTCGCGCTGGTAGCCGCCCTGATCCTGCTCATCGCGGGCATCAACTATGTGAATCTGTACACCGTCCGGTCCATGAGCCGCCTGCGCGAAGTGGGCGTTCGGAAGGCAATTGGTTCACACCGCAGTCAGCTTGTGGGGCAGTTCATTACGGAGTCGATGTTGATGGCGCTGCTGGCCAGTGTCGTTGGGGTAATATTTGCTAATATCGCCTTGCCGCTGTTTAATGAGCTGGCCGACAAGTCCTTGTCTTTAGTGACCTATGGCCCCTGGTTGATGCTGGGTGTTCTGGCGCTGTTTGCCTTGTTGCTCGGAGCAGGCAGCGGCCTTTATCCTGCCCTGTTCCTGTCGGGTTTCCGAACGGTGGTCGCGCTGAAAGGGCAGACGAGCAGCAAGGTTGGCGGCATCGGATTCAGGCAGGCACTGGTTGTTTTTCAGTTCGTGGCCGCCGTGGGCTTGATTGCCTGTTCGTGGGTTATTTACCGTCAGATGGGCTACGTGCTGCACAAAGACCTGGGTTTCAATAAGGATCAGGTGCTGACGTTCCATCTGGAGAATGAAGCCGCCCGCAAACAGATTCAATCGCTGAAAGAAGAGCTGCGCAAAAGCCCGCTCGTCGAAGCCGTATCGGCGGCAAGCAACCCCATTGGCAACAACAATATCGGCACGAAAGGGATGATTTTCGAGCAGAATGGCATTATGCCCGCCAGCACGCAGACCGTCCAAAAATTCGCTGTCGATGCTGACTACCTGAACACCTTGCAAATCAAGCTTCTGGAAGGGCGCAACTTCTCGGCCTCGTCGCCGGGCGAAGCGTCGCCCGGCGATGCAACGGGTGCCGTGCTGGTAAACGAAGCACTGGTGAAGAAAATGGGGTGGACATCTCCGATTGGGAAACGCGTCCGGTCGTATGTCAGTATGGATGAGGCCGTCGAATCGCAGGTTGTGGGCGTCGTCAAGGACTTTCACACCTATTCGCTTCAGCACAAGATAGAGCCTTTGGTACTCCAAATCCCGGCACCCCAAGACCAGGATAACCTGTATATCCGTATCCGGTCTGGCAAGGCAGAAGAGGCAATGGCTTACATCAAAACGGTTTATCAACAATTTGACCCGGCTGCCAGTCCAGGCTTCCATTTTCTGGATGAGAACTTCTCCCGGCAATATAAAGCCGAGCAGAAGCAGGGTCAGTTACTGCTTACGTTCACCATTCTGGCCGTGCTGATTGCCTGTCTGGGTTTGTTCGGACTGGCAGCACTGGCGGCAGAAGCCCGCACCAAAGAGATCGGTGTTCGCAAAGTACTGGGTGCATCGGTGGTAAGCATCGTCGCGCTACTCTCCAAAGATTTTCTGAAACTGGTCGTCATTGCGATTGTGATTGCCACACCGCTGGCGTGGTACGCCATGAACGAGTGGCTGCAGAGTTTCGCCTATAAAATTGATATCGAATGGTGGGTTTTCGCGCTGGCCGGTCTCTTGGCGGTGGGTATCGCCCTGATGACGGTTGGTTTTCAAAGTGTGAAAGCCGCCCTGATGAATCCCGTAAAATCGCTTCGTTCTGAATAACCCCAACACTAGTATGTTCCGTAACTATTTCAAAATCGCATTCCGTAATCTGCTCCGAAACAAAGGGTTCGCCTTCATTAACATCACCGGGTTAGCGGTAGGAATGGCGGCTACGCTGCTCATTTTTCAGTACGTGGATGTTGAACGAAGCTATGATCAGTTTCACGAAAAAGCTGACCGTATCTTTCGGGTCAAAGCCGAACGTTACGAAAAGGGCGTGCTCTCGACCGAATGGGCAGGCGGCCCGTTTGCCGTGGGGAACAAACTGGCCGATGCGTTTCCGGAAATAGATCGCTACGCGAAAGTGTACATGCGGGAAAACCTGTTTCTGGAAGCGAACGACCGGAAAATGACCGTCGAAAAAGGGGCGTTTGTGACAACATCCTTCTTCGATGTATTCTCCTATTCATTGCTGACCGGCAATCCGAAAACCGCGTTAGCGGAGCCTAACACGGGTGTTATATCGACTTCGCTGGCAAGGCGGCTATTCGGTAATAAAAGCCCGGTTGGCAAGCTTATCAAAATAGAACGCGAGTTTCCGATTAAGGTGACGGGTGTGTACCAGGATTTCCCGCAGAACACGCATTTGAAAGCCGATTACCTGTTGTCGTTCAGTACGTTTCAGCGGTTAGTCAATCCGAAAAACGACCCCGACAGGGTATTGGATAATGCCTGGAGTTGGGACGGCTGCCTGACCTATCTGGTGCTGAAGCAGGGTGTTGATCCGCAGAAACTGGACGCAAAATTTCCGGCTTATCTTGCTAAACATGATCTGATCGACAGCAAGAAAGGCAATGGGCTTGTCCTTCATCTGCAAGCCCTGCCCGACATTCATCTATACTCGCATCTGATGTTTGAGGCCAGCACCAATGGCGACGGCAATTCGGTCTATATCCTGCTCTGCGTGGCGTTTTTCATCATTGCCATCGCCTGGATCAATTACATCAATCTGGCTACGGCCCGCGCCGTTGGGCGTGCCAAGGAAGTAGGTGTGCGGAAAGCAGTTGGTTCATTCCGTAGCCAGTTGATCAGCCAGTTTATGGTTGAGTCAGCGTTGCTGAATTTCATTGCGGTAGTTGTGGCCTTTCTGCTGATTGTGCTGGCTATTCCCCTGTTCAACAAGTTTACCGATCAGCATCTGACCTATACATTCGTTGCATCGGTACCGTTCTGTCTTTCGCTGGGCGGCATGTATTGTATAGGCACCTTTTTATCAGGGGCGTATCCGGCTTTTGTGCTGTCGAAATTCAATCCGGTATCGGTGCTGAAAAGCGGAATCAAAGTCTTTCGAAAGGATGTTTTCCTGCGAAAATCGCTGGTTGTCATTCAGTTTTCAGCGTCGATCTTTCTGCTGATTGGTACGATCACGGTGTTCCGACAATTGCACTACATGCGGAGCCAGAACCTGGGCGTTGATATTGGACAGACGATGATTCTGAGTCGACCATCAAACGATTCCACGCGGGTGGGTCGCACGAAGGCGTTCAAGGAATTTGTACTTCAGCAGGCTATCGGTAAAAGTGTTACCGTGTCGGGTAATATTCCGGGCGAAAAAGTAGAATTTAACGCCGGTGGTATCCGGCTGGCTGGCACGCCCGAAGCCGAAGGCAAGCAGTACCGGGTAATCGGCGTCGACTACGATTTTGTGCCTGCGTTTGGCATGAAGCTGATCGCTGGTCAGAATTTTGACAGTAAGCTGGGGGCAAAAGATGCCGTGTTGTTCAACAAAACCGGCATTAAACAACTGGGCTTCGATAGTCCCGAAAAAGCACTCGGCAAAACGATCGACTTCTGGGGCGACAAACTCAGGATTGTCGGCGTGGTAGACGACTTCCACCAGCAATCGCTTCGCGAAGCGTACGAACCGCTTATTTTACGCCTTGACCCTGACGTGAATGGCCGGTTATCCATCAAACTGGCAGGCAGTAACCCGGCCCGTACGATTGCGCTCGTGAAGCAGGCATGGGTGCAGTACTTCCCCGACGATATTTTCGACTACTCCTTTTTAGACGAACGGTACGACAAGCAATACCGGGCCGACGAGCGGTTTGGTCAGGTGTTCAGCTTCTTCACACTGCTGGCCATGCTGGTAGCCTGTCTTGGTTTACTGGGGCTGGCTACGTTTACGGCGCAACAGCGGACCAAAGAAATTGGCGTCCGTAAAGTGTTGGGAGCCAGTGTATCGAGCCTTATTGCGCTGCTGTCGAAAGATTTCCTAAAACTGGTACTCATCGCTATTGTTCTGGCCAGTCCAATTGCCTGGTACGCCATGCACCGCTGGCTACAGGACTTCGCCTACAAGATCGACCTGGAATGGTGGGTCTTCGCGCTGGCGGGTGTTCTGGCCGTGGGCATTGCGCTGGTGACCGTGAGTTTCCAAAGCATTAAAGCCGCCCTGATGAACCCGGTGAAATCGTTACGTTCCGAGTAGGTCTGTTGTTGTAGAGACAATGCATGCGTTGTCTCTACAACAACCCCGATGGTTTATTCCATTAACAGTGAACCGTCACCCGCAGGAACGTGGCGGGTATGCTGGTGACATTCGTGTCAATGCTTTTGTTTTGACTGATAAATAAAGCGTCCAGCGCCTGATCCAGTTCGAGCGCCTTGCCATTCTTTTCGGCTGCTTCAAACGCGTTCATCGTAGGTCCGTAGTAGCTTTTAAACGTGTTGAAAAATTCGGAAGGTGAATACGACGCGTTGAACGTAAATGTATCACGGAGGAACGTAATATTTTCCTTCGCGATACCGGCTTTCTCAAAACGCTCTATAACATGGCTCTCGATACCCCACAGCATAGGACTTAGAAAACCCTCCGGCGGTGGCGGTGTATAGGCCGAGCTGATCTTTAATACCTGAGCCACCAGCGTAGGATCGCCCGGAATCCAGTTTCCCATAACGATTCGTCCACCCGGACGGGTAACCCGAACCATCTCCTTCGCCACATCAAAGGGCTTTGGCGCAAACATAGCGCCGAACATACTTACAACCAGATCAAACGACTGGTCGCTCAGGTCGGTCAAATCTGAGGCATCACCCTCCTGAAAGGTGCAGTTCGTCAGCCCTGCTTCACTGGCCCGTTTGTTACCTGCGGCAACGAGGTTACTGGCTATATCGACGCCCAAAACCGTAGCGCCAAGCTTTGCCTCAGGTATGGCCGTGGTACCATCGCCACAGGCGAGGTCAAGAACGGAAAGTCCCTGGGTGATACCTAACTGGGCAACCAGTGCGGCACCACTTGTGCGCATGGTTGCGGCAATTTGGGTGAAGTCCCCTTTTTCCCACAAGGCTTTATTTGGATTCATTTCTTTCTTTTTGACAAGTGAATTGAAACGTATATGTGAAAGGTATCATAATCCATCTACCGACCTCGTTTAATTTGAGCAAGCGGCTAACAGTCAATCAAGGTTTTGCGTTGTAACTCAAGTGCGCGATACGTTCACGACTTAGTTTATTAGCGGACAGTTCCTGTCCATTTGCGGACATGGGCTAGTTAACGATTCCCCTGGATTAGCTGGAATCGCCCATTTCAGGATGTGGCACAAGAGTTGAGCCTTATTAATCGGCCACAGTGGTGTTTAGTCGTTTGCCTGTCAACTACCTGCCTTATGTTCCTGAACTACCTGAAAATTACCCTGCGTACCCTGCGAAAAAACCGGGTGTTCTCGCTTATCAACATTACCGGGCTGGCGCTGGGGATTGCAGCTTTCGTACTCATTCTGGAGTATGTGGCCTACGAACGGAGCGTCAACGGGTTTCATAAAAACCTGCCGACATTATACCGGCTACTCGCCCAAACCCGCGAGGGCGATATTGTGAGTGATATGGCTCCGGCCGTGGGACCACTGGCAAAACAGGAGTTCCCTGAAGTAAACGACTTCTGCCGCATCGGGGAGCATTCGGCGAATGGCATCGTCAGTTTCGCCAACGGCAGCAACGGCCAGTCGGCGCAGTCGTTTCGGGAAGGTAAACTGGGGTATGCAGATCCCAATTTCTTTACGCTGTTCACCTTCCCGGTTATACAGGGAACGGTGGCATCAGCCCTAATGCAACCCAATACCGTAGCCCTGTCGCAGACGCAGGCACGAAAATATTTTGGCGAGAAAAAGCCGCTGGGCCAGACACTGACACTGAACAACCAGTTTGGCAAAACCCTTTACACGGTGTCGGCGGTGTATGCCGATATGCCCCAGAACTCCGACCTGATTTTTGATGCGGTCTTCTCGCTGGTAACGCTGGCAAATCCCGCCAACCTCAATGGCAATGACTGGGCGCGGCTGGACAGTTTCGACGGTCAATACCTGACTACCTTTCTGAAACTTACCGAAGTAGCCCCCGGCATACCCGCCAACTATACCGCATTGGCCGATAAAATCAATGCGTATAAAAAGAAAGTAACGCCCGAAGATGAGACCCTGTTTCTGGTGCAACCCGCCACCAGTATGCATCTGGCTACATCTTTGAGCGATACCTATCCTACCAGTGGCAGTTTGGGATTTGTGTATCTGCTGAGCGGCATTGCCGGTCTGATCTTGTTAATTGCCTGGTTCAACTACGTGAATTTATCGACGGCGGGTGCGCTGAAACGGGCCAAAGAAGTGGGTGTCCGGAAGGTGATTGGTGCGGCACCGGGACAACTAATCGTGCAGTTTCTGGGCGAGTCGCTTCTATTAAACATCGTTGGTTTCGGGCTGGCGCTGGTGCTGGTCGCATCGTTGCAGCATGCGTTTAATGCCTTCGTAGCTAAAGAACTATCGCTGGATGTGCTGAACGCCAACGGGTTCTGGTTGGCGGGTTTGCTGTTACTGGTTATTGGGGCCGTTGCATCGGGTGGCTATGTGGCGTTCACACTAACCTCGTTTCAGCCGATCAAAACCCTCAAGGGCGCTTATCAGGCGGGTAAAGGGGGTTGGTTACGCAAAACGCTGGTCGTCGCGCAGTTTAGCGCATCAGTGGCCCTGGTGATCGCGACAATGGTGCTGTACCGGCAGTTGCAATTCATGCAGAACAAAGACCTCGGCGTTCGGCTGGCGCAACGCGTGGTGATCAAGCGGCCCGAAATTGGGGATGGCCCTTTCGCTCCCAAAACGACCAGACTGGAAGACCAGCTCGCGCAACTGCCCTATGTGAAAAGCTTCTCGCAAACGACTATCGTGCCGGGCAACTTCTACAACTTCACGGCGAACAGCGTTACCAAACAGAACCCGCGTCCCGGCGATGAGAAGAAAAGCTATTCGATGGGGATCATTGACGACCGCTTCCTGAAAACATACGAAATTGGACTGGCAGCTGGTCGAAATTTTACGGTTCGCGAAGCTGAATTGGGTTGGGAGAAAAGCGGTAAACTGATGATCAACGAAACCGCAGCCCGACAGTTGGGTTTTGCTTCGGCCGAGCAGGCCGTTGGTAAAATCATCAACTGGATACAACCCTACGAACTTGTGGGCATCGTGAAAGATTACCATCATCAGGGATTGCAAAAAGCCATCGAGCCGGTCATTTTTATGCCCCGCCGATCGACCAGCGATCTGACGATTCAACTCACAACGGACCACATGCAGGATAAGCTAGCCGAATTGGAACGGCTATATAAAGCCAGTTACCCCGGCAATCCGTTCGAGTTTTATTTTGTGGATGCCAATTACAACAAACAGTACCAGAGCGAGCAGCAATATGGGCAAGTGTTTACCGTCGCATCGGCCCTCGCTATTTTCATCGCCTGTCTGGGCCTGTTCGGGCTGGCGGCTTTCACCACCGAGCAGCGCACCAAAGAGATTGGCGTTCGCAAAGTACTGGGTGCCTCCGTAGCGAGCATTGTCACATTGCTCTCCAAAGACTTTTTAAAACTGGTTCTGATCGCTATTGTCATTGCGTCGCCCGTAGCGTGGTGGGCCATGAACCGCTGGCTGCAGAATTTCGAATACAAGGTCGATATTGCCTGGTGGATGTTCGGGCTGGCGGCCCTGCTGGCCATTGGCATCGCCATTCTAACGGTCAGTTTCCAAAGTGTGAAAGCCGCCCTGATGAATCCGGTCAAGTCGTTGCGGTCGGAATAACGTAGAGCCCTCAAAGTATTGCCGGACCACGGTGGACCGGCAATACTTTGCGGCTCAGCGCCCGATCAGAAACCACCAGCCGACGTTCTCTGGCCTACAAGTAGTTAAACCTCCGCTAGCTGTGTTTTTACGACTTGTATGCCACGGGCTATTTTCCAGTCAAAATCGGTCCGGTTAGATTTCAGCGACAAGCCGCCCTGATAATTTATTTGTTTCAGGGCCCTAAAGTAGGGACGAAAATCATCACACTTCACACCGGGAGCGGTTCCAGCAGGTTAGGTCGTCGGGCAGGGTGTGCGGGTCATGAATCATAGGAGAATGGTTGCGTTGACTAGCGACAGGGTTATGTTTTTGTAGTCATCAACAGCATGGAAGATGGTTAACAGACTTGAATGACTGCTACGCCCAGTAAGTCGCCCAGCTTTTTGAGCTTGTTGGCACAATGGCCTATGCCAACCGCACAATGGTGCGCGGGCCCATGACTATTCCAGTCGGTAACGAACTGGCGAGCACCAATCGGGAAGCGATACCGGCTGTTGGTGTTGCCAATCTCCAGAATCGGGCCCGGAACGGATTCCCCCTGGGCTACCAGCAGTTGAATCGTACCGGCAACCGTCTCGACCACCGACAGTAATGTTACCGGCCCCTGCTTTACCGACATTTCTACGGAAAGCCCACTGCCAACTTTGCCGTGATAGACCTGGAGCGGGCGCACTTTTGTTTTCCCTTCGGCAATAGCGATGTGGCCTGGCCCATCGTGACCCATCAGCACGACATCATCGGTAAAATCCATGGCGTAGTATTCGGTAAAGGAGCCGCCAACGCCAAACGAATCCATGATTTTCATCGCCTGCGCGTTTTTGACTTCATATTCACCGGCCACCGGAATGCCATGGGCCGTCAACAGCGAGTTACCCAGAATAACCGAACTCATCGTATTTTCATTAGCTGTCGGACCGTCGTTCCGGTTTCCCGTGCCTTTGTAGTAATAGGCCATGGAGCCTAAATCCAGCTCGGCCACCAGCCGGTCGAGAGCGACCGACGTCCGGGCAGCTCGCTGGAGTTCGGCCGGTGTACAATCAGGTTGGACGTCGAACGTTTCGGTAAACAGCTCAACACGCTGGCGGACATCCTCATCCGCTACCGTTTCACGCAGAGCCGTTAGTTGGTCAACCTCAATCATTTCGATGTGCCCTCCAAACGTGGCACAGTGCAGGGTCAGATTCGAGTAGATATCGAGCATCCCCCCGTAATAATTTCCCAGTACACCCAACCGGTTGTGGGCCATGATATTAGCCACACGGGCGGCTTCGATCCATTCGTCAATTTCGCTCCAGGCGGTGGGATCATTCTGGAGCATACCCGTTACCTGATAAAAAGGGATGTTGGACCGCTTGAAAACCGACGCAATTTCGGGTACCGGGCAGGCCGAGCAATAGGCCAACCACTCGCCGGTCATGCGTGTCCGATCACCAAGTTGATTGAACCACTGGTAATTGATGGCCGGTTCGGGAGCCAGATTCAGCACAATAACGGGCACGTTGGCCCGGCGTACCACGGGCAACACCGTTGAGGAGAGGGCATAGGTCGTTACGTACAAAAAGATGATATCGACATCGGCCTTCCGGAATTGGTGGCCCGCCAGCATCGCTTTTTCGGGCGTATCTACCAGACCAAGATTGACGATATCGACGCCAGGCCGATGCATTGCTCCTTCCAGCGTGCTCAGGTATCCTTCCAGCCGCGCCTGTAAACCATCGAACTGAGCCCAGTAGGCTTCCAGACCGATACCGAACAACCCCACTTTCAAACCATAAGGCGACATCGAAGCCACTGTATCAGAATGGTCAAGTGAATCCGTAATTAAATCAGCTTGCATAGTAAAAATTGATAGAAACGATGTGCCCTGTATGCTATTTATGCTATAGTTTTGAACAAAAGTAAGGTTTGCAGCCTATACAGGGAATAGCCATTTTGATTCGTTTTTTCACTTTTTGATATGCACAGCTACCGAAAATATTTTACAGACCTACAACTTCAGCAGTTGATTGAGGCTGCTCCTACCTGGGGTGTCGATATTCGAACGGTAGGCCATAATGTACACCCACCCCAAAAACCGTATCCCGACACGAACCATCCAAACCACTATTATTTTGACTGGGAAAAAGGCCGGATACTCGATGAGTTTCAGTTGGTGTACATCGCTCACGGGAAAGGGGTATTCGAAACTGACTATCAATAGCCGATATAGCGTTCAAATCGGGGTTTGAGTCTGAGTTTTATTTCTCACGTATCTTTAAAAAGAAAATGGCATTTACCCCCAGTGCCTACCGAAAAACGGAGCGTCTACCAGTTATGTCCCTTGCCCTAAAATAGGTTTTAGTGACCGATCTCGACGTTGTAGGTTATTGAACCCGAATTAACTGAACGCCCAGCACCGGACGACCATCGGCCGTAACGCCCTGAATCACCACGCGCACCGTCTGCACGACGTCTGACAGCGGAAAACGTAGCTGGCTACGCCCCTGACTGTCTGTCTGCATCAATGGTTTCCAGTACAAAACATCCCGGCGATCGACGGCCCCGGAAATGGCGCTGGTGGTTGCCTCAGCGTCGTATCGTGGCACATAAAATTCGCGCTGTACCGACGGGTATCCAATGAATTGAATCGGCGTCATTGCTTCATCGGATTTCGCGCTCCCCTACATATACCGTGCGCCTTTGGAATAAAAAGCAATGACACCGTTCCCTCCCCGGGAACCATATATACCAGCCGCGCCAGCACTTTTCAATACTTCGATTCGTTCAATATCCCTTGGATTGAAGAACATCAAAACGTTTCCATCGGGGTCCTGAACAGGCACGCCATCCATCAAATATAAGGGCTGTGTACCACCCAGAAAACTATTCCCTCCTCGCATAGATACCTGATAATCACCTTTTTTGAGGACCCCTTCCATGGCGATTTTTCGTGTAACCATCACCCCCGTCAATCGACCCTGCATCATTTCGTACAGATTCGAGTAGGTGGGCGATTTTTCATCGAACTTAACAACGGCATCAGCCGCATTGTGCAAACTACGCAGTTGAATATCTTCCGGTCTCTCCTCATATTTCTGCGCGCGAACCGTAACTTCTTTCAGCACTTTCGCCGTTTTATCACGGTAAAGATCGGTGTTTGCTACCTGCCGGATGCGAGCCGCTTCCAGTTGAGATCGCAT
The DNA here is from genome assembly GCF_002831565.1 of Spirosoma pollinicola. Taxonomy (NCBI): domain Bacteria; kingdom Pseudomonadati; phylum Bacteroidota; class Cytophagia; order Cytophagales; family Cytophagaceae; genus Spirosoma; species Spirosoma pollinicola. The sequence goes on along the minus strand of NZ_CP025096.1, from coordinate 4,043,531 downwards.
CGTTGATTCGTTTAGTGGAACCGGTAGTTTACTAGTCTCCCATTGGCTGCCGGTCCCTTCCTGAACCCAAAAGGCTTCTTTGGTAGCCACATTTCTTAACTGACGATCAGTGACGCGGGTCATTACCTGTATCGTATCGGCAATGGCCAGCCCCGCCAGCCGAAAGCGTCCCTGCTCGTCAGTCCCGGCCGTTTTTACGAACGATTTCCCGAGTCCTGTCGACGCCACAATAAGCTGTGCGCCGGGTATGGGTTGATGTTTCGCATTCACAATGCGGCCCCGGAGCGATACCCCCCCGAGTGAATCCGTTTGGGGCGTGCCACTGACCCGTCGCCAGCCCTGCGTCAATAGCAGATCGTCCAGAGACTGACGGGTTTGGGCAGTATGATTCACGACGTATTGGTTGGGATTTTCGATACGCCCCCGAAGCTCTCCCGTTAGTAACAGGTGAGTTGGCAATGTAGCGTCGGCAGTGTCATCCGGCACCTGACCGGCATCGGTAATCGACGCCGAAATAGCGGCCAGTGCCGGTACTCCGTTATCGGTCAGATTGACACTCAGGATGGCCTGCTCGCGGGGCTGATACCGGGTTTTGTTGAGACCTATCCGCACACGAACCGGCGCAATGAATTCAGGTACAAAAAACAATCGCTCGGCTTGAGGCATGGCGGTGGCATCGTACAGCGTGATCTGGGCAAGGCCCGGCAACCAGGTCATCATGGGCAGGTTTATTTTCGCCACCCCATTTTGCAGGAAAATTTTTCGCTGATCGACCAAACGACCGTGCTGCTGAATCAGCATATACGCCGAGTCAATAACAGCGCGGTTAGAACTCAGTATGGTCAACGCCATACGGGTTGTATCGCTGATCGCATCGGCCGAAAGCAGCAGTCCTTCCGTTTCGGGCCTGGGTAATGGAACGCGTTGTGGTTGGTTATTATAGGTTACGTCGGCATAATACGTTCGCTGCGGCTTTGGCTCCATCGACACGCTGGTCATCCCTTGCGGATTGGTTTTGAAGCGAACGACTTCAGTACCCAGATCGTCGACAATACGACCCTCAGTAGGCAGGCCATGCCCATTGGACTGAACGATTTTTACACCCAGACGTGCGGGCAGTCCCAAAATCCAGCGACCACCTTCCGGCAAAATCTGAACGTCTACTGGCTGGGGAACTGAATCATTCCGTATTGAAAGCTCGCTCCGAAACAGATTATAGATCGCCACCGACCGCTCGAAAGCCGGGCGTCGCTGGGTGTCATCTTCATCAGTATAGGCGCGTAGACGATACGTGCCTGTCCTGAGGGTATCCGACAGGCGGAAATTGCCTTCGCCACGTCCGTCAGCGATACGTACCCACTGGTGCTGCACGAGCTTGCCGGTTGACGTAAGCAGGTCGACATGCATAGCCGTTTCGCCACTGGTCCGCTGGTGACTGGCCGCGTCGAGTAAGTACGTACTTAACCAGAGCCGGTCGCCAGTGGCGTAAACCGGTTTATCGATATGCACAAACACGCTGGGAGCCAGCCACTTGAATCGCTCGGTAAAAGCCGCCGTGATCCGTTCCAGGCGGGCGTCGGGTAGCGCGAGTTTTCCCTGTGTAGCCAGTGGGCCGTTCGTCAACGTCTCCTTCTCAGCACCATCGGGTTTCCAATCGGCGGGCAGCATGGTCGATAGCCGGTCATTACCCATCGAGCCTTTCGCTTCCATACCTTCCGGCATGGTAATAATGCCATCGACGGTCAGTTGCAGCTGACCACCAGGCAGTTTCATTTCCGTGTAGGCGTAACGCGCATCGGGATAGGGCGAGAAACCCGAAGTCGCATTCGTATAGAATACGATCAGTTTCATAGACGAAACCAGTCGACGTTCGGTCGCTAACCGACCGGGTTGAATCAAGCTAGACACCTTAACTGGAATCAGGCGCTTGTAGTCATTAACCGCAGTCGCGAGTGTAATGGATCGCTGTTCCAGGGAGATCGGTTTGGTGAGATCTTCCTGATAAACCAGAAAGCCTGCCTCTTTGAACGTATTATCCGTCAGGCTGGCCATCAAATGCCGGATTGACCCTTTGTAAGCCATCAGCCGGTTCCGCTGAAACCGGCTGGCTTGCCGCTCGTTCTCGGGTTTTAATTCGTCAAAACGGGCCGTACCCGCCGAATAGACTTCGCCTGACGGGGTCGCATCGAAATGTTGCAAGGCATAGATCAGCCGATAACCCAGCGCCTGGTTTTCAATAATCAGCGGCTCATTAGCCGTGGCATACAGATGCTCTTTATCTTCTTTAAAATTGAGCACTTCGCTGTTCACAAGCAGGCATTGCCCGCCAAACGGCTCGCCGAAGAGTTGCTTTTTAAACTGCCGCAGTTGCCGTTCCCAGTGCTTCGGATTGCCCCGTACGGTTACGGCATCCAGCGTTTGCTCACTCGGTTTCAGCCGAAAATTCACCATCTGCAGTGTCGTATTCTCGGATCGGATTGTTTGCCTGGCAGGCTGGTAACCAACAAATGAAGCGGCTATTTCGACTGTACCCAGTGGCACACCGGCCAATGTAAAATAGCCCTTTTCGTCGGTGATTGCCCCCCGCGTTGATCCATTTATATAGACGTTGGCAAACGGCATGGGTTTTCCCGTCGTGGCATCCGTTACGTTGCCGGTCAGTACGGCTGTTGTTTGTCCATGAACCAGCCGATTCGATCCCAAAAGTAGAACGACAGTTATCCAGCTGAGGAAGAACGAGCAGCGCATAGGCATTACATTATTCTTTAAAAAGAACTCCGCTAATTACTTATACCTATGTCTGTAACAGGCAATAGTTTGTCAATAAATGAATGGGAGTTGCCCTCAAAAAGCGTGTTGGTTCTGGTTCGCAAACCTCCCCATAGCATTAGCCCCATAGCTGCCAGCTTTTTTTACCAAACGCCCGGTACATAAGCTGGGACGGTACTCGCTTTTACGAGCGATAAAAACCATATATGATAAGTCCCACCAATATCGATTCAATGATCCAGATATTGCGTGTATTAGACTGCATCAGGCGTCGAATCACCCAATGCCCACCCAGGCATACTGCCATGATCGGCAGTCCAAGTACAATCTCAAGCGGATAGTCTCGCTTTTGATCGGGTGTTCCGTAAAGGACATAAAACAGGCCATGCACTATCTCATACAGACCCAGTAAGGCCCCCAGTGTCAGGGGTGTGATCCAGTTTAATAACTTCTCAATAGTCATTCTACGGCTTTAAGGTTGGTAAGGGCTACAGGCCAACGAATTTATTGTCGAATGCAGCAACTTTCCCTGGACGTATTCCTAACGCTCCTTCGCCCAAAAACGAGTGTATCCTTATTCAGAATTCCTGGTTAGTACCGGGTAACGCAGATGAGTAACGCCAATCCCCGAAATGACGGTTGGGTTGCCAAGCACATACGGGGCGTTGGCCAGCTGGTCGAAGAGTCGAATACCTGAACCCAGAAGTACGGCAGCAATGTCAATCTGTAGTTCATCGAGTAGACCGGCGTTTAGGCACTGTTGGATGGTGTCCGCACCATGAACGCCAACGGCCTTACCAGCGGCCGCAGCTTTCGCTTGCCTGACGGCCGACTCCAGCCCATCCGTAACGAAATGGACAGTTGAGTTAGGCCGTGGCCAGCCATCAGGAATAGCGTGAGTCAGTACGAAGGCTGGTCCCCACCCATGATTACCTCCCCATCCATTGGCAACCTCGAAGGTACGCCTACCGGTTAGTACCGCGCCCAGTTCCTGGACAAGACGTTTGTAGTGTTGGGCACTGGGAGGAGATAGGTGAAAGGTCATGGCATCGGCTCCACCAGCCTCGATTTTCACCTCGCCCGAAAAGTACCAATCAAACACCTCGCCTACCCCATCCTGACTGTCGGCTACATAACCGTCAAGCGACATGGACATGACTGCGATAAGTTTGGACATAGTCTGTCAAGGTTAATTGCCCTTTTTGTAAATGAATCTGGTCTTTCGGGATGAATAGAAAACTATGATTCCGAATCAGGTTAACCGAACACGTTTAAAAGATGTTTTCAAGACCGGATATTTCAACGGGCAGGCTTTATCTGAAGAGACCTGAAACGTTCTTGCCGCTGTGTTCAGTAAAAGTCAGTAAATCCAGATAAACGTTGATGTAATTTTCTCAACACCCTCCCGCTCTGGGTATGGCATAAATTACATTGCCTGAAACAGATAAATTGAAGACCTTATTATCAATAGAAGGAAATAACAGTTTCCATGTTTTACCCTTATCAGATGATCTGAAGATACCGGCAGGATGACCACAAAAAAAGTAGTCACCAACCTCAACAATTGAGGCAATGGAGAGGCTTGCCGGCAGGTCGGCATCAATAGGCTGCCAGCTTTTACCCCCGTCATAAGATGTCCGTACTCTTCTGGTTTCTGACTGTGTATTGTAAGTGATAGCCGCGAATCCACCGTTAATACGTTCTACAGCGATGCCAACACCACCTTCACTAATCACACAATCCCAGCTTTCACCATCATCTGTCGATCGTAATATACCCTTCTGGCTGGTTGCCATGAGTACACCGTTTGATTCTACCAGTTTCATTACCCAGCCTCCAGTGTGGACCCGTTTCCAGGTTTCCCCACCGTTAGTCGATTTAAGAAGACCGTTGTCGGAGCCGATGAAAGCGGTGCCTCCAACCGTTTCAAAAACGATACGTACCTGTTTCTCTTGAAAATTGGTGTACATACGACCAAGCTGATCAGGGAAACGATCCTTTTCCCAATAAGGAGCGGTGGAATTTGGACTACTGTGATATAACCCATTTTCAGCCTGTAAATAGAGTCCATTAGTAGTTGCAAAGAAACCATCTTCCTTCAAACCTTCAGGCAGCCCTTCACTCATGTCCTGCCAGGTTTGTCCACCATCAGTAGATTTAAAAACAATGTTTACAAGCCCCGACTTGTGGCTGTTTAGTTTTTGCCGGCTATCCGTGATTGGCGATGAGGCAAGCAAGTCTAATGCTTCGTTACAGGAAAAGGGGAATTGAAAAAGAAGCAAAAATGCTAGGCTATAGATTTCCATAACTATAATTGGTTTGGTGAAGCACGGTTATAAAGATATTGATACTCCTGTTTCATCGCCTTTCTGACAAGGGATGTCAACCGCAGCCGCGGACGGTCGCAACGGCGCACCGTAAAGCTAACTGTCTTTGTACTGAGCTTTGGCTAAAGGCCTGTAAAAGAATGTTAACGAAACGTAAAAGCTGCCGCTTCGGCGCAGGGCGGCCTGTGCCGTCCGATGTTACTTCCTACTATAAATTTTTACCTCTGAGTAGCTGGATATATTTCGCAAAAATGATACCGATATAACAGATTAGTATAAAATTTCATTTTCTAAATGCCTGCAAACGCAGCTTGTTGTACACGCCAGCCCTTCTGCACGATTTGTTAATACAGTCCATCTACCGTCCATACACGCTCTGAGTAGATTACTGTACCAGCCTGATTTTCTTGAGTATAAAAATTACAAATGCTCCGGTAGTTATTACCAAATTATTAATAGTAACACCTGCTTTTGTAAGTATTTTTATAAACGGTAATATCGTCCATCAGTCCATCACTAATTTATTGATCTATGCAACATTTTTACACAGCTCCTCCTCCGCTAAAACGTCTCCTTACGGCCTGTTTACTGGCGGTTTTAGCCTTACCAACTTCACTGGTTTCTGCCCACAGCCCGAACGCATCGCTGCATAAAACAGCCGACATCGTTGTGAAAGGGCGCGTAAAAGACGCGCTGACAAACGAAACACTGACGGGCTGCACCATTGTCATTAAAGGAAGTCAGCGCGGCACGACGACCGATGCCAACGGTAGTTACTCCATCTCCGTACCAGACGGAAATGCTGTTCTGGTTGTTGGATTTATTGGCTACGAAAAGCAGGAAATCGTGGTGGGCAACCGCTCGGTTATTGATGTAGACCTGAAGGCCGAAGCCTCCGAACTATCGCAGGTAGTTGTTATTGGCTACGGTAGTGCCGCCAAGAAAGACATGACCGGCGCGGTTAAATCCCTGAAAGCGACTGACTTTAACAAGGGAATCATCAACTCACCGGAGCAGCTTTTGCAGGGCAAAGTAGCCGGGGTTAACGTTACCTCTGCCAGTGGTGAGCCCGGTGGTAGCCAGTCGATCACCATTCGCGGACCGGGTGGCGTTCGTACCGGGAGCACTCCTCTTTTTGTACTCGACGGACTCGCGCTGGACAATTCGAGTACGGGCGGGGGTGGGGCCATCAATCCCCTGAACTTTCTAAATCCGCAGGACATCGAGTCGATTGACGTGCTGAAAGATGCATCGGCAACAGCTATTTATGGTTCTCGTGGTGCAAACGGTGTTGTCCTGATCACGACGAAGAAGGGCAAAGCGGGTGTTTCAACCCTCAACTATTCAACCAGTTACGGCATCTCTACCCTGGCACGGGCCTTGCCTGTGTTCTCGGCCGATGAGTACCGGCAACAGGTGCCACTCGTTGGGGGTGTTCTCGATGATTTAAAGGGCAATACCGATTGGCAAAAGGAGATTACCCGAACGGCGTTTACCAAAAATCATAATATATCGCTGGGTGGTGGTTCCGAAAAAACAACTTTCTACGGCTCATTTGGCCTGCAAAATCAAGATGGCATTTTGAAGGGCAGCCAGATGGATCGCTACACGGGGCGCATCAATATATCGCAGAAATTGCTGGAAGACCGGCTTACGATTGATGCTAACCTCAGCGCGTCGTATACGAACAATCAGCGGCCGCCTATCGAGAGTATGCTAGGGAGTGCCATTTCGAACAACCCGACCTATCCGGCTTACGATGCCCTTGGCAAACCGGCTCAGTATCAATCGATTTCAAACCCGCTAACCAGCCTCCAGTTAAATCAGGACATCACCAAAATCACCCGGATTGTCGGCAACATATCGCCTTCTTTCCGGATCATAAAAGGACTGGTTTATAAGCTTAATTTCGGTATCGACAATTCGAGTTCGGTACGCGATCTGCAATCGCTGCCGAATGCGGTGCCCTTTCAGGATGGCCGGTTAGAAACGAATAATGCGTATAACAACAACCGGTTGATCGAGAACTACCTGACCTACACCTACGCACAGGGCGACCACAACCTGACCGCGTTGGCCGGACATTCCTACCAGAAGTTTTCACTACAGGGGCGGGCGTATAGCATCAACAAGTTCCCTATTTCAGACATTCTGCCAATCTATAACCCCGGCCTGGGCCAGGAGCTGACGCTGACGAATAACAAGCCAACGGGCTATGCAACACTCAACGAACTGCAATCGTTTTTTGGCCGCGTCAATTACCAGTTCAAGGATAAATACCTGATCACGGCTACGGTTCGGGCCGATGGTTCCTCGAAGTTTGGGTCGAACAACAAGTACGGTATTTTCCCATCGTTCTCGGCGGGCTGGCGTTTATCGGAAGAAGCCTTTCTGAAATCATCGCCGTTCAGCGATTTGAAACTTCGCGCGGGCTGGGGCCGGACAGGCAACCAGGAGATACCTTCAAAAATCACACAGGCTCTGTTCACTTCGCAGGTATCGGCCGCAACCAGCTATCCGCTCACGGCTACGGGCCCTTACCCGGCTGGTACGTCTTATTCACGGCTATCAAACCCCGACATTCAATGGGAGGTATCAAACCAGACCGACGTAGGACTTGATTTTGCGCTGTTCAACGGGGCTATTTCCGGCGGAATCGACTATTTCAGAAAAGTGTCCAGCAATATCCTGCTCGAAGTAATTCCTGCCGATCCCGTTCAGCCAGCGGGTACGTTCTGGACCAATGTGCCGAACATGACGATTACCAACAAAGGGCTTGAACTGGAACTGATGTACCACTACACGGCGAAAAGTGGTTTCCGCTTCGATGTGGGTGGCAACATGACGTTTATCAACAACATCGTGAATAACTCCCCTTATTCAGTGATTCCGTCGGGTTCAGCGTCGGGCTCGGGTCTGACGTCGGCAACGATCAATGGCTATTTGAACGGTCAACCCATTGGTACATTCTTCCTGAAAGAGTTCACCGGCTTCGACGACAAGGGCTTAAGCACCTACCGCGATGCTGATGGCGATGGCCTGATAACCGACAAAGACCGGGTTGCGGCTGGCAGTGCGTTGCCAACGAAGCAGTTTAACTTCAACACGAATGCGTCGTTCAAAGGCTTTGACTTATCCGCCAATTTCAACGGTGTGTCTGGCAACAAACTGTACGACAACACGGCCAACTCCAACTTCTACAAGCTGCGGCTGTCGAAAGGAATCAACACCACACCCGAGGCCGTGGCAAACGCCAATGAGTCGGTCAACAACGCAGCACCGGTATCGACGCGCTATCTAAAAAACGGCTCGTTCTTCCGGCTGAATAACGTGGCACTGGGCTATAATTTCAATACGAAAGCATTAGGCATCAAACGCTGGGTGTCGGGCTTACGGGTGTCCGTTACGGGTCAGAATCTGTTCGTGATCACGAAATACAATGGCTATGATCCGGAAGTAAACTCCGACCGACAAATCAATGGTATTTCGTCGTATGGCATTGATTACCTGAGCTATCCGAAAGCAAGATCTGTCGTATTTGGTTTGAACCTGACACTCTAATCCGCAAAACATCATGAAACTGAAACTACCTATTTTGCTGACACTGGTTGGCATTCTGTTCATAAATGGTTGTACCAATCTGAACGAAGTTATTTTAGACGAAACGTCGGCAACGGGCCTTTCCGACAAACAGGCCGCCGATGGGATCATTGCGCCGGTATATGCCCGTCTGCCGGATATTTTCCTGCACACAAACTACTTTACAATGCAGGAGATTTCGACCGACGAAGCCATTCTCCCTTATCGGGGTGGCACAGACTGGGGCGATAACGGTATTTACATTGCCATGCACCAGCACACGCACACCAGCACCGACCCGAATATCAGGAGTACGTGGGGCTTTATTTTACAGGGTCTGTCAAGGGCCATTACAGCCATCAACGCCCTGCCGACGAACAACGACCCATCGGCCAAAACGTATCTGGCCGAAGCGCGGGGTATGCGGGCTTATTACAATATGCTGTTGTTCGATATGTTCGGAGTCGTGTTCGTAAAAGATGATCTGGGTGCGACGTCGGTCATTCTTCGTGATTCGCAGGCGCTGGATTATTTGATGAAGGAGTTCCTGGCCGTTGAGCCGAGCCTCGAAACCAGTGTTGGTCCCGGTCGCCTGACGAAAGGGGCTGTTTGGGGCTTACTGGCGCGGTTGTACCTCAATGCCGGTGTTTACCGAGATCGGTTTGGCGCTTCGTTTACCTTCGCTCCGGCAGATATGGATAAGGTGGTTGAGTACTGCGACAAGATCATCGCATCCGGGCAGTATTCGTTGTCGAATGATTTCTTTTCGATCTTCGGCTCGGCCAATCACGACAACAAGGAGTTGATTTTCGCCGTCGATCAGCGGGCCGACCTGAACGGGCATAACCGTATGGCCTATTTCTCTATATCGGGCGACCAATTCCCGATTCCGGCTTACCCGGCCGCCAACGGCACCGATGGGCCATCTATCACACCCGATTATTACAGGACCTGGGTAAACGCTTATTCGCCCAAAGACCCAACGGTCGATCCACGGTTTTACAAGCAGAACTTAACGATCTATTCCAACCCCGCCGATTCGTGCGTCGCCGAGGCTGATTTCAACATCAACCGGGGTATTTTACGCGGGCAGCAATACGGTCTGATCCGTAAAAACGGGGTTTTCGTAAAATGCGCTGACGGCAAATTTAAAGTTGGTAAGCTTGGGTATGACACTCGAAATAAACCCACGCTTGCCGTCGACTTCACCGAGCAGGTTGATTATACCGTTGCGGGCAGTAATTACAATACCGGCTATCGCGTGGAGAAATATGAGTTCAGCAAGAAATCGGTGAGCGGTCGTAACTTCGGGGAAGCCGATATTATCATTCTCCGTCTGGCTGATATTTACCTGATGCGGGCCGAAGCCAAGTTGCGCAAAAGTGGTGATGCTGCCAGTGCGCTGGCCGATGTAAATGCCGTTCGGGCCGCCCGCAACATCACGACACCGCCACCCGCCCTTACGTCAATGACCCTCGACTTACTCTTCCGCGAGCGGGGCTTCGAGTTGTATTGGGAAATGGTCCGGCGCACCGACATGATTCGGTTTGGCAAATACGAAGGCACCTGGACGGAAAAAACCAACACCGACAAATTGAAGCGGATTTTCCCGATTCCGCAAACGGCTATTGACGGAGCGTCTAACCTGCCGGGGTATCTGGTGCAGAACGCTGGTTATTGATAGAATTAATTAGAACGCGGATTGTACGGATTAAAACGGATAAAAAGCATTAGCCATCCGTCTTAATCCGTACAATCCGCGTTCCCCTTTTCCAACACCGTATTATTCCTTGTCCGCAGTCGTACAAAATATGTCCATTATCGGACAATAACCACTTTCACCATATAATAAACAGCTGATAAACAGCTCAATACACAGCTGGCACGAAGATGGATGAGGTAAATCTACCTATCTAATCTACTTTTTGCCGATTTTATGAAAACGCTCTTTACTCTGTTACTGCTTACGGTTGGTTTCAGCGCGTTCGCACAACGGTCGTCCAGCAAACTCGTCACGACCGATGGTCGGCAACTTCGTATTCGCGTTGACATTGAACAGCCAGACCGCTCTATTCATTACAGTCGCTCATTCGACATCGAAGACATGGACAAGAGCGACGTGAAAGCGTTGGAAAAGCATATTCTCGACTCGCTGGACCGGTTTGTGGATAACCAGTCGAACGAGGTAATTATTGATCGGCGGCATGAAGCCAGGGCGCGGAAACGACAGGCTGAAACACAGATGACATCTGTAATCAGTTCGGACGAATCGGCTCATGAGCCTATGCAGGCAAGTACAAATTCATCCCTCACTCCCAGCGATGTAGCGCCATCATCGGTGTTAGTTCGTGAAGATAAAGAGAATGGACGTCTATGGATGCAGTACACGTTCCAGAAAGATGGCGACGAACTGGTTATCGAGCGGACAGCAAATGTCGCGGGCAAAACCGAGCGCGAGAAACAGGCGATCATCAAAGAAACCGAACGTAGTTTTGGGATAAAAACGGGCAATCAATAACTTTCTTTTCACAGTCGATTCCTTCCCTATACACAGGTCGCTTAGTAGGCGACCTGTTTTTTGTGACTGATGGCGCAAGGCTCTGGCCTTGTGTCTGCTATTCTCCGGCCTCTGGCCGGTTCATTATTATAGTCTTCATACTACAAAATCGGCCAGAGGCCGGAGAATAGCAGACACAAGGCCGGAGCCTTGCGCCATCAGTCACAAAAAAATATTTTCCACATTTCCTGTAACCTTCCACAACTCCCGCAGTTTCCAGTCCAAAATCCACCATATACACATTCTTTAGCCGGTTGAACGCTCTATCAGATAACGCGCTCATGTTGCAGGTAAAAGCAGGCAATATGGATACGATGGGTTTGCTCTTCGAGCGATACCATCGGCCTCTGTTCGGCTTCCTGTTTCACATGACGGGCCAGCGGGAAGCCAGCGAAGATATGCTGCAAACAGTGTTCTACCGGATGCTCAAGTACCGCCACACCTTCACGGGCGATGGCGAGTTTCGAAGCTGGATGTACCATTTGGCGCGGAATGTACTGGTGGATCATAGCAAACAAAATAAACGGTCGGCGCATCAGTATGACCTGGCCGAATTAGCCGATCGAATTGGCGGTGGACCAGCCGCCGATGAACGGTTACTGAAACAACAGGAAATGGATGGCCTCCATAATGCCATATCGAAGCTAAGTGCCGAACACCGGGAAGTGCTGGTGTTGAGTCGCTTTCAGGAGTTGAAATACGACGAAATAGCACAGGTGCTGAATACGACAGAAGGCGCGGTGAAAGTGCGTGTACACCGCGCTATGAACGAATTGAAGAAAATTTACCAGACCATCGACCATGAACGGACAGCTCATAAACTGTGAACAGACAACCAGACAGCTTGCCGACTGGTTAAGCAATCAGTTGACTGATGCCGAACGGGCCAGCCTGGAAAATCATCTGGCCCAATGTCCGGCTTGTCAGGCCGAAGCCGAATCCAGCCGCCAGCTTTGGCAATTGATGAGCAACCTGCCTACACCAGAACCCGGCGAAACAGCGCGGGTACGGTTTCACGCCATGCTCGATACGTATAAGGATACCGTGCAGACGCAGAACGAAGGTGTATTTGATGGGCTGTTGAAAAAATTACGGTCACTTTGGGTACCTCAGTCTGCGGTTCGGCTGGCCTATAGTTTTGCTTTACTGGTTGTGGGCATAGCGGCCGGATACTGGTTCCGTACCCCCGGCACCACGACCGTAGCGCTTCAGCAACAGCAGATTGACACGCTCTCGAATCAGGTACAGGACATGCGCCAGATGATGATGCTCTCGCTGCTGGAAAATCCGTCGGCTTCGGAACGGCTTCGGGCGGTGAGTTATACGGAAGAGATCAATAGCGTGGATGATAAGGTTGTTGAGGCTTTATTAACAACTCTCAACAACGACGATAACGTTAATGTGCGTCTGGTTACGCTGGAAGCACTGGCCAAACTAGCTGATAAGGCAACGGTACGCGAAGGATTGGTTCAGTCGATTGCCCGGCAGGAATCGCCGTTGGTCCAGTCAGCGTTAGCCGATGTGATGGTGAAATTGCAGGAGAAGCGGTCCATCAAACCCCTCCGGCAACTCCTCCATGACGATAATCTAAATCACCTGGTAAAGGGCAAAATCGAACAAAGTATAAAGGATTTATCCTAAGTGAAAGAGCGTTAGCCGCTCCCACCACATCTTCCTCGTTTCGCTCTTTCACTCTTCACTCTTTCGCTATATGAAACTATTACTAATCCCCATTCTGGCGGGGCTGGTGCTCTCTTGTGCCCAATCGCCAGCCACCGCCCAGGAATTCAAGGAGCACATCAGTAAAGAATTTACGGTGCCGAAAGCCACCGGCAGTGTGCTGGCCATCTACAATGTCAACGGCTTTATCAAAGTCGAAGGGTATTCGGGCGATAAGGTGGTGTTGGAAGTCGATAAGTCGATTACCGCCAAAAGCAACCAGGGTCTGGAGTTTGGCAAAAAGGAATTCCAGCTCAAGTTCGAACAGCAGGGCGATAGCATTATCGTTTACATCGCCGAACCTTTCGATTCGCGACCCCGACGCAACTGGAATCGGGACAATGACCGAAACCGGGATAATGACTATGATTTCACCCTCAACTTTACGGTAAAAGTTCCAAACCGGATAAACCTTGTCGCATCGACGGTGAACCGGGGCAACGTGTCGGTCAACGATGTAGAAGGTTCGTTAAGGGCGCGTAACGTGAACGGTGCCATTACCCTCACAAACGTGAAAGGCACCACCGACGCCCATACCATCAACGGCAATCTCGACGTCGACTACGTAGCCAACCCGCCCGAGAACTCGTCGTATTACACCCTCAACGGTAATATCAACGTAAGTTACCCGGCCAATCTATCGGCCGATTTACAGTTCAAAACTTTCCAGGGCAAGTTCTTTACCGACTTTCCCGACACCGAAGTCTTGCCCGTACAAGCGATCAAAACAACGCAGAAAACCAGCGAGGGTACGGTTTACAAAATCAATAAAAACACCGCCATTCGCATTGGCAAAGGCGGTAAGACCTTCAAGTTCGAAACATTTAACGGAAGCATTTACATTAAAAAACAATCCTGATGAAAGCACACACACTTACCACCGCACTGGCTACTAATGAAAAATGGATAATGAATAATGAACAGTCGTCAATGACAAATCACGGTCCCGCTAAGGCATTAGCCATTTTTCATTATCCATTATCCATTATTCATTATTCATTATTCATTTGCCTTCTTTCTCTCGTCCGGCCAGTAGCTGCTCAAAACGAAGTAAAAGAGCAGTTAGTTGTTCCGTTAAGTGATCCATCTAAACCCGGCAACCTGCGTGTGGGACTTATCAACGGGTCTATTCATGTCGTTGGCTATAGCGGTAAAGATGTCGTGATCGATATTACCACCAGCCCAAAACGCGGCAAACGCGACGACGATGACCGCTCTGATCAATCCTCAAACGGCATGAAACGCATTGCTACGGGAACGCCAATCGATGTTAGTGCTGAAGAGAAAAACAATACGGTGAACATTCATGCGAACACAATGAAGCAGCCGGTCGATCTGACCATCAAAGTACCCCAGCGTTTTTCGCTCAAGGTCAGCACAATAAATAACGGCACAATTGAGGTCGAGAATGTGAATGGGACGCTGGAAGCCACGAACGTGAACGGATACATCCACCTGACGAACATCGCAGGGTCAGCCGTGGCTAATACGGTAAACGGAGATTTAATTGCTACGTTCAAAGCCATTAATTCAGATACACCCATGGCATTTTCTACACTGAACGGCAACGTCGACGTAACGTTTCCGGCCAGCGTGAAAGCGAATAGTAAACTCAAAACCGACCGGGGTGATATCTTCAGCGACTTCGATATCGACGTGGATAAAAACCAGCCCAAAGTGAACCGCACGAGTCAGTCGGGCATGTACCAGGTGAAGATTGACGAGTGGGTCTACGGCAAAATTAACGGGGGTGGCCCGGAAGTCATGATGAAAAACATGAACGGCAATATTTACATCCGCAAAGCAAAATAATCAGTATGGCTGCGAATTTATGTAGACTGGCTACCTGTTTGTTAGGATTGGTCGCCACGCTTACGTTCAGCTTTGGGCAGAACCGCCCTGCTCCGTCTACTTCCTCTGTCGCCCCGCAAAAATCGGCGGATGCGCTTGACAAATTTTTGCGTGGTCAGCTAAGTCAGCTTGGCATTCCGGGCATGCAGGTTGCCGTTGTCCAGCATGGGCATCTGGTATTCAGCCGATCATATGGTTTTGCTTGGCCGAGACCTATGACCGCCTTGGGAATCGGGTGCTGGCTATCAGGAATTCTAAGGAGTCACTAGCCCTGAACCCAGGAAATACGAATGCGATAGCGTACTTAAAAAAAGCCGAAAAGTAAGTAAGGTACAGCCTGAGACGCAACCTGTTTGCTCAAACTTGCATCTATTGACAAACTTAAAACCAGACGACTCCCCATGAATGCCTGGCTTATCTCCACTCTTTTGCTGTTTCCAGCGGCCCTTGTTTATCCAAAACAATCGCCGGTGCTGCCTGCGTTGCTGAAAAAAGCCCCATCAGATAACCCGCTGAAGAATCCTGTCGACGCTGTTGTTGAACAGGCTGCTCAACAGTTTATGTCAACTCCGCAGGCCGTCGGCCTGTCGATTGGGATTTTTAAGGACGGACAAACGTATGTCTACAATTATGGGACGGTCGAAAAAGGGATTCAGCAACTACCAACAGACCAAACGATCTATCCAATTGCGTCCATTACCAAGACTATTACGGGTACCTTGCTGGCTCAGGCTGTCGTCGAAAAAAAGGTTGGCCTGGGCGATGACATCCGGAAATACCTGACAGGCAGTTACCCCAATCTGGACTATCAGGGGCAACCCATTCGGCTTTTCCACTTAATCAATCACCGCTCAGGTTTGCCCTTTTTGTTGCCAAATCGCCCGGATGCCTTTGCCGATACAAGCGTACCCTCGTCGGCCATTGCCAGTGAGCTTCTGCAAAATTACTCCCGGAATGACTTCTTTACCGATCTTCATAAAGTCAGGCTCTTCAGTACACCGGGGTCTACCTTCAACTACTCCAATTCGGGGGCACAGTTGCTGGGATATATTCTGGAGAGCGTATACAACATGTCTTTCGAGGAGTTGGTACGCCTGAAAATAACCCAGCCACTGGCAATGAATGACACGAAGATTACCCTGACGCCCGCCGACCAGACTCGTTTTATAAAGGGCTACAACTGCACCGGTGTCCAGATGCCGAATAGCCCCGATCAGCTTCAGGGAGCGGGTGCCCTGAAATCGACAGTAGCCGACATGCTCAACTACATTCAATGGAATGTGGCGGAACAGGATGAAGCGGCAAAGCTGACTCACCGGCCAACCTGGGGTGATGAAAAACGGTATTCGGCTGGATTGAACTGGCAAATACGCAACGTTGCCAACTACCGGGCTATCTGGCAGGACGGCAACATTCCCGGTTTCAGCAGCTTGTGCGTCAACTACCCCGAGCTTAACATGGGTATCGTCGTGCTGTCTAATGAGTGCGACCGCATGACGGCCTCCCGCACAACGACACTGGCCAACCAGATCGCCAAAACCCTCGACGAACGAGCGGTCATGTTACCAAATTAAGGAACAGCTTTCTTGATAGAAAGAGCACTGTTTTTAGCCCCAAAATTTCCCTGTCCACAAATGAACGTCCACTGTCCGATTGCGGACAATGGACGTTCATTTACCCTATTATCTACTTGAATAACAGATATTTATATTATTGGTACAACATTTGGGCGCATGTATAGACCGCACCGGCGGACCGGCAATACTTTGCGTCGGTACCCTGGGCCTTTGTTTCAGTACCATGCTCCTGCTCGGCGGGTTGACCATTGGCTGGCGAACCTACCGAACTGCACTGACGAATCCGGCAATCAGCCTTAGAAATGATTAACCTTATGTACGTATCCTTTCTCCTAAAACTATGTCATACATCGCTATACCCATTTCCTCACTGCCCGGTAAGCAGGACATTGAAATCGACGTGACAATCAACGGGCAGAAACAGGCACTGCATTACCGCGTTGAGCTTTTCTACTGGGGCGACTGCCGGGTGCCCACCTTCGACCGGGTTGAGTGCATCCAGCAGCTCCTGGCCGACTACGACCGCGACTGGACGCTCTACTACATTGGCTCTCCAACCGACGATTTTGTACCCATTACCTTCGTCAAAAAAGAGGATCTGGCCAAACAGCGAGCGCTATTACGGGCCTCCTGCTAGGCGATTTTTAAAAGCATCTCTTATCTGATCAGTACGAACGTCAACATTTGTCAACCTTTTTATCATCTGGATCATGGTTGGAAGCTACATTAAAACATCGGCACGCAACTTAATGCGCAACAAGCTGTTCTCGTTCATCAGTATCGTTGGCCTTGCCATCAGTATGTCTGTCGGGTTATTGCTGATCGCGTTCATGTTCGATCTGCTTTCATACGACAGGTTTCACCAAAACGGCGAGCATATCTATCGCATCACCAGCGTAGTAACTGCCAGTAGTAAACAAAGCCGGGCCACGACAGACCGATCGCGGCCCGACCGATCGCGGCCCGACCGATCGCGGCCCGGAAACAAGTTTGCAACTACATCGATAAAGGCAGGAAAGCTGATCCGGCAGAAAATTACCGGCGCAGAAGTGGCTATCGTGCGTAATGACTTTTCACAGGATGCGACCGTTGGTGGTACCATTATTCCCATCAAAGGCTTCTGGGCGGAGCCATCGCTGTTCAGGGTATTCACCTTTCCAATGCTGGAAGGCAATCCCGAAACGGCGCTGAACGATCCTTTCTCGATCGTGCTCACAGAGACGGCAGCCAAAAAGCTGTTCGGCAACAAATCTGCTCTCGGTAAGGCGATTAAATTCGATACACTCGCCTATCAGGTAACCGGCGTCATGAAGGACGTCCCCTTCTTTTCGCATATCCACTTCGAAGCGCTGGTGTCGCTATCGACGGCCGAGCAGCTTAACAGGAACAACAGGAACTGGACGAGCATGGGGGCAAACTACGTATACCTCCGCTTGCCAGACAACGCCAACATGGGGTCAATTCAGGCGCAGCTCGACGCCATTGCCAGGTCCGAAAATCTTGCCGAAGAAAGCACGAATATTCAACTTGAGCTTCTGCCTTTATACAAGACCGTGGTCGGAGAAGAGTTCCATCGCTCCGAGGGTGGTCCGGGGTCTGTGGGCCCTCACATGTCTCCCCGTATGCTCTGGATACTTGCCGGGCTTGCACTCATTGTGATCTTGTCGGCCTGTTTCAACTATACCAATCTTTCGATGGCACGTGCCATGCGCCGTTTCAAGGAAGTTGGTCTTCGCAAAGCAATTGGTGCCGGAAAGAGCCAGATATGGCAACAGTTCCTCACAGAGGCAATCATGATCTCCCTGATGGCACTTGTGCTTTCCTTTTTTCTGTTCCTCCTATTGCGACCGCAGCTGATAAACCTGGCTCCGGAGATGCAACGCACGGTGAAGCTCGACCTTAGTCCGGCTATGGTCATCGCCTTTATCGCCTTTTCGGTCACGGTTGGCGTTATTGCGGGTTTCATGCCTGCCCTGTTCTTTTCGAAAGTCAGCGCGATCCATGCACTCAACAATGTGTCCGCCTGGAATGCCAGCCGTGGTCCGGCCACATCACCGGTACACCGGTTCGGCAGACGCACCCTGGTGGTGCTTCAATACACACTCACCCTGATCTTCATAACAACAACCGCCATCGGCTACGTACAGTATAAAAACATACTGGCGTTCGACCTGGGGTTCAACACAGAAAACATCCTGAACATCAATATGCAGGGCAATAAGCCCGATGCATTTTTGAAGGAACTGAGCGAAATGCCGGAAGTAACTGCCCTGTCCCGGTCGTTAATCGTCACCAGTGTAGGAAACGCGTGGGGTGGATATATGCACTACAATAATTCGAGCGATTCTGCACTGGTCCTGACAAACAACGTCGACGAGAATTATCTGGCTCTGCATGAGTACAAGCTTATTGCCGGGAGCAATTTTAAAACGCGACCTGCTACAGCCGAAGCCGTCAGCGAAGTGATCGTTAACGAGCAGGTCCTGAAACGATTTAACATCAGCAACAACCCCGAAAAGGCAATTGGGAAGGAGATCACATTCAGTAATTTCAACGTACATAATCGCAGGATGACCATTGTTGGTGTAATGAAAGACTTCCACTATGGCAAGATCGACAACCTTATCGAGCCGGTAGCCTTCATGCCCTGGACACCAGAAAACAGAGCGGTCATTAATGCCAAAATACAAAGCACCAACATGCTGGCGACCATGTCCAGAATAGAATCCAAGTGGAAGAAAGTCGATGCTGTTCATCCTTTTCAGGCTCAATTCTTTGATGAAGCGATAGAAGAAGCTTACAGCGAATTTTCCACTATGATCAAAGTCATTGGCTTCCTGTCATTCCTCGCCATTTCTATCGCGTCGATGGGATTGTTCGGCATGGTGGTATTCACAACCGAGACAAGGCTGAAAGAGATAAGCATCCGCAAGGTGATGGGCGCCAGCGCCGGCAACCTTGTTTTCTTATTGAGTCGCGGCTTTCTCGTACTACTGTCGATATCGGCACTCATAGCTTTGCCCATAACGTACCTTTTCTTCGAAAACGTTGTACTCACCCATTTTCCATATCACACACCTGTACAGGTCGCCGAATTGTTTGTTGGCTTGCTGGCGGTGTTGCTGATCGCGTTCATTATGATCGGATCGCAGACACTAAAAGCCGCAAGGAGTAATCCGGCGAAAGTCCTGAAGAGCCAGTAGGTGGTTGATTACTCTGGCTGACGAAGTATTCCCTTAAAAAATAAACTATCTATTCGACCAGCAATTTTGGTACCGCTCAAAGTATGATTTTTATATATAAGAAAATTATATATATTTGATTCCATTAATACTTGCACTGTCTTGGGTATTTAGGGATGTGCAGGCGCGGGTATTTACCGCACAGGCGGCCCTGCCGTGCCTGTTCATGGAGTCAGTATTCACTGACGCAAGCGAACCGGCACGGCAGGGCCGCCTGTGCGGTAAATACCCGCGCCTGCACATCCCTAAATACTCGGCAAGCCAAAAAACCTAAATCCTATGTTCCGCAACTATTTCACCATTTCCCTCCGCACGCTCTGGCGAAACCGCAAGGTCAATGTGATCAGCACAGTTGGTCTCTCGATCGGGCCGGCTTGCGGCCTTGTTATTTTTCTGCTGGTTAGCTACCTGTTCAGCTTCGACCGTTACCATGCCAAAGCGGACCGAACGTTTTGGGTTGTTACCGATATCCGGCAGGAGAACGTTGTGCCAACCGATGCCACGCCCCGGCCAATGGGCGAGGTGCTGCGGCAGGAGCTTCCCTTTGTAGAAACGGCAGCCCGGCTCGAAAACATGCCCAGACGCATTATGGCCGTACCCGATGGGAAAGGCGGCTTTTCGAAAAAATTTGACGAGTCACGCAGCCTGTGTTTCACTGAACCGCAGTTCTTCGACGTATTCGATTCGGAGTGGATAAGCGGCAACCCCAAAACGGCGCTGGCAGCTCCTAACACGGTTGTGCTCACGGAACGATACGCCCAGAAATACTTTGGCTCAGCCAATCCAATGGGCAAGGTGCTGCGCTTCGACAACCAGACGAACCTGACCGTTACGGGCCTTATTAAAAACCTGCCATCCAATACCAAACTTCGTTACGACGCTTTCATTTCCTACGCGACCGTACCCACGCTCTTGGGCGCAGGTGGCAAACAGGCCATGCAGGACTGGACAAACGTATTTACCGTATGCTTCGTCACCCTCCGCGAAGGCACTCCAGTAGAACGGCTGCTAGATGCTTTTCCGGGTATCCAGAAGAAATACCTGACCGCTCCTGAAGCGAAAAAGCTGGACTTTCATGCCATTCCACTCCCGGACCTGGATCACCTGCCCCAATACGGCGGGCGGTCGCCGAAGGCAATTTTGTATGCGCTCATTATTGTCGGCCTGTTTCTGGTGCTGGCGTCCTGCATCAACTTTATTAACGTCGCCACCGCTCACGCCCTGAAACGAGCCAAAGAAGTGGGCGTTCGGAAAGCCATTGGCAGTTCGCGAAGGCAGTTGGTGGGGCAATTCATGACCGAAACAACACTGGTGACGCTGGCGGCTGTTGCACTGGCTATGTTGCTGGCGTATTTCAGCCTGCCGATGCTGAATAGCGCCCTGGCTATCATGAACACCGATATCTCCATCACGAATCTGTTCCGTCCCGATTCGCTGGTTTGGTTTGGGGCACTGATTATTGGGGTCATTGGGCTGGCTGGCCTGTATCCGTCATGGGTACTGGCCCGATTCAATCCGGTGGCGGCTCTGCGCGGTCGGTTAACGACGCATCAGGTTGGGGGCGTATCGGTTCGTCGGGGGCTGATCGTCACGCAGTTTTTCATTACCCAACTGTTCATCATTGGCGTAGTGGTTATGCTATTACAGGTCCGGCACATACAAAAAGCTGATTTAGGCTTTCGGAAAGAGGCTATCCTGACGGTACCGTTACCGCCGGGTACGCTCTCGAAGCAGGCCGTTATTCGTGCCCGAATGGAGCAGATAGCGGGCGTTGACGCCGTTTCATTGGGTGCTGAACCACCCGCAGCCTACCGGCGATTGCCCGTTCCATTTACGTATGATACCCATACGCAACCGGAGAAATTCCCCACGGTGGTTAAAGTTGGCGACAAGAACTATGTGCCGCTTTACGGTATCAAGCTGCTGGCCGGGCGCAACTTCCGAAACAACGATACAACGAACAACGAAGCGCTCGTGAATGAAACAATGGTAAGAGAATTAGGGCTACGCTCGCCTGCTGATGTAGTCGGCAAACGGATTAACCTGTGGGGTAGCGACAAAATTATTGTCGGCGTCGTGCGTGATTTTCACCTGAGCGGACTAAGCCAGGGCATTCCACCCGCCACCCTACTGAACTACTATCGCGAGAACCAGATGGCTTCTCTTAAACTCGACCCAGATAACATCCCATCGACGCTAAAAGCCGTTGAAAGCACCTGGAATGCGTTATATCCTGAACAAGTTTTCAAAGCCGATTTCGTAGACGATCTGTTAAACAACTTTTACATTACCGAGCAAATCCTGCTGGGGCTGGCAGAAGTGTTTTCGCTGATCGCTGTTCTGATTGGTTGCCTGGGTTTATACGGTCTGGTGGCGTTTATGGCCGAATCGAAAACCAAAGAAATTGGTGTCCGGAAAGTACTTGGCGCAACCTCAAAACAGCTTCTGTGGCTGTTTGGGCGGGAGTTCAGCCGGCTGGTATTAATTGGCTTTGCCCTGGCGGCTCCACTGGGCTGGTTTCTGATGAACGGCTGGCTACAGGGCTATGTCTACCGCATTCATTTCAGCGGGTGGATACTGGCCGGAACCCTTTTCCTTACCAGCTTGATTACCGCCCTGACGGTGGGCTACGAGTCGTTGCGGGCCGTGGGGGCCAACCCGGCAAAAAGCCTTCAGAACGAATGATTTACCCTTCATCATTTTCTTGATTACCAAGTAAAAACTGATGATTAAACTAGTGATGTTTACTGAAAGAGGAGGCAGGTATGAAAGCGATAAAACTATTTTTAGGACTGGTTTTCTGGCTACTGGCTGGTTATACTTTTGCGCAGCAGGGTCTGAAGGGTGAATACTATGTCGGGACGAATTTCGAGCGAAAAGTATTCACCCGCATGGATCCGCAACTCAACTTCAACTGGCGGGGCCAAAGCCCCGCACCCGGCCTGCCTGAATCCTATTATTCCATTCGCTGGACAGGAAAACTATTGGCCCCCGTTTCGGGTCAATACCGATTTTACGCCAAAGTTGACGACGGTATCCGGGTTTGGGTGGGTAATAAACTCGTAATGAATTCCTGGCAACTGAACGACTCCGAAAATTACGGGGGAAATGTCATACTGGAAGCCGGAAAATTCTATGATTTCCGAGTCGATTTTTTCAATGATTTGCTGGAAGGTGAAATTTTCCTTTACTGGCAACGGCCCGACGACAGGAAAACAACTCCGGACGTTTTGGCAAAGGGTGGCGAACTTATATCAACGCAGTATTTCTTTCAAAAAGCAGTACCGGCCCGGGTTACGGTAGTCAAAACGCCCCCAGTTCCCATTGCTAAACCTCCGGTCGTTGTTGCAGCTCCGGTAAAAGTTATTCCGGCAAAAGCCATTCCACCTAAACCTGTGGTGAGCGTAACGCCAAACCCTACGCCCAGGCTCAGTCCGCCGTCCACAAAAACAACGGCTGTCAGCGCCAATACAGCCACAACAGCTGCACCAAAACCAACCAGTGAAACAGGTCCGGTATTCGAGCCGGGAGCAACGTTTGTATTACACAACGTGCAGTTTGAACAAAGCAGTTATACCCTCCTGCCCGAATCCTCAACGGAATTGGATCAGGTAGTAGCGGCTTTAAAAAAGAACCCGCTTTGGCATATCGACGTCGCAGGTCATACCGACAACATCGGCGACCCACGCCTGAATTTAGCCCTGTCCGAAAACCGCGCGAAAGTTGTGTCCGGTTACCTGAAACGCCGGGGCATTACCGATGATCGTATCACTGCCATTGGCTATGGTGGCGCACAACCGATTGCAGATAACAACACGGAGGGCGAACGCAGCAAGAATCGGCGGGTCGAAATTACGATCAAGCAAAGATAATTTTACAGCAAAACAGATAACAAATATTATAGTATTGATTTCTTTTCTATATTTATAAAAAACTACTAGTTAACTATTAATATATATCATATACATGACTTTTAGAAAATTAACATACAACACGACCCGAATTACTCACCTGATGGGTTGGGGAAATTATACGAGGGTATTTCTTATTGATTCTTCCTCGCCAGAAGTGAATGCGACTACGCTGAAAAAATGTGTTGGTACGCTTCCCGGCTTTATTCGATTGAGTAAAAGTCTTGCTGTTAATCCGTACCATATCGATCAGGTACGCCGAAAAGGTGATCGGTGTGCCGATGTATTGGTTGCCGGTAAGTGGCTTCCGGTCAGTCGTCGCCGGGTAACTTCCCTGGTGCAACATCTGCATGATCTACCCGACGTAGACGTTAAAGGTTTGGTACATTTTCGTGTGCTGGCCCGCACAAATGCAGCACAAAGGGCACTGGCCTAGATCGTCCTTTCTATAGTCTTATAAATACCCGGCTGGTTGGACGATAAACGTTTATAATTCAGGAACAGGGAAAAAAAACGGCTCGCTGATACAGTATCAGCGAGCCGTTTTAACAAGTTAAGCCTAGCCGTAGCTATTGCTTTATTATACTTTATCCTGACTGCGGAGGTAGCGATTTATCAGGTCAGTAGCCCATTCGCGGGCACCGAATCCAAAGGCAATTGACAGAGCCAACCCGGCTGCACCAAGCACAACTGAAACAACAGTATTGATGATAGCTTCACCAACCTTTAACTGAGTGAGGGCAATAGAAAATACCAAAAACAGAATAGCAACCCGGACAATAGTACCAATTAGATCGGCATACTGTACGCCCGTTGAACGAAGCGTGGCGACCAGCATCGACTTCACAAAATCAGCCAGATACAGACCTACAACAATGATAATTGTCGATACAATAACATTTGGTATGTACAAAATAACACTACTAAGTAACGTTGAAACGACTTCCAGACCCAGGCTGTTAAAAAACGTTTGATAAACGACCAGCATAATAAGCCAGTATAGCATGGTTCCCATAACAGCACTAGGCGGCTGCTGAATACCACCCCGCTGTAGAAAACCATCAACGCCAACCTGAGCAGCAAATGCATCAAATCGAATTGCCTTCAGCACTTTCGTCACTAAAAACCGTACTCCCCGTGCAATCAGTGACCCAATCAACAGAAGGATAAACGCACCAATCAAACGAGGAAAAAAAGCAGCTAATTGCTCAAAAAAACCAGTAAGTGAAGAGGTAATTACATCAACGATGTTCATAATAAGTTAGTTAAGTTAGTTTGGAAGTAAGACGACCATATAATTAAAAGTAACCTAAGTGTCAATGAAATTTACTTTTCCTGAAAACCTGACTATCTGATTAGTTGAAAAGAGTTAAACCCACCAATGATAGCTGCTATCCAGAAGAAATAAATCAATGGTGTCATCTGGAAATTAAAATACTCGTGCAACCTTTTTTACCGGAGTGACATCTTTACCACATAAACAGATAAGCCTCATGAAACGCAACCAGTTTCTACTGACCCTCCTAAGCGCTGGCACACTTGCGCTAACCTCTCTGGCCGGTGGTCGCCTGACTACTGAAGACCAGCCCCCCTATCAAACTAAAACCTTTTCGGGCAGGATAAACGCCGTTCGGGCCGAAACCTCAGGCGGCAGCCTGACCATCGAAGGCGGCACTGATATGAATGCCAAAGTTGAGATGTATGTACGCGCCAACAACTGGAACGGGCGCAACTCCCTCGACAAAGAAGAAATTGAAGAAAGACTCAGAGATTACGACATTACGATTGCGCAGGAGGGCAGTACAATCGTAGCGACCGCCAAACGCCGGAATAACGACCACGACTGGAAAAAATCACTCAGCATCAGTTTCAAATTCTACACGCCCCGCAACGTGACAACCGACCTGCGTACCTCGGGCGGCAGCATTCAGCTTTCATTGCTAAACGGTACGCAAAAATTCCGTACCAGCGGGGGTAGCCTGAATGTAAGCGACGTACAAGGCGACATCGCTGGCCAGACATCGGGCGGATCTATTCACTTTGACCGCTGCCGCAATAGCAGCATGGCAACCAATATTGATCTCCAGACGTCGGGTGGCTCCATTGAAGCAAGATCATCAACGGGCAGAATGCGTCTGGTTACTTCGGGCGGCAGCATCCGGCTCAATGACCTGAAAGGCGATATTGATGCCCGCACCAGCGGTGGCAGTATCCAGGGCGATGGCATTGAAGGCGACATTAAAGCGGGAACATCGGGGGGCGGTGTTCGACTGGCTAATGTAGCCGGTAGCCTGGATGCGAGTACGAGCGCCGGTAGCGTTGATGTAAGCTTAACAAAACTTGGCGACTACGTTCGGCTGAATACAAGCGCGGGAAGCATTCATGTACAGATGCCCCTTAACAAAGGAATGGACCTGAATCTGCGTGGTAACCGGGTTAACATGCCGTCTAATTTATCCCGCTTTGACGGTGATATTGAAAAAGACCGGGTTCGGGGCAAACTCAATGGCGGTGGCATCCCCATCGATATTGCGGCTAGTTCGGGCAGTGTTTCGGTGAATTAGAAAGGTTTTTTTTATTGAAGATGGCGCAAGGCCGGGCCACGTTGGCTCTGCCTTGCGCCATCGACGTTTATCAGTGCCCAAACCCAATAGATTCCACAAACACATGGCGGTTTTTGTATCTTTACAGGACGTTTTACGCTTCTGTTGCTATGTTTCGCATTTCCCCAAAACCGCCCTTCTCTACCCTCTTGCCTTCGTTCGAAGGGGATCTTTACTTCGATGAGTCATCTGAGCACACCGCCCAACGGATTCTGTATGCAACCGATGCCTCGGTCTATCAGGAAATGCCGATTGCGGTAGCCTTGCCGAAATCCACTGCCGACATCAAAGCGCTACTCCGGTTCGCGCAACAACATAAACTGGGACTGATTCCCAGAGCGGCCGGTACGTCACTGGCCGGGCAGGTCGTTGGGAGCGGTATAGTGGTCGACATATCCAAATATTTCGGTAAGATTCTGGACGTGAACGCCGATGAGCAATGGGTGCGTGTGCAGCCGGGCGTCATCCGCGATGATCTGAATGCATTCATAAAACCACGCGGTTTGCTCTTCGGTCCCGAAACCAGTACGGCCAGCCGGGCCATGATCGGCGGCATGATCGGCAATAACTCCTGCGGGCTGCACTCCATCATCTGGGGCACCACTCGCAATCACCTCCTCGAAGTGAAAGCTGTTTTGAGCGACGGTGCCGAAGTCACGTTTGGCCCACTCACCCAGGAACAGTTCGATGCCAAATGCAGGGGAGAAAACGTCTCTAGTCCGCTCGAACAGCGACTGTACACCCAATTCCGCGACTGGCTATCCAAACCCGACGTTCAAAAACACATTCGCGAAGGGTATCCCAAACCCACCGTCAGCCGAAGAAATACGGGCTACGCACTGGATGCGATGGTTAAATTTTGGGAGGAAGGAGGAAAGGGAAGAGTGGAGGAAAGGGGCATGCCAGCGGAAGCCCTCTCGTCCCCTTCCCTCCTCTCGTCCCTCTCCTCCCCCACTTTCAACTTCTCTCACCTCATTGCGGGTTCGGAAGGGACGCTTTGCTTCATTACCGAAGCCAAATTGAATCTATTGCCATTGCCGCCTAAAGAGTCGGCTCTGGTATGCGCTCATTTTGATACCATTCGCCAATCGCTGGAAGCCAATCTGGTGGCACTGGCGCATGGGTGCTCAGCGTCGGAACTGGTGGACGATTACATCCTGCAACTTACGAAAACCAACATCGAGCAAACCAAAAACCGAACCTTTGTCGAAGGCGATCCGAAAGCCATTCTGATGGTCGAGTTTTTTGACGATACAGTGGCGGGCGTTGGCAAAAAGGCGACAGATTTTGTAAACGCCTTGCAGCAAAAAAATCTGGGCTATGCTTACCCGACCTTGTTCGATGCCGATACGCAAAAACCCTGGGCACTGCGTAAAGCCGGGCTGAGCATCATGTACAACATTCCCGGTAAAGAAAAACCGGCGAATGTGATTGAAGATACGGCGGTCGATGTCCATGACCTGCCCGACTACATCGACGAACTGGACCGCATGGCCTGGGAGCAGCACGGTCTGAAACTCGAATATTCGGCCCATGCCGGAGCCGGTGAGATTCACGTCCTGCCGCTGATCGACCTCAAATCGTCGGAGGGGCGGGCCAAGTTTCGGGCGTTGCTGATGGATACGGCGCAACTGGTTAAAAAATACGGTGGCTCGCTCTCCGGCGAACATGGCGACGGGCGGCTGCGGGGCGAGTGTATTGCGTTTATGCTCGGACCGGAGAATTTCCAGTTGTGCAAAGACGTCAAAGACCTCTGGGACCCGCAAAATACCTTCAACCCCGGTAAGATCGTCAATACACCACCCATGAACGAGTCGCTGCGGTCGGAAGCCGATGTCGTGATTCCGCAGCCCAAAACCGTTTTCGATTTCTCGAAAGACGGTGGTTTACTGGAACTGGCCGAAAAATGTTCCGGCTCCGGCGACTGTCGAAAGACCGAGATTTCTGGGGGAACAATGTGCCCGAGCTACATGGCTACCCGACGCGAACACGACACTACGCGGGCGCGGGCCAATATCCTGCGGCACTTTTACAGCTCGCCAGAGAAAGCACAAGACCACGATTACGAAGCCGTTAAAGATGTACTGGATTTGTGCCTGTCGTGCAAGGCATGCAAAGCCGAATGCCCATCCAGTGTGGACATGACGCGTATGAAGGCCGAGTTCATGAATACGATGAACAACGATTACGGGGCATCAACTCGAACCTTGTTAGTTGGCAATTTCACCAAACTGATGTCGCTGGCCAGCAAGGCTCCCTGGATTTATAATTCAATCTACAATAACCCAACATTGCGCAAACTGGCCAACCGCGCTGTTGGTTTCCACCCTGACCGGACTATGCCGGAACTGGCAAAAACAACCTTACGCAAATGGTGGTGGGAACAGAAAAAAGAGGAGAACGAACGAATTGGCCGCGAAAATCGGAATAACTACTGGCCGTCGCTTCATGCCAGACCAGCAGAACCGGGCACTAACTCCATTCTGCTCTTTATTGATGAATTCACCAACTACAATGATGTAGAGGTTGGCAAAAAAGCGATTCTGCTGATCGAGCATTTAGGCTACGACATCACCGTTCCCGAACACGTTGAAAGTGGACGGACTTATTTGTCGAAAGGGTTGGTGGATGATGCAAAAGCCATTGCCATCCGCAACGTGACCTTGCTCAAAGACCTCATCACCGACGAGAAGCCGCTAATTGGACTCGAACCATCGGCCATTCTCACCTTCCGCGACGAATACCCGAATCTCGTTCCTGACGAATTAAAAGCTGACGCCGAACGCATCGCGAAAAACGTTTTCCTGTTCGAGGAATGGCTCGCCCGGGAATCCGACGCGGGTCGCATAGACCGTGACCTGTTTACGGCAGATGCTCAACTGGTAAAAATTCACGGTCACTGCCACCAGAAAGCCCTTTCGTCCATGATTCCGGTCAAGAAAGTACTTTCCTTACCCCGCAATTAT
Organism: Spirosoma pollinicola; assembly: GCF_002831565.1. Lineage (NCBI taxonomy): Bacteria > Pseudomonadati > Bacteroidota > Cytophagia > Cytophagales > Cytophagaceae > Spirosoma > Spirosoma pollinicola. The sequence continues at coordinate 4,014,430 of NZ_CP025096.1, read as the reverse complement.
ACCGCTCAGTTAATTCCATCGGGTTGCTGCGGCATGGCGGGTTCATTCGGGTATGAAACGGAGCATTATGACCTATCAATGCAGATTGGTGAGTTGGTCCTGTTCCCGGCTGTCCGGCAGGCAGAAACGGCCATTATCTCAGCCGCAGGCACCAGTTGCCGCCACCAGATAAAAGACGGAACCGGCCGCAAAGCCCAACACCCCGCCGAAATTTTGTTCGAGGCACTGAAGTAACTCTTTTTGGTAGCGCGGACATCCTGTCCGCATTGAACAACAGCGGACAGGATGTCCGCGCTACTAAAAACCTTTTCCTTTTCCAGTGGTTCTCCATAGACCTAAAACATTCACAAAGTCATGGAAAATAACGAAAATCTCTCCGATGGAGCCAGACAGGCCGATATAGTCTCCAGCGAACATGCCGAAACGATGTTCAGTGCCGATCAGGCCGAAACGAATATGGTAAAGCTGGTTGATGGTAAACTAGTATCTATGGGCAACACCGAAGATGACGTTTCTGACGATATGCCCCGTATTCGGTTGGGTAGCGATGAAGAGCGGGCATTAACCGGTGACGATAAAAAGAAATACGAAAATTCGGACGCGGCACTTCGGGCGGGCACCATGTTCGATCCATCGGTCATGCCGAACGACCCTATTGCCGTTGGTGATATTACCGGCAACCCGGATGCAGGCTCGGCAGTCAATACCGGCTTGCCATCCGAAGATGAGCCCGACACGAAGGAGACCAAAACAAACTCGTTCGCTGGCTGGAATTTTATTGGCGGAGGCAGCCCAATGGCTGATATGATTCCGCCAACGCCGGGAACCCCCGGTCCAGCCCAGCCAATGCCGGGTATTCCTGAAACTCCTCCGGCTCCGCCAATACCCGGCCCCGAAATCCCGGACTTACCAGGTTCACCAAACCCAATCTCACCCGAAATTCAGGAACCGGAACAGCCAGATCGTTCGCATGAAATTAATGCCCGAACGCTAAGTACGTTTACATCTGGCTTGCCCAGTGTGATGCCTCCGGATGATCTCGAAACGAGTGAACCCGTTGCGGGAACAGCGTATCACGGTGAAGCCGCGGGACCCGATGAAGAGGGTATGAAGGATAAACCCGATACCGGTGACTCGGCACGCCCATATGATGTCAATGCAAAAGATACGCATGAAAATCAGCCGGGCGAACGGCCGGAAGAAGCAAAGGAAGCTCAAAGTCTTCCGCGCGAACTGGCTGATGAAAGCAGCGTCACGGCGCAGGATATGATTTCCGGACCGGACCGCTCCGACCAGAAATCGACCGACGGACTCGACCGCAAATACAATGATCCACAGGCAGCCCGCGACATGGCGAGTTGATCGTTTTTAATCGCGTAACGCGGCTGGAAAGCCGCGATTCATAGGGGGAGTGTTGCCTCTATAGATCGCGGCTTTCCAGCCGCGTTACTCTTTTTCATACATTAGCTTAAAATTCCAAACTACATGAAAAAGCTACTTCTCCCCTGCCTTTTGCTCAGCGCATTTGCGTTTACCGCTGCTCCTCCCAAGTGGACATCTCTCTTTGATGGCAAGGCTATAAAAGGCTGGCACAGCTACCACAAAGACGGCGTAGTCGGCTGGTCTATCGAAGACGGGGCCCTCACGCCCGACGGCACCGGTGGCGACCTCGTGACCGACAAAGAATATGAAAATTTTGAGCTTGAATTCGAATTCAAAATTCCCGCTGGCAGCAACAGTGGCGTTGTTTACAAAATAATCGACAGCCCCGATATTAAGTCAACATATATGTCGGGGCCGGAGTATCAGGTGATCGACGACAAAGGCTATCTGGATGGCGACGGTAAGCCCTACAAGCTGAAAGACACCCAGATGACGGGTGCCAATTACGACATGATTCCGCCCTCCGATTTCTCCGTTGCCAAAGCACCCGGCGAGTGGAATAAAGGCCGCATTGTAGTCAACAAAAACCACGTGGAGCATTTCCTGAACGGCAAAAAGCTGGTTGACTATCAGTATGGTTCCGACGAATGGAAAACGATGGTCACCAAAAGCAAATTTGCCAGCTGGCCGTATGCAACACCCCACGCCAAAGGCAAAATTGCCCTGCAAAACCACAGCCCCAAAGAGCGCGTTTGGTACAAAGACATTAAGATTCGGGAGTTATAGGCGTGTACGCATAATGAGAAAGGCCCTACTCTGTCAATCAGAGTAGGGCCTTCTGTTTTAATTATTAGTCTATTAAGTAGCATCCATTCAAGGATTGTCCTCATGCGGTGTTTTATAGGTGTCTATGTCGGCAAATCCTTTAGCCGGAAAGACCTATCTTTGATCAATGACAGCCTCTTCGTCGCCCTATCCGGTTACTCCCCCTGATTTAAAGTTCCTGCTTTTCGTAGTGCATCTATAATACTGGCTGGTCCTCATCAGCTAGTGGATCTTTTTTGTCTATCAGGTAATATCCTCATGAATCAGTATTTGAATTTGTTCGATTTCAAGCAGCGCGTTGATTATAAAAACGAAGTACTTTCCGGTTTAACAGTAGCCCTCGCCCTCATCCCCGAAGCGGTTGCCTTTGCCTTGATTGCCGGTCTTTCGCCCTTAACGGGCTTATACGCTGCCTTCACAATGGGGCTGGTCACGTCTATCCTGGGCGGACGGCCGGGCATGATTTCCGGAGCAACGGGTGCCGTCGCCGTTGTCATCGTCGCGCTCGTTAAGAGCTACGGTGTCGAATACATCTTTGCTACGGTGGTGCTGGCGGGGCTCATTCAGATACTGGCAGGTGTTTTACGGCTGGGAAAATTCATTCGTCTGGTGCCCCACCCAGTCATGTTCGGCTTTGTCAACGGCCTGGCTATTGTCATTTTCCTGTCGCAGATGGACCAGTTCAAAGTTGCCGATGCATCTGGTGCGCTTCACTGGATGACGGGAACGTCCCTGCTGGTGTTGCTGGGATTGGTCGCCCTGACGATGCTCATCATCTGGGGTTTGCCCCGGTTAACAAAAGCGGTCCCAGCCTCGCTGGTCGCCATTATTACGGTTTCGTTACTGACCATCGGCCTCAACATCAACACCCGAACCGTTGGCGATATTGCGTCTATACAGGGCGGATTTCCTCCGTTTCATATCCCGGCCGTACCCTTCACCCTCGAAACTCTGTCTATCATTTTTCCCTACGCGCTCATTGTGGCGGGTGTGGGCCTGATCGAAAGCTTATTGACCCTGAATTTGATTGATGAAATCACCCAGACGCGCGGCCGGGGAAATAAAGAGTGTGTAGCGCAGGGCCTTGCCAACGTAACCAGCGGTTTTCTATCGGGTATGGGTGGCTGCGCCATGATTGGGCAGAGTCTGATCAACATTTCGTCCGGCGCACGGGCGCGGCTGTCGGGCATCGTAGCCTCGGTTATGCTGCTGTTTTTTATTATCGTTGGTGCGCCAATCATTGAAAAGCTGCCTATGGCCGCCCTCACGGGGGTAATGATCATGGTGGCAATTGGCACCTTTGAGTGGGCCAGTCTAAAGACGTTTGGGAAAATGCCTTGGCACGATGTATTGGTTATGGTACTGGTGGCGGGCATTACGGTCCTTTTCCACAACCTAGCACTAGCGGTACTTATTGGCGTCATTATTTCGGCACTGGTGTTTGCTTGGGAAAATGCCCGGCGGATTAGAGCCCGAAAACACGTCGATGAAACGGGAGTGAAACATTACGAGCTATACGGCCCGCTGTTCTTCGGCTCCGTTATGGCATTCCGGGAAAAGTTTGACGTGGCGGGTGATCCGAAAGAAGTAATTATCGACTTCAGGGATAGCCGGGTGGCCGATATGTCGGGGATCGAAGCCCTCAGCAAGCTGACCAGCAGCTATCAGCAGATAGGCAAAACGATTCATCTCAAACACCTGAGTGCCGACTGCCGACGCCTGTTGACAAACGCCGGAAGCCTTATCGACGTAAACATCCTGGAAGACCCAGACTATAAAGTGCTGGCAGATGATTAGACTTGTTAGGATGGGTGCTAACGTTACCACCCATCCTAACTTACCAACCCACCTTTGATTATATATCACTGACTAATTCGCCCCGGTTCACGCACATTGGCACCGGTGCGCTTCTGAATATCATCACCCAGATCAGCGCGGGCCTCTTCGGCAATTTTTTCCAGTTGGGCCACTACCTCCGGGTGCTGCTCCCGGACGTCATAACGCTCACCGGAATCGCGCCGGAGGTCATAAAGAGCCGCTGGAAACTCATGCGTCTCGGTGCTTGGTCCGGGCTTGCCATTCTGTCCCGGCAGGAATCCTTCATAGGTTCGTCCGGGGTGGGCGAACACGAGTTTCCATTCGCCCTGCCGAACCGCTTCCAGGCTATTTTTTCGATAATAGTAGTAAAATTTATCGCGGGGCGTCACGGTGTTATCGCCCTTCAGCAACGCCACCCAGTCAACACCGTCTATTCGCTGTTTAGGCAACCGGGCACCGCACACATTTGCCACCGTTGGCAAAATATCCAGCGCGGTCAGCAGCTTGTTACTTACCCTACCGGCGGGCACCACGCCCGGCCAGCGAACCAGAAACGGCACCCGGTGGCCCCCTTCAAACGACGTTCCTTTCCCCTCGCGAAAACCACCCGACGAACCGGCATGATCGCCGTAGTTGAGCCAGGGGCCATTGTCGCTGATGAACAGCACAAGCGTATTCTTATCTAATCCCTGTTGTTTCAACTCGCCCAGAATCTGCCCGACCGACCAGTCCAGTTCCGTTAGTACATCACCGAAAATACCCCGTGCCGTTTTGCCTTTAAACGTAGCCGAAGCCGCCAGCGGCACGTGAGGCAATGGGTGAGGAATGTACAGGAAGAAGGGCTTCTTTTTATGATTCCGGATAAAGGAAACGGCTCGCTCGGTAATGGTACCGGTAATTTCAGCTGCGTCATCTAAATCCTTGATTTCCTCCTTCTGCTCGTTACCCTCGATCCACCGCAGCGGTGGGTATTTTGCCTGAGCCTGGGCGGGGTGCAACGGCCACATATCGTGCGAATACGGGACACCATAATACTCGTCGAATCCCTGCTGTAGGGGCAAGAACTGCTTATTATCACCCAAGTGCCACTTCCCGAACATGCCGGTCGCGTATCCGCGCTCTTTCAGCAACTCGGCAAGGGTTTCTTCGTTCGGGTTCAGACCGATGGGCGAGTTCGGCCCTAACGCGCCCGAGATGCCGAGTCGGTTGGGGTAGCAGCCCGTAAGCAAAGCCGCCCGCGAGGCACTGCAAACGGCCTGAGCCGCCAGAAAATTAGTAAACCGGGTGCCTTCTGCCGCCATTTTATCCAGATTCGGAGTGGTGTAGTCCAGCGCACCCGTCACGGAGAGATCGCCGTAGCCCATGTCGTCCATAAAAAACAGAACGACGTTGGGCGGGGTTACCGGAGCCGGTTTTTCGACCCAGTCGCTACTAGATAAACCAAGGCCAGCCAGTGTGAAGACGCTCAACACAAGGCGCGATAAGCGGGTAGGCATCAATTTCATAAAAGATGTAAAACGGGAATTAGTAATCCACTTTTCGGCGCTTTTCCTTCACATCACCCTTCTGCTTTTTCTGCGAAATGCGTTCTTCTACAGCGGATCGGGATGGCTTTGTCGCTTTGCGGGGTTTGGGCTTCTCAAACGCCTTTTCAATAAGCCGGTAAAACTTCTTTGTTACCTTTTCCTTATTTGCCAGTTGCGTTCGTTCGGTCTGGTGGGTCAATACCAGCTCGCCTTCGGTCGTGAGTTTATTGGCTAGTTTTTCTTCCAGAATAACCCGCTCGTCGTCGGACAGTAGTTGCGAGTTTCGCACATCAAAACGCAATTCAGCTTTGGTCGCTACTTTATTCACGTTTTGCCCGCCCGCTCCCCCACTTCGGGCAAACTGATACTGTAACTCGGGCTGTAATCGGGTGGCATCCATAGCTGCTTAAATTAACCTGTTAATTGGCTGTTAAAATATTGGTATCCGACGAACAATCAATGGAGGAGTCGGTTAGTTCCAAAACTAATGGATTCAACGGTATAGCTTATCATGATCAAAAAATAGCCATTACACCGGATAAGCTTTTGACAAAAAAACAACAAACTAAATCATGATTGCAAAGGATCAAAATCAGATTTCACTCGTCGGCCAGACGGTGAATACCTTCGATGGAGCCGTTACTGAAACGACAACGACGGACGGACTGTCGTTCATTGATAAATGGCTGAATCGGCTCGATGAAGCCAGCGACGAGGCTACGGACGACATTGCCGAAACACTCGAACGGCTCCGGGCTGAAATCGACACAGCCCAACATTACAACCGGCCCGACAATCAGGAAATCGCGTCATTATTACAGGACCTGATTGAGCAAACCCGAAACGTGGCGGCAACACCCGAAGCCATTACTGAACAGACTGAACTGTCGCAATTGATTGCGGTGCTTGAAAATTTGCACCGGCAGGCTACAAGTCGTATTGATCAGGACTAACTAATAAACTCACTTGCACAGGTTGCCGTTCATCTTGCCGGTATGTGTCTTCGGACTGGCTAAACAAACCGGTCTTTGACGGGTTATTTGGAGTACAACAAGTCACTAACAGCAATAAAAACGCTTGCTAGGACATGTTTGTGAGTTATTGATTCGTGACTCAGTAACCAGTAACCCAACAACTACTAACCAATCATGAACATGCTGGGATCAAATATTTTGGAAGAGAGTATGCTTACTGATACCCTCAAGGCGTTTCGGGACAACAACCTGACCCCTATTTTGGCTACTCAAGGCGTCATACTTCTCGATGGCTGGCTACAGGCCCTGGCGGGGGATTCAAATATGGAGCAGATTCAGGGTCAACTTAATGAGCTTCGAACGGCTTTGCAGGCGACCCAGCCCGACGAGCCTTATATCCGGGATTTACTAGGAAGCTTAGCCGACAAGGCTCAGGATGTAGCCGAAGATTCCAACTCCGAAGGCACCTGGACAGGCGGACTGGTTAGCCTGTCAAAGATTTTGAGAAGCTTTTCAACTAACTCATAATCAGGAAACAATCTTACAAAATAGAACTAATTAACAGCGTCAACAGCATAATTCATTACATACGCTATGGAAGGAACAGAAACTACACTTGAACACCGGATGCTGACCGATACGCTCGGTGCATTTGGCGAAGGACAGCAGGCCACACTCACCCCCGAACAAGGTATTTTATTACTCGAAGGCTGGCTCAATGCCCTGCCGGGCGATGTGGGTGCCGAACGGATTATGGCTGAACTAACCATCCTCCGTGATCACCTGAAAACAGGCGAGTACGATCTTGAGAAAATCCGGCATTTATTGCTCAGTATGGCCAGTCATACATCGACCCTCTCGCACGAGCCGGTTGTTGATAGTGCAACGGCCCATCAACTTACGCAGTTAGCCCAGTCACTGCGCAGTTTCAGCAATCATTTTTGATATGTTCACACACGAAGAATCAACAACACTGCTCGACTCTACAATGGATGTTCTGGAGGGCGATCTGGCTAGCAAAACGCCCCAAAGCGGTACGGGCATTCTTGATCAATGGCTGGCAGAACTCAATAAAGCCGAGAACGCGAAGGATATTTCCAGCACACTCGAACAATTGAAAACGCAACTAAAAAGCGACCAGATCAATACCGACGAGCTGGTTCAAGTGCTCGAAACGCTGGCTACACAAACTGCCGAATTCAGCACGATGATGGGTTCAGAGGGCGACATCGCCCCCCGACTTGAGGGATTGGCGGCAACTCTGCGCTCGCTGGCCGGTCAGGTAGGGAATCAGTAAGTAGTAAGTAAGTTACTCAACGGTTCTGTCCGTCCGGGTGGTATCGGGTTCTCAAACCCGACGCCACCCGGACGGACAGAACCGTTTTATTTTATACGTACCGCCAATTCATCTACACACCCAACAAGCTACCGATACGGCATAACAGGTTCACAGGCAGTTTATTTGGTTAAATAAATAAGCATACCGATCACTAATAATTTATCTGGCTACAACTAAATTAGTTATAAGTTTCCTAAGAAGACTCTTAGTACGACTTAGTAGTAGTAAAGACAAGCTCAGCCCATCGTATATGGTCTTTTACACTAACCCGATCACAGCAACATGCCCTGGAACGAATCCCTGACGGCACTGAACTACCGCCTTGCCGATCTATACTACACCAAAGAAGATGCGTACCGGATTGCAAAAACAGCCGATCTAAGCACCGGCGACATTGATTTTTCGGGCGTTATGAAAACCGTCTGGTTCAATATTCTGAACTACGCCAACACTATCGACAGAGGGGCTCATAACCATGAGTTGTTGATTTCGTTGCTTCAGACGGTAACCTCGTCTGAAGAGCGGGGGAAGAAAGATGATTTCCTGAAAACCATTTTAAGCAATCTGATTGACGGGAAGACCATTATTGAATCGCCCGTAACGGCTGATGCCAATTGGCAGGAGCAGGAAAGCCCCGACCATCTGGAGAAACTGATGACCAGCGTCAACACGCTCTTACCCATAAGCTTTCTGGACAAGGGACTGCAATGTGCGCAGGCCGTTGTGCGAATTGACATTGGCAAAGGTGCGGGTACGGGTTTTCTGGTGCAGGATAACTACATCGTTACAAACAATCATGTCATTCCGGATATGGCGACCGCGCGGAACGCAAAAGTTCAGTTCAATTTTCAGAAAAACTGGGCAGGTCTGGACCTTGTTTCAGAGGAAGTTCTATGCAGCCCGGACGCCAGTCCGAAGAATTTTAAAACCGATGTTTCGCTCGACTACACACTGGTGAAGTTAGCCGACGATATGAACCTTAAATATGGGCAGTTGACCTTTAGCAACACGCCCCCACAAAAGGACGACTTTGTTAATATTATCCAGCATCCGGCAGGGGGCCCCAAGCAAATTGCCCTCTACCATAATATAGTTACGTATGCCGATGATACCCGTGTACAATATTTAACCGACACCCTTCCGGGTTCGTCGGGCTCACCCGTTTTCAATTCAAGCTGGCAAATTGTGGCACTTCATCACAGCGGTGGCTGGATTAAGGAGCCGGGCGTAAGCCAGGCCGTTTACCGGAACGAAGGTATCGACGCACGCAGAATCAACGAAGCACTGATTACGTTATCAAACTAAAGCTGTGACACCCAGATTTTTATTCAAGCTAACAAGGACTTTGGGCAACCTGTATCCTACACCAAATGATTGGAAAGCGATACTGGTAAAAGCGCTTGATATGCCCGTAGGGGATATTCCCATGATCGGAACAGCCTATGAAGTTTGGGATATTATCCTTCGGCGCATTGTACCCTATAAAGAACAGTCCATTGACTTGCTGAGCTGCGTTACATCGCGGGAAGAAGTGGGCGGAAATAATGTGTTCCTGCTTAATTTATTGGACAGTTTAAAGGATGCGCATAAACGACAGGTAACGGCTATAGCGGAGGCAATTATCAAAAAACAATGCATCCTGTTTCTGGGACCAAGTTTGTTAATGTGCAATCAGGATGGTTTGCCGGTGCCTTTCGATAAGGCATTTTCGACAGAGTTGGCAGCGAAATTAAAACAGCGGTCGGAGCCTATATTTTTTGAGGAAACTAAAAAAGATCAGTTGAGCTACATTGCTCAGCGGTATAACGAAATTCCGACATTCACTCCCGAGGATTTAGGGCAGAGAGCCAGTAAATTCTACGAAGAAAATCAGGATGAAAGCAGCCTGTTGTTCGAACGCCTGGCTAAATTATATTTCCCTATTATCATCAATACGAATCCCGATAAAAAACTATATCGAACTATCGAAGAAAGAAAACCAAATACGTGTATTTATCGATATTATTCGTTTGAAAACAATCAAAATCTTTCCAGTGAGGCCCAGCCCATTATGAATTACAATGAGCAGTCTGACCTGGCCGAAGATCAGCCTAAAACATTGTTTTATAACCTATTAGGCTCATTTGATGCCCCAGGCTCTTTGATGCTGTCTGAAAGTCGGTTGCTTAAATTTATGGACAAAGTACTTCGGGAACGTCCAGCCATCGACAAAAAAATAAAGGCGGAATTCGATGACCAGAAATACTATTTATTTCTTGGCTTTGATATTGAGCAGTGGTATGTAAAAATTTTATTCAGCACGGTTTTTGGCCTTAGCCGACAGGAAGGACGCGGGTTTTCAATTTTTCCCGAAAACATGATTGTTATACCGGCAAATCAGGATTTTTTTGAAGAAGAATTTAAATTCTATTTCATTACGAATGATCTGGCAAAATTTATCGGGCAGGTATTGGAAAAGTATCGAGAGTTGGGCGGAAAGTGAATTACTACGTATAAAAAACCACCTGCATGGACACGTCCAAAGTAGATGTATTACAAGATCGATATCCAGGACTTCGCTCATTCACGGGTAATGAGCAAAATCTATTTTTTGGGCGAAAAAAAGAAATTGACGACTTATTAGACCTGGTAAGAGCCGAACAGATTACCGTATTGTTCGCCAAATCGGGGTTGGGCAAAAGCTCATTACTCAATGCCGGACTTGCTCCTAAACTCAGGCCATTACATTACCAAATAATTCCGGTTCGCCTTCAAAAACAAAAAAATCGAACCGACGATGACAGCGCCGTAGATCAGCAAGCAACCCTGTCAGACAATGTGTTGCTCAACATTGTGTTAACTCAGCTACATGGCGAGTTCAAAACCGCCTGGCAGGGCCAAACGGAACCCGACTGCCACAACGATTTCAATACGGCGCCAATCCCTCAACTATGGGAGGAAGTGAAAACGCATCCCTTTCCGAATGGCGCTATTCCTGTGTTCATGTTCGACCAGTTCGAAGAATTATTCCTGTATGATCAGCAGCAACAGAATGACTTCATAGATCAACTGGCCGAGTTGATGAACGACCAGTCGCCATTTCGTATCATGCAATGGCTGCTGAAAACCGACTTCGACGATCGAACGCCCGAGATGATGGCCTGGAGCAAACAGCCACTCGTAAAATGTTTGTTTGCCATTCGGGCCGACCGGCTTTTTGAGATGCATAAGCTGCGGGGAAAGATGCCCATGATTTTGCGAAATCGGTATGAGCTTCTTCCGCTTATAGATGACCGCGCTCGTGAAGCCATTGACAAACCCGCTCAGGCCGACGGGCAGTTCAATTCACCGAAGTTTACGTTTAAAGATTACGTTCGTGAGTCGATCATCAGGGTATTGAGCGGCAACAAAAACACGAAGCCTGACGAATTACCCAACGAGCATACAGACAGACCTGAACTTTGTGAAATTGAAAGCTCACAACTTCAGATCGTTTGCAACTACATAGAAACGAAGATAAAAGAAAAAGTGGCTCAGGGGCAGGAGCCCGTTGTAGACAGGGACATTATTCATAATGACCAGAGTATCAATCGAATTCTGGATAAATTTTATCGCACGCAGTTAACCAAAATTGGCAGCCCGCAGGAAATTGACAAGGTTCGGACGGTGCTCGAAAATGACCTGATTGTTGATGGTCATCGGGTAGGGCTGGCGGCTGCGAAAATGCGAAAATCATTGGGTGATGATAAAACAGCCGATCAACTGATTGATAAACTGATTGAAGTGCGGCTCATCCGGGCCGACGATACACACCTCGGCCGGACTTACGAACTAAGCCATGACACCTTAATTGAACCTGTTGAAAAAGTTAAACAGTTACGTACTGCTCTACAAAATCGAATTGCCGGACGCCGGGAAGCAGCCGAACAGTTATTGAAACTGCGCGAACAGGAGGCTAAATTTAACCGGGAAAAACAACAGCGAAAACGCTTTCAACGCCTTACCCTCTGGCTATTTATTCTTGCCTTTATTGCTTTCGGAGCTTCCTTTGCGGCCATCCATTTTCTGGTTAATGGGCGCATCAACCTGGCAAACGCCAATAACGATTGGGGCTCCGATGAGTACACCGCCGGGAATCAGCGGATGGCATACCGGCTTTGGGAGAGCAGCGAGAATCTACTGAAATGGATACCATGCAGCAAGAGTCTGATACCATGCACGAAAGACGATTTGGACGCGAGAACCAGAACTTATATGATGGTTCCTTTTTCTGGTGCCACAACACAGTTTACGGTTCAGGATACAACCATACATTACGTTGCCAGTCTATTTCAGAACAACTCGCTCGAAGTATGGCAACCAGCGCACAACCCCAGCAACACAGATTCGAGCCTGTATGAGAAAATAGACTGGCTCTATGATTCACTAAACGTAACATCCGCCACACGATTACAACTGCGAAACAACTACCTGATCGTTTTTCAACACGACAGTTTGTTGCAGGTACTTGATCTTCAGGAAAAGAAGAAAGTATTCCCGCTGGGCAAAGGGTATTACCCGTTGCTTACGAGTGCTGCGCTGGCCAGCAGAGGTACACGAACACACACAGAAAACTCCGTCCTGTATGCTGCCCAAACAGTCGTACTACCCCCCAAAGGAAACTGGCTGGCAGCAATCGACTGCCAGGGGCAGGCGCATCTTTATAACCTCAACGAAAAATTTAGCCCTAATAAATTCTTCGAGCGCTATACCAACCAAATTCCTGACTTTACACTGGACAATCTGACGTTCGCTTCGTCGGAGGATTTTATGCTGGTCAACCATCCGGGTAAAAACCAGTATGACCTGTTGAATTTGCGTAAAGATCAATTGCTGGCATCTTACCCCAACACGGTTTATGCTCGTTTCTCCCCAACCGGGAAATACCTGATTACACTCAACAGCAGTGGCCAGCTGACTATCGTCGATGTTGTAACCCAAAAACGGCAAACTACGGTCAGACTTCCTAACCCAACGATGCGCATAAACGACCTTATCTTTAACCGAAACGAGTCGGCTCTGGTGATCGTGACCAGACCTGAAGTAACAGGAAAAGCATCAGCACCGGGCGTATACAGTATGTTTCGTGTCGACTTAACGCAAACCAAGACCGCCTTAAACACCATTGCTCAGGCGGTGAACACACACCTGTCGTTTGGATTAGCAGGACATGTTTTATACACAAGCCATTCGTTATCATACAATTACAACATAAATACGGGCAATAGCCAGCTTTTTTCATTCCCCCTGAATGCTGTTGCTAAAACGGGCGCAGCTTACCTGATGTATACCCAAATACATTCGGCCGCTAAAAATTCGTATTTGTATAATGTCGTTACTGGCCGACAAACCGACATCTCGCGCTTATCGACCGGCTCCTCCGAACGCTACGTATTTTATGCACCACCAAACGGAATCGATAGCAAACTGATTAGGGTAACGCCCAAGCAACTGGCCTTTTTTGAAATAAGCCAACTGGAACGCGGCCTGACCAACAAGCCTGACGTGTTGAATGCTGGCGATAGCACCCTGTTTCAGCCTGCTTCTCTAAGGATGGCAGGCCCGCTTATAAAAGTGAAAAATCAGCATGATGTTGTGCTGTATTTTTTCGTTGACAATAAAAAAAACCAACTCAATTATGTTGTCAACCGCATCTATCCGAAACTAACTAAAAGTGACCGTGATGCGGCCGGTCTGCCAGATTGACGTACTGTTTTAGCTAGTATAGCGTGAATAATGGACTATTATGAAAGTAAAAAAAACGCGCTTTTGTCATCCCGACGATAGGAGGGATCTTCGGTAAACTGGAGAGTTTCTTTTCTACCGAAGATCCCTCCTATCGTCGGGATGACAAAAACACATCACCTTTAACTTACTTATTATCAGGCATTTTCCCTTCAGTACCATCGTATACCCAAGCTAGTATACGAAGCCAAACCTGTGTTCTCGCTTTCCTTATGATTCATCCGGACACTTACGTGCATAACACAACAAAAGGCCTGGGGCTTTTTGCGAAACGACGTTTTGAACGGGGTGAGATCATTTGGATTATTGATGATATCGACGCGAAACTAGCGTTGCCTCACTACTTCGCTCTCGACGCATTACAGCAGAAAAAACTAAATATCTATAGCTACCTCGACAACCAAAACCGGGTCATTATTCCCTGGGACGAAGGCAAGTACGTGAACCATTCCTGCGCGCCAAACTCAACAGGCTTACTGGAATTCGACAACATCAGTGTGGCTCTGCGCACCATTGAGCCGGACGAGGAAATAGTAGAAGATTATAGTAGCTACTACGGTCATTTCGAAAGCTTTATCTGTTACTGCGGTGCTTCCTCCTGTCGGGGATTTGTAACACAAAATCGTCCATTTCAGGCGGAACTACGGCTGACATTAGCCGAGATTGCCCCAGCTTTGCTTAGTATGCCACAAACCTTGCTGACCATACAATCGTCAGAAAATGACCTATTCCTGTCTACCCTGCAAAACGTCACTTTTCTGGCAAAATCATGAACGAACGAATCAAGGGGCTCCTTATCATAGTGGGCCTTGAATTGATCTCTGTATTGGGCGACTATTTCATTAAAAAGGCATCGCTGCAAACGGGTTGGGTTGGCTGGCGGCAACTAGTAATTGGAGGGCTGATTTATGGAGCTACGGCTATGGGCTGGTTCTACGTGATGCGGACGTTTAAACTCTTCACCATTGGGCTTATTCACTCGCTATTGGCCATTGCGCTGAGTGTATTGCTGAGTCAGTTGTTTTTTGAGGAAAAGATCACCCCTAGGGAGATAGTCGGTATTGTGCTTGGTCTGGCCTCGATCGTTCTGTTGATCCGATATCAGGGATGAGAAAATCGGCGGCCTATTTCAACCCGTTCCAATAAATAAGCACGTTCAACGTGGCCCGACCCGACGCGATCAGGTCTAAATCGCCATCGCCATCCAAATCGGCGGCTTGTAAATCCTCGCATGCCATCCGAACGCTATCGTCCAATGTATATCCCGCCACCGTTCCCCGTTCATCAGGTTTGAACAGGCGAATACCAACGTTCTTATCTGCGTTAGGATTTCGCCAGCCCGCCACCACCTGATCGCTTCCGGTTCCCAGAAAATCGCCACAAACAAGGGCGTGCCCCTGATTGAGAATGTCGGAAAGGATAGTAATTTCTTTATCGGCGTCTTTATTGGCAGCCTTCCTGAGGGTATAGTTTCCGCTTTCTACCTGAAGCAGATTGCCGTGCATGGGCTGTATTGTTGCAATGCCTCTCCCCTTATTCAGGCGTCTGATTTCGCCAATTCCGGCAACATCTTTGGTTAACAGAGGCAGCGCATTATTGGCCGATTCACTGTCGACGGGTTGCCACTTCTTTTTCAGCCACTGAAAAATATTGCCCCCTTCCTTGCTGGCAACAATCAGGCCCGTGGCCGAACCATTGTCGCCGTCTTCCCAAATCTCGACGTTGTGCGTGAGGTGCATGGTCGAATCAACCAGATGCCGTTTCCAGACACCACGCGGGTCTTTCGGAAACTCATAACCCCAAATCCTGACGCCCCGTCCTTCGCCATTTTTATTACCCAAACCGTGTAGCGGGACAACGATTAACTGATAGGAGCCTTTACCAACCTGCGCCCAGCGCATCCGGTGGGTGGTCACTTCGTGCGGCAGTCGAACGGGCTCCCAACGCTGGGTTGGGTCCTGTGGACGCAGGAGATAAAAAACAGCGCCAGACTTGGTACTGTCATTGGTCTCTGCCGGGTTCCAGCCTGCCCCAACGGCCACCTCCACGCGCCCATCGCCGTCCAGATCGCGGGCGGCAATGCACACATTATCCTGCTGGGTTAGGTTAGCCGCCATGACGTGGCGTTTCCACGGACTGGTTTTGTTCCCGGGGTTTTGGTACCAGACAATTTCTTTCTGATCAGCCAGTAAAATATCTAATTTCTTGTCGCCATCAACATCACCAATAGCTAATCCATACCCAATACTAATCTGATTATCAACCACCTGAATGGTAAAATTTAGCGCACGTTGCCGGGTTGTATCGGTTTGCGCCAGTAGTGGTGAGGTCAGGAATAAGCAGAAAATAAGGACGTTTTTCATGGCGGTTAGTTTATGCCTGACAAAGCTACACGCGTACAGCTTCTACCGGCTCAAGGATACGCGCTCCCCCAGTTGCATCACCCGGTAAGGCGTTCCGTAGGTTTCGCAGGCGTGTACAAAGTCGGCGGGGTTGGCGGTATTGAACTCAAACAGATCGTAGTGATGCGGGATCACCAGTTTTGCACCAATGTCGCGGCCAAGCAGGGCAGCTTCGTCGGGGTTCAGATTGCCCGCTACGCGTCGCTCGGGTTTATTCCCGTTGATAGGCAAAAACGCCACATCCACGTCGAACGGGCGCAACATGTCCACCATACCATCATACCAGAGCGTATCGCCGGAATGATACACCCGATACCCGGCAATTTCCACCACAAAGCCCATGAATTTACAGCGTCCTTCGGCATCGCGTTCGATTTCGTTATGTGCCGCCGGAACGCCATGAATTACCAACTCACCAACCGTAGTTGTTTGCCCATCGGTCAAGCCTATTGGCCAGTCAGGGTGGGTTTTAAGGCGATCAGCAATAAACGCACGGTTGGCTTCGGGAATAATAAATTGCAGCGCCGGATTCGCAGCAATGAGCGGCTGTAAGGTTTCGGCATCAAGGTGATCGGTGTGGTTATGGCTGGATGTTACAACGTCGATTCTGTTCAAGCGGGCCGGGTCAATAACGCGTTCTGACATACGAACGTGCGGCTTATCGGTATCGGCATATTTGCGCGACAGGGAATCGGACAGATACGGATCGAACAGTACACAGGTATCGTTGTAGTGAACCAAAAATCCACTTTGGCCAAGCCACCAGATGTGCAGTTTATTCGGTTCTTGTCGAGCTGTTTCGATATCGGCAAGTAAGACTTCGTCTTTTTGAAAAGCTGGTTTGAGCATAGGTAATGCCAACCGTCCCGGTCGGCAGGGAAGCTGATTTTTAATCCGTTAAATTCGCGCCAGAATCAAGTCCAGCGTTCGGGCCGGCAATAAACGGGGCAGAATCCAGCCCATCAGTTTGCCGGGTACCAGGGCATATCGGATTTTTGGACGAGCCGTTTCATGAATATCGGCAATACGTTCACCAAGATAATCAACCGTAAAGCCGCGATTTTCAGCGACTTTCACCTGTTTTAGAAACCGTTTCATGGCTGGATAATAGGGTGTGTCTGCGTAGGGGCTCATGTCCGTTCCTTTTCCCCAGATGGGTGTTTTAACCGCTCCCGGCCCCACAATGATTACGGTGATACCAAATAAACTCAACTCCCGCCGAAGGCTGTGCGACAGACCTTCTACCGCGTGTTTGGTGCCCACATAAGCACCCATAAACGGAATGGCGATCTGTCCATTGGCTGAGCTGATATTCTGAATGCGCCCCGGCTGAACCGGGTGATTTTCCCGTGCGCCAAGCAACGGCAAAAACGCCTGCGTAACCTGAATCAACCCCAATACGTTTACGTCGAAATGCTGCCGAATAAGTGCCATTGGCTGATTTTGCAAGGGTCCGCCAATGGCAATTCCCGCATTATTAATAAGTCCGCCCAGTCCACTGCCTGCCAGTCGCTCGGTAAGGGAACGGGCGGCCTCGGTCACGGCGTCGGCATCCGTGACATCGAATAGAAGCGGTACGAACGAATCGCCAAATTCGGCCTGTAAGCGATCAGCATCGGTTTGCGTTCGAACACTCCCAAAAACGGTGTATCCACGCTGAATAAAATGCTTCGCAGCACCGTAGCCGATGCCCGTCGAAACACCGGTTATGAGAATGTTTTTACTAATGGGTTTCATGTTGTAAACTTACCCATAATACGATTCAACAAACGCGGGAAAATTGTCGTTATGCAAGTAAAAATGAGCGAATGCCTCAATGAATAAATGAGCGAATGATTTTCGCCTTATCTATTCTACCAGTCACTCATTCACACATTCACGAATTGGTTATGCAGGATATCGAACCTTTTTACGGCTGGGAAAAGTACTACACCGCGTCAGAAGACGAGCGGTCGCCGTTTTATGAGCGGGAGTACAACATGCAGCAGTATGAAAATAATATTTACGGCTATTACATTCATCCCTTGTGGGACGAAATTGGCTCCGAGACACTCTATTGCAAGATTTTGTTTGCCAATTATGACAAACAATTCGTAGTGATCGAACTCTTCGGTGAGTGGAACGACACACTGCACAACGACATCATGTATCTGAAGCGGCAGGTCATTGACCCACTGGTACACGAGGATATCAAGTACTTTATTCTCATCAGCGAGAATGTCCTCAATTTTCATGGCTCCGACGATAGCTATTATGAGGAATGGTTTGAGGACGTAGAAGACGGCTGGATTGCGGCTATTCACTCGCCGGAATTCATTGAGCGGGAATGGAAAAAATACCACCTCGACTATTACATCAACTTCGGCGGCACGCTCGACATTGCCAACTGGCGAACCCTCAAACCCGCCAGTTTATTCGAACTGGTAAATGGATTGATTATTAGAAGGCTTGGATAAAAGGGAGGAGGGGGACGAAAGGGGAATAAAGGGACGAGAGGGAAAAAAAGGTATAACTAGTCATTTACTCTTATTTTTCCCTCCTGTCCCTTTATCCCCTCTCGTCCACCTTCTCCCCTTCGTCCCTTTACTCCCCTTCGTCCCTTTACTCCCCTTTTATCCCTTTCTTTTTGCTTTTCCCCCGGTTTCTGTTCAATTTTCGCCCGTTAGTAAAATCCCACGAGTAATAACATGGAAAACAACGAAAAACTTAAAGCTACCGAAGCCGTTCAGGCTACGAAGGCCACAACTGCCGACAAACTGGAAGCCTTCAAAACAGAAGCGGGTCAACACCTGGATGCCGCTGCCGTTCAACTCGATGAGTTGAAGGATAAATTGGTTGCACAGGCGCAGGAGTTGGGAAAAGATATTGATATCGAAGGCTTAAAGGCGAAAGCGACGGAGCATTTTGAAGCCGCTAAAGTCTCTACGGCCGAGAACATTGCCAACCTGCAAGCCCAGGCCGAAACAGCTTTTGCCTCAGCGTCAGCCAAAGCCGATGAACTGTCGGATGTGGCCGAAGACAAGTTTGATGAAATGAAAGCCGAAGCCGCTGTTCAACTGGAAGCTGCGCAGGTTAAGCTAGACGAACTGAAGGCCGAAGCCGCTCTCCAGATCGAACTTGCCAAAGAAAAGGCGAAAGGTATATGGCATAGTTTATTTGGTGAATAATACTCACCAGCGCCTGAAAAAACTGCCCGTTTGTAAACGGGCAGTTTTTTTATGACCCAGCTATTAACCGGACGTAAAACCATGAGAATGAAGGCTGGTCCTGTGCGTTCGGCAAAATTGATTTCCAACCCAAATCATTACCTTTGCGCATCGTTGCCTCTCCTTCTATCGTGAATTCTATTCGAGTATTTGCACCCGCCACCGTAGCTAATGTAGCCTGCGGATTTGACATTTTTGGGTTTGCTGTTGATAACCCCGGCGACCAGATTGTTCTGACAACCAGCGATGAGCCGGGCGTTCGTATTACTGACATCATCGGCGACGACGGTCGTTTACCCCGCGAAGCTGCCCGGAATACGGCCGGTATCGCCATTCAAACGTATTTGAAGCATATTGACCGGGCAGACCTTGGCCTTGATATTGTGCTGCATAAGCAGATGCCTCTCGGCAGTGGTTTAGGTTCCAGCGCAGCCAGTGCCGTTGCCGGTGTTTTTGCCGTTAATGAGTTACTGGGGCGGCCCTTACCCATTCTAAAATTGCTGCCTTTTGCTATGGAAGGCGAACGCATTGCCTGCGGATCGGCCCACGCCGATAATGTTGGGCCTTCGCTGCTGGGTGGATTCGTTGTTGTTCGAAGCTACAATCCGCTGGACGTAATAAAGATTGAAACGCCAGCTACGTTATTCTGCACGCTGGTTCACCCTGATATTGAGGTTAATACGAAAGATGCCCGCTTCATTCTGAAAAATGAAGTCTCGCTAAAAAACACCATCATTCAGATGGGTAATGTAGCCGGGCTGATTGCGGGTCTGATGACTCCCGATTACGATCTTATCAGCCGCTCGCTGGTCGATGTCATTATCGAGCCGGTACGCGCTATCCTGATTCCCGAATTCAACGAGGCCAAACAGGCAGCACTGGACAACGGCGCGTTAGGATGCAGTATTTCCGGATCGGGGCCATCCATGTTTGCGCTAAGCCGCGATGCCCAAACAGCCGAGAAAGTGGGAGCCGCCATGCAACAGGCGTTCCTGGCGGTTGGCATTACAAGCGAAGCCTACGTTTCCGAAATCAATCGGCAGGGCCCGAAAGTGATGCCCAATTAAGTTGGGGTCATTATCAACAAGAAAAGGGATTAACCCCAGAAGCACAGAGGTCACAGAGGATTGAGTTCTCTGTGACCTCTGTGCTTCTGGGGTTAATCCCTTTTTTTGTTAAGCTCATCTTTAGAGAACTCAATCTGCTGTGGCCTGTATACCGCAGCAGCGGAAAGTCTCTGTGGTTAATCCTTTTTTGATCTATTCTTAACATCGCTTAGCGATTCTGTTTTTCAGGGATTATTGCAAATAGAATTACAGATTCAGGCATAAAATGATGCTTAAACGTCTGTTCGTAGGCGAAAGGGTTGCTTTTTCGGCAAAACGCTTGCTTCTTGTGGGTATATCTTCATGTTCATGTCAGCAAACACCCCGAACTCTCTTTCCTCGGCCGACGCCACAACGGAACCGACAGAATTCAAACGGTCTCTAAGTCTACTCGACTCCACGCTCATCGTTTCCGGTTCGATGATCGGCTCCGGCGTTTTCATCGTTACGGCCGATATGGCCCGCAACCTGGGTTCGTCGGGCTGGTTGCTGATGCTGTGGGTACTCACGGGTATATTGACGGTAGCGGCCGCCCTTAGCTACGGCGAACTGGCGGGCATGATGCCTAAAGCCGGTGGGCAATACATTTACATTCAGCGGGCCTTCGGTCCATTAACAGGCTTTGTCTACGGCTGGACAGTTTTTCTGGTTATTCAAACCGGCACCATTGCAGCTGTCGCGGTAGCGTTTACCAAGTACTCCGCCGTGTTTATCCCCTCCCTGAGTCCAGCGAATGTGCTGTTTTCAATCGGGCCTGTCGACATATCGGGTGGGTCAATTTTCGCTATTTCGAGCCTGGTGCTGCTCACCTGGCTCAATAGTCGGGGAGTGCAGAGTGGCAAGATGATTCAGAATGTGTTTACATCGGCCAAACTCATTGCCTTACTGGGGCTAATTGTTGTTGGAATCACCATTGGGTTGAGTACCGGCTTACTGTCGACTAACCTTACCAATGCCTGGGATGCCAGCACAACCTCGGCTACGGGCGAGGTGCTCCCGCTTGCCGGTATGGCCCTGATTCTGGCTTTCGGTACCTCCATGATTGGCTCACTGTTCTCGGCCGATGCCTGGAATAACGTTACCTTCATTGCGGGCGAAATCAAGAATCCACGCCGAAATATACCACTGGCCTTGTTCTTTGGAACCCTGATTGTGACAACGATCTACTTTCTGGCAAACGTTTCGTACCTGTCGTTGCTGCCGCTGAAAGGATTGCCGACCGCTACCGATATTGTGGGTCGGGGCATTCAATTTGCCGAAGCCGACCGGGTGGCTACGGCGGCCGTTGAAACCGTATTCGGGAATGTAGCCGTTGCCATCATGGCCGTTCTCATTATGATTTCGACCTTTGGCTGTAACAACGGTCTGATTCTGGCTGGTGCCCGTTTGTATTATGCTATGGCTAAAGATGGCCTCTTCATTGAGCAGGCATCGCACCTGAACAAAAACGCGGTGCCGGGCCGGGCGTTGTGGCTACAGTGTATATGGGCGTCGTTGCTTTGCCTGTCGGGCAAATATGGCGACCTGCTCGACTACTGTACATTTGCCTCCCTGCTGTTTTACATCGTCACTATTGCTGGTTTGTTCCGGCTTCGGCGCACCGAACCCAACGCCGAGCGTCCGTATCGGGCATTCGGTTATCCTGTTATTCCGGCGCTCTACATCATTGCAGGCACCACAATCTGTGTGATTTTACTATATACCAAAACCTTCAATACCGGCATGGGCCTGCTTATAGCCGGTTTGGGTATTCCGGTCTATTTCATAACCAAACGCAGACAGCGCAGTACCGAAGCCTGAATAGACGTTAGTAAATGATGTACGGGCCAAGCTCTGGCTTGGCCCGTACATCCTGTTAAAAACATAATCCTAAAGTGCTTCCTTGGGAGAATCTGAGCTTTTGTAATTGGCAGCTGTTTACAACTATTCGGCGCACGAACCGTTTGTCAAACAGATACTCAACAAACTAAAGAATGGCCGCTTTTCAGGAAAACGAAACGCTTCGTATGGAAACATTCAGCGACGGCGTTTTCGCGATTGATATTACG
The DNA here is from genome assembly GCF_002831565.1 of Spirosoma pollinicola. Taxonomy (NCBI): domain Bacteria; kingdom Pseudomonadati; phylum Bacteroidota; class Cytophagia; order Cytophagales; family Cytophagaceae; genus Spirosoma; species Spirosoma pollinicola. Next base: position 3,992,040 of record NZ_CP025096.1, on the reverse strand, counting down.
CTACTCACTTTCCAGCTCAAAGCACCCAGCCTGAAAGCCGCTACCTCAAGCCACAATCTGGCACTGGCTTTGCTCCAGCAATGGCCCAATTACGTGGCCTACTTAATCAGTTTCACGACCATTTTTATCATCTGGCTGAATCATCACCGGATGTATAACGTCATTCTGCGCAGCGATAGCCGTTTCATGTTCTACAACGGTCTGCTGTTAATGCTGGTCACCATTGTTCCGTTTACCACCTCTCTACTGGCTGATTACATTAACACCCCCGCCCACCAGCTGTCGGCTGCACTATATATGCTGCTTTTTGCAGGTATATCGGGTACGCTACTGCTCATGTGGAACCACGCCACCGATAACTTCAGGCTCCTGAAACGCCCGGCGGCTAATGTACGTAGCCAGACCGTGCGCACCAGTTTAATCATTAGTACAGTTATCTACACCGTTGTGGCCGGGTTGTCTTTTTTAGTGCCTCTTTTGAGCATTCTGGTCAGTCTGATGATGGTGGTTTACTTGTCACGACTGAAATATCACCGCGAAAAGGTCGTTTAACACACCAGACTAACTATGGTAGTTAAGAACTTAATTCATTCACTTTGGGCCGGCTTGCTGGCAGGCGGAGTTATTGCTTGCACGGGTGTGGGACCAACGGCTAATCTGTTCCGCTCATCATCGCCCCACGAGCAGTATGGGCAATCACTCAAAGAAGCGAAACTCGACCGGACAGCCCTCGGTGTAGATTGGCTTTCGATGGGCGAACGGGCCCTTCGCGACTCGCTCAAAATCACGATTCCATACCGCGAAAGTGGCTATTTTTCGGCCTCTAAAGCTTTTGCTGTAGGTTATCGGCTCGATGCGCAACGGGGCGACCGATTTCTGGTACGTGTTGAAACGCAGGGGCAAAAAGATACGCAGGTGTTTATTGATGTGTTTGCGCTGGAGTCCCGGAACCGAACCAGCCTGATTGCGGCCTCCAAAGCCGATACCAATGTGCTGGCCTGGGAACCTCGAAAAACGCAAACCTACCTGATTCGGGTTCAGCCCGAACTCCTGCGGACAGGTAGCTACACAATCTCGATTACCCGTGAACCAGCTTTGAGCTTTCCGGTAAAAGGCCGTGACAGTCGCCAGATAAGCAGTTTTTTTGGGGTGGCTCGCGATGGTGGGCGACGGCGGCACGAAGGCGTCGATATTTTCGCGCCTAGAGGTACACCGGCTGTAGCCTCGGTCGATGGGGTAATTTCGGGGGTTGGTGTGAGCAAGTTGGGCGGCAATGTTGCTTTTCTGACCGATAACGACCGAAATGTCCGGCTTTATTATGCCCACCTAGATCGCTGGAATGTCAGCAACGGGCAGCGGGTTTCTATTGGCGATACCATTGGTTTTGTGGGTAATACCGGAAACGCCCGCACCACGGGGCCGCACCTGCATTTCGGTATTTATGGCTTCTCGGATGGCGCAACAGACCCCCTCCCCTTTATTCGTCTCGGGCGCGGCCCGGCAAGGCAATCGCTGCTGTCGGCTTCACGACTGGGCGATTCGGTTCGGGTCGCTACGGCTCGCTCGGCGGTGCGGGTATCGCCGGGAAGTGATGGCGGTGTTGTTCGCCAGTTGCCAAAGGCATCGGCGGTAACAATAATTGGCGGCACCGAAGCCTGGCTTCGCGTCGAACTCCCCGACGGTCTTATTGGCTACATAGCGAGCAACACCACCGAAGTAGAAAATCGCCCGCTTCGTCGGTTGACCCTTCCCGCGCCCCGGCCGCTATTAGACGCTGCCGATAGCCGGGCGGCTTCTATAAAAACGCTGCCGACAGGAACAACAGTCGATGTGCTGGCGACGAACAACTCGTTTCAACTGGTGCGTAATGCCGATGGCGAAACTGGCTGGATAATGGCTACCGGTTATTAAGCGAATGGGTTATTAGTTAGTACACTGATAGTCAGCAACTAACTAATAACCCATTAACTTAATAACCAATAACTAAACCCTAAGCAACTTTTTGCAGCCCTTTTACTTTATCCAGAGCGGCCTGCAATTCGGTAAGCTGCTTTTGCAGATCTTCTTTCATGTAAGCAGGAATGTGATCTTTAGCAATGGCGTCCTGATACGCTTCAACGGCGGCATTCTCGCCAAACTCAACCGAGCTCAATACCGTTTCTTTATCTTTTCCCGTCAGGGCCGACTTGATGTCGATCCAAGCGCGGTGAATTTTGCTCGTTACATCCGTAGACGTAGCATCTGATACGGCTAGTCCATCAATGCGCACAATGTGCTCAGCTAACTGGCTACGGAAGTTCTGGCTCTGTATAACATAATGCCGGAACAGGTCATCTAATGCAGGGTCTTCGGTGTCGTCAATGGCTTTTTCGTACCCCTGAATGCGGTCATTGTTTATTTTGACCAGATCATTTAGATCGTCGACAATTTCTTTATTCGTAATCATAACAGTCTCGTTTCTATAGTTTGTGAACTTATCACTACAACTAGGTGCGAGACGGTTTGTTTTCTAAAAAAGCAGAGTTTTACTGACGGATGGCTTCTGCTCCACAGCTGATTGGGCAATTGCGTTGTCAATTCTTTGTGGTTACACTCCGCACCCGCACCCGCGACCCATTCTCATAACTATACTGACTGGGTGGACTGGTCAACGAGATTTGCGAGATAACACCATCCCATCCCGACAATTGACTTGTGTTGATCTCATAGGTTCGAAACTGTCCATCGCCAGTAATAGGAAAATCAACGTAACGCCCTTCCGTTTCCATAAAATCGACTTCATCCGGCTTTCGCCAGGAAAGTCGGGCAACCGTCCCCTTCGTCTGAAAGGCCGCTTCTACCTGAATTTTTGGCACATTCGATGCATACCAGAAATGCAATGGACTGGCGATTCGGAAACTCACGTCTTTCTTATTATTTCGGGCCCATTGCACATTCAGTTCGTTCTGAATAGGCCAGCCCCGGTCGGTTGTGTTGATATAGAACCAGCCCAGCCGATCATTCGAAAACGTATAGTTTGGCGACAATGGCGGTCGCGGCTGGTTATACACATACTGCCGAATATCGGGCAGTGACCCTACGATGAGTGTGTATTCAAATTCATACTCTCCGTTGTGGTCGACCAGCAAAAACTCTTCACTGTTAATATAGCCTGCTGACACGTCGAATTCACTGCCCACATGCGGTATGCCGAATGCGCCCGTTCGAAAACGCACTTGTCCCGGCTTATACAGGCCCACACCACGTCCCTTCGCATTCAGCAGGGCAGCCCAGTTTTCGGAAGCGTACCGATTGGTTACCTGCCGTTCGGTAAACTCCGATATGGCATCATTGGTAAAGGGCTTCAGGCCTGTGTAGGTGATCATACGATCGTAAGGGCCATTCAGGTAAACGCAGGGGGTTTCCTGCGTACGGGCGTCATACTGCGTAGTATCCGCACGACTCACCGCCACACGGCAACGGACATGCACGGTATTATCCTTGATGGTAATCCAGTGTTCAAATGTGCATTCGGCAGGTTCGTTTAACAGCGGCCAGATATGGGGTATGGTCTTTACATAGATCAGATTGTCTGTTTGCTGATAGCTAACGATTTGGGCAGGATACAGGTAGTAATCACCCGCCTGAACCGGATTCCAGCCCAGGTATGGCCACTGGGCTGGTGGTTTTTTATTATTCTGCTCATAATTTATCGGACCAGCATAAATGGATGTCTGAATCTGGCGGCCCAGATCCGGATTATTCACCATATTTTCACTGCTCCCTGCTTCGGCCAGATACGTAATGGCCCCGCCCATGTTGAGGTCGATACCAACCCGAAGTTTATCGTTTCCGAGAAATAACCGGCGCTGGGCAGCGGGTTGTTGCTGGCCCGGCAATCCGCCAGCCGGTGGATTAACCACAGCGGGCGCATGCGGAGTGGTGGACGGATAATCACGCGCACAGGTAACGGCCAGGCAACTAACGACTACGAATATAAAAAGCGAATAAGGACGGGTCATAACACAGAGTAAGGAAAACGCTTGTAGTCAAAAATAGATCACTGAAACGCTTTTTGCAAGAATGGTTATCAAATGGAGATCAGGCGGGGGTGTTTATAGGTGATTTATGGAGAAACCGTAAATTTTTGACTAATACTCTGTTCCTTTCCCTAGTATACGCTACTTTTGCAAGATTTTTGGGTATCCGGTAGGGCCTATCAGTCAGTCTTCGTTCTGTTCATTTACTAGTCTATAGCTTTTATTCAATCGGGGTCACCCATGTTCCTATTTCCGGAACCCCGGAACGGTTCATTTTCCCACTGAAAAATGCCTAAAAATACCAACATTCGCTCCGTTCTTATTATCGGCTCAGGCCCCATCGTTATTGGCCAGGCATGTGAATTCGATTATGCTGGCTCTCAGGCCGCCCGCTCCATTCGTGAAGAAGGAATCGAAGTGTCGCTGATCAACTCCAACCCGGCTACGATCATGACAGACCCGATCAATGCCGACTACGTGTATCTGCTGCCGCTGGAGAAAAAATCCATCGTCGAAATCCTGAAGAAACATCAGGAGATGGGCAAACCTATCGACGCGGTTCTACCGACGATGGGTGGCCAAACGGCGCTGAACCTGGCTATCGACTGCGATAAAGCGGGCGTCTGGAAAAAATATGGTGTCGAGATTATTGGCGTCGATATAAAAGCCATCGAGACGACAGAAGATCGGGAGAAGTTCCGGCTGTTGATGCTGCAACTTGATGCAGGCGTTTGCGAAGGGCGTACGGCCCGCTCGTTTCTGGAAGGCAAAGAAATTGCGCAGGAAATTGGATTCCCGCTCGTTATCCGGCCATCGTATACGCTTGGCGGCACGGGGGGTGGCTTTGTAAACCATCCCGAAGATTTCGATAAAGCCCTTACAGCTGGTTTGCACGCGTCGCCCGTTCATGAAGTGCTGGTCGAAAAAAGTGTGATGGGCTGGAAAGAGTATGAACTGGAATTGCTGCGCGATAACAACGGCAACTTCGTCATTATCTGCTCTATCGAGAATTTTGACCCAATGGGTATTCATACCGGCGACAGTATTACGGTTGCACCGGCCATGACCCTGCCCGATACGCTGTATCAGAAAATGCGCGATCTGGCTATCCGGGTAATGGCCGGCATCGGGCAGTTTGCCGGAGGATGTAACATTCAGTTCTCGGTTAATCCGCAAACCGACGATATCATCGTTATTGAAGTTAACCCACGGGTAAGCCGGTCATCGGCGCTGGCGTCGAAAGCAACGGGATACCCCATTGCGAAGATTGCCGCGAAAATGGCCGTCGGCTATAACCTCGACGAATTAATCAACCCCATTACGGGCACCACCTCAGCCTTCTTCGAACCAGCTATCGACTATGTGATTGTGAAAGTACCCCGCTGGAACTTCGACAAGTTTCCGGGTGCCGACCGCTCGCTGGGTCTGCAAATGAAGTCGGTAGGCGAAACGATGGGCATTGGCCGTAATTTTCAGGAAGCTCTGCAGAAAGCCTGTCAGTCGCTCGAAATTCGACGCAACGGTCTTGGCGCCGACGGTCGTGAACTAACCGATCGCGCAGCCCTGACCGAAAGCCTGCAACATCCAAGCTGGAACCGCCTTTTCCATATCTATGATGCGTTTAAAGCGGGGATGTCGTTCCGGACAATTCAGCAACTAACCAAAATCGACCCCTGGTTCCTGCACCAGATCGAAGAGTTGATTGAGCTGGAACGCGAAATTCAACAATACGACCTGGATGATATCCCGCCCGAACTGTTACGCATCGCGAAGCAAAAAGGCTACGCCGACCGTCAGCTGGCTCACCTGCTGCAGGTGAAGGAAAGTAAAATTTATGACTACCGCCAGGCGCACAACATTCGCCGGGTCTTTAAATGTGTAGACACCTGTGCCGCCGAGTTTGAGGCCAAAACGCCTTATTATTACTCGACGTTTAACAACCAGGTGCCTATCACGACCGATCATGCCGAACCGGTTTCTGATCTGCCCGGCAACGAGTCGATCCGGAGCAACCGTCCCAAAATCGTCATTCTGGGTTCGGGACCAAACCGCATTGGGCAGGGTATCGAGTTCGACTACTCCTGTGTGCATGGTGTACTGGCCGCCAAAGAAGCCGGTTACGAAACCATCATGATTAACTGTAATCCTGAAACCGTTTCGACTGACCCCGACATTGCCGACAAGCTGTACTTTGAACCGGTTTTCTGGGAGCACGTTCACGCCATCATCATGCACGAGCAGCCGGTAGGCGTTATTGTGCAGCTGGGTGGGCAGACGGCCCTGAAAATGGCGGAGAAACTAACACGCTACGGGATCAAAATCATCGGTACCAGTTGGGAAGCGCTCGATCTGGCCGAAGACCGGGGCCAGTTTTCGAACCTCCTGCGCGAACTCGACATTCCGTACCCGAAATTCGGAACTGTACGGGAGTCGGAAGGTGCGCTGGAGCTTTCGCGTGAGTTAGGGTTCCCATTGCTGGTTCGCCCAAGTTATGTGCTGGGTGGCCAGAACATGAAAATCGTGATCAACGAGAACGAGCTGGAGCAACACGTGATGAAGATTTTGCAGGATATTCCTGATAATAACATCCTGCTTGACCACTTCCTCGAAAACGCCATCGAAGCCGAAGCCGACGCCATCTGCGACGGAGAAGATGTGTATATCATCGGTATCATGGAGCACATCGAGCCAGCAGGTATTCACTCCGGCGACTCATATGCCGTGCTGCCTACCTTCGATTTGAGCGATAATGTGATTCGGCAAATCGAAGAACATACCCGCAAAATTGCGATTGCGCTCAAAACGGTTGGGTTGATCAACATTCAGTTCGCGATCAAGAACGAAGTGGTGTACATTATCGAAGCCAACCCCCGCGCCAGCCGCACGGTACCATTCATTTGTAAGGCCTACCAGGAGCCTTATGTGAACTACGCCACCAAAGTGATGCTGGGCGACAAGAAGGTGAAGGATTTTGATTTCAATCCCGTTAAGAAAGGCTATGCCATCAAGATTCCGGTGTTCTCGTTCAGCAAGTTCCCGAATGTGAACAAGGAGCTGGGCCCCGAAATGAAATCGACCGGCGAGGGTATCTACTTCATCGACGACCTCACCGACGATTATTTTCAGAAGGTGTACTCAGAACGGAATATGTATATGAGCCGGTAAAACCGTGTAAAACGACAGCGGCCCGATTCGTCAATGACGAATCGGGCCGCTGTTATTCTATGATGGTCTGCTAGAAACCTAAACCGAGGGCAAATCCGCGAATTACCGGATTACCGGGCAATAGAGCCCCTGACACCGATGACCCGTTTGTCAGGTTAACCGTATAAATACGAGTCGATCCATTCGACCGAAGTAAGGCGTAGGCTGTACCCGACGTTCCGCCAATATCGAATCCGCTAGCCCCTTCGGCCGGGAATCCCAGCGAGCCTACCGACACAAGTGTCCCATTATTGGGCGGATTCTGCTGAAACAACATCACCGTGGCCCCCTGCGTATCCAGGTTATACAAGGTTGTTGTCGTTGCTCCCGCAACGTTGTTCGTGTACGCAGCTGCCGTTACCGTTGGCGTACCCGGATTCAGCGCGCCATCCACAGCAGCAACAGCACCATCGTTCGGATTCAGCCGTAAGTTTTGTCCGGCATTGGTAATAACCCGAATACGGTCGACAGTAGGGTTGAAATCAAAGCCAACGTCATTCCCGTTTAGCAACGTACTCAACGGACCAGTTCCCACCAAGGCTGCTGCGCCATTGGACGTATTGAGGGTGTAAAGTCGGCTTGTGCTACCAATGGCATACAACTGGCCATTAACTGGTCGAAAATCAATGCCAAGAAGCGTTTCACCCGCTTGCAATCCGGTGAGTGGTTTGGCGATGGGTGACGGATTGAGTGGGTTAAAAATGAGCAGATTACCCGATCCATCAACAGCGTAGGCAACCGGTTCGGTTGGGATGGCCAGACCAATAATAGTGCCGGGCAAGTTACCCAACTTCTGCAAACGGCCCGTCGACAGGTTAATCTGTTGCAGCTCTGAACTACCATTGAAGGTTACAGCCACCAGACCCTGCGTATTATCGCCGGGCGCAATATCAAATCCAGCCGAGCCGGTAATATCCAGTCCCAGCGAGCCGACATCCGTTAGGGTACCATTGTTTGGTGGGTTCTGGATATAAAGCCGATCCGTAGCAGGATCTATGTCATAAAGCGTTGTCGTCGTTGCTCCTGCCCGGTTGTTTGTATAGGCCACCTCGGCAATCATAGCTCCCGATATACCATTGATCGACCCATCGACAGCCGCAACCGTTCCCGTTTCGGGATTCAACCGCAAATCCTGACCTGTGTTGGTCACAAGCCGGATACGATCAACTGTTGGGTTAAAATCCAGACCAACCACACTCCCGGCAATAGCGGGCGTAAACGGTGTCGTGGTTAAGGGTCGCGCTTCTCCCGTTGCTGTGTTGATAACAAACAGGCGGCTCATGTTACTCACCCCGTAAAGTTGCCCGGTAGCAGGTCGAAAATCAATCGATAGCATCCGTTCGCCACTCATCAGGCCCGCACCCATAATACCCATCGTAGCCTGGGGCGTACCAGAATTTCGAATGCTCAGCCGCAGCAGTTGGTTGGCATCGTTGAGAGCATAAACTGTGGCATCCGGCAGGGTAGCCGGGTCGGGCGACAGGCGGTGGTCCTGGCAGGCATCAAGCGTGAGTAAAGCGCTAATCGCCAATAGACCAGCAACAAGTCGAAGGCGTTTTTTGTAAAGCATAGTCATAGTTTCTCGCGTTGAAAAATTGGCAGAGACGTTAAGTAAAAACTGCCACTGACTATACGATTACGGGCTGTATCTGGATTTAAAAAATTAAAAAGGGATTAAAATTAATCTTAATCCCTTTAGTTAATTACTGATAATGAAGGATTTACCAAGACTTCCTCAAGCTCACAAAACCGCCAAAGCTATCAGGCATCAACTCACCCCGGTCAAGAGCGAGGGAGGTTATGAGCGAAATACCCGGCCATTTGACAATTGGCCATTGAGCAGACAGGTAAGTAGATAACTGATGGAATACCTGCGGATAAGGTTGCTTATAGGAGCCAAAATTACGACTGTAAGATGCGCGCATCGTGAGCGTTGGCCCACTGCGAAATGCGCCTATCCCGCCTACATACCAGGCCACAACCCGGTTGTTCGGGTAGTAGCCATTACCGCCGTACCCATTCGCTATGGCCGGGGTTAAATCGGTACGAGGCATGATAAAAGGCGTGCCAAGCGTGCGCCCTTTATACGACCAACCCTGAATATACTGGCTGTGGTTAAAGTAATTATCTGCGCCCTGATACCGGGCCGACGGGTCGAACGTGGGGCCGCTTTGATTGGTAGTCGTTAGCCATTCGAGCGTCAGCCGTTGAAAGCGAAATAAGGGTCTTGTTTTCTGCCGATTGAGGAAACGCAAACCTGTTAATCCATCTGGCACATTTTGCAGGGCCAGCCCCGACGCGTCGTCATACATATGCTGATGATACAGCAACCAGTTGGCCTTATCGCCTTTCCATTCCAGCGCCAGATCGTAACTGCCTACGTGATTACCCAGTCGATTGGTCCCGTCAAAACCCGTAAATCGGTCGTTTTGCAGGGCATCGGGGTATCGCCCGGTCACGAGCGATAAATAGTCCTGAAACGAGGTCGACAAACTCCCGTTCACGGCCAGCGGTGTACCAATCAGATAATCGGCATGACCACCCCACTGCACCTGGTGATTCAACCCGCCGTAGATTCGAACGCGCCAGTTGGGCTTGCCTATGCGCCCATACAAATATTTCTGATGAAGATAACTCCCCTGAATATACGAATTGACAAGCCAGCCATGTGCATAGCCCGCCCGTATGGCGATCAGTTTTTTGGTAAAACCAATAGGCACAAAATCGGGTGTGTGTAGTTGTATTTTTGGAAAAGGCATGGCGTTGCCTGACCAGGCCACAAAACCCGATGTCAGCAATGTATCGCCAAGCCCGGCTACTTCGCGCCGGTTACCTGCGTAGAGTTCCAGATACCTGAATCGGACTTTTGCATACGCATCAGGCAGTAAAAAGGCAGGATTATCGGAGGTGGGCGTTGGACCGGCATTGGCAACCGCATACAGCCCAAAACCCCAATCGAAGCGGTTTTTTCTTTTTCCTGTAGAATCGGGCCGGAGTGCATAGTCACGAATAACGCCAATTCGAGCCGTCCCGAACGATCCTTTTAGTGGCGTCGTATTGTATTGATTGGCCCGAAGCCAAAATGGATTTTGCGGGCTTGATGTACCTAAGCCGCCGATTTCAACGGAATACCGCATCGCACCCGCCGACGAAATTGGTTGTGCCCAGACCGTCGAAACACCCGCAAAAAAGAGGCTTAAAATCAGGTACAGTATTTGCATACGCTACTAAGCTGGTGAAATATTGACTTCCTAAGTAAACATACAGAACACTTATTAGTTAGCTTCGCTTACCAAATTGTGAGTTTCTTAAAACATCTTGTCCGAAATTTACATTATTATATATGAAACAATTCTAGAGCATGATTATACCATCTACAACACTGAATAACGGTGTCGAAATGCCGCTACTGGGTCTTGGCGTTTATGCCCCAAAACAGAATGATGAGGTACAATCGGCCATTGAATGGGCACTCGAAGCGGGTTGTCGATTAATTGATACAGCCGCTGCGTATGGCAACGAACGCGAAGTTGCCGATGCCATACGATCAAGCGGTATCCCTAGAAGCGATATATTTATTACGACCAAGGTCTGGAATGAAGACCAGGGGTATAACAAAACGATACGCGCCTTTAACCGAAGCCTGGAACGATTGAGTATCGACGTGGTGGATTTATACCTGATCCATTGGCCAATAAAAGAACATCGGCACGAGACCTGGAGGGCTCTCGAAAAAATTTACTCCGACGGCCGCGCCCGGGCCATTGGTGTTTCCAATCACTACCCGTCTCACCTGGATGAGTTGCTGACACAGGCCCAAATTACACCGGCCATCAATCAGATTGAGCTAAGTCCTTACTCTTACCTGCCCGAAGTGCTTGATTACCATCACCAGAAGAATATTCAGACCGAAGGCTATGCCCCTCTGGTGCGGGGTGAAAAACAAAACGATCCTAAACTTGTAGAGTTGGCCGAAAAATATGAAAAATCGACGTACCAGCTCTTGATACGGTGGTCGTTACAGCATGGCGTCGTTACAATTCCGAAATCAGTGAAGCGCGAACGCATTCAGGAAAATTTCAACGTCTTTGATTTCACGATCTCCGACGAAGACATGGCCCTGATGGATACGTTTTATGATAATACCCGCATTGCCGATGATCCCCGCGATATTGCCTGAGCTTAACCTCTGACCACTTGCGGCTGGTGATGAACCACGCACTCGACGGGTAAACGTTCGTTCAGCAAGTCGGCCAGCGCCTGTAGACCCCACTCTTCGCACCGGCGGTGCCCTACCGCAATAACAGCGATGCCCGTTTCATCAACGGCCTGCTGACCGGGTTTTCGATACGCACCCGTCAGGTACAGGTGTGCCCCACGATCGGCGGCCTCCCGAATGAGTGCATCAGTCATAGCGCCAACTACAGCAATGCGGGAATTGGTAGACAGCCAACCAGAAGAACCATGACCAGCTTCGGCCCGGTCATAGCCTCCGAACAGGTTTTTTACCCGATTTAGCCAATAATCGAACTCCTGTTCAGGCACATCGATCAGCATCCCGATAGGCCGTTGAGGGAGTACTTCTTTTTCCCCCGTCGCATCCTGCTTGTAGCCCAACGGCTCTGGCGTACCCAGGGCATCTAACTGACTGCCTAAACGGGTATTGTAGCCCATTGTAAGCGCTTCATCGAACGGTAAATGATGCGCAAGAACACCAACATCAGTCGGCAAATGCGCCATGTCCAGTTGCCAGTGACGGTGTAGCCAAAGAGCATCTAAATCCATGTCGGTTACCCAGGTTGCTATGTCGGCAAAGGGCTCCAGCGCCAGGCCTATCCGGCTGACCGGTTGATCGGATGGCCGATAAACACCTCCCTTTTCGTCGGGAGAATAGCGGTGAACAGCCAACTCATCGTCCAGAAATTTGGCTATATCATTGATAGTAAGCGGGTAGGAATCCATTGTTATAAAACGATATACTTCCAGTTTGGTTTTACATGCGAAAGATCATTTTAAACGGTAACACCTCAATCAACGAGTTCATCACCCGACTTATTTTTACCACCGGCACCGGCCGCCCGGCCCAACCGAAGGGACCACCCCCAACCGAAGCGTCGGACCGTCCCCTCCTAAAACAGGAGGGGGCCAGAACAAGGGTACCCCGTTACAAAGCCCCCTCCTGTTTTAGGAGGGGACGGTCCGACGCTTCGGTTGGGGGTGGTCTAATGACCGTTAACTCAACTGTATTTGGTTTCTTCGGAAAGAAACCCGTAGTTTTGCAGTCTTAACTGTGGCCGCGCTGGCGGTTCGTCAAAGCCCATGATTTTCCTCGCTTAAAAACCGCCACGTCGGTTTTCCTTTCTTCTCTGATTTCTGCCGACGGCAAATCTGTCGGACTGCGCCCTTTCTGATAAATCAGACAGCGGCTCCCGTTTTCACATCATTCGTTCGATCCCGACAACCATTGGTTGTTTATTTTCTTGTGTCAATGACCAAATTCTTTCGGTTATTCCTGGTCGCCTTGCGTGGCTCGGAAACCAATTTTACAACTGGCAGCATCAACCGGGCTATCTTTCTGTTGTCGGTCCCGATGATACTGGAGATGGTGATGGAGTCGCTGTTTGCGGTTGTGGACGTTTTCTTTGTCGCTAAAATTGGCACAGAAGCCATCGCCACCGTGGGCCTGACAGAATCTGTCCTGACCATCGTGTATTCGATTGCCATTGGCCTCAGCACAGCTGCCACGGCCCTGGTATCCCGCCGGATTGGCGAAGTTAATCACCGGGGGGCCGCCACAGTGGTTGGGCAGGTCATTCTCGTGTCCGTTGCTATGGGGCTACTAATGGGCGTAGTCGGCTTTGTATTTGCCGAGGACATCCTGCGGCTCATGGGCAGCGACGAGAAGCTGATTCGCAACGGCGCCGGATTTACCCGGATGATTTTTGCCAGTTCCCCCGCCATCATGCTGCTTTATACCCTGAGCGGCTGCCTGCGCGGCTCGGGCGATGCTTCTGTAGCGATGCGGTCACTTTGGCTGGCCAATGGATTTAACATCGTGCTGTGCCCGGTGTTTATTTTTGGACTGGGGCCCTTCCCGGAACTTGGCGTTATGGGGTCGGCGGTGGCAACGACTATTGGTCGAACGGTAGGCGTTTTGTACCAGCTTAATGCCCTGACGCGGGTAAAAGGTGCCATACAGGTGCTTCGCTCCGATGTGGCTCCCGATACGGGCCTCATCCGGAATCTGCTTACCCTAGCCATTGGCGGAACCAGCCAGTTTCTGGTAGGTTCGGCAAGCTGGATATTCCTGACGCGGATTTTGTCGACCTTCGGCAGCGATGTGGTGGCAGGCTATACCATCGCCATCCGCATTATTGTGTTTACCATTTTGCCTTCGTGGGGCCTTGCCAATGCAGCCGCCACGCTGGTTGGGCAGAATTTAGGGGCTGGTCAGCCCGAACGTGCCGAAACCTCCGCCTGGCGGGCGGCTTTCTGCAACATGCTCTTTTTAGCGGCCGTTGGCATTGGTTTTTTTCTTGGAGCCACGCCTATTGTCGGCCTGTTCGACAACAACGTCCGTGTGGTAGCTATTGCTGTCGAATGCCTGCGGGTGTTCTGTCTCGGCTACCTGTTTATGGCGTATGGTATGGTACTGAGTCAGTCGCTCAACGGCGCTGGCGATACCCGTACCCCCACGCTCATTAACATTGTGTGCTTTTGGGTCGTTGAAATCCCGTTGGCCTATACGCTGGCCCATGTGCTGAACTGGGGCCCTCCGGGTGTATTCTGGTCGGTGGCCATCAGTGAGACGTTACTGGCGGGAATTGCCGTCCTGGTTTTCCGCCGGGGACGATGGAAAACGATTCAGGTTTAGTTTTTGGTTAGTGGGATAAACGCCATATCTTCAAGATATGGCGTTTATCCCACCGAAAATCAGCCGAAACTTTTACAGAATATGACCCGTTATAATTTACAGGCTTATCGCTTTTCTGGACACGATTCAGTTCGTTGTTCACCCGCGATAAATACCTAATCAACCTAATGAACTTACATGGTCGATACACATAAACCACCCGAAACCGCTGTGTTGGTCGCGCTGATTACGCAAAAGCAAACGGCCGACCAAACAAAAGATTACCTCGACGAGCTGGCTTTCCTGGCCGAAACGTCGGGTGTTACAACAGTCAAATCGTTTACCCAAAAACTCGAACATCCCGATAACCGGACGTTTGTTGGTAAAGGTAAACTGGAAGAAATCCAGACATACATTCTCGACAATCCGGTTGACTGTGTTATTTTCGACGATGATTTAACGCCATCGCAGGTACGAAACCTGGAAGATAGTTTCAAGGATATAAAAGTACTTGACCGGAGTCTGCTCATCCTGAATATTTTCTCGATGCGGGCGCAAACGGCCCAGTCGCGGGTACAGGTCGAGCTGGCGCAATACCAGTATATGTACCCTCGCCTGACCCGGATGTGGAGCCACTTAACCAGCCAGAAAGGGGGCGTGGGGATGCGTGGACCAGGGGAGAAAGAACTTGAAACCGACCGTCGGCTTGTGAAAGACCGTATTTCGTTTTTGAAGGAAAAGCTCGCCAAGATCGACAAGCAAAGCGTTACCCGCCGAAAGGAACGGGACCGCTTAGTGCGCGTGGCTCTGGTTGGGTACACCAACGTAGGCAAGTCGACGCTAATGCGTACGCTGGCAAAAGCCGAGGTGTTTGCCGAGAACAAACTATTCGCTACGGTCGATTCGACGGTGCGAAAAGTGACGCTGGGCAACATCCCGTTCCTGCTGACCGACACTGTTGGGTTTATCCGTAAACTGCCTACAATGCTGATCGAGTCGTTCAAGTCGACGCTCGATGAGGTTCGCGAAGCCGATATCCTAGTTCACGTTGTCGACGTATCGCACCCTAATTTTGAGGAGCAGATTGAAGTCGTCAACGCAACGCTGGCCGACATCAAAGCCGCCGATAAGCCAATGGTACTGGTCTTCAACAAAATGGACCGATTTTCACCAAAAGCATCCTGGACAGAAAAAGCCGAATTACCGGAGGAAGACGAAGTATTCAACGGCGGAGAAGAGGTGATGATTCCGATAGCGGTACAACGGAAAACCGCGCTGGAATACCTCAAGAAAACGTATTTGGCCCAAAAAGCAGATTACGTGGCGTTTATCTCTGCTGAAACCGGTGAGAACGTGGGCGAACTGCGTGAGTTACTTTATGATCTTGTCAAAGAGAAACATTACTTCATTTACCCCAACTGGATCAGCATTCCCCTCTCCGAATCGGCAGAGGAGTTTGGCGACGGTTTGGCTGGTTGATGGATTTTCAGCAATTTTGCAATGCAAAGCGAGCGGTCACGTTGACCGCTCCTTTTTTGGTCTCGTAGTTCAACGGATAGAATAAGCGTTTCCTAAACGCTTGATACGGGTTCGATTCCCGTCGAGACTACCACTTCACAGAGAAAGCCCTTATGCTTGTTGTAAGGGCTTTCTTTATTTACAAACCTGTTACGAACCGCTTCATCAACCACAGTACAGTCCCACTCTCACCTTTCCCCGGAAATATTCACCTCAAATGGGTAGCGATACTATCAAGTAGCCTTATTTCGGGGTGTTTCGTAATCTTACTCCCATGAATTTGCTACGTACCTTACTTCTTTTCGGCCTGTTTGCCTTTTTCCATTTCTCCATTGGGGCGGCTACCGTCGACACGGTCGCTACGTATAGCTCGTCTATGAAGAAAATGATCAAAGCGGTTATTGTCACGCCCGATTCGTACACTGCCGGGCAGGAGCTACCAGTTGTATACTTGCTTCATGGCTACGGCGGCAACTACAGCGACTGGATCAAAAAAGTACCCACGATCACAAATGCCGCCGATCTGCACAACGTGATTATCGTTTGTCCCGATGGCAATGTTGGCAGTTGGTATTTCGATAGCCCCGCCGACCCCTCTTTTAAATACGAAACCTATGTAGCCGATGAACTGGTTAACTGGGTTGATAGCCATTATAAAACCATCAAAAATCGAGCAGGACGCGCCATTACGGGCCTGAGTATGGGCGGGCATGGAGCACTTTATCTGGCATTCAGACATCAGTCTGTTTTTGGCGTGGCGGGCAGCATGAGTGGCGGGGTCGACATCCGGCCGTTTCCCAGCAATTGGGACATGGCAAAACGGCTGGGTACGTATGCGCAGTTTCCGGAGCGATGGGAGCAAAATACGGTCATAAATTTACTCCATCTACTCACGCCGGGTGCCCTGGCGTTGATTATTGACTGCGGCAGCGAAGACTTTTTCTTTCGGGTCAATAACAACCTACACGACAAACTCCTGGAACGTAACATTGCCCATGACTACATCACCCGCCCCGGTGGCCACAACTGGAATTACTGGACCAATGCGGTAACCTACCAGATGCTGTTTATGCGGCAGTATTTCGATAAAGCAAAACCGAACTGATCGTACCCACGGGCTTCAGCCCGTGTTTTTTTTTTCTTCATGATAACACGGGCTGAAGCCCATGGGTACAAATACTTTTGCCCAAAACGTTGTTACTACGTAAACGTTGCTTTTCTGGCAGCCGTACCCATACAATCAATGAAAACCGAAACGATTTTTGACTTATTGACAACGGCGGTCAACGAGGTAATTACCGAGCCCTGGACGATAGCCGAACTTAACATCCGGTATCTGGCGTCGACCAACGATGCCGAATGCGACGGCACCTACCTCGATGCATCGGGAGACGTACAGGTATTATCGACTGAATTCCCGGACGAAGTGATTGACGTTCTCCCGGAGTTATTTACCAATCGGGCAAGTGAAGGAAATCCTCCGGCCAATAGCATTCAAATGACCGTTTCGGCGCAGGGCCGCTTTGCGGTCGATTATGAGTGGGACCAGGAAATTCAGGATGAAGACGACCATTTTACGAAAGGCGGAACCGTAAAAGACTGGTTACAGATTCGTAAGGATAAATACGGCTATTCGCCGGAGGTGGACTAATTTCTATCGTGTAAAAAAAGAGGTTTAACCACAGAGGCACAGAGAGCACAGAGGTTTAAATGGGGAAGAAATTAGCCCGTTTAAACCTCTGTGCTCTCTGTGCCTCTGTGGTTAAACCTCTTTTTTTTGATTACACATTATTTAATCAAACTAGCCCCTTTACACCGACACTCGTTCCAGCCAGCGTTCGCCCTGCGCGTATTTCGTTTCCTGTAAGTCGATGAGTGATTTCTTAGCGTTGATTAACACGCCCCACACATCCATCACAAAGCGATTTTCGGACTGCATTTGCCGGAAGAAATTGATAGCTTCGGCATGCGACAGGCCACCTTTTGTTTTGGCAATGGTCATCAGTACGTCGAAAACTTCATCGGCCATCTGGGCATCACCACAAACGTAATAATGACAATCGGGCTGAGAGAGCACTTCCCAAAGGCCATTACTTTGCTGGCCTATCAGGTCCTGAACGTATATTTTCTCTTCATCGAGTCGAGAGAAAGCCACATCCAGATGCGTCAGTACACCGGCTTCGTGCCAGGTTTCCAACTCGTGCTGATATAAGTAGTCGTTCAGATTTCGACAGCCAAAAAACAAGCGGGCATGACCGATATGCGCCGGCATTGGTGTTATTGTCTCATAGTCATTTAGAGAATAAGGGTTGGCTCTGTGTATGGCCTGAAGCTGAACCTCGCGATGGTGCAGAAAACCAAGCAATGGCGACAGGCCCGTACCCGCCCCAACCATCAGCATAGGGGCGTGCGGGTCGACGGGAGGACGAAATGTAGACGAACGAACGCCTATTCGAACAGTAGCCCCCGGCTCCAGCCCGGCCAGATAGTTAGAACATAAACCCGAAATAACTTTGCCCGCATCGGTCGTTATCTGGACCACGCCCACTGTGAGGTGAATCTGTTCCGGGTGCACCAGCGAGCAGGATGATATGGAATAAAAACGCGGCTTCTGTTTAGGCAATAACTCAATAAGCTGCGCAAACGACAGGTGTGCCGACGGAAAAACATCCAGCAAATCGACTATGGTAGGAAAGGTATCGGCAAGATGCTTTTTCAGAGCGACGCAGGCGTCAAGATTGTTTTGGCCATTTAGTATGTCCAGCCAGACTTCCAGCCGTTCTTTTTCGATTGGCGATTCGACAGATTTCAGGAGCGCATTTAACAATTCGTCGTAGGGTTCGCGAATGGTCAGGTCCAGATCTTCGGTCAACACCTGCCCTACCCTGACAGGCTCGGGATACGCATGTTCTCCATCAATCGCGTGTCCGGAGCTATTGACTAATGACGTTGTGAACCAGGCATCCGGATTAATTCTCAGGCGACTGGCCATACGTTGTACCAAATCGGGTGGGTTATGCGGATAGATCGCCACATGGTCGCCGGTTTCGTAGGTCTGATCAGTCCCGCTAATGTTCAGCGAAATAAAGCGCGTTGAGCGACTTCCAATAATAACCTCCTTCAGCAACTCTCTATTTTCGACAATTGGAACAACAACGCCGGGCAACAGTTGCTGGCGTATTTTACTGTCTGTTGCTGGCACCTGATGAGATGCTAAAAACGAGACGGCCAGTTGGCTGCTGGCGGTAGTCGATAAGTCGGCACTGGTTGGATCTTCGCCCAATAGGCGGGCAACAAGGTCGAGCCATTGTCGAAATGTATCGGCCTGACCTCTAATCTCATCGCCTTTATGCATGGTGATGACACGGTTACCGCCTACACGCGCCAGCTCACGATCCAGCGTTGCCCCGCCCGCACAGAAATGCGGATAAATAGTGCTTCCCAGCGCCATCACCGAAAAATTCAATTCCCGGAATTTTCCCGGCGGCTGTGCCAGAATCCGGGCCTGAAATTTCTGGGCATTACCCGGCAAATCGCCATCCCGGAATGTCGACGTAACCACAAGCAGCAAATCTTCCTGACCCAGACAGGATACATCATATTCGTCGAGGGCCATCACACGGGGCTGATACCGGCTTAGCCGTCGCGCTGTTTTTCGGGCGTAGCTTTCGGCGGTGCCTGTTTCTGAACCATAGAGAATGAGCACGCGCCGGGGACGATGCTCCGGGGCAGTCGTACGATCGGGACGGTGAGCCTGAACATGCACTTGGGTACCTGCCAGATCGCTGCCAGCCACGTCATCGCTGGCCATCAATTCATCGTAAATCACCACCCATCTGTCGGCGGCATAATGGTAACTGGGACTGAGGAAGAAATCGCGCATTTCGTGGTGCCAGACGGGCGTTACACTCCCCCCCGCCGAAGGCACCACCCACGACCATTGGGCCGGGCACTCGCGACCGGCCCGCTTTTCGCGCAGGTCATGCGTCAAAAACTGGCGGGCCGCCGTCTGGTGATCGACCAGTGTTACCCTCGCTTTGGAAAACGAGTGCAGCACAGCCGCGTTCAACTCCAGAAACGCACGGTCGCGCCAGAGCGTTTGTTCGCTTGACGTATCCAGGCCAATGGCCCTGGCAATGTCACTGGCTTTCTCGTAACGGCCATCTTCCCAAAGATTCCGGGCAATTTCGGTTTCCATGAACCAGCCATTGAATGGGATACAGCCATACTGGATTCCCCCTATTTCCATCTTGAAATTAGAAATAGCCGGTACCGCACACCACTTCATGTCAAGGGCAGCAACAGCCGGATAAGCCGGATGCTCGATGGGCACCTTCAGCACATCGTCGTCGCCGAACTGGTACATCTTTGGTGCCTGACCGGGCACGTCGATCACGAGAGGCAGCGTATCATAAGCCGTTTTTTGCGTTGGGGGTGTCCATCCCTGTCGGATGAGGGTTTTCGTTAGTGCCAGATTGGCCCTGTCGCCCAGCACCGAACCATCTTCCCGCTCATAGGCCGCAAAACGAATATACTGCGCGTTCCAGATACGCGGTCCCCACCGTTCCAGCGGCTTTTTGGGACGAAACACGTTCATGACAATCTGCACATTCCCCCCGTTGGTGGCCATACGCAGGTGTTCGGCGCATTCGCGAAACATCTCATCGGGGTCTGTAACGTGGCGCAAATCCCTGACGATCATATTACGCCAGGAAATCCGCCCGATACACTTTGACGAGTTACGCCAGGCTAACTGGGCACCATAGGCCAGTTCTTCGTAGGTATGGGTATAGCTGCCGGTGGCCTGAATCTCGAGCTTGATTTCACTCCAGCGACGGTCGCAATCAGCGGCATCCCAGGCTAGTTCCTGGCTAATTTGATCGATATAGTCTTTCGCCTGCGCCAGTATACGCTGCTGGTTGATCATGGGCTGGCGCAGTACGTTGGTTACGCGAGTCAGCAGAATTTCCCAGGCATGTTCCTGTTCGACAGTAAACTCAGGAATGTACTTTTTCAGTACGCTCATCATTGGCCCAACCAGTTTCGGGTAGGCCTCCGGCGGCACCGAAAAGTTAGTGTGTATCTGGCTCAGGTCGCGCAGTTCCTGAACGATGTTGATGCCGTTGTCCAGCGACCGAACCAGAAACGCAACAGCCTGCATCAAATGTTCGGTCAGGCCGTCAATATCCGTACGACTAAAATAGGGTATAATGTCGGGGTGCGTCTGGAACAGGATTTGGTAAAAATCTGTACCAATAACGCGGGCATCGGCCGCCAGCCGGTCGCCGGCCTGTCGCATCAGGCGAATCATCTCGGGCGTTAGAGCCTCGGCGTAATGCCGGGATGCTTCCAGCGCCGGCCCCAGAATGGCTATCGTAAAAAACCGGTACAGGGCTGAGCCTTCACCTTTGGCAAGGTTTTCCCGATCATATTCTTCGAGGTGTGGAATCTGCTGTAACACCCAGACCCAGGCTTGGCGAGCCTTCAGCCAATGCGTGGGCTGCATACCCAGATCGGCTAGTAGCCCAACATAGTCATTGACTGTTTTAAATCCTTCGGCTGGTTCAGGGTAGATGCCCCGGTAGCTTTCGCGCAGTATTCGTTCGCTATGCGGCATCAGTCGCCGAACGCTTACATCAAAAAGAGCGGAAAAGTAACCTGGCACCAGATCAATAGCATCGCCGAACAGGTCAATCAACTCGGGTTCTTCATGGAGCAATCGCTCAAAAAACAACTCGATAAGCATATCCTGATAGGCCAGAAACTTGTTCCAGCCATCTTTAACCAATACCTGCTCAGGAGCTGTTAAGTGCGGCAGGTCAATTACGGTATCCGGAATATCGGGTACAGGCGTTTTTCTGACCGATGGTTCGGGTGCAGTTTTAGGCGCAAAAAAGGGACAGCCTGTTATAGTTAAGTCTGCGATGTCGTTGAGTGATTGTATTAACGGCGTCTCGATGCGGTGTTCATGCTGCTCGTTGGTGATCCGAATACGAATCTGCATATGAGGAGCCTCATCCCAACCCCGTAATGGTAAAAAAATATCTGTACTGCTCTGCCCATCGGTCAGGTTCCGGAGTGGTACCGTTAACTGGTCGATCCCGTGCCATCGCTCGCTACCCTCAGGTCGAAACTGCACGATAATATACAGCTCTCCCGGCCCCTGATACCGCCCATTCACCAGCCACTCCGGTTTGCGTCTTGCCTGAAGAAGTTGCTCCCGTACAATAACGCCCGCATCATCGTGCGCCCGAATCAGACCACGAAATTCGTACCCATTCGTGGGATAGTCAAGGACTATTACCTCCGTGATACGAATTGTACGTAACAGATCTGCCTGGAGAGCTTTATCAGAAACATTCGTTGAGAGCGACACAGCAAGGTTGTGAGGTTAAGTAGACAATAGGAAAAGAGGTAAGGGCGCGGGATAGTCGGCACAAATTTTCCCCTATATTAACTACTTTAATAATTAGTACGTTCGTAAACTATAATATTACCAATATATTTTTTTGACTATGACAAATAATCCAATAGATTCAATAATAAACTTTTAAATAAACGAATTAGCTTATAATAAATTAAGTCGATTCATTAACTCCGGCTTATTAGCCCGACTGATAGGAATTACTTTATTATTAATAACCAACGTATTATCTTCTATATCAATAATCTTATCGAGGTGTACGATATAAGAACGGTGCACCCGCAGAAACTGAAGCCCTAATTTTTCTTCGAGGTACTTCATGGTTGTATACACCACATGCGTTTGGCTGTTGGTAAAGATCTTGACGTAATCGCCGGTGTTTTCAACGTAGGAAATACTGTCAAAAGGCAGTCGAATATAGCGACCATCTGTTTTAATGTATATTTCCTTTCGCTCGTCAGACGAGGTTGATTTGGGACGTGCGTGTAACTCAAGTACCTTTTCGACAGCTATGTTGAATCGGGGCAGGGTTATTGGCTTCTTGAGGTAATCAGTCACGTTGTACTGAAAGGCCTCAAACGCATATTCTATCTTACTGGTGGTTAAGATAACATACGGAATAGCGGGCAGTTGCTCCAGCAAATCAAATCCCGACAACCCAGGCATTTCGACATCGAGCCATATCAAATCTACTTCATGCTCAGCCAGGTAATCAAGTGCCGGGATCGCATTATCAAATACGCCCAGTACCTCTAATGAGCTATGTTGCTCGCAAAGCCGTTGCAGCGATCTGCGGGACATAGGTTCATCTTCAACGATAATACAAGTCAGATTCATACGAGAGAAAGCTTTTGCAGCTCTGTTTCCAAAATGGGTAGTACTTTATCAATCTCCTCCATAAGATCATGGCAATGCCCCTCAAGCCATTGCTGATTAATGTCCTGACGGGAATGGTATTCTAATTGTCTCATCTTTTCTTCCAGCAACGACAACCCTACCATCCCTAATGTCGGCTTAAGTCTGTGGGCAGCACTAGCCAGTTCCGGCCATTTCTGTTCCTGACATAAGTCTGGCAGGGTACGAATATCAGGAACAATATCGACCAGAAACATAGCGAACATTTCGGCGGCATAGCCCGTATCGGTTCCATACAATTCCGATAAACGCTGTCGATCCAATGCCTTGTCGAATAAAATACAACCCTCGCTTTCTATTTGCGTGGTAGGCGCAAACTGCTGTAGCAACGTTAAAAGTTGGGCTGGCTCAAATGGCTTGGTCAGAAAATCGTTCATCCCTGCCTCCATCGCTACGCTCTTGTTATCGAGCATGGCCGAGGCCGTAAGGGCGATAATGGGGGTATTCTGATTGGGGTTATGCGTGCTCCTTATAGCCACAGTGGCCTCATACCCATTCATGATGGGCATCTGGATGTCCATCAGAATGATGTCGAATTGCTTGTTTTTCGCTTTCTCAACCGCCTGCTTCCCATCCGACGCCATGGTATAGGGAACATTCCATTTGTTGAGCAAACTTCCGATATACGTCTGATTCATAAGGTTGTCTTCAACGATTAATACGTTGCACGTCTTTAGTTCATCTACAATGCGCAACTGTTTGTCGGTTGTTTTACTCGGTTCGGCAGATGGCAACGCCTTACCATAAGGCAGAACAAAGGTGAAGGTGCTGCCGTAGCCGATCTGACTCCACACAGAAATAGTCCCGCCCTGAATCTCAACCAGTTCTTTTGTAATAGCAAGGCCAAGGCCTGTGCCTTTGTGCTTGAATCCCTGGGGGTTTACCTGCTTAAACTTCTGGAATACCATGTCCAGTTTTTCATCGGGTATACCAACACCCGTATCCGAAACAGTGAATTCGATCCAATGCCGACCTGCTTCTTCTTTTTTGACTTTGGCTATAATTTGAATCTGGCCTTCTTCGGTAAACTTTTCGGCATTCCCGACCAGATTCATGAGAATTTGGTTCAGCATGACATCGTCACCGATAAAGTCGTCGTTGATCCGGGAATCCAGCATCACATTGACTGATATTGGGCGATCATGAAGTTTCATTTCAAATACTTTCTGCGTACTGCGAAGCAATCCGGCCAGATCGAATGGCCGGGCGTGAACTTCAATGCGTCCGGCTTCAATTTTTGTCATGTCCAGCAAATCGGAAATAAGGCTATGCAGGAAGTCGGCCGATGTTTTCAGGATATCAATGTATTCGCGTTGCTGCGTGGATGGCTGCGTGTCGAAAAGCAGATGCGACATACCAATAATGGCATTGAGTGGCGTTCTGATTTCGTGACTCATATTCGCAAAAAACTGTTTTTCGGCCTCTTGCGCTTCTTCGGCAAAGTGTTTGGCCTTGGCCAGTTCCTGCTCAAGCTGTTTGCGCTCGTTCATATCATAATGAATGCCCATAGAGCCAACGATCACGCCATTTTCATCGAGAATGGGTACACCACTAACCAGTACCCAGATACGGCTACCATCTTTCTTGATCAACTGCAGCTCATAGGAGCCAGCCAGGCCCTTTTGACGTTCTGTTTGCTGCCGCTCTACCACATTCCGAAATTCGGCGGGTACCAACAGTTCGGATGCGTTTTTACCCACCATCTCCTCCTCTGCGTAGCCCAGCATTTTACAGCAGCGCTCGTAGGATCGAACAATGATCTGGTTATTGTCAACTTCAAAGAGCCCCAGTTCCATGTTATTCATGATGCCCCGGTACTTTTCTTCACTTCGGCGGATAAGCTCGCGTGCCAGGTACTTTTCGGTCACATCTGTGTATTTCCACAAATGGCCCATGTATTGATGATCGTCCAGAAAAATAGGGATATAATCAAGCTCCATCGTGCGACCGTTCACCATAGTGATTTCCTCGCCAACACAGGCCTTGCGATTGGCCAGCAGCTCATTCATCCGATCCACAAAGGCTTCGGGCTGTACAAACAGGGATTTTACCTGCTGCCGTGCTTCGTAACAATTGTAGCCTATCAGTTCATCGGCGGTGAGGGGAATCTGAAAAATATCGCAGAAAAGCTGGTTCGCTAAAATGACCCGTCCGTTTTCGTCTTCGACCATCACCCCCGATTGTAAGTTGGTGATAAGCGTTGCGAGCCGGGTTTGGGTTGTTTCCAGCTCTGTTTCGGCCAATTTCCGATCTGACACATCCCGCGCTACCGCCACCAGTTCCTCAATATGCCCATCAACCACAATCAGCCTAACGGTTTGCCCGATCCAGACGATACTACCATCCTTGGCAACCACCGGAAACTCATTGTAGGTACTATCCTGCCGCTGCTTCATCATAGACTGATAGAAGTCAATAAGCGAGATGCGGTAACCAGCCTGAATGAATTCGGTGAAGTGTTTACCCAGAAATTCGGATTGTGTGTACCCTAATATTTTTTCGACAACGGGGCTGACAAACGTAAAAAATCCATTGGGAGAAATCTTGTAGATAATATCCTGAACGGACTCGATAAGTTGTCGATAGCGTTGTTCACTTTCCTGAAGTTCGGCGAGTTTATCGCGAATCTGCTGTTCAAGATTTTCATTCAAGTGCAGGAGTTGTTCGTTCGCGTTGTACAGCGCCAACGCTTTCTTTTCGAGAATAGCTTCGGCCTGCAACCGAGCTGTCTTTTCACGAACGAGCCTCCTTTTCAGCAAATCTATATCCTCCTCCATGTCTTATTCTTTCCGTATATCAAATAAGACCTGACTCCCGTCGTCGGTAAGATTTGTTTTGGTGATGGTGGCCGTTTCACCAAATGTTGCCAGACATCCTTCAATGAGCCCATGGGCAAAATCAGCCAGTTTCCGCTCTGATATATAGTGCATCCGAAGGTGATTTTCTGCGGGCTGCTCGATCGTAAAGTGGGGTAATTCTGCGTCTGGATATAATTTTCGCACCTCCACATGAATGTAGTGCTGAACAGAACTGAGCAGGGCAAAGGCCGAATCGGCCCGTTCAACGAAGGGCCGATAACTTCTGGTAAATGACGTGAACATATACTGTCCATACGACCGAAGCAAATCAGGAACCGGTATATCCATTCGTTTACTCAGGCCAGAGACCAGCGTAACCATTTCGGCATGGTCGTATGTACCAATAGCGGTATAAATCCCCCCGGAGGGCAAGTCGCTCTCTTCAAGTAACTGATCTACCAACTCATAACCGAATTTATCTTCGATCATTTCCAAGAACTCAGTAAAAACGATACCCTTCATTGATATAGATAACCCTATTTTATCTTATATGATAATTAATTTATTACGCAATATAGTAACAATTACTTATGAAATTATCTTAAATTTTAACTAAAATTAGCTATACAATATATTTTTACACCAAAAAACGTGTAAAACATACAGTTCATCGAAAACTAGTGATACAAATTGTCATTTAAAACCAAGTTTGTACTGCCAAACACATAAACTAAGAGTTTACAAACCCATAACTACAACTAACAATGAATCTTAAAGTGAGTGACGAAGAGATGATCAGTCAATACCTCAACTCGAATTCTTCAGTCTGTTTCGAGAGCCTGTACAACAGGTATGTGGGTAAAGTCTATAAACAATGCTTTTCAATTACTAAGGATTCAGAACAGGCGCAGGATTTTACACATGATATTTTCATTAGAATCTTTGCCCGCTTAGATAGCTTTCAGGGACGTTCAACGTTTTCAACCTGGTTATACAGCGTTTCCTACAACTATTGCCTCGACCAGATCAAACGGGCGAAACGCCTGACAACGACTCAGCTAACAGACGATATCGACTACTCCAGCACAAGTGCTGATGATAATGAAAAGGTCGACTATGAATTACAGCGCCTTTCGCTCGTTATGAACAAAATTTCTCCGCAGGAAGCCACGGTGTTAAAAATGAAGTATCAGGATGACATGCCGGTGAGCCAGATTGGCCTACAGCTAAACCTGAAAGAGAGTGCGGTAAAAATGCGGCTGAAACGCTCTCGGAATAAAGTGCGCCAATTGTGTGGTGCCTCTATGTTTAACTAATCATCGTCATCATCGTCGTCGGCAGAACCAGCCAGGTGAGCCGGATATCGCTGTTTGCCTTTGGCCGTAAACCATAAAATTCGATTGAGGAGGTCGTCGTGCCCACGGTCAATCTGATGAAATCCGTAGCGTATCGACTGGTTCGTAAACCGCAGTGAGGCCCCTTTCAGCCCTGTTGGGGATGCATTCATTTCTGTCAATGAAACCCGGTTGGGAATTGCGTTGTAGGCAAACGAGAAATCCGGTTTGTCGGAAAAACAGTCGAACATGGGCAGCGCCGTAGCATCAATAACGTTCATGGGCGGCAGGCCCAGAATCTGTTCCATTGTTCGCACCACCGATGTCTGGTTATAATTGGTGTGAACGGTTTTCTGTAAACGCGAGTACGGGCTAATGACATAACCCGTTGTTCGATAAGCCGATACATGATCCCATCCTGCCTGCGAGTCATCTTCTGTAATAAAAATAACCGTCGATGCCGCAAACCGGCTATGCGTAACCGCATCGACAATACGCCCTACGGCCAGGTCATTATCGGCCACCATAGCGCGGGGAACGGGAAAGCCCGGACTCATGCCTGATGTATGATCGTTGGGTAACGACATAACCATCAGGTTAGGTAAGTCGGCGCTGGGATTGGCGGCTGTTTCGTTCAGTTCGTTTATGAAGGCATCGGCGCGCATCTGGTCGCTGATGGTTTCGTCATCGCAGCCCGGAAAATTCATGGCCAGAATGGGCCTCACCCGCGAAATGGTGGTGGCGTTGGTGAACGAAAAGGGTTTATTTTCCTGACGTAGCTGAAACAGACTGCTCCAGTTATACTGTTTTTTGTTGTAGGTACAGGAGCAGGCTTCTCCGTAAATTCGTACTGTTTTTCCGTGATCGAGGGCGTTATTCCAGATCAACCCTTTTTTATCGTATACCATAGCGTCGTACAGTACGTGCGGGTAACTCCGAAACCAGGCCCGTACACTCCGTTCGGTATAATCGGTAACCATGGCTGCACTTGCCCAGTGGTGCCCCTCCGCCGATGATTTTCCCGACACATAGTAGTTGTCCATCAGCATGTAATCTTTGGTAATCTGGTGCTGGTTGGGCGTAATGCTATCGCCAAAAATGCAAAGCTCGGGAACGCCATCACCCTGGGGCATATCGCCCAACACCTGGTCGTAGGTACGGTTTTCCTTGATGATGTACAACACGTGTTTGAACACCGATGGCTCTCCAATGCGCTCAGGTACAGGTTTCGGCGTAATATCTGGCCTCGGCACCTGTTCGGTCAACGCCAGTCGAAATTGAAGACTGAGCTTTTTTACCTTTTCGGTATAGGCATCTAACCGTTGCTGATCCGGAACCGGAATAAACGAAACCGACGCCAGTTGCTTGTGTGAATTATAAGCCTTGAGCCCGCCCGCGAGACTTCTCCCCTGCCCGCCCTGATCAACCGGCTCGGTAACGCGGGCACCAATGGCTTCCAGATTTGTTACGTATAACTCAGTACCGTTCAGCACAATCCCCGCCGGGTATGCCTGAGTCGGGATATAGCCTTTGACGCTCGACTGGCCCTTCCCGCCCGCCGATGCTTTTTCGCCTAGCTCAACAACGCAGAGCGCGTTATCCATCCCATTGGCCACATAAAGTGTCGTTCCCTGCGGATTGATAGCGAGCGCATTGGGTGTGCTGCCGATATAGCCATTTCCGCGATTAAAAAGTCCTACAAAAATGGAATCCGTGACCTGCTGCGTCCCAACATTGATAACAGATATATAATCGCTGTTTCCATTGGCAACGTACAAAAACTGCTGATCGGGGCTGCTGATAATCGCGTTCGGGTGTAGGCCAACGGATATTTCGCGCTCTGGTTTGCCTTGCGCAATGTCGATAATGGATACCGTTCCACGCGCCATAGCGCCCGTCTTTGGGTCGATGTAGGCGCTTCCCCAGGGTATGCCCGCCGTTTCGAAGCCGTTGGCGGCATCGGGAACGGGCCCGGCCCAATTGGTAACGTAGGCTTTAGTACCCAGGATTGTCAGGCCAAAAGGAGCTACGCCGGTAGGCACCGTCCACATAACTTGTTGATCTCTGACACGCACTTTAACAAGTTGATTATTGCCGTTCAGAACAGTGTAGAGTATCAGTTCACCCGATTCCTCTTTCACCACCACTTCATTTGGCAGGGCGATGGTGGCGGGCGCAATGGCCGCGAACGGAATAGCCCGGATGAGTCGGGCGCGCGTGCCGTCCCAAACAACCTGCATTACCCGTGAGTTGGGTTTTTCCCGACCTCCACCGGCTCCCCAGAAAATATAGGTCGAATCGTGGTGAACGATGGCTTTTATGCCCGAGAAGGAACTCATGCTCCCTCTCAGCTTTGCGTCTTTGTTATACTCCCATCGCGAGATGAGCTTACGTTTGTTCACGTCGAAAAAAGCAATACCAAAGCGATCTTCGACAACGAGCGTTTTTTTGTCGGGCAGCAAGACGGCATCCAGACTATGATTTTCAACACTGGCGTCGCCAAAACTAACGGCTTGCCCTGCACCGTCAATAATCCGGTTGTAGGGCATCAAAAAGGGGGACGTATCACCCAGCGGACCGTTGTCGGTGGCGGTTCTGTAGTGCGACGATATCTTGCCCGACTTACCACCGATGGGGCCGTACTGGTGGCATCCACTCAACAAAAACAAACCGAACAGGGTAAACAACCCATAGCCGATTGACGCAACGTTACTTTTCATAGCCTGATCGTGTGCCTGTACTGAACGCATATAATGGCCGCCAAGCTAAGACCAAAATCACGCAAAAAAAAGATTTCTTTGGCGTAATAACAGCCTGCCCATGTAAGGTCGAAACACATTCACCTCAATATAAATACAGGTGTTTGGGCGTTTCAGGGGCGGTGAGGTGTTCCCGTATCCAGCGCAGACAGGCCTCCCGGTTTGGGTCATTAAGCGTTCGCAGGCGAATCGCGCCATATAGCTGGCTAACCCCCGCATCGGCTTTGGCGTATACATCGCACTCGGCAACCAGCGGGCACCCTTCTATCACCTGCCGAATATGGGCCGGATAGACATTAACACCGGCTATTTGCACGGCGTTGTCCAGACGACCCAGTACCCGAATTTCGCGGAGCGATACCCGGTCAACCCGGTCGGGCAGGAGGAACGATTCTCCGGTATCAGTACGAATCACGGTTGGCGGATCGCCGGGAAGCAGATTTAGGAACGAGAACAATGTAAACGGCGCATCGGGCTGACAACGCCAGGCCAGGCCACCCGTGTCTGATGACCCATAAATCTCCGTTAAACCAACACCCGACTCTGTAAGCCGGGCAAACAATCCGGGCGGCATTGGAGCCGTTGAGGTTACCCCCCGGCAACCAAGCCGTGTGCCAGCCGTCAAGGACCGATGCAAAAATTCCCAGGTAAATGGCGTGCCGATAAGTAGCGTCTCCGAGTCGATATCGCTTGGTTTAACATCGGCCAGCAAACGCAGCGGGCATGCCCAGATTGCCGGCAACAGAATCGTATAGATGAATCCATATATATGATTGGCCGCCACTAAACTAACGACCTGTCGGGGGCGGGGTAGTAGTTGGCTCAGGAATTGGGCCTCCGCCAGCAGCGATACCATTGAATGCCGAACGGGCTTGGCGACACCGGTACTACCAGAGGTTCGGAAGGTTAGCCAGTCGTCGGATTGCTGTCGTGCCCGCAAAATGCAGTTTACCCAATGCTCCAGGGTGGTTCCGGCCAGCAAGTAGTTTTCTGATGAGCCGTCAAGAAGACCAAAAAATTCGTTCAAACAGGCCGCCAGCTCCATCCGTTGCAGGGAGTCCATACCCAAATCGTAGTATAGATCGAGGCTTGGCGAAACGGTTGAGGGCAATCCGGCATGGGGCTGTTGCCGAATCCGCCCCGCCATATCAAGAACAATCCGCTTTACATTATCGGGAGTCCAAATCATAAAGATTGGCGAAGTGCATCGACTTTAGTGAGGAAATCTGTCACATCATCAAAGAAAATAAGCAGGCTATCAGCCGATATTTTTTCAACAGTCAGGCTAAAAAATCGCTCTACCTTAAACTCGCCCGTAACAAAATAAATACGGTATGGCTTCTGGTCAACAATCAGGCCCGTGCTCGCATCAAAGTTAGCAATGTCTTGTTCCAGCGAGGGCAAAAATCCGGTCAGCGTATGAAGCAGATTATCGCCGGGCAGATCCAGATAGGCGGCCATTGGCATCATCAGTTGAACGGCCTTTGGATTTACCTGACGGATCACTCCCGCTGCATTAATCTCGGCCATCGCTACGGGTGCGCGGTCCAGAAGCCTTACCAGCTTTTGCAGGTGCTGTTGGGAGGCTGTTTCCATTAAGAATAATGCTTGCGATTGACCAGAAAATACTGATACCGGCTCTGTTCTGATTTGAGTAATCGTAACCGCACTTTAATGGGTTCGCACACGTAGGTAAGTATGTAATTCAGTTCTTCGTCGAGCGTTGGCTGTGCGTACTTTGCCGCGATCATCATGTTGTTGGCGCAGGGGGCAATTTGCGTGAAGTAGTACTTACCCAGAGCATAGCCTTGATCTATTCCGGTGATGTGCGATTCGGATTTACAGTAAGCAACAACGACGCCTTCGCGCGTCATACGGACGACCCCGAAGGGTGCCTCGTCGAGTTGTTCGTTCGTTTGTTTTTCGAGCCAGTCGAGAAGGTTAGCGTCGGAGAACAGTACGGTTTGATTCATAAAGATTAAGTTGTCAAGTTAAAGAGGAAGAATGGTAAATTTATGATTTCAAATTAGTTACCCTTCAATTGCCGGGATATATACGCTGAATGTTGTGCCGATGTCTGGCTGGCTTGAGGCCGTTAAAACGCCCCCATGATTTTCAATAACTTTACGGCAGATCGCCAACCCTACGCCTGTACCAGGATAGTGGCTTTTGCTATGCAGTCGCTGAAAAACCTGAAAAATACGGTCTAAGTATTTCTCCTCAAACCCAATACCGTTGTCTGTAATGTTAATTTCATGAAACAACCGGCTAGTACTGCTATCGGATCTGGTTGCGGCTCGTACTTGCCCAGCCACCAGATCCGGCAAATTAGTAATACTCAGGCACCGACTGGTAATCTGAACATAAGGTACCACGCCAGAACGGCGAAACTTAATAGCATTGGACAACAGATTCTGAAACAATTGCTCTAACTGGGTTTTATCGCCATAGACGACGGGTAATTCGCCGTAGTCGATTCGTCCTCCAGACTCCTCTATCGCTACAAACAGTGTATCCCGAATGTCGGTTATCAGTTTGGTTAATGGCACGGCTTCGAAAGGTGCCCGACGGGTCGACACCCGCGAATAATCGAGTAAATCCCGGATCAGTTCCGACATCCGCTGGGCTGCCTTCTGCATTCGAGCAATCATGTCCTGAGACGACTCATCGAGCTCTGCGTTTGTAGCCAGAATACTACCGAAGGACTGGATTTTCCGAAGAGGCTCCTGTAAATCGTGACTGGCAATAGTGGCAAACTGCTGCAGGTTGTCGTTACTACGACGCAGTTCGAGGTTAGCCATCTCCAGGGCATGTTGTTGTTCTTTGAGCCTCGACACATCCAGAAACGTGAAGAGTATCTGTTCGTTGTGCCAAACTAACGATGCCTGAAACCATCCCTCTATCCCATCGCTAAAAAAAGGCAATAGCCATTCTTTGGGCTCTCCGGATTCAGCCACCTCCACCATCAATTCAAGCAATTGGTGCCCTTCCGAACTTGGAAATAATCCACTTACTGTATTCCCGATCACATCCCTGGCTGATTTACCCGTAGTGCGTAATTGGGTTTCATTGACCAGTGCATATGTAAAATCGACTACACGACCCGGCAGACCACTTGTTGACACCTCCCGCACCGGGTCGAACAGCACAATACCTGATGGTTGAGCGTTGATAACCGTTTGCATCAGGTTAGCCTTCTTTATCTGGTCAAGCTGAACCTTATGCTGTTCGGTTATATCCACAAATGTCATCAGTACGGCATCGGTTCCCACCCGGCTGAACTGCGCGTCGAACCAGGCATCGCTAGAATCGGTGTAGTACGTAAAAATCATCCGATTACTTTCTCCGGTTTCGATTACATCCCGAAGCGCCAATTCCATTTCTGTTCCCCGAAAGCGGGGAAACAACGTTAGTAATTGCTGACCAATGAGTGTTTCGGGTGCATAGCCCGTTACATAGGTATTCATTGGATTACTCATCCGGTAGCAGAAGTCAATCAGTGTGCGCTCCGGCGTATTGTCGCGCACGGCATCCCAGAGCACTAACCCAACCGGTGTGTTATCGCTAATGGTTTGCAATAGTTCGGCCTGCTTTTGAAAGTTATGCTCGGCCTGCTTTTCGAGGGTTTTATCCAGAACAGTCAGCACAACGCCATCGCCCCGCTTCACTACCGACAAATCATACCAACCGGTACCGTGGCCAAAATCAAAGTCAATTTCAGTACGAAGTGAAAGACCGGTGTTTACCACCTTCGCGTACAGGTCCAACAGGCCCTTTTCTTTCTTAAGCGGAAAAACCTCCAGCATGGTTCGCCCAATCACCTGCTCATCGGAACGACCAATACGCTGCCGGTTAGCTTCATTCTGAAGCACGTATCGAAAGTCAGCTATATTCCCTCCAGCATCCCTGACAGCGTCGAATGCCGTAATGGAATTTTGCGATCCGTCAAGTACAGAACTTAGGAGTTCGGCCTGACTGGTAACGAGTTGTGTTCTTTTGACTTTAGAAACATCAGCAAAGGTTTTAATGTGGGTGATGTCGATGTACGATAGCAGCAGGCAATTAGTAAGCCGGGCAACGGATACGTCAAACCAACTTAGCATTGGCTGACCTACCTGCCGACACTCCCATTCGAAATGATCAGAGTCGCCCGTTTCCATTACCTGCCGGTAGCGATTCATGATAGCCGGGTCGGCCAGATGCGGGAATAGCTGACTGGCCGACTGGCCCTGCACATCGGCGAAAGAGCGGCCCAAATCACGTTCGGCCAGGGCGTTGAGCATTGTTAGCCTCAAATCGGTCAGCAGTCCCTCAGGATCATATACTGCCTTTAATACGACTACACTATTCCGGGAAACAGTGAGCACACGTTGCAGAAGGTCGGTAGGATGTAGATTCGATAAATTCATAGACCCGAACGTGTTTCCAGTTTCAGGAGACAAACTTGTATTATTCGTATTGTACGATCTTTTACCAGACTTGACTTACCTCAAGCTACTGAAAAACAATAAGTTGAGATTTCAAAGAATCAACTTTCTCGTTTAATCACTAAAGATATATATAAGTAAAATTACTTAGACTTTTTTGTTGATCTTTTGTTAAACAAAATATCTCATTAACCGTAAATAAACGGGGTGGCCACTCGTGTAGCCACCCCGTCTGGTATAAAGTGTGATGTCAGTTTATCAGAACAGTCAAAACAACCATTCGGCGTTCCTGACCGGAGTATTAAGATACTAATTATAACTATGGCCAATTTGATCAGATTCCGAACAAGCCA
Organism: Spirosoma pollinicola; assembly: GCF_002831565.1. Taxonomy (NCBI): domain Bacteria; kingdom Pseudomonadati; phylum Bacteroidota; class Cytophagia; order Cytophagales; family Cytophagaceae; genus Spirosoma; species Spirosoma pollinicola. The sequence goes on along the minus strand of NZ_CP025096.1, from coordinate 3,957,436 downwards.
ACGATCACGCCAAGAAAGCCTAAAAGACTCAAGATCAACCCAATGAAGGCAACAGTACCCATACCCGCAATCAGCATTATTAAGCCTGCAATTAGCAAGACAATCCCACCAATCAACTTTCCTTTGCTTAACATCGCCTTTTCGGGCTGATTGGGGGCTAGTTGTTTGCGAATATGTTTGTTGATTTTCTTTACCATCAGTCGCTCTATACCGCTAACCTTGTGAGCCGTATAATTGGCTTCCGGGCTTAGCGTGCCAGTGGTTGAGGTCAGCAGTTTCTTTACCCGTACCATGCGATCAGGCAACATTTTGGTCGTTACGAGTTTGTTATCGGCGAGCGCGTAGACGTCGGTATTGGCGGTTGCCATAGTTGCCGGTGGCAGTGTCTGGTTCTGTGGCGTAACGCTTTGGACTGGCGAAGCGAGTGCCGCGGTTTGCTGCCCCCTGGATGCGGCAGGTTCACGCTGGAAATAAGCAACAGGACGGCTACAGGAAGAAATCAAGGTGACTCCTACTAAAGCCACGTAAACATGTTGAGTGAACGTACTGGTCATTAATCAATCTGGTTTTAAGATAAGATATCGAGAGTCATCAAAAATATGGTAATTGATGCTACTGTTTACCCCTACCAGACTTTATTAATCTACTTCTAATGTGTCTCCTTGTAGTGTCCGTTTATTAAAACGGACACTACAAGGAGACACATTACTTACTCCTTCTCTTTTAAGGTTGACAGAAAGCTGACCACATCCCGGATTTCCCGCTTGGTAAGCAGATACTTCATTTCGGGCATACTCGACGGCGAGTTTGTCCGTTTGGCAATCTGGTCTTTCGGCACCGCGATATCGGGCTGGTCACCCACTTTTACAGACACATCCTTGCTGGTTTCACCCTGTAAAATACCGCTCACGGTTTTGCCATTCTTAAGCTTTAGGCTCACTGTTCCGAAGCCCGGTGCCAGTCGCGCACTTGGGTTAATGAGGGCCTCAAGCAACTGCTCGCGGGTGAGTCGACTGGCAACACCATTCAGACGCGGGCCGGCATTGCCGCCCAGGTCGTCGTAAGAATGACACCGAATGCACTGCGCCGTCTGGTGACGGAAGAAAATCCGCCGACCCAAATCCGGCTCGCCACCCAGCAAGCTCCCTTTAAACGAAGCCATCAGCGCATCGGGCGACAGTTTGTCGTTGATCGCTTTGTAGCGGGCGGCCAACTGGGGTGATTTACTGCTTTCGATAGCCTCACCCAACTCCAGCTGAAGTTCGGCGGGGAGCGCACCGGCCTGTAGTTTCGTTAGCAACGGATCGAACGCTTTCTGCGAATTTTTAACCGGCAATTTCCCCAATGTGAGCAGGGCGGCCTGTTTTTCTTCGGTCGTTCGGGTTGCGATAACGTCAGAGAGCAGCGTTACCATCCGATCTTTATCCATCGTGGTTTTGCTCAATAGGTCAAGACCCGCTACGCGCACACTTTTTTCTTTATCGGCCATTGCCACCTCAATCGCTTTACTTTGCTGGGCGTCGTTCAGTGAAGCCAGTGCTCGTAAAGCGGCAATACGAACAGCAGGTTCCTTATCTTCTGTCAACCGGCTGAACAGTGCCGTACCAGCTTCTTTCAGGCCCATCCGCTCAATGGATTTAATGGCGCTGAGCCGCAGGGGCAATTCGGAACTCGTGAGCAGTTTGGTATAAGCGTCGCCTGTTTTGCTTTTCATAGCCGCAGCATCACGCTCGATCACCCCCCGATAGCGGCCATCGACCCGGTCCAGCACTGAAGGTTTAGCCCAGGTGCTGAGCGCGTCCATCGCTTCGGCCCTCATGGCAACGGGAGCACCTTCTTTCTGCGCGTAGTCCATCAGCGTTTGCATGGTTTCCGGCGTACCAGCCCGAAGATTGGCGTTGATGGCGCGTCTGATCAATGCTTCATTTTTGAAACTGGTCGTTTGCAGGACTTTACCAAGCGCGGGCAAAGCCTCCGGAATCGACAGGTCATCGTTGATGCCGCGAGCGGCTTCGGTCACGATAAACTCATCTTTATCGGCCAGGAAATTGGCGATGCCGGGGCTGCTCATACGCCGAAGGGCCACCACGGCGGCAATGCGTACCGCCCGCGATGAATTAGTGGCCAAAGCAATAACAGGCTCCGTTTTTCCGATCCGTGCCAGGGCCAGACTGCCCGCATGGCGGATGTAGGCGTCTTCGTCGTTGTTGGCCTCTAGTAGTTGAATAAGTGGCTGAATGGCAGGCTCGTAGGCTATACGACCCAGGGCTTCGGCGGCAAAGAACCGCGCCCGGCTGTTACCATCTCTCAGCAACGGAATCAGCGAGGCACCGGCTTCTTTGTAGCGAATATCGCCCAGCCATTTAGCGGCCTGTGCCCGAATTTCGGGGTCGCTATCCTGAAGCAACGGCATTAATAACTGACCATATTGTTTATCCTGACGGGCCAGTTGGCTAATGCCCCAGATCCCATGCACACGCGCCAGTTGATTGTCGGTTTGTTTGGTCGATGCGGTCAATATGCCTACACCTTTAGCGCCCCGTTTCACCAGTTCGAATTGGGCTTTCTGCCGAACACGCATGTCGGCATTCTTCAGCAAATCACCCAGAGACGATTCGGAACGACCCGCAAATTTTTCGGCCAGCAGGGTTTGGGTAAGCTTGCGTTCGGCAGAACCGGCGCCCGCTTTATCGTCCAGTTTCCAGATACGGCCGTAATCTTTGGTATCCCAGCCGTTAATCCAGTCGGCTACGTACAAGGCACCGTCCGGCCCAAAGTCGATACCGGTGGCCAGCACATTACCCAGCACTTTCTTCTCTTCGCCCAGTTCGAACGAAGCGCCTTTAGGCTTCAATTTGAACGCGTGTATCCCTGACTTGGCCGGATTTCCGACGAATTCAGCCACGAAAAACATGTTTTTATAGGCAGGGCTTAGCGCGGTGCCGGGGTTATACTTCATACCCGCAGGTCCGCTCACATAGTTAGTAATGGTTGGTGTGATGTAAGCCGCCTGTCCCTCAAAACGGGGTTTGTACATCTGCTCGTCCATCCAGACTTTGTAGGTGTTGTTGTTTGGGTCGCGGTATTTTCCATACTGCCAGTTGCTGCGCCAGCCCGTATCAGACCCATTGACGATGTATACCAGCCGCTCTTTCTCGCCCGGATGGTCGCCGTCGTTATCTTCACTGATCAGGTTGCCATATTCATCGAAAACAAACTCGTGGGTGTTGCGAACGCCATAGGCAAAGACCTCAAAATCACTGCCGTCGGGGTTAGACCGCACCACAACGCCACTGTTCGGGTGTTCCCACTTCTTACCATCGGGCCCTTTCCCGTTGAAGCCGATGTCGCCAATTTGCCAGTAGATTTTACCATCCGGTCCCATCTCGATACCCGACATGCCATGTCCGCTAAAACCTACGTGAATGCCATATCCGTGCGAAATCGACGTTTTCGTTTCGGCGATTCCATCGCCATCTTTATCCTGCATCCGCCACAGATCGGGAGCAACGGCCACATACAGGTCGTTCCCATTGATCATAACGCCCCCGGCCACGTCGGTCACTTCGTCGTGGAAATCATCGACTACCAACTGCGACAAATCGGCTACGCCATCGCCATTTGTATCTTCAAGCCGGAAGATATTTTCTTTCTCCACGGTCATATCCCGCCAGTCGTGGGAGCCATCGCCGTTGAGGTCTTTCAGCCATTCGTTTTTCTTGCTGTTTTCGGGCGACAATACACGATGCAGAAACGCCCGTTTATCTTCGATGCTTTGCAGTCGGTTCGATTCGATTTCCCAATCCTGGTGACCCCGAATATCGAACTCGGTATTTTTCTGCCGGTTCGTGCGGGTATAATAAATCCGCCCATTTTCGTCGGTGTCGATCGAAATGGGGTCGGCCACCAGCGAATCGCCCCCCCACAGCCGCAGGCTAAGCCCTTCGGCCAGTTCGGGTGTTACGGTGGCCTCGATGGATTTGGCTAGCTGAGCGGCTTTTGCGGGGTCCATCCGCTTGATACGCCGGTCTATGGGGTCTTTCTCGACCTGATATCCTACCAGACACAGCGTAGGAATCAGCGCACCAAGCCACATTAATCGCTTACTGGTCAGGCTAACGTTGCTTTTTTTCATTCTGAACAAGAGTATGACGAATTTATAGTAGAACGCTGATTTGCCGGATGGAGGTTATATACTATAGGATAATAGCGACCACAAAAATCAGCGTTCTATTCAATGGTTGAAAGGCTTTTTCAGGCGAACGCTACTTTATTTGCCGAATATGTTTTTAGCGTACTGTTTTCCGAATAGATTGTTGACAGGTTATTCATACATTTCGTTAGGTTAGGCTGCTTTCCGGCTTGGCTCTATTCTATCAAGAACGCACGCATGTCTCCGCTCTCCCATCGGCAACATATTTTCCTCCGCCTGATCGTAGTGCCAATTGCGGCCTTGCTGGCTGCTCATATTGTCTTTCGGCAGGTGTTTCCCGGCCAGGCGGGTTATTATTTCCCCTGGGCCTACTTTCTGACCGTTGCTACCGTCATGCTTTCCTGTTGGGAAGTCAATTTATTTATCTTCCGATGGCTGGATGGTCGTTTGCCATTCAGCCAACAGCCGGTTCGGCGTCTGCTGGCTCAAATTCTGATGGGTGGCTGCGCTACATTACTCACCTTTTCGGTTGTTTTTCCACTATCTCAATGGGCGTATTCGGGCCAGTGGCCACCCACAACAACTGTGGTTAAGGGCATCGCCGTTTGTGTTACGCTGGCTTCGCTCCTCAACGGAGCCTATTCGGGGTTGTATTTAATACAGGCGTTTTATACCGAGCGCCAAAAGCGTGAACATGAGGTACTGTCAACTCCTGTAATTTTGCCGTCAACCGAGCGGGCAACGTCTACGGCAAGTCTGATTTCTATAAGCGTTCTCAACGGTCAGCTTCGCCTGCCCATCGACCAAGTTGCGTACTTCTATTCGACGGGTGGACTTGTCTTACTGGTCAAGAGTGATGGCCAACAAATCACTACGCGTTTTTCTTCCTTACCAAGCCTGCTTGACACGATAGACAACCAGTATTTTTTTCAACTTAGCCGCCAGTTTGTGGTGAGCGCGGGGGCTGTTCGGGCGGTTCAGGATGACGTCAATCGCAAGCTTATCGTTACGCTTGTACCGGCCTTACACAAACAGGATGCAGGTCAGGACGTAATCGTTAGCCGATATCGCAGTCTCGAACTCAAGAAATGGCTACAGGCTGCTCCCGTAAACTGACCATTCGTTCCACCTTTCGATACCACTCATAAACGGAATGGCTACGACCTGTTTTTTCGAGGGGTATGGCTCGTTTCCTTTGTAACGGCAGGCAACCACGCCTACGGTTATAAAACACGGTCATGAAGCCGAACCTATCAATTCTCTTTACGCCCACGCCACTCTGGCTCGATCTCTTTTTTGCGGCCACAACGCTGATAACGCTGGTCATGCTTTATATGGCAGTTCGGCGGGTATCAGTCGCTGGTGCCACCCGTGTCCTTGTTATCAGCATCGTCTGGTTAACGCTCCTGGCGATATTGGCCAGCAACCATTTCTTCCAGCAACTTGACACCTTTCCACCTCATTTTATCCTGGCTCTTGGTCCGCCGTTCGTGCTCATCATCGTACTACTCAGCACAACGCAGGGGCGCCACTGGATTGAACCGTTACCACTGTCCGTCCTGACCACGCTGCATACCGTACGTGTGCCCGTTGAGCTAACTTTATATGCGCTCTACATCCATCAGCAAGTACCCGAATTGATGACCTTCGAAGGGGGTAACTACGATATACTTTCCGGGCTGTCAGCACCCGTGGTAGCCTATTTCGCGTTCAGAAAACAACAACTATCTCCGCGTTGGTTGTTGGTTTGGAATATACTTGCATTAGGCTTAGTGATAAACATCGTCGTCCGTGCCGTACTGTCTGCACCGCTGCCCTTTCAGCAACTGGCCTTCGATCAGCCTAACGTGGGTATCTTGAAATTCCCCTACATCTGGTTGCCTGGCTTTATCGTCCCGGTTGTGTTATTCAGTCATGGGGTAGCTATCATCCGGCTACTACGCAATCAAACAGCCACCGTGGTATAAACCAGAATGGATTCGGGTTGAACAACGACAGGCGCATTACCACTTACGAACGATGGGGCTGCTACGGGACCGTGCCATTGCGGGTCGGCGGAATCCAGCAATTTATGCCAATTCCCTTCGCTGGCAGGCAGCACCAGTGTTTGTGGTTCCTTTGAGAAATTCAGTAGACAGATAACCGTTTCTTCTATAACAGACGCACCGGTTTTTGTTTGTTTTTTGTGTTGCCGAAACAGCGTGAGCGTTTGCCGAATCTCGTCTCCAACCACCGCCACCGACTCACGGTCCGGATGACGCAGGGAAGAGGTTTTACGAAGCTTGAGCAACGTTTGATAATACCGAAAGAGCGTTTTGTGGGGCTCCTGTATGAGTCGTTGCCATTGAAGTTTAGATCGCTCAAACGTGCGTTCGTCCTGCGGGTCCGGAGCCTCGAAGTCTGTTTGAAATTCGGCAAATTCCTTCTTGCGCCCCTGCCGAACGGCGTCGATCAGGTTTGTCTGCGAATGACTCACGAAATACATAAACGGATTCAGTTCTCCCCACTCCTCACCCATGAACAGCATGGGTAAATAGGGGCTGCTCATCACCGCCCCGGCCATGAGTTTTTGCATTTCCAGGCTCACCAACTGGCTTGGCCGCTCGCCCAGCATCCGGTTGCCAATCTGGTCGTGGTTTTGTGAAAACACCACAAACTGCCGCCCGGCATGGGCTGCTGTCGACTTGCCTACAATTCGGGCGCGTCGGGGCATGTAGGTGCCATCATACACATACGCATCCCGGTAGGATTTAGCCAAGTGCTTTATGCCATCATAGTCGGCATAATATCCGTTGCGCTCGCCCCCCGCCGTTACGCGCAACGCATGATGAAACTCGTCATTCCATTGCGCATCCATGCCATAGCCATTATTGACCAGCGGCTGAATAAACTGCGTTTCATTGGCATCCGATTCGATGATCAGGTAATGCTGCCGACCAGTTTTTGCCATAAGGGCGTCGACATACTGTTTCATTTCGCGTAACAAATGCGTCTCGCTCGAATCGCAGATGGCATGAACAGCATCCAGTCGTAACGCATCAATATGAAAGTCCCGAAACCACATCAGCACATTTTCGATAAAGTACCGGCGAACGCTGTCGCTGTAATCATCATCGAAATTGAGTGCATTGCCCCAGGGCGTCACATGTTTGGCTGTAAAATACGGACCAAAATCGCCAATGTAATTTCCTTCCGGCCCAATGTGGTTGTAGACCACATCGAGCACCACGGCCAGCCCCCGCCGATGGCAGGCATCGACAAGCTTCTGTAAGCCTACTGCCCCCCCGTAAGAATTTTGGACAGCAAAGGGACATACGCCATCATACCCCCAGTTCCGGGTACCGGGAAACTGCGCGACGGGCATAATTTCTACCGCGTTGACACCTAGCTCAACCAGATAATCCAACCGATTTTCGACACCCGAAAATGTACCCTCGGGCGTGAAGGTGCCCGTATGAAGTTCGTAGATCAGGTAATCTTCAAGGGGCAGGTTGTGCCAGTCGGCGTCTGTCCAGACGAACGTGTTCGTATCCACTGCCTGCGATGCGCCATGAACGCCATCGGGCTGCGCCATCGACGCGGGGTCGGGGCGTTCGAGCGTATCGTTCAGAATAAATTTATACGTATCACCGGGCTGTAGCTGTGCCGTTGTGATCTGCCAGTAGGTTCCATCATTCTGGAGCGGAATATCCAGTTGCCGGTCACTCCGACGAAGGGTTACACTATGGGCAAAAGGTGCCCAAACACGCGCGGTTGCGCCATCCTGTGAGAAGGTAACGCCCAACAGCCGGCGGCTAAGTAATGCCTGATTCATAGGTTGACAGTTATGGTTGAGTTAACTGGTTACCCAAAACAACAAGCGACAGCCCCCATGTGTTGGCAGGAAGGTGCTTAAACGAGAAAATTGGTTGTTTATACCTCCACTTCTACCGTAGTACCCTCTTCGGCGAAGACCCGGAACGTGCCGCCCAGTTCCTGAGCACGCGTTTTCATATTATGCAGGCCATAATGACTCCCGGCTACGGTTCCGTTTGTCCAGTTAAAACCCCGGCCATTATCGTGAATGCGTAGGTTGATATGGCCATCGGAACGGACATTCAGTTTCACGACAGCCTCCGAAGCCCTGGCGTGCTTGATAACATTATTAAGGGCCTCCTGAACAATCCGGAACAGGTTGAGCACCTGCGATGAACTGAGTTTATAAATCGGTGAGCCCGACACCTGCACATCGACATTGAGTCCGTCGGTTTCGTGTACGTAGCGGTTGATGTACTGATTGAGCCGTTCGGCAAACTCTTCGACTGTGAAACTTTCCTGATGGATGGCCCAGATAGTTTCGCGCAGGAGTTTCACGGCTTCGCGGGTGTGCGTCACGATGGTTCGTAATTGACTAGACAACCGTTGCCCGTCGGTTATGGGCTTTTTCTCGGCCTGATCGCTGATGTGGGTCAGGTTCGTGACAACGAAGGCCAGGTGTGCTCCTACGTTATCGTGCAAATCGCGGGCAATACGTTCCTTCTCGACCAGAAGACTATTTTTCAGAGCCAGTGTCTGCACTTCGGCTTCGTACATTCGTTGCTGTTGAACGGTACGCTCCTTTATGAGCTGCTCGGTCTGGTCGCGATCCAGTTTATACCGATAAGCCAGACCAACCATCAAGGCTAATACTTCAAATAATGCCGCTGGGGCATAATACGCAAAACAGGACACCCATTCATAGGTTGGTAACAGCCCGAAATTGGCAAAAACAAGCCCCAGATTAAGGGTATAAAAGGGTACGATAGCCGCCAGATACAGCCACGCTTCCGCCACATGGTACTTGCGAACGATTCCGACAATGATATAGGCCACAATAACCGGCAAGGGTAACCAGTATAGTGCCGTAAACAAACGTACCAAAACCAGTTCCATAGTGGGCGACAGGGGTGTGAACCACTCGGCGGTTAGGGCAATCAGGCAAAGTACTCCACCCCATAATACCCATGTGCCAATGGTGTGCCAGCGACGTGACGGCGTGTCTTTCAGGCTGAGAAACCGCCTTACGAAGGTTAGCTGCGAATAGAACAGAACAAGCGGAAACAAAAAATAGACGTTTTGTCGGGGCATCCAGAACTGCACATCAAATCCAAACTGGTTTAAAAAGCCATCGTTGATGACAAAAAAACCCACCAAGCCCAATAAACAGAAAATGTATCGTGAATAGATCTGGTCGAAGGTCGTCAGAAAGAAGATCAGGCTCATCATTGCCATGAACGTCAGTGAAAACAGCACTCCGCCCCAAAACAAATAACTACGTTGCACCACCGATTCGTACGCTGACTCCCGCACGAGTTCGATAGGCACAATTTGCGTTCCCCGATGTTTGACTACCCGCAAATAGACCGTTACAACCTGTCCAGTAGGCACTGTTAATGGAAACCAGAAATGTCGATTGTTTTTTATGCGTTGGGGAGCGGGTGTTTTCCAGCCAATAGTTGGTGAAGTAGACAGCACCTGATTTTGGGCATCGACCACAAAAAGCTGAAGTTCATCGAAACACCAGAAATCAATTTCGGCAAGCCATGCCTGCGGATTGGCCGATGGGTTCTTCAACCGGAACCGGAGCCAGATAGGTGTGGCGTTTTTTGTGCCTGTGCTAACCCCAAAATTAGGAACGAGCGACGTTATAGGCGCAAAAGCCGGGGTATTTGCCAGCGCAATCACATCGGCAATAGTTTTGACCCGCGACGAATCCCGCATATAGGCGATAGTACCCCGAAGCGAGAGTTGATCACTATCGGCGGGCAACACCGCTACCGGTTGGCTGCCTATAGGCTGCGCCAATACCCGTAGAGCTAGTAAACAACCAATTAAAGTTAAAAAGACGAGTGGGCGCAAACGTATCATTAGTGATTGAAGTCACACTAATGTAAACGGCGATTAACTAATAAGCAAGTAGTTAAGGGTTGTAGCAGACCGCATCCTGCTGTCTGAGCCGCGCCAGGAGCTAATAGAACAATAAAATTAGCCGCTATCGCGACTCAGACAGCAGGATGCTGTCTGATACTACAACGTATACCCGCCATTGTACTGTCGCTTTACAAACTGGTTCGCATAGTCGTAGTTGGTAATTTTCATATTGTCGCCATCCCACAGGAGTTTTTTGCGCCCCGTGAACTTACCATCTTCACGGGCCAGATAGGAGCGCGTTGCCAGATTGCCCATCAAAACGGTTTCGGTAAGCGGACCGGACTGATCGAACGAAGAGGATGTATACGCGCCGTAGCCCTGCTTGCAGGCTTTGACCCATTGCTGCTGGTGGCCTTCCGTTTTGCCTTCGACCAGTGGTTTTTCGGGAGCAGGGAGCTCTTTACCACTGAATTTATCGGCAGGTAATAATTTAGGGTTATTCCCAAACAGGCCACCCGTGAGCATGCCTTTGGTACCGATAAACAGCATGCCCCCGTCAATTTCGCGGAACACATCGCTGGACTCTATGCCTTCGGGTAACTGGGGGCGAATACCACCATCGAACCACGAAAATTTAATCTCTTTTACCTTCTTATCGTCCGATGGAAACGTAAGGTGAATAGCTGAGGAAGGCGGACAACTATCGTCATAAAATGCTTCCTGAAAGAAATCTGAATAAACAGAGCCTACACTGCACTCAACAGAGGTTGGATATTTGAGATTCAGGGCGCGAAAAGGAACGTCCATGAAATGACAGCCCATATCGCCAAGCGCTCCCGTGCCAAAATCCCAATACCCCCGCCAGCGCGTAGGCATGTAGGCTTCGTGGTAAGGGCGCGTGGGCGCAGTGCCCAGCCAGAGCGGCCAGTTTACTTCGGCCGGAACGGGCTGCGACTCCCCTTTTTCTTTCGGCGATTTGACACCCTGCGGCCAGACCGGGCGGTTGGTCCAGCAGTAAACCGTGTGCACATGGCCGATAACATTTTTCTGAATGGCCGTTTCGATAATACGCGTAGCATCGCCCGAACTGCCCTGATTACCCATCTGGGTCACGACTTTATATTTCGCAGCCGCCTGGGTCAGCATGCGGGCTTCGTAAATATCGTGAGTCAGTGGTTTTTCGACATACACGTGTTTACCCATTGCCATAGCCGCCATCGCAATAGGCGCGTGCATATGGTCGGGCGTGCTCACGATAACGGCGTCGAAGGACTTGCCCGCCTTGTCGAACATTTCGCGGTAGTCCTGAAAATAGGGTGCGTTCGGGAATTTGGCGCGAAATTTCTTCGCCTGCCGGTCGTCAACATCGCATAAGGCCACGAAGTTATCGGACCCGTTGTTGTAAGCCAGCCGGATATTCACATCGGCCTTCCCGCCACAGCCCACGGCGGCAATGTTGAGCTTGTCGGAGGGCGCAATAATTCGCGAGCCATCCGTTGCTGTCCCGCCTAACACATGGCGCGGAACAATATAAAAAGCCGCTGCTGTTAGCGCACTGCTTTCCAGAAACTTACGACGAGAAGTAGACATAAAGGTGAAAGAGTGAATGAGCGAAAGAGCGAAACGAGTCCGCCTATACTGCGCCCGTACAATGAACTCTATTAAGGTCAAAAGTTAACTAGACTACTGATTCCCCTATAACTAGTTTTCTTCACACTCTTTCACTCTTTCACTCATTAACCTTATCCCATCACCTGACCCATTTTCATAGCGATACCCATGTCCCCTTTAATTTTGAGTTTACCCGACATAACAGCCATCATGGGATTCAGGTCGCCGTTACCCATTTTAACAAGGTTGTCGATGCTTACTTGCAGGTCGCAATCAGCAGGTTTGTCTTCGTTCGATACCGTTGCGGGCGACTGCGTTGCGTCAATAAAAATAGGGCCCTGATCGGTCACAATCTTAACCGTAGCGTTAATGTTGTCGGCATGCGTAACTTTGGACCGAATTTGCTCGGTTAATTCTTGCAGAGTCATCTGATTTGGATTTCGTTGTTGTGAAAGAAACTCAGCCGCGAAAATAAGGTTTTTGTAACGTGGACATCCTTGTCCGTTTAAATTCTCTCTTGCGGACAGGATGTCCGCACTACCTATGCGTTCTCAATTTTTAACTCTCCTCTGTATTCTTACCTTCCTTAGTTGTGCCTGGGGCCTATCTGATGCGGTGGTTTCCTTTTTACAATCCGATGCTGTTGCACAAACGATCTATGTTGGGGGCGATGAAAAATCAAAACCAATCCAAAAGCAGGACAAAGAGCCGGAGAAGAAGTATTTCGAAGATCGGTCATCCGGCGACGGTCCAATTCCCGGCGATCCGGATCAAATTAAGCTGTTGGCTATTGCTCAATTTGCGTATTGCCTGCTGACGCTCGTTGGTGCTGTTATGATGTTTCGGCTGCGAAAACTTGGATTCTGGATTTATGTTGGTGGCGTCGTCATCGGCCTTGTTCTACCGGTTGCGCTGGCAGGTTTCGGGGCACTAAATACGTCATTTGGTGTGTTTTTCAGTATACTCTTTGCCGGGTTGTACTGGGTTTCGTTGAAAGAAATGCATTAGTAAAGACGTCGAGAAAAAGAAAAAGGGTTTAACCACAGAGGCCCCGCAACGGCGGACCGCAAAGAGCAAAGTTCTACCCCGCTGAACCTCTGTGCTCTTTGCGGTCCGCCGTTGCGGGGCCTCTGTGGTTAAACCCTTTTTCCCTTCTTATTTATTTTTAGCCAGGATTAAACAGTGCGGGATCAATCATGTCCAACAGCCACAGAGTCGATCATCCTCCCCCTTGGAGATGTCCTGTTTATCATAAATTTAATCGTACCGGAATCGACAAAACCTTTTTTCGTACGTTTATATACCAAAACACTCACGTATGAACCCGTTTCGCTTAACCTTACTACTCCTGCTAACTTGCTTTTCAGTAGCCTCATTCGCACACCAGTCCGATGGCCCCGATGCAATAGAGGGTAAATGGCTTAGTTCTAAAAAGAGAAATCAGGTTCAGATCTATAAACAGGGCAACAAGTATTTTGGCAAACTGGTCTGGATGCTGGAACCCAATGACCCAGCTACCAACAAACCTAAAGTAGACAAAGAGAACCCCAATGAAAAACTGCGTAATCGCCCCCTTATGAACCTTGTGCTGGTAACGAACCTAGTCTACAAAGGCAACAATATTTGGGGAGATGGCGAGATTTACAATCCCGAAGATGGCAAAACCTATAACTGCGAAGTAACAATCAAGGATGCCAACTCAATTGATCTTAGAGGCTATGTAATGGGGCTTAGCTTTTTGGGGAAATCCAAAACCTGGACGCGGGTGAAGTAGTACCGACCGTCCCGGTCGGCCGTGACAGGTTTTCTCAGCCGACCGGGACGGTCGGTACTACTACTTGTCAACAATCCATCTCGAAAGGGCATTATACCGCCCTTCCAACACAATTTTGTAAAAGCCTTTTGGCAATGCCAATACATCAATAGTTGTGGCTTCGTTTTTTGCGGGTACTTCGGCCAGTAGGGTATAGTCGTCGCGCTTGCCCTCTTCGAAGTGGTTAGTGGTGGAGACCCAGACTTTTACCGTCCCTTCAGGCTCTACAGCTTTCCAGCCAAGCGAAATTTTTTGCCCTTCTTTTTTGACGACTGGTTCCGTAATCGACAGCTTGCCCGTGAGCGGAACACCGTCCAGTTCAAAGGCCTGTTCTTTAGGAATTGTCAGTTGCAGGTGGCGGGCCATCGTTGGCATGATGTCGACAATTGCAGGGGTATTCTTTTTAAACTGAGTGTTCAGTTCTTTAGCGTTGGTCACGATCCACGTATTTCGCTCCCGGTCTGACTGCCCGCCGTGATTTTTACCCGTATCGGCACTGCGCCCGTGGTCGGTGGTGATGAACAGCTGCCAGTCTTCGCCAAACGTTTTTTGCCGATATTGGATTGATTGCCACAGCCTCCCCATTTGATCGTCCATGATCTTAACGGCTTTATAAAATTGCTCACTATCGCCGTATTTATGCCCCATATCGTCGGTATATTCGAGATAGACCCAGGTCAGATCAGGGCTTTCGTCGCGGATGTAACGGGTCGCTTCATTCACAACCTTCTCATCAATTTGATGGATATATTCCGACTCTTTATCGTGCCGAAAAAGCAGGGTATCGCGCTCAAGTCCATCGAATGAATAATCGATTCGAAGGTGACCCGTTTGGGGCAGGTCTTCGCCAATGAGCTTGGTACGGTTGTCGAGCCACGTAGAGAAAACGGCGGTTTTCTTTTGCGGATACTGTTTTTCGAAGAAGCGAAAAATCGTCCAGTACTGATAATTCGGAGCTTTTATACTGTTGTCCCACACATTGTGCTTATTCACCCAGGTACTCGTTAGCAGGCTGTTATAACCCACCGCCGAGATGGTTGGGGTTTGAGAATACGTACTTTTTTGCCCACCCACATAAGCTCGTGCATACCCTCCTTCTTTGGCAATGGCTTTTAGATTTGGTGTGGCTTGCTTTTCAATCACATCAGCCGGAATACCATCGACAATAACAAACAAAGCTTTTTTGGGCTTGGTTTGCGCCAGGCTTACCTGGAAGACAAGTGGAAAAATGCCGAGAAGTATGTATTGAGTGGTGAGTCGTTGCATAGCATATAAAGAAACCCCAAAGTAAGTACACGACCTTGTTTTGCCGATGTTACGGCCTAAAATTTCACAACTTCATAATATGCCCTTCTTGTTGTCTTATACTTTCCCACGAGTCGACTTCAGTGGAATTGGCAAACTGGACTTATTCTGATAACTTTCCATTCTACTAAACCATGTCAGCTATGTTTCCTCAACTCATACCGTATTTTCGAAACCAGCCCGTAAAACGCGCTTATTTATTTGGTTCAGCGGCTCGGGGTGAACAAACGAAAGATAGTGACATTGATATTTTAGTTGAACTTGATTATGAACAGGGCGCTGATTTTTATCAGTTTTTAGATATGCAGGAACAACTCTCAGCCTTGCTGAACATGACCGTTGATTTGGTTAGTGCCAATGGCCTTTCACCTTTTATAAAGCCTTTTATTGATCAGGAAAAGCAATTAATTTATGAGAAGGCTGCTTGACGATAAAGCTCGATTATTACATATGCTCCAGGCGATTGACTACGTTGACGAATTCGTAGCAGATCGCTCTAAATAATCTCTTTATGAGGAACCGATGTTTCGTTTTGCGCTTGAACGACAATTGGAAATAATCGGTGAAGCGGCTAATCATTTATCTGTGCCGCTTAAAGAGTCGGCTCCTGAAACCGAATGGCGAAAAATCATTGCTTTTCGCCACTTTGTCACGCATGAATATTTTGGTATCGACCTTGAACTGCTATGGGATATTACAACCCAAAAATTAGACCCGCTCAGGCAAACTGTCGAACGAATTCTTGCAGAACAATTCTTAGAGTGATACCAGTCGACTTTCATACGATGGTATCATGTCTTTAAACATGACACCATCGTATAACTAAAACCCAATCGAATTACCCCCATCGACCGGCAATGAAGCGCCTGTAATGTACTTTGCCGCTTCGGACGCCAGGAAAACGGCAGCCCAGCCAATGTCTTCGGGTTGACCAAATTTACCCATCGGGGTCCGGCGCATGGCGCGGGCAAAGCGGTCGGGGTCGCCACCCATTGCCGTTTTGCTCATGGCCGTTTCGATGAAGCCCGGCGCAATAGCATTAACCCGAACACCGTTGCCCGAAAACTCCGATGCCAGCACTTTCACCATCCCCTCGACCCCTGATTTTGAGGCCGCATAGGCAGCTACCCGGTCGATACCATAGTAGGCTGCCATCGACGAGATCATGATAATAGAGCCCCGTTGGCGGGCCATCATCCGTTTGGCACAGGCCCGGGTCAGGCTAAAAACTGAGTTCAGATTGGTATGTACAATCCGGTCAAAATCTTCATCAGTAACTTCTAAAGCGGGTTTCTTCATATTAATTCCCGCATTATTGACCAGCGTGTCAATGGGGCCGTACATGGTTTCGATGCGTTCGACGAGGTCGTCCAGCAACGCCCGTTCGGTTACGTCGTTGACCATATAATGCGCCCGCTCGCCCAGCTGAGCAATAGCTTCCTGTAAGGGTAGCTCCCTCCGACCGGTTATGACGACACGGCCACCAGCCTGCACCATACAACGGGCAATATCGAAGCCTATACCACTACCACCGCCTGTAATCAGAGCGAGTTTACCATCGAGCGAGAAAACGGATTGATTTTGTAGTTGTTCCACTAGCGTAATTTATAAATTTCGGATAAGGCTTTCACATCCTCCAACGTCCGGTCTGGCTTCTTGAACGGGGCTGGAATGGGTTGTTTTGAATAGGTTTGCAGATACAACACCCACGAATCGCGCCACCAGATGGCCTCTTTGTGCTGGGTTGCCAGTCGGCCCGTTACGTCGGCAAAAATAACCGGGTCAACGGCCGATTCCACCTGTGCCCACTGCTTTTGCATCCAGCCTACAGAGTCTGCGCCGGTGTAGAAACGAGTGCAGAGTTCATCCCAAAGGGTTCGGCCGGTGCTTAGCTTCTTTGTCCAGGGTACGTGGTGAAACCAGAGCAGATAGGGCAGCGGGCAGGTTTCGGGGTTGTTCCACTGCTTCTGCACTTCTGGCCGGTACTGCGCCAGGGCATTGCTGCCCGTTGCAGTTCGGTCGAAGCCGAGCCCGATGGAGTCGGCCCGGTGGTAATAAATGGCTGTCCAGTCGGGGCGAACGCTCTTTTCCTGCCAGGGTTCGGGCGCAAAATGCACACCCGACCACGGCCGTGATAGTCCCAAAGGTGTGTTGTAATCGACGTAAATTTCCCTTGACCGCATCATCAAATCCGTAATCGTCTTCACGGCTTTTGGCTCGCTGGTGAGCGTCATCTTCACCCATTCGTCGGCAATGTTTTCCGACGATAAGGTGTGATCCCAGGCCAGTCGCCCATAGGCGTACCAGTTGGCTTGAGCCATTGAGTTACCGGTCCAGTTGCGGTCGGTACCCGTGTTGGCTACCCCCGCAATGGCTGTCATGGTGTACTGGTGCAGACTACCATCAATCACCTTGGCAACAGTAGAGCCTTTGCCTTTTACATAGGTATCGGTCTCCAGGCATTCCTTAAAAATCGGTGCTTCATATACCCAATGGGTCGCAAAACCAGTGTACTCCTGCGTGACCTGAAACTCCATCGACAGGGGTGTTTTGGGCATATTCCCAAACAGGGGCGAAAAGGGTTCACGGGGCTGAAAATCAATCGGCCCGTTCTTTACCTGCACAATCACTTTTTTGTCAAATTGGCCATCCAGAGGGGTAAATTCCTCATGAGCAGCTTTAAAACGATCCGACTTAGGGTCGGCTTTGTAGACGAAGGCCCGCCACATCACGATACCGTCGTAAGGCGCTAAGGCTTCAGCCAGCATGTTGGCCCCATCGGCATGGTTTCGCCTGTAATCCTGTGGACCGGGTTCGCCTTCGGAGTTGGCCTTCACTAGGAAGCCACCGAAATCAGGGATGAGTTTGTAAATTTCGTTGGTTTTGTCGGCCCACCATTTCTTCACTTCCGGATCGAGCGGGTCAGCAGTTTTTAGTCCACCAATAACTTTGGGAGCCGGGAAATAAACGGACAAATAAATTCGTATGCCATACGGGCGGAACACGTTCGCTAAAGTGGCAACTTTTTCAATGTACTCGGCAGTCAGAAAGCGAGCGCTGGCATTGACGTTGTTGACAACCGTTCCGTTGATACCCAGCGACGCGTTGGCACGGGCATAATCGCGGTAGCGCGGGTCAACGGTGGCGGGTAATTCATACCATTTCCAGAGCGATTCACCGGCATATCCGCGCTCGATGGTGCCGTTGGTGTTGTCCCAGTGATTGAGAAGTCGGTATTGAATTTTGGGATTGCCGGCGAGTGAAAGGTTGTCTATTGCCTGCCCCGTTTGCAGTTGCCGAAGCAGCGCAAAAACGCCATACAATACGCCTGAGTCGGTTTTACCCGAAACCGTAATATTGCTTCCTTTCCGGCTGGCGAGTTTATACCCTTCCTTTGTCAGCGTCTGTACATCAGCACCCGAAGCGTTCGTCAGAACAATACCTCCCGTCCGATTGCCGGCATTGGCGATAATGGGAACCGTCTTTCCCAGTAAGCCCTGCAAGCCCGTTTGCAATTCCTCGGCGGCCGATTTCAGAATCGGGCTTGTGCCAGTTAACGCGATGAACTGCGCCGAACGGGCATAAGCTTCCCGTTTGGGCACGTCTTTAATAAGGTTGTATTTCAGCCATAGGCGATAGCCGTCGTCTGCGGAGGCCAGATGACTAATAAATAATAGACAGAGTAGTATTCGTTTCATTTTCAGCAGGGTTCTGGCGCGGGTAAATACCCGCGCCAGAGTCTATTCCACTACAAACTTCGCTCGATTCCCATTTCCAACCCCCGGATTTCGGCCAGTCCGCGCAACCGGCCAATGGCCGAATAACCGGGGTACGTTTTTTTGTGTAAATCGTCGAGCATCTGGTGGCCATGGTCGGGGCGCATGGGAATGGATGTTTCGCCGATACCCTGCTGTTCACGCCGTTTTTGTTCCAGCACAATGGCTTTCACGACGGCATACATATCGACATCGCCCGCCAGATGGTCGGCTTCGTAAAAATTACCGGGCCGCTTCAACGTACCAGCCGTTTCGCGTTTCGTTGTGCGTAAATGGATAAAATGAATCCGTTCGCCAAATCGCTGAATCATACCAGCCAAATCATTATCCCGGCGAATGCCTAATGAACCGGTACAGAATGTAATGCCGTTAGCTGTTACGTCACAGGCGGCCATCAATTGCGCCAAATCGACTTCGGTACTGACTACGCGGGGTAAACCAAGCAATGGGTATGGCGGATCATCGGGATGGATGCACAGATTGACGCCTACTTCCTGCGCCACGGGGGCTACCTGCCGAATGAAGTAATACAGATTCTGTCGCAGTTCGGCATCGCCAATGGTGGTGTACTCGTTCAATAATCCCTGAAAAGTATCGAGCGTGAAAGCTTCTTCGGAGCCGGGTAAACCCAGCAGGACAATATTGCTCAATTCGGCAATCTGCCCATCTGTCATTCGGCTAAATTTCTGGTGAGCCGACTCGCTGATTTCGGACTCGTAATCGACTTCGGCGCCGGGGCGTTTGAGGATACACAGGTCGAAGATGGCAAAGTCTTCCCACACAAACCGGAGTGCCCGTGAGCCATCGGGCATTTCGTAATTGAGGTTCGTGCGCGACCAGTCCAGTACGGGCATGAAATTATAGCAAATCGTTTTGATGCCACAAGCCGCCAGGTTTCGAATCGACTGTTTATATGTCTCGATATATCCGTCGCGGGTTGGCCGACCTTTTTTAATGTCTTCGTGAACCGGCAAGCTCTCAACAACGGCCCATTGCAAGGGCGAGTATTGTTGATTGCCCGCTTCAACAAGCTGTTTGCGCTCAGTTATGGCCTCAACCGTCCACAGGTCGCCCACCGGAATCTGGTGGAGTGCCGTAACCACCCCCGCACAACCCGCCTGCCGAATATCCATCAGCGAAACCGGATCATTTGCGCCCAGCGTGGATTCGCCGAACCACCGCATCGTTTGTAACATTCCCATTTTTACTCTACTTCTTGTTTGGTTGATCACATGACGGTTCGTGGTTGTACCCACGGGCTGAAGCCCGTGTATTATAGTAATTCAATCACGGGCTGAAGCCCGTGGGTACAGCCAACGATTACTTTTGAACAGGGGATAACTTCAACTCCTTCCTCGCAAACTCCAGAAAAATCGGCCAGTCGAGAGAGTCGACATGGCCCCCTTCGTGATTTCGGAACGCCAGTTCACCATCGATCAGAGACACATCGGGCGCGGGCATTTCGGTGGCTCCGACGCCTTTTTTACCGAGCAAGTTATAAACCGGGCTTGCTCCAACGCAGGCCAGAAACTCGCCTTTGGGATCAGCCCAGCTATCTTTCGTGCCACCCGTAATGAACAGCGGACGAGGGGCAATGAGCGCTATCAGGTCGTGGGCATCAACGGGCATAGCGGCCCAGTTGCCGCCATATTTGAGGAAGTTGCCTGCCATCCAGTGGTATTCGCCCGAACCGGCTACGTTGTCGATCGTTTCGCCCCAGCTTCGCTTTTCTAACGAAGCCCCCATCGAGCCCGAGCAACTGGAGAAAACGATGGCCCAACGCGGGTCCAGTGCACCAGCCAGCATGGCCGTTTTGCCCCAGCGCGAATGTCCCTGAATACCGATCTGTTTGGCATTGATGGCGTTGTCTTTTTCAAAGTGGTCAAGTACCCGGCTCAGGCCCCAACTCCACGCGGCCAACACGCCCCACTCATCGGGTTGGCGGTCTTTGCCGCCGTTCATTAGTCCGATGATACCCTCATGCAAACCACCACCATTATCTGCCTGAATAGCACCCGTATTCACCATTGCAACGGCCCAACCGGCATCAATTAGTTTCTCGATGTTGGCCAGGGGCTGCGGAAATGATCCCCACACAATCACCATCAACGGAATTTTACCCGACGCTTTGACCGGCCGGTAATACGTAACCGGAATACTCGGTGCTATCGATGGATAGCGGGTGTTATCAATACTGCCAAGGATCATTTTCCGAATGGCTTTGCCCGCTAAAACGGTACTATCCGTTCCGGTAGATACAAACGTTACCTTAGGCGTATTTGTGGGTGTTTTCCCGTAAATCTCCGTCAGGTAATCATTCAGAATTTCGGGCCGACGCTGTTTCCACCACATAGCTGCCGTTGTTACGGGCTTGCCGCTTTTCAACGTTAGGGGGTCAGGCAGTTTATAGTTATTTGCTTTGGCTTCATCGTAGTTTGTCCAAATCCCCCACCCCGACCGAACGTGATTATTTCCGGCTTCGTCGAACCAGTTATTCGAACCTTCTTTGGGCTTTAGTTGCTGCGGGCGTTTGGAATCATCGGCGGGGGGCGGCAATGTGGGCAGTTTCAGATTGAGCTTGTCCATCATCTTCTGCCAATCGTCCTGACTGGCCTCCCGCATTTTATTCATATAAGCCGTCCGTTCGTCGGGCGTCATTTTCTGAAAATTGGGAGCCTGGGCACTGGCGTTGTGCATAGACAAACCAACAATCACCCAGGCCATTAACTGGCAAAGCTGGAACAGGT
This sequence comes from Spirosoma pollinicola, assembly GCF_002831565.1. NCBI lineage: Bacteria > Pseudomonadati > Bacteroidota > Cytophagia > Cytophagales > Cytophagaceae > Spirosoma > Spirosoma pollinicola. The sequence goes on along the minus strand of NZ_CP025096.1, from coordinate 3,936,142 downwards.
TTATACGGTTTTTCATGGCTAAGAAAGATGGCGCGAACGTCTTCGTTCGTGCCGACTATAAACCGGCCTCTGGCCGGAAGTAAGTAATAGACAATCGGCCAGAGGCCGGTTCATAACTGACACGAACGAAGACGTTCGCGCCATCATGAACGAGCTTTCACCCGACTGAACACAAAAATATACAGCATTGTCCAGGCGGCCAGATACGCAAAACCAGCGATGTAGAAAATGATGTAATAACCCTCCGACAGGTTTCCCAATAATTTGTAATGGTCCAGAATACGACCGACCAGCAACGGGAAAACGGCTCCACCGAGGGTTCCAGCCATTGTGCCTAACCCAACTACCCGGCTAATTACCTGCTTCGGAAACTGATCGGCAGCTACCGTAAAAATGTTGGCCGACCAGGCCTGGTGAGCCGCCACAGCCAGCGATAAAATGCCGATAACCGGCCACATGCTGTTCATCTGGCTGATAAGCATGACGGGCGTTACACAAATGGCAAATAAGGCCATAGACCATTGGCGGGCTCTTGTTGGGTGCCAGCCCTTACGAATCAGCATGGAGGAAAGCCAACCACCCCCTACGCTGCCAATTGTTGCCGCCAGATAAATGACAATTAGTGGAGCTCCCAGTTTTTTTAGATCGAGGTGGTAGATGTTGGCCAGATAGGATGGTAACCAGAACAGGAAAAACCACCAGATTGGATCAGTCAGGAGTTTGCCACTCATGAAGCCCCAGATGGCTTTATTGGCAAAAATAGGGTATTTGATGGCTACACCATCGGGCGAGTTTACGGTAGCGGCATCACCCGCCGTAGCGAATTCGGCAGCCGTTTCCTGCGTGATATGGGCGAGTTCGGCTTCATTAACGTTTTTGTGCCGACTCGGAATTTCATAGAGTAAATACCAGGCTACAATCCATAGAAACCCCAAGGCACCGGTAGCAATAAAGGCTGTTTGCCAGCCCGCAACAAGTGCCAGCCAGGGTACAATAGCCGGGGCCGCCACAGCCCCGATATTCGCTCCGGCGTTGAAAATACCAACCGCCAGTGCCCGCTCTTTCTTTGGAAACCACTCGGCAACGGTCTTGATCGAGGCAGGGAAGTTACCGGCCTCACCAATGCCCAAAAAACCACGGGCAATCATGAACCCAAATGTACTACCGGCCAAAGCGTGGCCCATAGCCGCCAGACTCCAGACCAGAATAGCCCCGATATAGCCAAGTTTGGTACCAACCCGGTCAATAATATAGCCCGCAAGCAGGGTGCTGGCCCCGTAGAAAAAAGTAAAAACCGTTACGATGTTGCCGTAGTCGGACTCTGTCCAGGAGAATTCCTTTTCCAGAATTGGCTTCAACAAGCTAATCACCTGTCGGTCGAGATAGTTGATCGTTGTCGCAAAAAAGAGCAACGCAACAATTACCCAGCGATAGTTTGTCTGCTTCATCAGTGAGTTCGTATCAGAACCCCTGAATGTGGCTGGTACGGGAGTGGATTTCGGCGTCAATGTTCCGTGTTAGATTAGGGTGAGGGATGAATCAGTCAACTAGACCCTCTTAAAACGCGACAGTCCCATTTACTTACTGCTTACGGGACTACTATAAAAACAATAGGGTGGCGCATGGCCACCCTATATAGTTTCATTTTCAGATCAATAACCTGCTTGCAGGAAAGTTAATGACACCAGACTTGTGTCGTAGTTAATGTATCTGACGACATAACGAAGGTTATCCACATACGAACAGGGTTATCCACATTTTAAGCGCTCAATGGCACGCGTTTATCCACATTATTTACCGCATTTGATCCCTTGATCCGACCGCTTACCAGGGCAAACATTTAAAGATATCATCTGGCGTTAAAAATCCGGGCACATTTACACAAAAAAGGGCACGTCTTTCGGAGCGTATTTCCGCATACCTTCCTCATTGATTTCGACGCCAATACCCGGCTTATTTGATAACGGGATGAATCCTTTCTCGACCATCGGCCCATCAAACGTGACGATTTCCTTGAACATGGGCTCCTCGTGGAAATAAATCTGCCACTCCAGAATCAGGAAGTTAGGTACCGACGCGCATACGTGGCTCGACGCCATGGCACCCAGATAGGACGCTACCATATGTGGAGCAAACGGCACGTAGTACAGATTGGCCAGATTGGCGATGCGCTGCGCTTCACCAAGTCCACCCGCTTTCTGTAGATCTGGCATGATGATGTCGACAGCCCCTATTTCGAGCAGTTTGCGGAAACCATGCGCCAGATAATGGTTCTCTCCTGCGCAGATGGGCGTATTCGACGCTTCCCGAATTTGGCGGTAGGCTTCCGGGTTTTCGGCGGGGATAGGCTCCTCCAGAAACAGCAGGTTTAGCGGCTCCATCATTTTGGCAACACGTCGACCCGTTGTTACGTCGTATTTACCGTGCATGTCAACGCAAATGTCAATCTTTGGGCCAACGGCTTTCCGGACACCGGCAATCTGGTTATACATCCGTTCCAGTTCACCCTGACTGGCGGTCCAGTTGTAAGCGTCGTATTTATTCGGGTCGTTGCGCTCGTCGATGTCATACTTTACCGCCGTAAAACCCATGTCTACCGCTTTTTTAGCACTTTTACCAAAGGCTTCAGCACTGGTATCGGTTTCTCGATAAGCGCCGGTGTCGCAGTAAACCCGAATCTTATCCCGGAATTTACCACCCAGCAATTGATACACGGGCATGCCGAGCGCTTTGCCAGTCAAATCCCAGAGGGCTGTTTCTACAGCCGATAAAACAGAAATATACATCCCCGCCTGAGCCCCTTCAAAGAAGCCCGACTTCCGAACGTCTTCAAACAGGCGGTTAACGTTGAGCGGGCTCTTGCCTTTAATGCGCTCGCCCATCAATTTCACCAGATGATACGTTCCCACCGACGCATCGACGGCTTCGCCACAGCCCCAGATACCCTGATTGGTATGGATTTTCACGAACAGGCTATGTCCACCCCGCGTATAGCCACATTTGATATCAGTGATTTTCAGGTCGGATGGAGCCGAAGACAAAGGAGCGTTATGAACGGCCGTTTCCAGTCCTTCGCCGAAACTGGATAATGAGGTAGCCGCCAAAGCACTGGCAATAGCCCCTTTGGTAAGAAAAGATCGACGGGAAGTTGTCATGATTTAGAAGGAAAAGGTGTTTGCGTGTGATGTGATCTCTGTACCAAACAGCTTCTAGCTGTTTGTAGTAGATAGCCACAAACAGCTAGAAGCTGTTTGGTACGAATTACCAGGTTCGGGTTTTAAGAAATTCCTGAATTTGCTCTTTTGGAACGGGGAGTTCGCTAACGTGGTCGTTGAGCCATTTCGAGAAATCTTTTTCAATTTCATCCGACCAGCGTGTGTCAATCTGTCCCGGCGTGTATTTCTGCTCGCGCAACCGTAAATGCCCGAACATGTCCCGCAACCGGATAATCTCCGACGTTTTTACCACTTTTTCGGCCAAATGGGGCGGAATAAACGCCACGCCCCCATCGCGTCCCAGCACCACATCGCCCGGCATCACCATCACTCTCCCAATACGCGTAGGGCGGTTGATGCCTACCAACGTTGTATTCAGATCGCCTTCGGGATTGTGATGCGATGGGTGATAACTGCGGAAATAGGACGTGAATCCACCAATTTCCTTCAATCCGGCCACGTCGCGAACAGCACCTTCGTAGACAATGCCGTTGCCCGTTTTGGCATAAATCGAATTGCCCAGATTATCGCCAATGGTTGGGCCATCTTCGTGCATCCCGAACTGATCTACAACATACACATCCCCTTTCACAAGCATGTCGATTGGCCACGCATTCTGTGATTTAATCCGACCGTCTTTGGTATGTCCTTTCTCATCCGTTACCCGGTGTACATCCGGCCGACCGGGCATGAAGGTAGCCGTGAGTGCCCGCCCCACCAGCACACTATCGGGGTTGATCGTTTGCCAGTCGCCCGCAAACTGGTAGCGGTATTTTTCGCCTTTCATCACCGACCAGGCTTCTTCCTGAGTCACCAGCCTCATGCGTTTCAGAATAGCGTCCGGCACTTTCGGGCGTCCGTCGGGAAAACGTTCGCCTTTCCAGTCGGGGGTCAGGAAGATGAGCTCTTCCTTCGAAATTTGCTGGGCAATTAATTGAGTTGCCGATCCAGCCAGCAGCAGAGCCGTGGCTAGTATGAATAGCTTTTTCATTGAAAAAAAGTAGGCGTTTGAGCGTTTAGGAATTGTATTCCATAAGAATCAAATCAAGTGCATCTACCCGACATTCAGCCATCAGTATCATCGTCGTCGGGAAAAAGTACCGCACGAAAGAATCCAATTGACAACACGTAATTCGTGGTCTCGATAAGTAAAGGTTGAGCGAGATATGGTTTATGTTGTGGATGTTTTTCGTTGTATCCGCAAACCAATAGTCCCAATGCAAAAAAAATCGGCCCTTTGCGTTTCGATTACCCTACTCACTTCCCTCTTTTTTGGGCAGTCAATTGCCCAGAATCTTCGTCCGCCTGCTTATCCGCTTATTACGCATGACCCTTACTTCAGCGTCTGGAGCACAACGGATAAGCTGACCGATTCGCCCACCCGCCACTGGACTGGCAAACCACAATCGCTGGAAGGAATTGTGCGGGTTGACGGTAAAGCGTATCAGTTTCTGGGTGCTGTCCCCACAACTTACGAGCAGATTGCCTCAACAGGCGAATCAAAATCCTATCCGGCTCAGTACACCTTGAAAAAACCCAGTGCCGGTTGGGAGAAGACAGATTTTAACGCCAGTAGCTGGCAATCAGGGCAAGGCCCGTTTGGCGATACACCCGAGGCTAAAACCAAGTGGACAAATAGTGAGTCGGCGGCCATGAAAGACGGGATTTATTACCGGCGGGAGTTCACCTACGATGGCAAAGCTGACCCGTCAAAACTTCTCTTATCCATCAATCATGACGATGATGTGGTCGTATACCTGAACGGCACCAAAATCCTCGACAAGCCCGACTATATTAACGAATACACCTACCTGCCGCTATCCGCTGCGGGTCAGAAAGCACTGCAAAAAGGCAAAAACATACTGGCCGTTCACTGCGTAAGCCCTCGGGGCGGCTCGTTTATCGACGTCGGCATCGTTAATCCGGTCACTACCTCGTCAATTACTACGGCGACCCAAACGGGCGTGACGGTATCGGCAACGCAAACGAATTACACCTTTAGCGTAGGGCCGGTGAATCTGGTCGTAAACTTCATGTCGCCCCTGTTGCTGGACGAACTTGAAGTCGTTGCCCGCCCTATTACGTACATTACCTTCGAGGTTCGTTCGCAGGATCGCAAACCCCATTCGGTGCAGGTGTTTCTAAGCGAATCCGGCACCCTAGCAACCAACACGGTTGGACAGGAAGTTGTGATGAAAGCCGGACAGGCACCCGGCCTGATTTACCAGAGCGTTGGAACCGAAGCGCAGCCCGTTCTGGCCAAAAAGGGCGACAACGTGCGGATCGACTGGGGTTACGCGTATCTGGCCGTTCCGCAGGAAAACGGCAACCAGACAGGCAATGGCATGGCACCGGGCCTGAAACAGGCGTTCCTCACGAATGGCCAGCTACCCACCGATAATAAGGCGACCGTACCGGGCAACAAGCCCCGCGCGGCTGTCGATGTGGCCGTAGCCAGTGTACTCGACTTCGGTAACGTATCGAAACCTGCCGAAAAACACCTGATGCTGGCGTATGACGACCTGTATTCGGTGCAGTATTTCAAGCAGAACCTGCGTCCGTGGTGGCGTCGGGATGAGAAAACAACAATGATCAGCCTATTGCAAACTGCCGAGAAGGACTATAATCGACTGCGGGAAAAGTGCGACAAATTCGACAGCAAACTCCGTTCCGATGCGCGTAAAGCAGGCGGCAAAGAGTATGCCGATTTGTGCGAGCTGGCTTATCGGCAGGCAATTGCGGCCCATAAGATTGTAGCTGGTCCTAAGGGAGAAACGCTTTTCCTGTCGAAGGAGAATTTCTCCAACGGTTCCATCGGCACGGTGGATATAACCTACCCTTCAGCACCACTTTTTCTGCTCTACAACCCTACCCTGCTGAAAGGTATGATGGAACCAATCTTCCAGTATTCGGAGAGTGGGCGTTGGAAAAAACCGTTTGCGGCCCATGACGTGGGTACCTATCCACTGGCTAATGGCCAGACCTACGGCGAAGACATGCCCGTTGAAGAGTGCGGTAATATGCTTCTATTGGCGGGCGCCATAAGCGGGGCAGAGGGTAACGCCAACTACGCGAAAGAACACTGGAAAACCCTGACAACTTGGGTTGAGTACCTCAAAAAGGATGGCTTCGACCCGGCCAACCAGCTCTGCACCGACGACTTCGCCGGACATATTGCCCGAAATGCAAACCTGTCGGTCAAAGCAATTCTGGGCATTGCCGCTTATGGGCAAATGGCCGCTCAGTTGGGTGATAAAGCTACAGCACAGGCTTACCTGAAAACAGCGCGGGACATGGCCGTTAAATGGCAGCAACTCGCCCTCGACAAAACACCTTCCCAGAAAGAACACTACGACTTGACCTTCGAAAATCAGGGCGATAGCTGGAGTCAGAAATATAATCTGGTTTGGGATAAGCTGCTGGATCTCGGGGTGTTTCCCAAAGAGGTCTCCCAAACGGAGATAGCCTATTATCTGACAAAGCAAAAGCCCTACGGACTACCTCTGGACAGCCGCAAAACGTACACAAAATCGGACTGGATCGTATGGACAGCCACGCTCGCCAAATCGGACCGGGATTTTGAAGAATTCATTAAACCCGTCTGGAAATACGTCAACGAGACCCCAACGCGGGTTCCCCTCTCCGACTGGCACGAAACAACCAACGCCAAACAGGTTGGTTTTCAGGCCCGTTCGGTCGTGGGCGGGTATTATATCAAAATGCTGGAAGGGAAGCTGAGTAAGTAAGATAGTTTACCACCCAAATTTACCACCCCCAACCCCCTCCTAAAACAGGAGGGGGCTTTAAAAAGACGACCCCTCTGCATAACCCCCTCCTGTTTTAGGAGGGGGTTGGGCCGGGCGGCCGGTGCCGGTGGTAAAACAGCAACAAACCTATTAAGTATGAAAACGCCTAAACTTTTATTCTCTTTACTCCTCCTTCTGGCTCCGGTGCTTACTTACGCCCAAACGCCAGCCTCAAACCAACCCCGGTCGGCACCCATCATGAGCCGCTGGGAAAAACAACTCACACCCGAAAACGCATGGCGAGAATATCCTCGTCCGCAACTGGTGCGCCAGAAATGGCAAAACCTGAACGGTATGTGGGACTACGCTATCACACCAAAATCGACCCCGCAGCCGACCGCTTTTCAGGGTCAGATTCTAGTGCCGTTCTGTGTTGAATCGACCGTATCCAAAGTCAACAAAGCACTTACGGACGACCAACGTTTGTGGTACCGTCGTACAATCACAATTCCCACCGATTGGGCCGGACAACGGGTACTGCTTCATTTTGGGGCAGTCGATTATGAATGTAATTTGTGGGTTAACGGCGGGCTAGTGGGTTCGCATACGGGTGGTTCCGATGCATTTAGTTTCGACGTTACCAACTATTTGACAGACGGGCAGAATCAATTGGTGCTGGGCGTTACCGATCCCACCTCTTCGGGCGAACAGCCTCGCGGCAAACAGTTGATGAACCCGAATGGCATCTGGTACACGCCTGTGTCGGGCATTTGGCAAACAGTCTGGATGGAGCCCGTGCCAAAACAGACCTACATCGAAGAAGTCAAACTAACGCCCGAACTGGATTCGGGGCGCGTCCGGGTGGACGTACTGCTCGATAAACCCGCCAATAATTACACCACAGCTATCCGGCTCACGGCCTTAGACGGCTCTCAAGCGGTAGCCACTACATTGGTCCGCGCCGGAAGAACTGCCTATCTGACACTAAGGAACCCTAAACTCTGGTCGCCCGATAGTCCGTTTCTATATAACATAAAAGCGGAGCTAGTGACCGTTACTGACCCCTTCGGCGATACGCCCCGTAACAAACGTTCGCGTCAGGATGATGTTTTGAACAAAGCCTTTGCCAGTGCTACAGTAACGGGTAACCCGCTCGATGCTATTACGGGCTACTTCGCCATGCGGAAGATTTCGATGGGTAAAGGGCCTGTTGCCAATCAGCCGGTGTTGCTGCTGAACAACAAATTTGTGTTTCAGAATGGCCCGCTCGATCAGGGTTGGTGGCCCGGTAGTTTACTAACGCCCCCATCGGACGCAGCCATGACGTTCGAGATTGACTTTCTCAAAAAGTCTGGCTTCAACATGCTCCGTAAGCATATTAAAGTTGAACCCGAGCGCTATTACTACCTCTGCGATAAACTCGGAATCCTGGTTTGGCAGGACATGCCATCAGGTTTTCTGGAAGGCCAGAACGAATCTCCCGGCGACCAGACAGAGCCAATTCGCCGGTCGAAAGGGAAAGAGCAATTTGAAATGGAACTGCGGCGGATGATGAACCGGCTGCATAATCACCCCAGCATTGTTACCTGGGTGGTGCATAACGAAGGCTGGGGACAGTACGACAACAAACGTCTGGCCGACTGGGTAAAAGCGCTCGACCCAAGCCGCACCGTGAACGCCAGTAGCGGCTGGAACGACCTCGGTGCAGGCGATTTCTACGATATACACACGTACGAAGAAGAACCCAACGCACCCACACCCAAAACAGATCGTGTCGTTGTTATTGGCGAATTTGGCGGTATTGGCTGGCCGGTTCAGGGGCACCTCTGGAATCCCGAAATGCGTAACTGGGGCTATCAGACCTATCAATCGGCTGATGCTGTGCTGAAAGCCTATCAGAAAAAATACGCCAAAATCGTGGAGTATTATCAGAAGCAGGCTCTGTCGGCAGCTGTTTACACCCAAACAACAGATGTAGAAGGCGAAGTAAACGGCTTACTCACCTACGACCGGGAAGTCATCAAGATTCCTGTTGAAACATTGCAGAAAATTCACGCGCCGTTGTTTAAATAGTTAGTTGTACCCGACAGCATCTTGCTGTCGGACCGTTAAGCCAAACCTGCTGGCGCGGGTCGGTCCGGCACGTTTGGCATTCTATACAACTGCTTTCTTAGCCTGACGGCTCGACAGCAAGATGCTGTCGGGTACGAACACAGCGCAAAGCCCTTTCCTGCTTATGAAAGGGCTTTTTTCATAAGTCCAAAAAATAACTAATAAATTAGTTGTAAAACTAAATCATTAGTCATACATTTCGATCAGAATCAATAAGCTACTGTACCTCATGTCGATACGCGAATTAACAAAGGCTGAAGAAGAGATTATGCGGGTGCTCTGGCAACTCAAAAAAGGCTTCGTGAAAGATGTGCTGGCTGAACTACCGGAAACGGGCCGTAACGATGAATCGGGATTGCCAGCCAAACCCGCTTACAACACAGTCTCGACCATCATCCGTATTCTGGAGAAAAAAGGATTGGTCGGATACACGGCTTACGGCAAAACGCACGAGTACTATCCGCTTATTTCGGAAGAAGAATATCGCCGTTTTCAGACTGAGCAATTAATGGCGAACTACTTCGATAATTCGCTCAAAAAACTGGTATCCTTCTTCGTACAGGACAAGAACATCAGCCTGAACGAAGCCGACGAAATTATCAAACTCCTTAACAAACAGAAAGACCAATGAATACGCTCGACTATCTGCTGAAAGCGAACCTCTACGGTTTGCTGTTTGTGAGCTGCTACTGGCTGTTTTTGCGCCGACATACGTTTTTCACGCTGAACCGGGCTTATCTCGTAGCATCGGTTGTGCTGTCATTGACACTGCCGCTGGTTACGTTACCCAGCGAAACGGTAGAGACCCTGCCAATACCGGTAGGCGTTATCGCATTACCCATAACCCCTACTCAAGATTATTCGGTGGTAGAAGCACCTGAGCAAATTAACCCCGGCGCTGACTGGGAACAGATTGGCCTGTGGTTTTATGGATTCGTTGGCCTGAGTTTATTGATACGTCTGGGCATACGAATTGGTCGGCTTTTTTGGTTGATTCGTCGGTCGCCCCGGCAGGTGCAGGACAGCTATGTACTGGTGCAGCCTGATGATGGGACGCTGCCAACATTCTCGTTTTTCAATTACATTATCCTCAATCCGGCCGATACGCAGAACGGCCTTATTCTCCGGCATGAACTGGTGCATGTGCGGCAATGGCATAGCGCCGATGTACTCGGATTGGGTATTATAAAGGCTATTTTCTGGGCTTGCCCAACGCTGTTTCTCATTGAGCGAATGTTGCGGCAGGTACACGAATTCCTGGCCGATAAAGAAGCCAGTCAGCCTAATGAGTATGCCCGCTTTCTGGTTGCCTACACCTTTGGTTTACAGCCCGATGCACTCACCAACGGTTTCTTTAACCCATCGCTGCTTAAACTGCGTATTCAGATGCTGCATCAGAAAACTACCAATCGCCGGGCGTTGGGAAAATATATGCTGGTGCTGCCACTGGCAATTAGCCTGCTGGCGATGACCACGGCGCGGGAAGAGATTGTATCTGTGGTGAGTCAAGTAACGGATAAATCCATTACCGTTTCGGGGAAGGTGACAGGCACGGATGGAAAGCCTCTAATAGGCGCGAATGTTGTTGTCGTAGGAACAAACAAGGGTACGTCCACTGATTCAGAAGGCCGATACACACTTAACGGGCTGCTGGCAGGTCAGTCGCTTGCCGCTAGCTTTACAGGGTATAAAATACAATTTGTAGCCCTTAGCGGTCGGACAAAGGTCAATATTTCTCTGGCTCCCACCGACCCCGATGAATTGCCAACTATGGGCGCAACAGCGGTTTATAAAGCTATAAAACCAAATCCGTCTATGCCGGTGCGAACACCGCCCTCTTCGGAAACCATTAACGGAGAGGTATTCACGGCTGTTGAAGAGCCTGCTGTTTTTCCAACGGGCATTCCGGGGTTGATGCAGTATGTTGCTCATACGCTCCACTACCCGGCAAAAGCTAAAGCTGCGGGGGTTGAGGGAAAAGTATTAATACAGTTTACCGTATTATCTACCGGAGCCATTGGTTCGGCAAAAGTAAAAAAAGGAATTGGCAACGGCTGTGATGAAGAGGCCCTGCGCGTTGTAAAACAAATGCCGCGCTGGCTTCCGGGAAAGCAAAACGGGAAATCGGTAGCTACACAACACGTTATTCCCATTCAGTTTGCGCTCGAAAAGAGAGAGGATAAGCGAACAGGTCAGTTGACACCGAAACCGGATTCATCAAAACAACTGAATTTCGTTGTTAACAATAGCAAAAACAGCCGTTTTGCACTTTACGGCGATGCCGCTACTGCTAGCAAACAGCGGTATTCAATGCCTCTACCCGATACCCTTAAACAGCCGGGAGAGTCTGTCAACATTCGAACAACCGGTTTCAGTATTGGTGATCCACTATATATTATTGATGGCATTGAGGCTAATAAGGCTGGCATGGCCAAGATTAGCCCAAATAAAATTGAAAACGTCACGGTATTGAAAGGTGCGTCAGCAGGCGCTTACGGCGAAAAAGGCAAAAATGGCGTCATACTTATAACCACTAAAACGAAATGACAATCGCCAGCTTGATGCGCCCTTTTTTGCTAATGTCGGCATCTTTAGTACTGATTTCATTACTGGTTAGCCGGCCCGCTCAGTCAATGGCGACCTCGTTTATCGACGGACCAATACGGTCAGGCACTCCGGCAGACTCGCTCAAAAAGCAACCTGTAAAACACCGGACGACGTCGGTTCAACCTGCAAAGCATACGAATGAAGCCCAGTATTCTGCACCGGGTCACTATACCATTACGGTTCCGGCCATAAACGGACCCGGCGGCAAAGCTGACCTGATTCTGGTAAACGGCACAAAGCAAGTGGAGCGCATTGGCGATGTTAACTCAAATGATATTGAGTCGATCCAGGTCTTTAAAGATGCCGGGACCATTGCAAAGTACAGGGTTCAGTATGGCGAAAAAGCCGACAAAGGTGTGGTCATTATTCAGCTTAAACACAAAACGTTATGAACGAACTACCCTATTTTCTAACCGCCAGCCTGTACCTGCTGCTGTTTTACGTCTGTTACGGGTTACTGTTACGACGGAATACATTTTTCGGGATGAACAGAGCCTATTTGCTCGGTTCAATGACGCTGTCTTTGTTACTTCCGTTCGTCGACATACCGAACGGTACAACAGACGCCCTGTCTGTGGGTGTCATCACACTGCCAACCTTCGTCGTCGGTGCGTCTCAACCGGCACAAACCGATAGCTTAACGACAGCACAATGGATCTGGTTGTTCTATGGCTTTGGCGTAGTCGTTATGCTCGTTCGGCTAGGTATAAACGTACGGTCGGTGCTGGCTCTCATTAAGCGAGGTACAGCAGAACATAAGGGAAACTATACGCTCGTGAAGCTATCCGACAACTCAACACCGTCGTTCTCCTTTGGGTCTTATCTGGTGCTCAATCAAACCGATGCGCTTACCCGGCCCGGTGCGTTGATGCGCCACGAAGAAGCGCACATTCGCCAGCGACATACCGCCGATGTGCTGTTTGTGGAAGTAGCGCAGGCCATTTTCTGGTTCAATCCGGTCCTGTGGCTCTACAAACACGCCTTGCAGGAAGTACACGAATTTCTGGCTGATAAGTCGGCCAATGAACCTACCTATGCCCAGCAATTAGTGGCTTATGCGCTGGATATACCATCAGCCGCATTGACCACCCCTTTTGTCTCTAAATCAACGCTTAAACAACGCATCGTTATGTTACAAAAACCCCAAACACCTCGCCGGGCGCTGCTCAGTTACGCCCTGGCCCTGCCTTTAGCGGCTCTATTGACAATGTGTACGCAATCGGAGCAGGATCAAACCATTACGACCTTAGCGCAGTCTTCAGCTCGAAAAACAGCGAAAGTAGATGGAGAAGTTTTTACGGTGGTTGAACAGCAACCAGAGTTCCCGGGCGGCATGAAGGCGCTTGGTGCTTACATGGAGAAGAACCTTAAATATCCCGAAGCCGCACAAAAAGCGAATATTGGAGGACGTGTATTCGTGCGGTTCATCGTTACGAAAACAGGGGAAATTACTAATGTCGAACTTCTTAAAGGTATTGGGTACGGCGCTGATGAAGAAGCCATTCGGGTTGTCAACAGCATGCCTAACTGGACGCCAGCCAAACAGAATGGCCAGCTTGTCAACGTTCAGTATAACCTGCCGATTAATTTTCAGCTGGATAAAAATGAGACTGCTTTTAAAGGTATAAACACATTTTTGATTGATGGAAAGAAAGTTACTGAGCAGGATATAACCGACCTCGATCCCAGTAAAATCAATCGTATGGATGTAGATACCAAAAACAAAACGATACGCATTACAACAAAATAGCGAACAACCCCAAAGGGGTTGACTCTGGTTAACCGGGGCGTAGCCCTCGGACCAGCATAGCCTGACCGCTCATGACCAGCCCCGGCGGGGTTGACTGGTACAGGCCCGTCATCCTTACCAGAGTGTTACCCCCCGATTAGCCACAGTCAGTTCTTTCAGGGTTATGCATCTCCTACTCCACGACAAGAAACGGCTATAATTATTGACCACAAATGAACCAAGATTGCCTGCTCATTCATTAGTAACAGATAACCGTTTACTCTTTCAGAATGAATCGCATTCTCTACTGGTTCCGAAATGACCTCCGTCTGCATGATAACGAAGGCTTCGTTCGCGCGCTTGAAAACGCCGACCAGGTGCTGCCCGTATTCGTATTTGACCCGCGCTGGTTTACGCCACACCCTCGGCTGGGAATTTCCAAAATGCATGTATTCCGGGCTAACTTTCTACTCGAAAGCGTTGCAGATTTACGTCAATCGCTTCAGCGCAAAGGAGCTGATCTCATTGTGCGCGTTGGAAACCCCGCCAATGTGCTGGCAGAAATCGCCGTCGAAATCGACGCATCGGCCGTCTATACCAGCAAAGAAATTACGCAGGAAGAAACCGACGTGGAATCGAAATTGAGCACTAAACTCAAGCCGCTCAATATCGACCTCAAGCTGTTCTGGATGAGCACCCTTTACCACGTTCGGGATTTGCCGTTCGAGATTTCGCGTCTACCCGATGTATTTACGCAGTTCAGAAATAAGATCGAAAAAAGTGCTGAAATCAGACCAGTTTTCGAGACACCCAAAACCATAAGACTAGCACCCGATGTGTTGCCTGGCGAAATGCCAACGCTAACGACCCTTGGCTTTGACGAACAGAATCAAATCCTGGCATTACAACCCGATTCGCGTCGGTCGGTGCCGTTTAAAGGGGGCGAAACCACGGCTCTCGACCGACTCGACCGGTACCTGTGGCAAACTGATTTGATCGCGACCTATAAAGAAACACGTAACGGACTACTGGGCGAAGATTATTCGAGTAAGTTCTCAGCCTGGCTGGCACACGGCTGCCTGTCGCCCCGCCAGATTTATACTGAGCTGAAGCGGTACGAAAGCGAGCGGGTTCGCAACGAGTCGACCTACTGGCTGGTTTTCGAGTTACTGTGGCGCGATTTCTTTCGGTTTGTAGCCCTTCGGTATGGTACCCGCATTTTCAAAAGCAGTGGTATCAAGCATGACCTCAGCAAAAAATACCAGCACGATGAAGACCTGTTTCTAAAGTGGGCCAATGGCCAGACAGGTATCCCGTTTATTGATGCCAACATGCGGGAAATGAACACAACCGGGTTTATGAGTAACCGGGGACGTCAGAACGTGAGCAGCTTTCTGGTAAAAGACCTTGACATCGACTGGACATGGGGTGCAGCTTATTTCGAAAGTCGACTGATTGATTATGACCCGTGCAGCAACTGGGGTAACTGGAATTATGTGGCGGGGGTAGGTAATGACCCGCGACAAAACGGGGGTAGCCAACCGCGCTATTTCAACATATACAGCCAGGCAACCCGCTATGATGAACAGGGCGACTATGTAAAACACTGGCTCCCCGAATTAGCGCAGGTACCGGGCAGTCTTGTACACCTTGTCTCGAACCTGAGTCTCGCCCAACAGGAAGCCTACGGCGTACGGCTGGGTATAGATTATCCCCTGCCAGTTATAGATCCGACTAAATGGGTATTTTAAGCATTACCAGTAAACCAAAAACACCTGTCAATACGCTTCTGTCAAGGCAAATTCGCCACCTCATCAGTCAGGAATTTTTGAAAGCGTTCCTGTAAACCCCGGTAGTAGGTGAGGTATTTTTCGCCTTCGGCGGTAATGATCGTGCCACCGCCTTTTTCGCCCCCGGTTTGGGTTGTTACCAATGGAGAATCGGCCTGCGTATTCATGGAATGTACCATCTCCCAGGCCCGTTTGTAGGACATATTCATGGCTTTGGCCGCCTTATTGATGGAGCCCGTTTGCTGAATATGACCAAGCAATTCCAGTCGGCCGATACCCATAAAGCGTTCGGACGTGTCGTTTGACAGTGTTTCAAGCCAGATGCGGCCGTTGATGCGGAGGTTCATGCTGGAAACAAACGGTTGTTTGAGGAGCTAAAGTACGACGGACCAGCGTTTCGGTGTATCTGTTTATTACCTGTTCACCTAAAAGAATACCGGATAGAGAGTGGATAGAGAAGATTAATGACCAATGAATCAACAATATGCTGTTTCAACGATGACATTGTATAGCTTACCACTTCTCTACCTTTTACGCTGAAAATCATGCAAGTTGCTTTACTGATAAAAATTACGCTGGTTTCTACTGTCATGCTGTTCACGCGACAGGTGTACGCCCAAACCAAATCGGACACGGCCGCTATCCAGGCTATTCTACAGGATGAAACAACGTCCTGGAATAATGGAGATGCGGTCGCTTATTCAAAGCAGTTTGCTCAGGGAGGCACATTTACCAACATCATGGGTGCGTTTTTTACGGGACATGCCACGTTTCTGGAAAGGCATGACCAGATTTTTAAAACGGTATTTAGCAAAACAACCATGCGCCAAAAAGTTGTTTCACTGAAGTTTATTCGGCCAAATGTGGCTGTTGTCGAAACGCTTAGCTGGATTTCAGGTCTTATGAAAGGGCCTCCCCCCGGTACGTCACTCGATGCTAAAGGACGCCTTGTCACCCGATTGTTACAGGTAATCGCCCAAGAAACCGATGGCTGGAAAATCGTCTCCTACCACAATGTAGATGTAAAAGCGGGTGTGCCAATGCCGGAGCCTGACTGATGGAAGGGAATGGAGGTTACTTAGACTCAGTTCACAACCCGTTTTACGCCTAATCTCCTAAATGCTCCCTTAAGTTTTACCAACTCTTTATTCTTCAGACTGATCGAGTCTTTGGCCTGCTGGCCGATGTTCCGGGCTACGCTGTCGGACATGAACCAGCCGAGCGGATACTTTTCGTTGTAGGCCAGTCGCAGGGTGAGGTAGTTGGTTTTTGGGTTGGTAAACCGATCCATAAACGAGTTGAACATATTGTCGCGGGTGGTGGAGCCGTTGTCCCAGGCATTAAAAAACGCCAGCAACGGGATTTGCACTTCCTGAAGAATAGACCGCTTTTGCGGCAGACTGCCAATCGTATTGCTATTCTGGATAAAGAGAATGTACGGAATAACGGTAATTCGTCGGGCAGTGTCCATCCGCCGAATGGACGGAACGAGGTTGTTCAACAACTGAATGCAAGTCTCAACACCCGAATTATCAAAATAGCCGCCATCGACAACATGGCCGCCATACTGTTGAATTCGGCCATTGCCAACAAGCGTGTCTTTCTGAATCAGCCCGCCGTTGGTGACGATAGGAAAGCGACTGCACAGAGAGGCCGCTGTTTTAAGCGGCACGTCGGCGCCAAGCACATCCAGCGTCGAAACCACATTTTTAAAATACCGCGGGTCGAGCTGCAGATTCGAGGTAATGATTTTCTGCCCCGACTCGGCCAGGGTTCCGTTCAGTAACAGCGAAGGCAGGTTGTAATCGTAGCCTGTAGGTGTCTGGTATAACTGCGTCAGGGATGAATCGAGCGTGGATAACGCCAGGTTGTTGTGGTAAGAAGCCGCCCAAGAATCTTCGAGCCATTTGGCGCGTTCCAGCGACGGTAAGGGCACGGGAATGAGCCGCTGTACGGACTCTGGAAACAGCAGCGCCGACGACACCCCCGACAAATAATCATCCCGAATCACCTTCCGAAACTGCTCGAATCGGTTGTTCCTGTCCCGTTCGGCCACATCACGCAGAAACGCCGTGTAGAAAACCGTGCCAACGCCCCCACCCGATACGCCACTCAGCGCATACACATGCCGACTGAACCCCGGAATGATAGAATCGAGCCGAATGAGCGTCTCGGCGGTCCAGTTCAGGGCGCGGATGCCGCCACCCTCGGCCGCTACCAGCACCAGCGGAATCGTGTCGCCATCTTCCTGCCGACGGGCGGCTACCCATTGGGCAAAATGAGCCTCAACCGAAGGGCGCTGCCAAATGGGGGGCCCCGATTTTCCCGTTGCCTGCCGAACGGACGTATTATCGTTGAAGGCACTGACCACAACCAGGTACGCGCCCATCATGAGCACGAGGGGCCGGTAGCGGTAGTCATTGAAATATACCACAACGCTTCCCCAAAAGGTGTACATCGTGATACCGAAAATAATAATAGCCGTAGGGCGCAATCGCTGGGCAAAACCCCAGTCGACAGGCAGACTGAACAGCGCGATCAGAAATAGGGTCAGGATGACGCCGGTTCGGATAACCAGCCGACCGAGCGGATGCCGCCAAAGTGCCCGGACATCCTGCGTAAAATTGGTGTATCGGTCTGAGAACCGCCATTGTTCGGGTAGTTTAAAAACGGGTAGATAACGTTCTGCCAAAAGAAACTGCGTCAGCATCAGGCCGCTTTCGAGTATCAGCAAATACGGCTGCCAGCGGTCGGATTTCCAGAACGCATAAGCCAGAATCAGAGCCGGAATAACGCCACCAAGTTTAGGGAGCCACCGCAGCAGCAAATCACATTCTTTGTTGAGTCGAAGCCCAACGGGCGAAATATGCAGGATCATGCGGGTACAGCCATATACGATCCAGCTCCAGACAAACGTACTCAGCAGAATATACTGGAACAGACTATGGAAAACACCGTCGTCAATAACGGCATTGATCATATCGGACGCCTGATCGGGAACGGTCAGGATATACAGCGAAAGGAGCAGCGTAATGATGATCACAAACGCGTTTCGCTGGGTCTGGTAAAACGCAATGGTGTAATTTCTGAGGTGGTCTGAAAACGACGGCAAACGAGTGGGCTGCACAGGAAACAGGATTGATTTATCAATTAATTGAATGTACTCCTTTGCCGTTTACCGACAACAACTATTCATCAAAAGTTAATGCAATTACTACTCTTGCAGCTTGAGTTAATTTTTAGCAAAATCTATTTCTATAACGTCTATGATGTGCATTCCGGTTGTACCTTTCGACCGATAGTTGTTCGCCCCCTATCACGACAGTTATGGGCAATAGTTCACCGCTTGATGTCGAGATTCTCTCCCGAATCCAGTTCGCTTTCACCATCGCCTTTCATTACATCTACCCGCCCCTGAGCATTGGCCTTGGCGTGTGCCTGGTGGTGATGGAGGGCATGTATCTCAAGACAAAAAACAAGGTCTACGAAGAACTGACTAAGTTTTGGGTCAAAATATTTGCGTTGATTTTCGGCATTGGCGTTGCCACGGGTATCGTTATGGAGTTTGAGTTTGGTACCAACTGGGCTACGTACTCGCGCTACGTTGGCGATATTTTTGGATCGGCGCTGGCGGCAGAGGGCATCTTTGCGTTTGCGCTGGAATCGGCGTTTCTCGGTATTCTGCTCTTTGGCTGGAATAAGGTGAGCCCGCGCGTGCATTTTATGGCGACCGTTCTGGTGGCGCTGGGCTCTATTTTTTCGGCACTCTGGATTGTGGTCGCCAATTCGTGGCAGCAAACACCATCGGGCTACCGCATTGAAGGCAAGGGTATGCAGGCGCGTGCCATCGTAACCGATTTTTGGGCGATGGTTTTCAATCCCTCCTCACTGGAACGGTATTCGCACGTGCTGATTGGTGCCCTGCTGGCGGGTTCGTTTCTGGTGCTGAGCGTGAGTGCGTGGTATGTGCTGAAGAAAAAGTACGTTGTTCACGCCCAGACAGCCTTCCGGATCGCGCTCTGGATTGCGGCTGTTTCTGCTCTGGCGCAGTTGTTTACGGGTAGTAAATCGGCGGAGGTCGTGACCAAATACCAACCCGCCAAACTGGCTGCTATGGAAGGACATTTCGATAAACTCGCCCCCGCCGATATGTACCTGATGGGTTGGGTCGATGCTAAAACACAAAAAACGACAGGCATTAAAATTCCCGGTGGGTTGTCGTTACTGGTGCATCAGGATATAAACGCGCCCATTCCCGGCCTGAACAGTATCAAGCCCGAAAACCGCCCGACAGCACTCAACTTTGTGTTTCAGACCTACCACCTGATGATCTCTATCGGTATGGCACTGATTGCGTTAACGCTGTTTGGGCTATACATGCTTTATCGGAAAAAGCTTTTCGAAACGCGCTGGCTGATGGTCGTTTTCGTGTTTTCGGTATTGCTCCCGCAAATTGCCAACCAAGTAGGTTGGTAC
Organism: Spirosoma pollinicola; assembly: GCF_002831565.1. Lineage (NCBI taxonomy): Bacteria > Pseudomonadati > Bacteroidota > Cytophagia > Cytophagales > Cytophagaceae > Spirosoma > Spirosoma pollinicola. The sequence continues at coordinate 3,916,467 of NZ_CP025096.1, read as the reverse complement.
ACAGCTGAGGTAGGCCGGCAACCGTGGGTAGTATATGGTCTGCTGCGAACATCCAACGCCCTTTCGCAGGCGGTCAAGGCCGAACATGTACTGGCTTCGCTCATCCTGTTCACCTTTGTTTACATGATGCTGTTCGCCCTATTCCTGTACTTGCTGAACAAGAAAATCCAGCACGGGCCGGATGTGCATTCGGATCAAGGAGAGTCGTCTTCCCGCATGAACCCAGTACTTAACTAAAGAGCGAAAGAGTGAAAGAGTGGCTGACGCGCCAGAACCTAATACGTCAGCCACTCTTTCACCATTCGCTCTTTCGCTATTCATTCTTTCGCTCTTTCACTCATGGATACTGTTCTTGGTATTGATCTTCCTACCTGGTGGTTTTTGCTAATTGGTGCGCTGATCAGCGGGTATGGTATTTTAGATGGCTTCGACCTGGGGGCCGGGGCTATTCATTTGTTCTTTCGGAAAGAAGATAGTCGGCGGATTGCGCTCAACGCGATTGGGCCGGTTTGGGATGGTAATGAAGTCTGGCTCGTGATTGGAGCCGGGTCGTTGTTTGCGGCTTTTCCGCTGGTGTACGGCACCATTCTGTCGGTGTTTTACCTGCCGTTTATTCTGTTTCTGGTGGCTATTATTTTCCGGGCTATTTCCATCGAGTTTCGAAGCAAGGAAGAAATGAAATGGTGGCGCAAACTATGGGACATTTCGTTTTGTCTGTCCAGCATTGTCATTTCGTTACTTCTGGGCCTAATTCTGGGCAATCTGATTCAGGGTATTCCGCTCAATGCCAACCACGAATTTGTGGGTCGGCTGCGTGATTTTTTCAATCCCTATGCACTGCTGATTGCCGTAACGGTGCTGTCGCTGTTCATGATGCACGGGGCCATGTACCTGATCATGAAAACCGAAGACCGGATTTTTACCCGCCTGACCATCATTGCCAACAACACCAGCAAATTCTTCATTCTGTGTTTCATGGCCACCTCGCTGGCCACGCTGATCTATGTGCCACATATGACGGCTATCTTCAAGAACTATCCGATCTTGTTTGTGCTGCCCATTACCGCCGTGTTGATTGTGCTGAATATTCGCCGGAGCATTGAGAAGCGGCAATACCGGCGAGGGTTCGTGTCGTCGGCCATCACCACGGCCCTGCTGCTCATCCTATTTGCAATGGGTCTGTACCCGAATCTGGTGCTGTCAAATATTGATCCGAGGGGGCATATCAGCATTTACGAAGCCGCTTCGTCGGATGGGTCATTGCGGACGATGTTACTGTTTGCCTTTATCGGTATGCCATTGGTGGGCACCTACACGGTATTTATGTTCTGGACCTTTCGCGGCAAGGTAAAGCTGGAGGAACACAGTTATTGAGGAGAAGCTGTCTTTGTGCTCATCTCTGTCAAGCCTGACAATTTGCGTACCTTTGCGCGAAACCACCAACACATAACCTAAATGGACGCAAAAGACAGTAACGGAACAATCCTTGCTGAAGGGGATTCCGTAAAATTAATCAAGGATTTAAAGGTAAGAGGTTCATCTTCAACCCTGAAACGAGGAACCGTTGTCAAGAATATCCGTTTGACCGACGATGCCGAAGAAATTGAAGGTAAAGTCGAAAAAACAGTGATGGTGTTAAAAACGATGTTTTTGCAGAAGCTTTAAAACGACAAACGCCATTTCTTGAAGAAATGGCGTTTGTCGTTTTAAAGCTTACTCAGATCACCCTGTTCTCCCCGCCGGAGCGCATTCACCAGATTGTGCGCCCGGCGGGTGGGTTCGGGAATACGATAGCCGCCATTGCACTGAAGTGTTAGCGCGATGGCGGTTTCCAGGTCAATCAAATGCCCCGGCGAGACATAGACCGGATTGACTTTATTCTTCGTTCGCAAAGCCGCTCCAATTACTTCCCGATAGTGCGTCATGGGCGACCAGTTGCCGCGCTCCGGTGCCGGTTCGTCGTACTTGCCCACCAGCACCGATTTGCCGCAACCAAACGTTGGTCGGTTGAGGAACAGGCCTGCGTGTGAGGCAATGCCAATCCGGCGCGGGTGAGCCGTACCGTGGCCGTCGAACATGACCACATCGGGTTCGATTTTGAGTTTCTGCCAGGCTTCGAGCAGAGACGGAATCTCGCGAAACGACAGCAGGCCCGGAATGTAAGGAAACGGGGCTGTGCTCACCACGCCCGCTTCTTCAATGGTTTCGAGGGTATCGAGCCGCAGCACCACAATGCCCGCATACACGGTTTCCTCAAACTTGTTGAATGATATATCGCAGCCCGCAATGGTTTCGGGCGTTTTGGTCAACGGTTCAATGCGAACTTGATCGCGCAGTCGATTTTGCAGGAGGACCGCTTCGGTGGAGAGACGTTCTACCGGTCCGGTAGGCCAGTCGTGAAGGTGTACGTAATGAGCCATGAGTAAACAGGAAATGAGTCATTACCTAACCAATAAAATTGGACTAAGGTTAAGGTTGGCCTTCCAGACGAAGGGCCTGCTTATGCTCTTTAACATACTCAGCTTTTACGACAGTGGCCGTTTTGTGGTCGCCGGTATGGCTCCATCCGGGCGGCATGAAGACATAGAGTATTTTGTTTTTGATGCCGGGAGCAGCATACACGTCTTTTCCTAAAGCAACGATCTCCCCAAAATAAGCATCGAGAAAATCACCTTTTTTCATGGGTCGGCTGATGCCATACTCAATGTCTACCTGTTGCTTTTCATCCTGTAACGTGCCAAATGCCTTGTCCCAAATATTGAGCAGGTTACAGAAGTTCGTGTCCATATAGAGCGGATTGCGGGCATGATGTACGCGGTGATGCGATGGCGTAAGGATAACTCTGTTCAGGAAACCCAGCCGCCCGTCTTTGAGCAGGTTCTCGCCAATATGGATGAATGACCCCCAAGTTCCGTCGATGAACATAATGAGGAAAAGCAAGGGAGGATTTACGCCCAGCAGGATACAGATGGTGGTTCGGATAATGTCGGCGTAGGGTGCTTCCAGAAAGAAGTGGGCATAGGTTACCGACAGATTCATGTATTCGGGGGCATGGTGTGTGGAGTGCAGGCACCAGAAGAGCCGGACTTTATGCCCAAAATAATGGTAGACAAAATGAGCCAGTTCCCAAACCACATAGCCATAAATAAACCAGTACCAGCTAAGGGTCGTCTTGAACAATGCATAAGGCTCAAAAAAGCCAATGCAGAAAGCGACCATCGCGATAGAAAGAAAACTGGAAATAAAGCGATTCAGAATATACGTAAACAGCGAAATTTTGTATTGAGCGTGTGAGTAACGTTGGTGGAACAGACCCCGAATGATTTCAATCAACAGGAGTACTGGAAGGACCGGCCTCAAAAAAGCCTGAATCCCCTTTTGCGTCAGCAGGGCTTCGTAGTTCTGCGTCTGAATGATTTTCCAAAGTTGATCATACCCCCAGAAACCGATGAATTCGTGGTAAAGGATCTCGAAAATATGCATAAAGTAAAGCAGGTTACCGATAGGAACAAGTTGGTGTCTATTGTGCTATTGAATCAGGTAAATGCCCGCCAGGCAGTACCCAAACAGAATAAACGTTTTTTGTGCGCAATTATACCGTTCGTTACCGATAAACGTCATACGAAACCATAAAACGACGGGGCATCCGCTCTTGATATTTGTCAGATTATCAATTAGTTATCCATCAGGCTCATCGTGTTCATTAACTGGCAAATACCCGCTCGCCCCGCCGGATGGCATTCACCAGATTATGCGTCCGGCGGGTGGGTTTCGGAATCCGGTAGCCGCATCCACGGCGGCCGCCATCGCAGGTCAGTGTCAGCGAAATTCATTGAGGTTGCTTCCGAATCAAGGTCACGACGAAATTAAATTGTGAATCGGTGTGCATCAGCAAATCATTTATTGTAACGGGCACGTAGTAATCCGGCAGTGTGCCGCGCCCTTTCAGCTTCGGTTCAGGTACGGCATTGTTGTAATACACCAGCGGTGTTGTTACCTGTATACCTGACCTGGGCAGCTCAAGGGTAATAAAACTACCCCCATTACCCCCTTCATACGCGCCACCGGATTCCGTACCGATAAACACCCCCACGTTGTTGGCATGAGCAACCGCCAGAAACTCCGATGCCGTTGAGGCACTTTCTCCATTCATCAGCACATAAACCTGTCCCTTGAACCGATTGGGCTTAGGGGTATATCGTTTGGGAGTTCGGCCCGTCGAATCAGTGTCACTGGCCTGTTTAAGGGTAAACGTACCATCGGCTTCAGGTATCAACTCGTTCTTTATGTTTTTGCGGTTGGCTTCGGAGAGGTCCGAAAATTGGATAAACTCGCTTCCACTAGTGCCATCGCTAATGCTATGCTGGCGAGTGTGATAGGGTACGGCTAAATCCGTTTTCATCAGATAGGTGAACAACTCGATACCCTGACTGTCCCACCCACCCGTATTGCCTCTGACATCAATAACCAGATGCTTTGTTCGCTGCTTTTCGAGTTTAGCCAGGCTCCTATCCATAAAGGCCCGAAAGACGGTCACGGCTTCCGTACTGTTCTTTGCTCCCTTGCCACCAAATTCATCAAACCGAAGAATAGCGGTGTTCGCCAGCGTATCGGGGAACGACAGGCGCCAGGGGTGTTTCTGTTTTTTGTTAACATACCAGGCTACCATTTGCTTGTTGACCGGATTTTTGAGCATTTGCCGCAACGACTCGCGATAGGGTTTTGCTTCGGCATTCACCTGAACGGTGTCGCCGGTCAAACTGCGAAATTTAAGCGAAAACGTATCCGGCTGGCCAACGAACCAATAATAGAACAAGTCAAAAAATTCACCCCGCATCTGACTTTTCGATGACTGGATATAACCATCGGCCCAATGGTATCGGTCCATTTGCCGCCGGATGTCGTCCATCGGCTGTCCGTTGATGCTAAGTAGCTCAAAACCGGATTTAATGGTTTGGTCGGTCGTGCCGTTCATCAGTACGAAGAAGCGTTGTTGAGTGGTCCAGATAAAAAATGGGTTCGTTCTCTGGATCTTATTGAATTGATTGCGCCAGTTTTTCTCCGGTAATGCATACGTATGGGCGCAGCGGATGTCGGCCATAAGGGCTTCAATTGTCCGGTAAAAATTATAAAACGGAAGTGGTTTTGTCAGCGTGTGATCAATACTATCCAGCTTAGCCTGCATGATTGCTTTTGGCGTGTAGCGATATAAACCCGGATGCGTTTCTTCCAGCAGTTTGCGGAGGTAGCGAAAATCGGCCTGCATAGCAGACGGTTGCAGAACCCGGGTTTTCAGCGAGTCGATGGCGGGCTGGGCGTGGCCATTAAACGAAAACAGGAACGAAAGGAAAAGACAGCCGATGGCTTTCATGACATATTGATTTTTAGACCAAAACAGGCTAGTACTCTTCCAAATTAATGGTTAGATAAAAATATTTATCTTTCCGACATGGGCCAAATCGCTAAACCGTTTGTGCTGTCGGAAGCCGATCTCACAACACTTGACCAACTCGTTCGCAAAGGGAAAGACGCTGCCCGTAAGTTGACCCGAGCCAGAGCCTTGCAGTTTTCTCATCAGGGGCAGCACCCGCTACAGATTAGCCAATCATTGGGCATCAGTCTGGCCACGGTCTTCAACTTGCGTAAACGCTATCAGCAAGCGGGTTTGCAACGAGCCATTGGGGAGAAAGCCCGACCCGGCCAACCCCGAAAAGTGACCTCTCAAGTGGAGGCCCACATCACTCAAATTGCTTGTAGTGAGGCTCCTGATGGGCGTACTCGTTGGACAGCGGCCCTGATTAATGAACGCTTAGTCAAACTCGAGATTCACATTGATGATGAGTCAGTACGCTTAGCCCTAAAAAAAGTAAGCTTAAGCCCTGGCTCAAAAAGCAATGGTGCATTGGGCAGATAGACGGGGAGTATCTGGCTAAACTGGAAGATGTCCTCAGGATTTACACCCATCCTAATCAATCGAAGCGGGCACGGATTTGTTTTGACGAGCGTCCCTGCCAGTTGCTTGACGATGTGGTGGCTCCCATCGCCGTTAAGCCTGGTAAGGCTGCCAAAGAGGATAATGAATATGTCCGACAAGGAACGAGTGTTGTGTTGCTGGCTTACGATTTAGACAAGGGTATACGTTACACGCAGACCCGAGAGCAGCGTACAAAAGCGGATTACGCCCAGTTTATGCAATATATCATCGCAACCTATTATGCTGATGTTGACTATATTGATTTGATACAGGACAACCTAAATACGCATAAGTACGGCTCGTTTTATGAGCATTTGCCGTTGGCTCAGGCCCGGTTGTTGAGCGGCAAACTAGTGTTTCACTTTACGCCCAAACATGGCTCTTGGCTCAATATGGCCGAGATTGAGTTTTCGGCTTTAGCCCGCCAATGCCTGAACCGGCGGATTGGTAGTTTGGAAGAATTAACTCGCCAAGTCGAATTGTGGACGGATGAACGCAACAAGCGGGCGGTTAGAGTACACTGGAGTTTTACGGTGGCTACGGCTGAAGACAAACTCAATCGGTGGTACGAGCAAGTCAATCCGGTTAATAAGTCGAATTGATGTAAGAATTAATTTGGAAGAGTACTAGGGTATGGGTCAAACGCCATATCTCCAAGATATGGCGTTTGACCCATACCTGCCCATACGAAATGTCTTAGGAAGCTGCTGCCTGCTGCTCGATGTATTGTTTGGGCGATTGGCCCGTTGCCTGTTTAAACGCCCGCTGAAAGGTAGCCTGTGAATTGAATCCGCATTCCAGTGCGATGCCTGTTAGCGTCAGGTGTTCGTTGGCGGGATTGGTCAGTTGCTGCTTCACAGCCTCGATCCGATAGTCATTCACAAAGGCATTGAAGCTTTTCTTCACATACTGGTTCAGGACAAACGAAACCGTTTTTGGCGGTAACTGCACATGTCGGCCAACTTTCTCGACGGTCAGTTCCGGGTCGAGGTAGAGCTTGTCGGTTTGCATGGCAGCTGTTAAGGATTGAATCGCCTTATCAACGGTTTCGGCGGGTATAAACGTAGTTGTTACTTTTTCTGATAAACCTTCTGCCGGACTATTTCGGGCATGCAGATACCCTTGCAAACCCATCCAGTAAATCATGATGGCAATGGGAATGTAAATAGGATACCAGCCAAACTGATCCAGCCAGGCCGACCGGGTGTCTGGAATAATGTAAGGTACCAAATGAATGAGCCATAGTACCTGAAAAAACAGGATGACTCGGATAAACTGCCGAAACCAGCGTAGATTTGGCTGCTTCCCCTGTGCTTTCAGAACCGTATCGGCGGGTGCAGGCTGGCGTAATAGTTGGCTGGTCAGACCCAGATAAATCGTCATCGACAGCCATCGGGGAATATCGGTATAGGTGTCGTATTCGTTCATCACATGCCCCCAGGCCGGACCATCGGATTGGGGCACCAAACCGAGAAATAATCCGCCGAGAAAAGTCCAGCCAATAAATTTTGAACCCCAATCCAGGATGACCGGGTAGAGTTGAATTCGTTCCGCCCGACCGAGCCGGAACCCTGGATCAAGCAGGGATTTAGTATAAAAATAGAGTAGCGGCCTCAGCGGCATCGCGTTAATGAGCGGCAGGAAATCCAGCGCAAAGCTCACCCAGCGATTATAAATTGGGATGGCTATGGCCAGACTCATGAGCGCCAGTAGGCCAATCACGGTAGCCAGCAACCGATTCGACAAGCGGTTGCCTTTCCGGCTAACCCATAGGAGCGTGGCCAGAATAAATCCCTGGAGTGCGCCAAGCAGTATGATCAGGTCGAAAGGAGAAATGGCCATAGACAGTCCCGCTAACTCCGCTTAGTCGACAATTTTTACCCGAATGCGGTGGGGCGCTACCTGATTACCGCCGAAATAAAGGCCGGTATTATAGGCAAACGACTTGTTGTGCGTGAAGGGTACAGTTTTACCTCCCAGTACCTGATACACCTTCCGAGTGTAGTCGATTTTGATGGTCATTTTGGTAGGCGTATTCAGGGCTACTTCGGCCACCTTAAAGTCTATACGCTGTCCTTCAACATAAACATAAGCACCCAAATCAATGCGGCCATGTTGCGGATTCCAGCGCCAGCCTACCCGTGCGCCATCTACCTGGTGCGGAGGAACACCGTCCAGTGGCTGATCTTTAGAACCCACGAACCCAAGGCCAATCACTTTATTCCAGTCGTCGGTATCAACGGCACCAACCTCGTAAATGCATGAACTATCGAACGTAACCGTTGCGGAGACTTCACTCGGGCTGATCAGTAAGCCCACTTTACGCTTGGGATTGGGTTCGTGTTCACCCGCTTCGATAACCACCCAGTCAGAATCGGAGAGCAGGAAGTCGGGCACGCACGCGCTCATGGAGAGGCTAAGTCCCAAAAACAGGAGTGTCTTTGCCGAGACCAGAAAGACGCGTACTGATGAATGTAAACGTAGCATGATTATGAGCGCACAAATGGTTTCGCAAATAACGCTACAAACCAGTCAATTGGTGTCCCGTTGGCTCAGGTTGACATTTCTTGCGGTCATTATACAAATGAAAATCTGCTTATCGTTTACTAACGGCTTGGCAAGGTATAGCATTGACATACAGTGGCATACGAATAACGACCGAATACAATTATTTTAAGCTAAGCCGACCAACTTTTCGGTATTTTTAGGCATCCGTTTAACAGCTCATTTTTATTCACGTTGATTTTATATGGAATCCGCATTTCCTTCCTCTTTTCAATCCGATCGTGAGCAGTCCGGCAGTTGGCGTCTGGGTATACCAACCTACATTTATGCCGTTGTCTTTGCCTCATTTTGCGTCGTAATGGGCCTGCTTTGGGACATCATGTGGCACATGAGCATCGGGCGAGATGGGTTGCTGGCCCCTCCGCACGTTGTTATTTATGTGGGGGCTGTTGTATCCGGCCTGTTTTCTGCCTACCAGATTTTAAGCCTGACCTTCACGAAGAACCATCCGGGCAGAGCAACCGCTATTCCGTTCTGGGGTATTTTTTACGGATCGCTGGGTGCCATGTTCAGCGTTTGGGGCGCATTGGCAATGTTGACATCAGCGCCCTTCGACGACTGGTGGCACAATACCTATGGTCTCGACGTTCAGATCCTGACGCCCCCGCACACTATTCTGGCAGTTGGCATCATGACGCTTCAGTTTGGTGCCATCGTTGGGGTATTGGCACTTCAGAATCAATACCGGAACCGGTTAACCAGCCAAACGACAGAGGATGTCCTGCGATTAGGCCGCCTGAAATGGCTGTTTGCCCTGGCCGCTGGCCTGCTTCTGATCATACTTTATACGCTACTGTCTGAGTCGATGGGCATGCGCGAGTCGCACCAGTCCGGGTACTATGCTACAGCCGCTATTATCCTTCCGTTTTACCTGCTGGCCGTAGGGCGGGCTTCTATGTTGCGTTGGCCCATTACCACCATTACAGGCATTTATATACTGGGTATGTTGCTGCCAAGCTGGATACTTCAGAATTTTCCGGCCACACCACGCCTGGGGCCGGTGCTGAATCCGATTACGCAATACCAGCCCTTTATGTTCCCGCTTTTGCTCGTCATTCCGGGTCTGGCGCTCGATTGGCTCATGCATCGTTTCGACGCACCGCTGAACGGGAAACGCAAACTGAACGACTGGCTGCTGGCGGGTATATATGCCGTAGCCTTTATGCTGGTATTACTGGCCGTGCAATGGCCCTTTGGCGACTTTCTGCTGACCTCACCCTACGCACAAAATGGCGTTTTCCTCTCCTATTCCTGGACCTACGACAGCCCTCCCGATTGGGAGTATCGCTATGCGTTTGCCCCCTGGAATCTTCAATCGGCCGCCGATTTCTGGACTGGTTTCGGGAAAGCCCTTCTCTATGCAACCCTCTCGGCCCGCGTTGGCCTGTTTTGGGGTAACTGGATGAAACGAATTGCACGATAGACGGCGAAAACAGCTAGAAACAGAAAACATGATAACTATACATTGCAGAAAGCCCGGTCAGCTAAATTGGGTTGTTCTCCTCGTTTCGCTCTTTCACTCTTTCGTTCTTTCGCAGATGGCCTATGGCCATGTTGGTAGTTCAGGGGTGATTGTGCAAAAACAGGCCGGGAAATATCAATTGTTAATCAGCATAAAACCACCGGATGTGGTGCCCGGAACCGCCAGCGTTACCGTCTTTGTCGAACAGGGGCGAGCGGGCATTATCGGTGCCCGACCTATCTATTTCCGTTCGGGCGATAAGGGCGCACCAACACATGATATATTGACACCCACGGGTACGAACCGCTACGAGGGTGATTTATGGCTGATGAGTTCGGGTTCGTCGAGTATTGAATTTGATATTGATGGTCCCGATGGAAAACAACGCGTGGTGGTGCCTGTAATGGCCGTAGCCACGGCACTGCGGGATATGCCAGAGGGAACAGGCTTTGGGCTGGCCGCAATGGGGTTGTTGCTGGTCGTCATGCTGGTCACGATCATTGGCGCCAGTAATGCCGATGGGGTTGTAGCGCCGGGACAAGCGCCACCCGCTAAACTCGGACGTAAACGTGTAGTGGGTATGGGTATTGGTTTAATCGCGATCACGCTGATTCTGGCGGGTTGGCGGTCGTGGTGGAACAGCACCGCCGAAGACTACCGGAACGTTCAGCTGTACCGCCCAACGCCCATTAAGGCATCGGTGCGAATCGCAGACGGACAACGCCAGCTGACAATACGATTTGATACAAGTGGCTATGGCGCCGACCGACAAAAGCGCCGGACCCTGAGTTACATCTTGCCCGACCACGGCAAACTGATGCATGCCTTTCTAGTGCGTATGCCGGGTCTGGACGCCTTCGCCCACCTGCATCCAAACCGTCTGGACACCCTGAATTATGAGTCTGCCTTACCGGCTTTACCGGGGGGTAAATACATGCTGTTTGCCGATGTCGTGTATCGCAGTGGTTTCGCCGAAACCTTAACCGATACAGTCGAAGTACCTTTACTCAAAATCTCGGCGGAAGCGGCTGCGGCTGCAAAACCAACGGACCCTGACGATAGCTGGCTCGTTGCCGAACCTATGGGTGTGAAAGCCAATGCAGTAAACGTGCCGCATTTGGACAACGACATGGTGGTATGTGGAAAACCCGGTGCCAGCGCTAAACTTGCCGATGGCTCCAGTATGATCTGGATGGACAAATCAGCGCAAATACTGGAAGCCGGTAAATTATATACGCTGAAGTTTGCCGTGGCCGATGCACAGGGAAAAGCGACGCCCATAGAACCTTATCTGGGCATGGGTGGTCATGCCGCTATTCTGCGCTCCGACGGCACGGTCTATATTCACCTTCACCCGGTGGGCACTTACTCGATGGCGGCCGAAGGTTCGCTGGTCAGCCGCATAGCCGACACGGCCCGGACGTTCCATTACCCCAACGCTGTTCATTTTCGGGATAGTATCGACAACTGGCTGGCCAAACTCAAAACGTTGCCGGAAGTCGAGAAAAATCGAATGCTGGCGGCATCGATGCCGGTCATGAGTCACCCAATGAAAACGAACAATATGGTTGAGTTCCCGTATGCCTTTCCAAGGGCAGGTCATTACCGAATTTGGGTGCAGGTGAAACGCAATGGCCAGGTATTGACGGGAGTGTTCGATACACAGGTCAATGATCCATTACTTTAAAAAGTGGCTTAACTCGTTCAGAATCAGTTTTTGGAAAATTTTTTGCCAATTTTTATAGATTTTTTTTGAGGGCATCACTTGACAAATACCAAAATAAAGCTACCTTTGCATCCACAATTCGCCAATAGGCAGGCGAACTAACTTGCGAAAGTAGCTCAGCTGGTAGAGCGCGACCTTGCCAAGGTCGAGGTCGCGGGTTCGAACCCCGTCTTTCGCTCAACAAAAAGGCACCGACCCCGGTGCTTTTTTTGTAAATGCCGCTCCGCATTGCGGGGCATGGAATGCCGGGATGGTGGAACTGGTAGACACGCCGGACTTAAAATCCTGTGGGCATCCGCCCGTGCGGGTTCGACTCCCGCTCCTGGTACCATTATCTATTATTAAAGGTCTGTGATACAATGTGTTACAGACCTTTTTTATTGCTTAGGGGACAGATAGGGGACACTTTTGTCCACGTGTTAAATATTAGAATTAAATAATACTAACATACTCGTTCTTGTTGATCTGTGAATTAGTTTGTAAAGTGGCTTCTCTTGAATCACGAGCTAATTTGATGTGACAACTCAGTGAACGTCTTTAACTTTACAGACATACTCATGGATTACATGAATTAGTAAAGGATAAGAACTTGTAAAATGGGGACATTAGGATTTGAATTTGGAAAAATATATATAATTGAATCGCTACCTGAAACAGAAGCTTCAATTAGAGATGGGCAAAAAACTACTTCAGGAGAATATTTCGCTCGAAAACTCATTCCATATTGTAACACTGTAAGTCAGAAGCAAGTGGAATTTCAGCTTTGTAAAGTAAGCTCTGCAAAGGAGCTTCAGGACGTTTTAATGTCAATTAAAAAAGTAGCAAAGCATGAATATCCATTAATTCATTTTGAAATACATGGAACAGAAGGACAAGATGGAATAGCTTTAATAAATAAGGATGTAGTTTACTGGCCAGAATTACTACATAGTCTTAGAAGTATTAATATTGAGTGTGATAATAATTTATTGGTATTATTAGCAACGTGTTTGGCGCACACAATATTAAATCAATCAATTTAAATGAAGGAGTATTTCCATATTATGCTGTTATCGCTCCTGACGATCTAGAATTGCCAATTTTTTTAGAAAATGCTTATTCTCTATTTTATATATAGATGATTATTGACGAAGATGTCGAACTTGGCATTCGTCTATTAAACGAAAATATTGCAAGTCAGTATAGTAAAATTAGTATGATTACGTGTGAATTCTCTTATATAATGCATACGTAAATGCGTTAAAAAGTTACGATATAGGAAAATTTATGAATGTGATGATTCAAGATCCAGGTATAAAAAGTTTGGGAATTAACAAGATAAATGAATTGGTAACTAGTTATATAGATTCGGATAAATTTAAAGAAAGGCTATTGACAAAATTAAAAAACAACCATTTAATGGCTAATACGCCGAAGAATGTAAAAAGATTCCTATTTAACAACGAATACCTAATGAATCTTCTTAAATAGATAATTTATATTAAACTTTTTTTTGTTTAAATACTTGTGAATGCATATGACTCCAGCCACCCACAACCGGCCCTATATATCAACAATCAAATGGCGTGTGCGACCATTGACTTGCTGGCACCTAGCCTCGTTTCCCCAAATCATGGGAGCTAACTTGATCGATTGTGAATGAATATACAGTGCTGAGAATGATGCTTTTCTACTGATCCGTTGACGATACACGAAATTAAATGCTGCGTTCACCCGCTAAAAGGTTCCTTTATGTTCCCATTGATCAAATTAGTGGTGAACAGCTTATAGTATAAATCTTCAAAAAGTATATTGCGCCATTGTCCGCCCGTACGCGATAGTCATAAATGACATTGACAATGCGTCTTAAGTCATGCCTGTGCTTGCTTTGGAGTGCTAAAAAAGGCGAAATTGCGGCCCACTTCGCGTCGGTTAGTAGCTTTCAATGTTTATGCATCGTTGAATATTTTGATCGATACAAAAATGACACGACGTTTAGTTCTTCTCAATTTCCAAACACACTCTAAGAAAAACTAAACAGTAGATTACTACTTAATCCAAGCTTTTTGAAATAAGCATTATACACATCTGCATTAAGTGGTATAACGATTAAATAACATTGTAATCAATAACTTTCTATTACTGATGATAGACATCGATTTAGCTACACAGTCAACTATTGATGAGTTAGCATATCAAAAAAATAAAAATAAATTATCTTATCACGCAAAATTAATTTATGACTATAGGAATTTAGGTACTTACTTAATAGATATGGAAAAAGATAAGCTTGATTCACATCCTGAAATATCGCTTGCAGTAATTGGAATATTTAGGAGGCTTATTGAGTTAATGGATGCTTGCGCTATTCTAATACAGGAAGGGAGCATTTTGCCAATGCATCCAATAATGAGAATTATGCTAGAATTAGGTTTTCAATTTGAATTTCTTCTAAATGATCCGACAAGAATTAAGGAAAAAGCATTGTGTATATTTATTGCAGAATTGTATGATGAATTAAGGCAGGCAAATAAGCGGATTGCAATTCCAAATATTGAAAAACTTCAACCAATTACTGATATACAGAACCAAATAAATATATATCAAAATAAAATTGATAACGTAATTTTCGATCCTATTAGAACTAAGTACGATACAGCTACAATGATTAAGGGTGGACCAAATATTGGGACAAGAAAACAATTTTCTGTATTTTGGTTCACTATCTCTGATTCTATAAATACTGTAACAGATTTAAGAGCTTCATTAAATCGGGAGGCCATGCAGGAATTAATTTATTCAGAGTTTTCTAAGACTGTTCATTCTAACTCATTAATTTCGGATTCCCTACATCAAGTAGATGGCAAAGTCATAATAAAACCTATAAGGGATGCCCATGATATAGAGGCTAATACAAATGCTGTAATTAAAGTGGCCTCATACATGTATAAAGTGATGTGGCCTAGACAATCATACGAAGAACAAGCTGAGTACTTTCGAGCAAGGGAAAGTTTTATACGGAGATACCCACAATTCAAGAGTGCAGTTCTTCTAAATATAGTACTGTAAATCTGCGGTTTTTCTTAAAATTGAAATCAACCTATTCTCACATAGTTCTACAAACACTTCTGGATTTGCAAATTATTGATCCGTGAGTAAGTTTATTAACGTTTGTGCCTTGGCTTTTTATGGCTACCTACAAACAGGCAGATTACGAAGCGCTGCGGCATCGCTGCGTCGAACTCAACCAGGCAGGCTGGAAGCAGGCCGATATTGCCCGGGCCTTCGGTCTGACACCCGCCTGGGTTAGTCAGACGCTTAAAACCTTCCGCCAACAGGGGAGGCCGGCCTAATAACCAGCAAACGCACCGGAGCACCACCCCGGCTGACGATGGAGCAACTCGACCAGCTAACCATGGAACTGGCTAAAGGCGCTGAGCACCACGGCTTTTCAGACCAGGTCTGGACCCGACCGCGCATCAACCAGGTTATCAATCAGCTCTTTGGCGTCAGCTACGATCCGTCTCAAATCGGGCGACTACTCAAGAAAGTAGGTTGGAGTCGACAAAAACCCGCCCGGCTAGCCCGACAACAGGATACTCAGGCTGTTCTCAACTGGCAGGAAGAACGTTTACCCGCTCTCAAAAAAGGCTCAAACTGAAGGGCGAACGATTCTGTACGTGGACGAAGCGGCTTGTTATTTATTACCTTTTGTGGCTCATAGCTGGGCTCCGCGTGGTCAAACGCCCTTGTTGGTAGAGCAGGCTGGACGGGCGCACCTCAATCTGATTGCCGCAATTGCTCCCAATTGGTCGCTTGCATCTAGCGGGTCAAGATCAGCCATTTGACAACGAAGCGATTTGCTGGTTTCTGGGCAAGCTCTGTTGGCATTACCGACGTCAAAACCTGTTGGTGATTTGGGATGGGGCGGCCATCCACCGTTCGCAAACCGTTAGAGACTGGCTTCACCATCGACCTGGTCGAGTGCATTTGAAGCGTTTGCCGGCTCACAGTCCCATGCTCAATCCGGTCGAGTTAGTCTGGAGCCAACTTAAGCGATCGCTGAAAAATCGGGTCTTTACAAGCCTGGAATCGCCCCAAGCCGCCGTGCTGGAAGAGGTTGATTACTTACAGGCGGATCACCAACGAATCCGTTGCTTTTTCCGCAAAAAAGAGGTTGCCTTCTTCACGGACTAATTCACGGGTCTATAAGTACTAAAACCATATAGGAGCAATTAAGATATCCAAATTCTATGCTCAAGCCTGATGAATCACAAATTGAGCGTTTAATAGTTGTGCCTCAGAATTATCTCCTCCAGAATGGGAGGAGATAATTGCAAAACACGATTCATAGAAAATAATGGTTACTTTAAATTCTAAAAAATTTATTTTATCACAACGTTTTATTTAACAATTTATTTAGATCATTTTCCAAACCATTATTTAGTAAGTTTTCTACAATGCGATTGGAAACTATTTCATTATCAAATGTTTCCTTCTTTTCTTGATATTTCAAGTATTCAACAAAACGCTCAACTACTAATTTTCTTAAGTATAAGCTACGCTTACCAGTATCATCAGCAAGTGGAAAGCTCTTTCGTATTCTTGTATAAAAATCATCATCGAAAATAGGAGTATCTTGTACTATCAAGTCCATATATGCAAATGTAGGGATCAATGACTTAACGTAGTAATTTCCTTTCATAGATATACTAATATTGCTATTATCAGGAAGATCTAATTCTGAATCTTTATCTAATAAACTATCTTCAGTTTCAATCAAATTGAATTTCAACAATTCATTAATCTCAGCAATTATTATACTCGGTTTGTAAGACAATTTTGAAAAATCTTCACTAATATTAATGACTGGTATATATTTTTCTAGATAACCCACTTTATCAATTTTTGATTTTAAATAATATAATATTTGAATCTTTAAAAACTGGCTACTACTACCTTCTACAGGATAAAAAACATTATTTATTTTACTAATAAGATGATTGTAATATTTTTTATTTTCCAGCGCAACCGCAGTTATAAACTCCCAAATAGGTATTAAATTATGGGTGCTTGAATCAGATAATTTATCAAATCTTTGTCTTAATATATACTCTTCTACATTTGAATGTCCCGACAAAAGAAAATTGTTAAATACTTCTAAACCCTCTCTTATATTCGGATAGGTAGTTTCTTTTAAGAAATTAAGCATTTTAGAATTTTCACGCCCAAATAAAGTTTGCCTTACACTTAAAAAATACTCTTTAACAGAGTTATTTTTAAGCTCTAATCTATAGTTACTTTGTAGATCTCCAAAAGTTTTTCCTTCTAAATTAAAATTTTCAAGAGCATAGTCAATTCTTTTTTGTAAAACATCTTCATAAGGTGGTGCTGTAACATGATAGACATTACTATTGAAAGCATCAAATGGTGGCTTATTACGCCAAGAGTAGTAGTACCCCTCTCTCAAAGAAATAATTACAGCACATTTAGCTTTTCTGTTTATACTCTGTGCAAACAAAAAAGCCTTTTTCTGTACTTCTGTATTAAATTGATCTGCATTATCAATGATAAGACAGAGCCTTAATGACCTCTCTCTTATCATGTATTCAGAAAGTTTAATAAAATGAGATTCATCATCTTTCTGGCACTCTTCTAAAAATGAAATCAAATATTCGTAATACTTTTCTGGATTATGTTCTTTATAATGCCCCCACCCGGCCTCTTCTTTTCGTTTTATTTCTGTAAGATATATTCTTTTTAAAACCTTAAGACTGTGTAACTCATAATCTGGATAAAACTCATAAAGAGATAAAATTGAATCTTTTATAATTAATGAATTAATTCTCCCTAAATCCTCTTCTGTATATTTCCTAAAATCAAGATATACATATGGGCGTTTTTTCAAGAATAAATCATCAAAAGAAACTTTAAATAAGAAATTTATAAAGGTCGTTTTACCTGCACCTTTAGATCCGACAATTATAATAGGTTTAGGAGGTTCAATAGTTTTTAAAGTTATCGGAACAGATTCGATTTCATCTTTAATCTGTTTTACTATACTATTAGTATTCCTGGCTGAGCTAATTTCGCTCAAACGACGTGGTCTATCACCGAATAATCTTTCTATCTCTGATCTATTTTTATTTATTTCTTCATTAGAAACAAAGCATTTCTCAATCAATTCTTTGTCATCTAGCACATCATATTTGTAAATTTCATTAAATATTTCATTTATAATTGGAGTTATATTAGAGCTAAATGAGTTTCGAATTAATTCAACTTCCTTATTTGGCAAGCTTGTAGAAATAATTTGTGCTTTCTGCTCATCTTCATTTAAGAATTCAAATCCAACATTTTCAACTATAGAACCTTTAGATAAGCAATTGTAGAAATCAACAAATCTATTGCTTATATCATCTATATTGTGAAACAGAAGACATTTATTTTTTGTCCAATCACTTGCATCTGAATTTAGGAATTTCCCAATTATGAACTGATGTCCATTTGATATAATCCCATGCTGCAACCCAGCTTCTAACAAGTAATATCTAATTTGATTAATTACTTCTAAATTTTCTTTTCGGATACTACCGATACTTGTCGATTTGTTTTTCAAAGGAAGCTTAAAATCATTATGAGTTTTTTTTGCTTCAACTATAAATTTAAAATTTGGTATTGAAATCAAATAGTCATAATAACCTTCGTGAGTATGCCCTTCTCGCTGAATATCATTTTCTGTCCATCCTAATACATTCTTCAAGATTTCGTCTAAAATTTTAGACCTAGTATCAGATTCCGTTAAATCAATATCTTTATAGGCTTCAAGATTTCTTTTAAAATCTTCAAATTTCTCTCTAGCTTGATCTATAGAATGCATATACTTCAAAAATTATGTTTAATTAAACTATACAAAAAGAATTGCATCAAGATACATAAGCGATTTGCCTTCTTTTTTGTATATTTATAGAATAGCCAAGTAAAACAAAATGCTTTTTATTTACAAATAAACAGATTATAAATGAATTAAGCGGTATTATTGATGCGTGAATTAGTCCGTAAAGTAGTTTACTTATTGAAGCTGCCCAACGCAGCCTAAAGCCGTTACCATCTCTCATAAGCTTTACAGGCTTATTCACGCATCAATAATATGTAAAGTGGCTTTTCCTAGATCATGGACTAACTTGCTGTGACAACTCAATGTCCGTCTTTAAATTTACAGAATTGTCAAAGAATCAATAAGCTATTGTCAAATGAATAAGGATAAGGAAATGGCTATTTTGAAAATGGTGTATGATACGGCTCATTTTAAGTCGGTAAGCAACCAAGAAAGCCCTGATTTCGTATTACAGCATCATAATCTTGATACGGGTTTCGGGGTGGAAATAACTGAACTGTATCACTCTGAGTCGCATGCCCGATTAAAAAATGTTTCTTGGTACACCGATCACTTACTCAATGGGGTAGCTACATTCATCGGAAAGATGAGAAGAATATTCAAGTAGATAAAATTTCAATTATTGATGCTGATGGAACAACGAAAGCATCTGATATTATGGCAGTTGCCCATCGACGACCTTCTCCAAGTGTCTACTCTGAGTTACTAGCCTCTATCGTGAAACGGAAGAATGATAAGATCGTCGAATATTGTAAGGGGTTAGATCACGTGAATTTGATTGTAGCTGACATGGAAGAGCCCTTCTCCTATACTGACGATAAGGAGCTTTATAAATATCTGTTCGACCCTGCCCTTAAAAAGATCATTACAAGTACAAAATTCAATGAAGTATTTCTGATAACTCGGGTAAAGAAAAACCGCAAAGTATTTATTCCGCTCCGAATGTTATTAGTCTTAGGTCAGATCTTCCTTTTCGACTGGGCTATTGGAGAATTCTATCCAAGCTTAACTTATGAATCCCCAGATGCAAGATTGCGATTTTTTGCAGAATTTCTAATAACCATAGGGCACAGAATCACCTTGAGGACAACTGAAAAAGGTTTAGCTATCAAAGTAGGACTTTATCTCATTAGAGCCATTCCAGGCGAAGGGACAACCGTACTGGACTACTTAGATATATCCATGCAAAATAAAATTGTACCTATTGAGAAGAGTGAACACAGTGATAAATTAAATAATGCTTTTATGACATTTTATGAAGACTATACGCAGAAGGGGATATTTATCGCAAGTGTTGCCTTTGAAGTAACCCTAGATCAAGTAGACATTAAATGATCTTGAGTATGAGCGTGTCTTTAATCGGTGTTGGCAGATTTTTTCCAAATAGAGTAAGCTTAATTTCAATTTCGGAGCCCACTAGGGCCTTGCCAATTGCTAGTCGTATGGGCTCACCAAAAGCTTCTTCCGGTTGCAAATGCTCTTAACGCATCGGTGTCGGATTCGCTGAACTACGCCATGGCTACTTCATTAGTTGTTTGTTGCTACCTACTCATGGAAACCGCTCCGAAGCCAGCCTTTACTTTACAAAAAATAGACTTACTAACCGTCAACTTCAGGCGCGATGAGGAGTTAACTAACACGGGTACCGTTCAAAATAGGTTACAGATTCACTCTGCCCGTCGAACGGAACTCCCACATCTATACGTTACGCTAGAAGCAGAGGTTTGGTAGGAGCAGGACGAAAAGCGACCGCTAGAAATTACGGTTAAAATGGGTGGTCAATTTCTTGTGATCGATGGAACAGACCAATCTATTTTGGACAACTTCGCCGATATAAACGGTCCTGCCATCCTCTTTCCTTTTGTACGTGAGATTATTGCTTCTTTGACGGCACGTGCCGGAATACCAACCGTTTTGGTTCAGCCACTAAATTTTGTGGATATGGCCCAACGGCGGCAGCAGAGCCAACCTTCTGAGTAAGAATACTCATTAACTTTAATCGGAATATTTTAAGAGAGCCTACTCAATTCGAGTGGGTTTTTGTTTTTAGATGTAGTGTTAAATTCTCTTCTAATGAGTGGTTTAAAAACATATACCGCTATATGGTTCTCTATTTTCTTGGCTGACCTATCTGCTCATTTTTGACCTGCAATTGCACTAAACGGCTACCGGGGCTGATTGGCAACCATTTAACGCAGGTAAGAAATGAGTACTCTAATTGATTCAGGTTTGAAAGAACAGCTCGACCGCATCGAAACGTCTATATTATCGAAGAAAGACGTTCTAACCTTTGTCGAATTCTGCAATTATGTCGGCATTGGTGAATCCTACGGCTATCGGTTAACATCGCAAAAACAAGTACCGCATTATAATCCACGCGGTAAGCAATTATATTTCAATAGAGCGGAGATCGACGAGTGGCTAATGCAGAATCCCGTTAAAACGGCAACTCAGATTGCCGAGGAGGTTAAACAATACGACCAGCATCGCCAAAAAGGCAAAACTTCGCATGGTCGGGCTTGATACGCTTAATATGTGGTTGAGTGTTGAGAAAGCGGGGGGTGTTGACTTGCTGAATGTTACTTCCCGCTTTCTCGACTCCAACACGCTAATTTACCAACAACGTGCCGATGGTAGAGAATCATATGTAGGGCACATTAACAATTATCGAGTCGCTGTGTATGAGAGCGGGATCAGCTTAAACGGATCTCTTCCCAAAAGCTATCTTGGTAGTAACGTGAAACCGTTAGACTATAACGAGACTGCCTTGGCTTTAGAATCGTTGAGCGACCAACTGCACTTGCCTTTAAAGCAGTCTATTGTAAAACGGTTTGATTTTGCTGACACATTTGTTATGGAACGCCCTGTAAAGGATTATTTGGAGTATTTAGGTAATAGCCGCTTCTACAACCGGTTTGAGCAACCTAAATCAATACTTTGGAAAAATGGTAAGCGCGAAAAGATGGTCTACGACAAAGGCGATGAATGTAAACGCCACAAATCTTCTATCCCTGTTTGTTACCAAAATAAACATCTACTGCGTTATGAGCTACGTTACGTTAGTGATTTACCAAAACACTTTAACACAGTCGAAGTAACACCAAAAACTCTTTGTAATCAAGATTTCTGTCATAACATCTGCTGTCAGTGGGTTGCGGAGTATAAATGCATCACTA
This sequence comes from Spirosoma pollinicola, assembly GCF_002831565.1. Lineage (NCBI taxonomy): Bacteria > Pseudomonadati > Bacteroidota > Cytophagia > Cytophagales > Cytophagaceae > Spirosoma > Spirosoma pollinicola. The sequence continues at coordinate 3,894,687 of NZ_CP025096.1, read as the reverse complement.
AGATTCAGAAAATGATCTTTAGTACCACACCTAAAACGCCAAAGATTTTTTCTGATCAACTAACTTTAGCTGGAATCGAAAGTATGGGTGGCTATATGGCAGTTAATGACTTGGTAGACCAGATTCGAAAGAATGGAGGGTTTGCTCAACCTGAACACTCAAGTAGAATTAAACATCGCTTAGAGACGCTAATGCAAAGCTCAAGCCTAGCCATCCCAAGTGAGTTGATAACGGAGCTTGACAAGAAAATAGTAATTCATTAAATACATCGCTGAACCCCACGCGATAGAAAGGGACCTTTTTTGACAAAAAATGTCAATAAAATATTTATAGAACCACCTGCTGTTCTATGGAAATTAATCAGCTTGTATATAGTGAAGGCGTACGTGAGCATGAGGGTTGAGATTCTTTTTAACTGCCATAAAAATGGGGATACAGTCAAATTGACCATATTGCAGGATACACGCGTGCGCGTGCGCGAGGGGCATGACCATTAAACACTTTGAAGACTGTAAAATGAAGTAGTACAACAGCTCCGTGGGCGCTAAAAAAGAGCGTTAGTTGCATGTTTAACTTTTTATGAACTACCCAATGCACTAATTGCCGGTTTATCTATTCGATTAGCTTAACCACTTCAATTATTGCATCTATTTCGTTACCGCGTTTAGGTTTTTTGCTCCTGTTTTGTTCGTACATCTGTCTATCCCTCACTAAGTTGTTGAAGCGTTTATCATTGGTGCCAATAAAATGCTGTTCCGTTGCGGCCCATAGACTGTCATTCTTAGCTCCAAGTAATCCATTGGTAACAAGTTTTTGAATGAGGTAAGCTAGTTGGCCATTACCGCCAACCCAGATAATAGGTTCGGTATTGTCGCCAGTGAGGTTTGCTATAAACTCCTGTTTGTCAGTTGAGAGGTCAAGCAGTTTACTAGCACTCATTAACTCTTCAAATAGTTTATCAAGTCGCCCATCACTCATTAGGTTTTCAAAGTGGTATGAACGGTTATTATTAACTCGATTAGTAGGGAGGCCGTTTTTGCGGTTCTGTTCCCCTTGTAGGTACAATTTAAAAAGTACTCTGTCCCAAATCGTAGCGATACGAGCCGGTAGTAATCCATCATCTGCCCCTAATGCTGTATTTTGAACGCCAAATCTGCCCAATAAGCCATCATCAACTAAAATACGATGTTCCTTATATGCGCCTGACAAAAATATGCTGTAAAGCATTTCTGCAAGGGGGGTATCTAGCAAGGCCAATTCGTGTTCAACCTTTTTTAATTGGTCTGCTGTAAACTCAAGAATTAGATGGCTGTCTGTAGCCTTCTTGTTATTTACCTCGTTCTTATAATTGGTTTGTAGTTGCTCAAAAGGTAAATACGTCAGTAGTTCTTGTTCACTGGGTTTAGCTTGTTCAGGAGGAGTATAAGTAAACAAGTATCTTCTGTGTATATCAATTGCCTCCTTGAATTGATCTATACGCTCCTCATCTGTCGAGGGAGATGGAGCAAGGGGGTAAAGTTCATCACGCAACCAAGCTAACTGCTCAATGTCATCATCCGTCAAAAACTCAATCTTTGCCATGGCTTAGAATTGAATTTCTGGTAAGGAGTTAACAGCTTGTTCTTTAACAGCCTTTGCGACCCTTACGTATTTAGTCGTATGTCGTAAATTGGAATGTCCTAACAAGCTACTGATAGTAAGTAAATCAGTATTGAACATAGCTAAGTTAGTCCCAAATGAGTGTCGGGCACAATGGAATGTAATATGCTTATCTATTTTAGCCCTTTTCGTCCAATACCGAATAGCCTTAATCGTACCATTATGGGATGGCAGGGTAAACACCAACTCATCACTATTACCTGATTCTCCAAGTAACTTGACAGCAGTTTTGTTGAGATTGATTGTTACATCTCGATCAGTCTTTTCCTGAACAACGAATAAGGCTCCATTTCTAACGTTTTTCCATTTTAATGCTTTGATGTCTACAAACCGTAGACCCGTTTGGCAACTGAATAGAAAAGCCCGTTTTACTTCTTCGTTGCCACAATAGGTATTAGCTAGCAATTGCAGTTCATCAATAGTCAGTACGTCTTTCAATAGACTATCGTTTGTTCGTTTGTTCATCACGTCCATGGCCGGACTTTTGATAAATACTTTATCTCTGACAGCCTGCTTTAGTACCTTCTT